>DASYRC010000008.1:0-142659 GCA_036004925.1 Nitrospiraceae bacterium | reverse complement strand
CGATCTGGCTCACGCTCACCCCGGGGGCATTGAGCATGGCCACCGCTTCACGCTTGTACTCTGCTGAAAACCTCCGCCGTTGTACCATGACACCCCTCCTGGCCCATGATGAGCCTTAACTAGGTGTCCGGAAAAGCGGGGTTGAACCCCCTCTCTACAGAAAAGCGTTGAGTCTTTTAGGTGGTATAGATAACACTGAGCGGTTAGATGCGCTAAAAGGAGTCGTATATAACGGAGCAAATCCCACCAATCTAGAGGAGTTCTCACGCGAGATTGATGAGACGCTGAGACTCGCGCCTACAGAAAGCATGATCCTTGGTTACCGCGGCTGGATTCGCTTTAAGCAAGGCCGCATTGAAGAGGGAATAAAGGATTACTCGATGGCTGCAGAACTAGGTGATGCCTATTCACAATTTCAACATGGGCAACAGCTCTTTTATGGAGTTCCGCCTTCTCTCACCCCTAACCGAAACCAAGGGCTTTTATGGATAACCAAGGCTGCAGAACGAGGGGACGAGGCGGCAAAGCAATTCTTAAAACAAGTCGGAGAGAAGCAATAAAGCTACTTTTTATTGTTGTGCCACACTGTGGCCAGGGTAGGTAAAAGGGGTCGCAGTGGTTCGACTTCCGCATACTGTTCTTGCCGCAATACTTCTTTTGGGACTCGTTGGTCAAACCAACGCAGGGGAGCTCTTATTTGCACCTGCCACGGACTCACGGCGCATCCTCTCGACCAAAGACACATTCGTGGCTCGGATGAGCCCGTTTGACCGCGCAGCCCGAATGAAGACAGACCGTGACGTCACAGAATCGCAATTTCTAGAATTTGCCGCATCAGCGGCTCTGGATTGGGAGCAACACGAAAAAGACGTAGTCGAGTCAGCGTTTCGGAAAATCAGAACTGCGGTTGCCCGCCTGTCGCTACCGTTACCGGGTCAGATCTATCTCATCAAGACATCCGGGAGGGAAGAAGGAAATGCCGCCTACACACGCTCAAATGCGATTGTCCTACCGAAGAGCATTCTTGCTTCGTCTGAGCGGGAGATTCAAAGGTTGTTAGCCCACGAGCTATTCCATATCTCTTCGCGCACCCATCCGAAACTCGCGAAGCTACTCTACGAATCGATTGGCTTTCAATACTGTGGTGAGATCGAATTCCCTGAGAATCTGGCGCCGCGCAAAATTACCAACCCCGATGCGCCCCAAAACGACTATTGCATTCGACTGGAGCTTGATGGACAGAAGACCTGGGCAATCCCAATTCTGTTCTCGCGGGCGCCGAGATACGACAACTCTCGCGGAGGAGAGTTCTTCCAGTATCTACAACTCGCGCTCCTGCTAGTAGAAAGACCCGGGGATACCCGCGCTCCGCTGGCTTTATATGACTCGCACGGGCCTCGTTTAGTCGGGCTAGAGCAGATCTCTGGGTTCTTTGAACAGGTGGGTCAGAACACGGAGTACATCATTCACCCAGAGGAGATCTTGGCCGACAATTTCGCTCTTATAGTACTAGGAGAGCGCAATGTTCGTTCGCCTGAAGTCCTGTCGAAAATACAAAGTGCACTGGCAAAGTTCAGTACATCAGAACTGCGCGCTCCTGGGCCTGAGTGAGTTGGAATGAGGTCTAGGTTGCCGATTCAACGGAAGTGCATCACATGGACTGACCCCCTAGATTGAGACACGGCGAATTGGCACACTTGGCACAAGGAGGGGGTGACAGGTGGCCAAGAAACGAGTGGGAAAGTTTCCAAAGGCCTTTCGGCAGATGGCCGTGGACCGGCGCGCGTCCGTTGCAAGTGGTTGAGAGACAAGAGAGAAGCGGTGGTTGCGGGGGCTCGATTTTAGCGGCATTTCGAACCCCCCTACACATTGCCCTGAAGTGAGTGAATGCTTTCTGGTGATATTGGTTCCCACTTGCTTTCGTCTGAGTTGCTATACACCGGCTCACCACTTCCCATATTGCCAGTGAAAGTATCACTCCCCTTGCATCTCCCGCTTCACATTTCATAATCTTGAGGCCATGTCGGCACTCAACGATCTCCCCTCCCCACTGTCAAATGTCGAAGCCGATGCGGCTCTACGCGCTATTCTGGAAGGAACCGCCACGAAAACTGGCGAGGGGTTTTTTGCGTCTTTGGTTCAAAACCTTGCCAAAGCACTCGGTACCCACGGCGCGTGGGTGACGGAATATTTTCCGGAACGACACCGCCTCCATGCCCTCGCCTTTTGGATGGACGGTCAGTGGATCAAGGACTATGACGTCGACATCACCGGATCTCCTTGCGAGCAGGTCATCGACACCCAGCGGCTCGTCCATTTTCCAGATCGATTGCTGGAGATCTATCCGAACGAACCGGATCTGATGGCCATTGGCGCCGTGAGCTACATGGGGGTCCCTTTACTCAACACGGACGGGGTGATTCTCGGACACATGGCGGTGATCGACCGGCGGCCGATTCCCGAGCAGCCGCGCGTCTATGCAATTTTTCAGATTTTCGCCGCGCGGGCTGCGGCTGAGTTGCAGCGCCTGCGGGCGGAAACGGAGGTGCGTGAGCGGGAAGAAAAAGTCGGGCGGCTTCTCAGCAGCGCGATGGATGCGATCATCGAGCTGGACGATGAACTCCACATTACCCGCGTGAACCCTGCCACTGAAAGAGCATTCCGCTGTCGAGCGGACAACATGACCGGTCAGAACTTCCGACGCTTCGTGAGTCCGGATGATGCCGGCAGGCTGGTGGCCCTGGTCGCCGAGTTGGATAGACGTCCCGAGGGTCAGCAGTCGCGTTGGATTCCCGGCGGCCTCGCCGCCCGCTGTCCCGACGGCGACGTGTTTCCTGCCGAAGCGACGCTCTCCCGTTTCGAGCTGCATCGCCGGAAATTCACGACCTTGATCCTCCGCAACGTGCTCGATCGGGTGGAAGCGGAGCAGAAGATCCAGTCGCTTACCGCTGAGACCGAATTATTGCGGGAAGAATTGCAGGCCCTACACCACGACGAAGCCTTGATCGGCGAGAGCCAGGCGCTTCGGCAGGTCTTACGCGACATCGGTCAAGTCGCAGAGACCGACGCGACAGTGCTTATCCTGGGTGAGACAGGCACCGGCAAAGAACTAGTGGCACGAGCAATCCATGCAGCCAGTACACGCCGGGCGCGTCAGTTGGTCATCGTGAATTGCGCGGCGATTCCCGCCACGCTTATAGAGAGTGAATTGTTCGGTCATGAAGCCGGGGCCTTTACCGGCGCGACCAAGAAACGCGAAGGCCGCTTTGCCCTGGCCGACAAGAGCACCATCTTTCTCGACGAGATCGGGGAACTGCCGCTCGGCCTGCAAGCAAAACTGCTCCGAGTGCTCCAAGAAGGCGAGTTCGATCCCGTCGGCAGCTCTTCTGCCAAGAAGGTGAACGTGCGGGTACTGGCCGCAACGAATCGCGATCTGGAGAAATCCGTCCGCGAGGGACAATTCCGGGAGGATCTGTTTTACCGGCTGAACGTGTTTCCTCTGCGTCTGCCGCCTTTGCGCGAGCGCGGTGACGATGTGGTTCGTCTGGCCTCTGCCTTTGCCCGCCGTTTCGCCACCAAAATGGGCCGAACGATCGCGCCGTTGACAGCCGATTATGCGCGTCGGCTCAAGGGTTACAGTTGGCCCGGAAACGTGCGGGAACTGCAGAACGTGATCGAGCGGGCCGTGATTACAGCCACCGATGGCCAGCTGAACCTGGATCGCGCCTTACCGGAGGCAACGACCACGCTATCCTCATTCGACCGTACAAGCGAGCCCAGGCCTGGGATCATTCGCACCGCGAAAGAACTGGAGGACCTGGAACGCGGGAATATCATGCGCGCGCTCGACGTTGCGAACTGGAAAGTCTCCGGCGAGAAAGGCGCGGCGAAACTTCTCGGAATCAACGCCTCCACCTTGTCGTCACGGATGAAAGCTCTCAAGATTCAGAAGCCCACCGCACATTGATTTTCATCCATCAGCCATCTCACGCATAATTCTGCTTGGTCTTCATCCCTTCATGAGAATTCATAAATCCGCTCGCGAGATTTCACGACTCGTGAGATTTCACGGGTGGCTGGGTTTCTCTGCAGTACCCAAACCTGCTGAAATTCCATCTCGATTCTATTTCACCGTGCCGGCATCGAAGCTGCTATAGGGACTCCGCATTGGATCATTCACCCACACCAAGGGGAGGCGGGTGCAGGGATGAACTGGGAATGTTTCTGCCGGGATGCCGACCGGCTATTGTTTCGGCAACTAGCCAGTTACCAACACACTCAACAAGGAGGAGTCATCATGTCGCAGGCAACCATCACCGCAGTCATCAACGGCGTCAATGTGGATCGAATGGGTGGAATGATCCAAGCCGTTGAGCAAAACGCGAACCTGGTGACCTTCCAATTTCGCGCGAAGAATCAATGGATGACGGGCGGGCACAACTGCTCAACGATCCAGAGTTTCTATGGCGCTGGGCAGGAGTATACGACGCGCAAGAAACCTTTCGTGCTCGATTCCGACGAACCGCCGGTGTTGCTCGGCACTGATCAAGGACCAAATCCTTATGAGTTTGTGCTACACGCCCTCGCAGCAGGTCTCACGACTTCGCTCGTCTACCACGCAGCGGCACGAGGCATTCATCTTGAGTCTGTGGAATCCACGTTGGAAGGAGATCTCGACGTACAAGGATTTCTTGGGCTGTCGGACAAGGTCCGGCGAGGCTACAAGGAAATCCGTGTCCACTTTGCGATCAAGTCGAACGCCCCTACAGAAGAATTGAGCGAGCTGATTAGATTATCGCCGGTTCTCGACATCGTGTCGAATCCGGTACCGGTCTCGATCCAGATCGACAAACTATAGCCCTGACGTGCCTGGGTGGCTCTTGATCCACTCAGGCCCTTCTTCTTGATTGTCTAGGCCGGTGTTTGTTTGGCTCGAGAAGAGGTAATAGAAACGACATACGTATCATCTATGCGTGCAATTACCCGGGGATGCTCGTGAGAGCATCGTCGGAGCAACCTAGGGAGGGAGCCATGATCAAGCGAATTTCAGCGTTCATCTACGGATCAGTCTACTACGGGATAGCTCACCTCACTATCACCGCCCAACGGTCCAATCAATTGCATTCCGCGTTCGGATGGAGGCACGCTATGACGTCCCCCCACATCATCGGGTTCGCCGCGGCTGCTCTGCTCGCCTGTGCCGCCCCCAGCTCGGGCACAGAGCCGACGGTGGCGCCCGCGCCGCCGAAGAGCCTTTTTGACACAGTCCCCCTCTACACGAACCTCGGCTCCCATCACAAACGCATCTCCACTCGAGTCCTGGCCACACAGCAGTACTTCGACCAGGGCCTGCGACTCGTCTACGGATTCAATCACGCGGAAGCGATCCGCTCGTTCACGCGCGCCGCAGAGATCGATCCCACCTGCGCCATGTGCTACTGGGGGATCGCACTCGCCTACGGCCCGCACGTTAACGCTCCAATGGACTCGGCGAGCGGAGTCGCCGCGTACGCGGCAGCGCAGAAAGCGCTGGCGCTCAAGTCCCACGCCACGGCGCCTGAGCGCGCGTACATCGAGGCGGTCGCGCAGCGCTACGCGGCGGTCCCGCCGACCGATCGTGCCCGGTTGGACACGTTGTACTCGCGCGCGATGGAGCGAGTCGCCAACACCTACGCCAACGACCTCGACGCCGCGACCCTGTACGCCGAATCGCTGATGGACCTCCGCCCGTGGAATTACTGGCGACCCGACGGTACTCCCTACCCCGGCACCAATGAAATCGTACGCCAGCTCCGGAGAGTCCTCTCGCGCAACCCGAACCACCCCGGCGCGTGCCATTACTACATCCACGCGGTCGAAGCGGTGAACCCGCAGGCCGCGGTGCCGTGCGCCGAGCGGCTCGCTCGGCTCATGCCGGGCGAAGGGCACATGGTCCACATGCCCGCACACATCTACATCCGCGTCGGACGGTGGAACGACGCCGTGCAGGCCAACCAACACGCCATCCACACCGACGAGGTGTTCATCGAAGGGCAGCACCCGATGGGCGTCTATCCGCTCGCGTACTACCCGCACAACATCCACTTCCTCGCCTTCGCCTCCACGATGGCGGGCCGCAGTGCGCAGGCGAGCGAGGCGTCCAATACACTCACCTCCAAGGTGAACCTCGACGCCGCGCGCCAGGTCGGGATGCTGCAGGAGATGCTGCCGTACCACGCGCTCACGCTCACGACGTTCGGAAAATGGGACGACGTGCTTGCCGAACCGCTTCCTCCGGAGGACATCCGGTTCTCATACGCCATGGCGTACTACGCCCGCGGCGTGGCGCATGCCGCCAAGGGACGGTGGGCGGAGGCGCAAGCCGCGCTCGACACGGTGACGGCGATTAACGCCGCGACGCCCGAAGGTGCCGATGGCAAGACGGCGCTCTCGATTGCCGTGCACGCGCTGTCCGGCGAGATCGCCACCCGCCACGGCGACCTCGACGCGGGCACGAACCACTTCCGGGAGGCGGCCAAGATCGAGGACACGGGACTCTACTTCGAACCGCCCAAGTGGTACTACCCGATTCGGCACTCGCTCGGCGCCGCGCTGTTGAAGGCGGGACAAAATGCCGAGGCCGAGAAGGTGTATCGCGAGGACCTCCGGCGCTTCCCCGAGAACGGCTGGTCCCTGTTTGGGCTCGCACAGGCGCTCCGGGCACAGGGGAAGAACACCGAAGCGGCCGCAGCGGAAGCGCGCTTCCGCCGTGCGTGGGCGAGCACGGACGTGACGCTGACGGCATCGAGGTTCTAGCGAATTAAGTTACCTTCTGGTTCACTCGCCACCACGGGGAAACCATATCACCGAGCCCTAGGCGAAAGAAGGACGGCAATGGGGCTCGTTAAACGAGGCGACACGTGGTGGATGTCATTCATGTTCCAAGGGCGGCAGGTCAGACGATCAACCGGAACAGGTGACCGACGCCTGGCCGAAGCGATTTTGGGAAAGGTCAAGTGCCAAATCGTCGAAGGCCGCTTTTTCGAAAAACCCGAAGAAGAACGAAGGACATTCTTTGAGTTCATGGAGCGATTTTGGACGGAGCATGCCGTGAAGCTTCTGAGCTACCCGAGGATCTTAATTTACGTCAGCCATTTGAAAACACTACTCCGAGTAGCGCTATCCGCACCGTTTGCCAGAGAGCTAGGCGCCCGCCAGCAGCGTCAGTAGACGTGGGGTGCGCAACGCAAGGCCAGTCCACAGGAATGCCGCGACGTAGACTCCGAACAGGACGTGAGTAGCAAGCGGACTGCCCACGCGAACATGTGTTGCGACAGCGCCGCCGAGGAACGCGGTCAGGTAGATAGCGTCGAGGAGGGAGGTCCTCGGGATCACATAGAGCACCACTAAAAAGGATCTGGCAATTTCTTACAACGCAGCGGCTCAAGAGGATGGTCGACCCGTCGTCAGCGCCAAGTCGTTTCACGCGGCTGTGAGACGGCTGAGGCCAATGATTACAGAATCAAAAAAAGAAAACGAGGCGGTAAATGCCGTTGGTTGCGGGGGCTCGATTTTAGCGGCATTTCAGACCCCTCTGCGCATTGCCCTGAAATGAATGGAAAACCGAATAGCGGGAAGAGTGCGGTCTGCTGATTAAGAGTCCCGCGCGGCGCGAGGCAGACCTTCACCGCGCACTCCGATAGACCAGGCCGAACCTGAGAAACTCAAATTTCGGCTCCACGCAGCCGGACAGCAGCCATGAGCGCCCCTGTCAACGTGCGTCGTCTGAGGGTCGTTGCTGCGCCGTCACCGTTGTTCGCAGAGCTTTTCTATCGAACGCCATTCTCGCCTCGAAGAGACACGTCCCGGTGAATTATCCTGATTCATTGAAGACCTCCACCCCGAATGCCCCACAGGACCGATCGACCCTGTAGGGCATTCTTGCATCACGGTATCGGCTGTATTGGCTGCGGTTCGCCGTAAAGGAAGTCATCCATCATGACAATGTCATGTGTCCCATCATCATTTGGCCCCGGGGCAGTGTCGCCGCTCGTGATCCGCACTCGGGCGATACGCGCGTCGGTAAAGACAATGCCGAAGAAGGACAGACTTGCATCGCCTGGCGAGGCAGAGACAAGGCTGCTGAAGATCAGCCCCCCATCAATCCCGAAGCACTCGATGCGCGTGCTGGCTTGACGGTTTCCGTTCGTATTGCCAGGCCCGCTTCCATCCGGCAAGTCAACGTCCGTGAAGACCGCGCCGAAGCCGCTGACCTTTGCCGGCACATTTCCATTGGAGCCGGGTACGAAGAACAGCGCCTCGGTGATGTTACTGTCCACTGGGGTGAACAGCCGCAAAGGGCTGAACGTGCTGAAGATGGTGCCGTAGGTCGGATTGTTGAAGAGCGTAGCCAGGCCGCCCTGGGGCCCGCCCGAAGGGGGAGCCTGCGAAAGGCCCGTCCCCGGCGTGGTGAACTGGGCGCCGCGCGTGTTCAGGAACGTGTTGAACGGCGTGACCGGGGCTGTCGTCGTATCGTTGTTGCCCCCGCCGTCCCAGTTGATTTCGCGGTGACCACTGTCCTTGGGAAGCGGCCCGGGCGTATTGCCATTGTTTGTTGCCCCCAGAGCAGTCCGGTACTGTTCGACCGTGTTCTGAATCGAGGCGAGGTTGGGCCCAGCCGCCTGGAACACGGTCGGCGCAACGAAGTCCTTACCCGTATTCTGTTGTGCGAGAGCCGAGTTCGTCCCGTTGCCGCCTTCTCCACACCCCATCACAGTCAACCCTATCCCGAATACAGCAACCAACAGGACTGATTTCATCTGACTCATAATCGTTCCCTGCTTCATCCTTCTCGAAACATCAAATCCTTGTGTTTGTTTATTCATGGCATTCTCCATAGGTTAGAAACGCGTTGGCCTTTACACAATGTAATGGTGCGATCGTCCTCTCAGTTCATATGGCATTTAATTGGCCGCGGGGGGCTTCTGCTACAGCTTTGGGGCTGGGCTTCGAAGATCTCCGGATCCGGCGCACCTGCATCAGCTTCTTCGAAGCGGACTATCAAACCCTCTCCAGACCATCCGTGGCAGCAATCAGAGCAAGCTGGCCAGAACCGCAATCCACATCCAGTGACCGGCATCCTAGGAAGCGACATGAAAGCGCTCGTAGAACCCTCGCGCGCCGATTTCCTTGTAATGCGCAATCGATCGTAATCGCGGGTCATGCGGATCTTATTGAGAGACGTCTTCATGCTCTCCACTTCGGATGATCCTGATCTGAGAGACATGGTTTTGCGCCTTGGTTTATGTTCTCGGATCGAAAAACAGTTCGACATCACGTGCAACGACATGCCGCACTGTATGTGCGATGACCAGGGATTACCTTGTCCGGAAGTCTGGTTTTCTTAACAGGGGCGTGCTAGGCTGCGCATTACTTGCTTGAGCGTCCCGTACAACTTGCTGAAAGTCCTGCCTGCCGCGTGGAGCCCGCATGGACGTCCTCTCCGAAGTCCTCAAGGTCGTCAAGCTCGGCGGTGCGCTGTTTTACAACGCCGAGTTTTCCGCGCCCTGGTGCGCCCGCTCGGTCGACGCTCGCACCGTGACTTCGTATATTTCTCCGAATTCCCAGCACGTGATCATCTTTCACCTGCTGACCGAGGGCCGCGGCTACGCGCATGTCGAGGGAGATGATCGGTCGCTTCCACTGAACGCAGGCGACATCCTCATCGTTCCGCACGGCGATCCACACATCCTGGGAAACGGCCCGCCCGTCACGCCGGTGGACCGCGCACAAGTGGTGGAACGAGTTTTATCTCAAGGCCTCAAAGTTTCCCGAATGGGCGGAGGTGGGGAGATTACGAAATTCATCTGCGGCTACATGTCCTGTGATCCACAGCTGAGCCGAGTGTTCCTTGGCGGGTTGCCATCCATAATGAAGGTCAGCATTCGCGACGACGCGTCAGGCCAATGGCTGGAAAACTCCATCCGCTATTCGGTGGATAGTGCGGATGCGTCCAGAGCCGGTGGTGAGGCCGTGCTCGCAAAGTTGTCCGAAGTCTTGTTCGTCGAAGCGCTGCGACGCTACATCGCGCTGCTGCCTAGGGAACAAACGGGGTGGCTGGCTGGTATCCGCGACCCCGAAGTTGGAAAAGCCTTGGCCCTGCTGCATCGGAAGCCCACCCATCCTTGGACGATTGCTTCACTCGCGACCGAGGTAGGAATTTCGCGTTCTGTCCTCGCGCTACGTTTTCGCCGTTATCTCTCGGAGACACCCATTGCCTATCTCACACGCTGGCGGCTTCAGCTCGGCGCGCAGATGCTCACATCCACTAGCAGTAGCGTCGCGCAGATCGCTGGTGAGGTTGGCTATGAGTCGGAGCCGTCCTTTAACCGCGCCTTCAAACGTGAGTTCGTCCTCCCACCGGCTCGATTCCGCAGCCAGTCGAAATCTGCCCACGGGAAAGCCCGTGCGCCAATGAATAGGATGTCGGGACGAAAGACAAAGTAGCCTGCCATTTTTGACAGTGTGTCTCTTTTGTTAGTACTGCACTTTTATTGGTGCCCCTCGGAGTTTGCTATAGACTGGCCGCGGCAGAGATTTCTGAACCTACTCCCTTATATAAGGATTCAGATCGGCTTGGGAGCGCTTGGAGAGAATATGGTTGGTGGATTGAATGTGCTGACGGTCAAGGCGAGACGAGAAAAGGAATTCGAGGCGCTGTTCACCGCGCTGGGGGATGAGATGCATCAGCAGGAGCAGGCTGTTTACTGTACTCGCTCCTGAAATCGTGCAAATCATCCTCGGAATAGATCGTGCATGAATAATACGTCGTCCAGGTACAACAGAGCATCAAAATGATTCACACTTCTTGAGGGAACGAACCGAAATGAGTTGATTATGAACTGATGAACAGCCGGTAAAAAACACCTTGATTCCCAGCCCGTTTGAGATCAACCTCGATAAAGGTTTTGGACACATATGAAGTTTTTCTACTCATCTTGCTCTCAGCCTGGCTACTCAGGGCTTCTCGACAATGCAGAAATACCTCTTAGCATGGAGGTGAAGACCATGAACCTCGTTAGATTTGCCGTCGCCTTTAGCCTAGCAGTCCTGCAAAGTGCTTGCGCGGCCACGAGCGTCCCACTGGCAACGACGCCAGGCAGCAATGCCACCGCCGCCCAGCACAACGCTGAAGGAATTGCAGAATACGATGTGGGCCATTGGTCGGTAGCCAGGGAGCATTTCTCGTCAGCGATCAAGGCCGATCCGAATCTCGCCGAATCTCACTTCAATCTTGCCCTGGCACTTGACAAGCTGGATCTTCATTCAGAGGCAACGACCCATTTTAAAAAGGCAGCTGAACTGGCCCCCGGCAACAGTGCAATAACCGAGTCAAGTGCCTACAGAAGCCACACCGTTTCCCCCTCGTCATCCTACGGAACAGGTGGCTATGGGGGGATGGCGGGGTACTAGAGGGAGTAGTCGCCGGTGTTCTCATTTTGTGCTCAACTCCACTATCCTCCACGCAATCAAGTGAGCCCCCCGCCCAACCTTGTGCTCAACCGGACGGGCCGGTACGCGGCTTTACCTTAGCGAGCGTTGGCGCGGACCGTCGGTTAGCTTCTATTGTTAGCCATGCGTAATCGTTCGCCAAACTTTCATACGAATCGGAGCAATGAGAATGCTGAAGATTTCATTCTTCTTGCGTTGGCTATGCCTCGTCGCTGTTGCTGTATCCCTAACAAGTTGCGCTGACAGTCCAGCGAATCCAGGTATTCGCGCGTACGAGAACAAGAAAACAATGGTCGATCTTAAGCCCGAGATGACGACCGAACAAGTCACAAAATTGATGGGGCCACCGGACAAGTTAGAAACGTACCGGGGCAAGAATAACGAAGCCATTCTTACCTATTGGTACATCACAAAAGGCTTGGACGAGTACACCAATCGAGGGTGGAACAAAGATAATTTTACTCCTTTCATCTTCGTCGATGACCGGCTCAGCGGGTGGGGTTGGAATCAACTTGACGCTGCGGCACAACGATATGAGTTCGTCATCAGGCCGTTCCTGGCGCCAGGTCGGTGAGATGTTGCTCGAGCAAGCCGTGGAGTTGGGGATTGATGGCCTCAGCGCGAGTCAGATCGCTCAGTCATACGCGCGGATCGACGATGTGCCAGCTGCACTCAAAACGGCCCGGAGGATCCCACGAGAATTTGATGGTTCTTACGCACTTCAGGGAGTTGCGGACATTCAGACCCAGCAGAGCGATCCCAAGAAAGCTTTGAAATAGGGAGATGGTCTGAGGTCTCCTTATCAAGAATCATCTGCTCTGTTGGGGGTGGCTTTGGGAATCCTTCATAAATTTGACATAGATGTACGTGTGAGTGTTTGGTGAGGGTTGGACCGTGAGCACTCGAATCGCAGGGTTCGCAAAGCGTACGGTTCGGGGAGGCAATTGTGCTCAATTTGCGCTCAAGCCCAACTCCCTCCAACTCATTCCAGCCTATTCCAGCCAAAGTGATCTTCCCCCGGTTTAGTGGACACGGCTGGTTGACTGAGCCGCCCGCTGTTCGAACTCCACGGGGGTGAGATAGCCCAAGGTGGAATGTCGGCGGGACCGATTATAAAATCCCTCCAGATACGCAAAGACCTCTGTGCGAGCTTCCTGCCGGGTGTGATACGGGCGACCGTGCACGAGTTCAGTTTTCAGAGTGGCAAAGAAGCTTTCCACCACAGCGTTATCCCAGCAATTGCCGGGACGGCTCATTCAGCACCGGATGCCGCGTGTCGCCAGCCGTTGCTGATAGGCCATCGCGCCGTATTGGCTGCCGCGATCGGAATGGTGCAGCAGTCCCACCTGCACGGGGCGTTGCTGCAGAGCCATCTCGAGTGCCTTCAGCGTCAAGGTCGTGGTCATCTGATCATCCATCGCCCAGCCGACAATGCGGCGCGAATAGAGATCCATCAGCACGGCCACATAGAGCCAGCCCTGACGCGTCGGCACGTAGGTGATATCGCTCACCCACTTCTGATTCGGCCGCGTCGCGACAAACTGCCGGCGCAAGACATTCGCCACCACAAGAGCCGGTGTAGCCATTGCGGGTCGTTTCCAGGCCCGGCGTCGGCTGACACTACAGAGCCCATGGAGCCGCATGAGCCGCGCCACGCGATGGCGTCCAACCTGGAGTCCGTGGGCCCTAGGTCTTGATGAATCCTGGGACTGCCATACCGGCCCCGCGAGGCCTGATAACAGGCCCGAATCTGCGTCACCAGGCCTTGATTCTCTTGTGCGCGCATACTCATCGAGCGTTGGCGCCAGGCATAGAACCCGCTGCGCGCCACGACCATGACGCGGCACAACACCTCCACCGGATACTGCGCCTTCTCCGCCTGAATGAAGGCATATCTCATCGCGACTCGTTGGCGAAGAAGGCTGCGGTAGGTTCAAGCGATCAATGCAACACCCTCTGGGGTACGGTGGAGTTGGAGGGTGACCGTGATGGGACATATGGGGCGTCCGGGCTTGTCTGCGGCCCAGAAAGCGGACCTGTGGCAGCGATGGAAACAGGGGCAGTCGTTGAGCGAGATCGGCCGGGTCCTCGGCAAGCACGCGGGATCGATTCATGGCGTGGTGTCATCGAATGGAGGGTTCATTCCCGCAGGCCGCCGGCGGTCGCGCTGGGCGCTGACGCTCGCGGAGCGAGAAGAGATTTCGCGGGGCATGGCGGCGGCTCGCTCCATCCGGCAGATTGCCGCCACGCTCGGTCGCGCGCCCTCAACGGGCAGCCGTGAAATCACCCGCTGTGGTGGAGCCCATACCTATCGCGCGGCTGAGGCCGACGCGCAGGCCGGGGCGCGTACGCGACGCCCCAAACCCTGTCGACTCGCCACCTCCCCCACGCTCCAGAGAATCGTCGCGAGCAAATTGACGTGGGAGTGGTCACCCGAACAAATCGCGGGGTGGCTTAAGCGGGCATTTCCAGAGCAGGGCACGATGCGGGTCTCCCACGAAACGATCTCCCGCAGCTTGTTCATTCAAGCCCGCGGGGTGCTCAAGAAAGAATTACTTGGGCATCTCCGATCCCGGCGTAGGATGCGGCGGGCACAACGCGCGAGTACGGCGGGCCAGCCGCGCGGGCAGATCATTGATGGGGTCTCCATCCGCGACCGTCCCGCTGAGGTGGAAGATCGGGCATTCCCGGTCACTGGGAAGGGGACTTGATTGCGGGGTCACAGAATACGCACATCGCCACCTTGGTGGAACGGCAGTCGCGCTTCACGATGCTAGTGAAGGTGCCGGGGAAAGACACGGCCAGCGTGGTGACGGCGCTGAGCAGGCCGGTCCGACAACTGCCCTCGGCCTTGCGCCGGTCGATCACCTGGGATCGCGGGATGGAATGAGCCCAGCACAAACGATTGCCGATCGATATCACGGTGCAGGTCTATTTCTGTGACCCGCAAAGCCCGTGGCAGCGGGGCACGAATGAAAACACAAACCGCTTGCTGCGTCAGTACTTCCCGAAAGGCACAGACCTGTCACCTCACTCCCAGGCCGACTTGAACACGATCGCGTTACGGTTGAATCAACGTCCGCGAAAGACATTGGGGTTTCAGACGCCAGCGGCTATATTGGAGGCCGGTGTTGCTCTCACCGGTTGAACCTGCCGCCGCCTTTTTTAGGATATCCCGCTCCATCCGTAGCCGTTCCACCTCACGGCGGAGGGCCTTGAGTTCTTCCGCCGCTTGGAATCCGTTCGGACCGGCGGCGGCACGCGTCGCCTCCCGCAGCCAGTGACTCAGCGCAGTCTGGCTGACGCCCAACTCCTGCGCCACCTGGCACTCACTCTTTCCCGTGCGTCGGCACAGGTCCACGGCTTCCTGCTTAAACTCCGGCGTGAAACTCCGTCGCTGCTGGCCCATGAGGCACCTCCCTTCGCGGATTATGCACGGAAGGTGTCCACAAAATCAGGGAAAGACCAGGCTGGAATAGGCTGGAGTGAGTTGGAGTTGAGCACAAAATGAGCACAATTGTGGTGCATTCCCCTCGATCAGAACTAACTTTGTGAGGGACTAGAGAGTTCCTGTGGGGATGCAGCCTAACAGCAAAACTCAGACGCGTCTGCATTAGCGCCGCTGCCGGCTGGAGCGATTTGTTGGGCGTCTACCGAGGTGGCACGAGGATGTGAAGGAACTCGTTAATCTGCGACCAATAATATATGGACATGCCAATCTGAGCCATGTATCCAAGCAGAAGGAGGCCGGCAGGTACCCAGACCAAGACGGGTCGCTTAATTTCACGAACCTGGGTGCGGAACGGCATAGCGTGTCCGAGAGGTGGCCATTGTCTAGACCGTACTGTCCAAAAAGCATAGAGCACAACCAAAATGGACAACGCGAGGTAAGACACCACCTTAACAACTACTAGAATTATCGCACGATTAGAAATCTCAACTGACTGGTCTTGCGGAGTACCGCTTACAGGAAACCAGTCATTTAAGCCGACAAGGAGCAGAGCAACACCTACCCAGACAACAGCAACACTGAAAAATACTTTCTTGGCCTTAGGAGAAGCTTCGACGTAACGTTTCATGACGCCCAACTATTAAGTCTGCTGCAGTTTACCCGAACAGCATTGCACTGCCGGCAAAGCATAGTGGGGTCCCTGCATCCAGCTGACTAAACCACCTGAGCACGAGCACGGTCTAGGTAGGGCACAACGTCCACCTCGAACATATAGGTAAATGTCATTGTTCGTATTTGATCTCGATACTCTGGAATTCCGTCAACTTCAGGAACTGTTTCTGGGTGCTAAGCCCTGAGATTACGAGTTTTTTGTTTCCTTCCCATCGCACTGAACCCGGATATTTTCCGTCTAATACCAAAACGTTTCCAGGCTCATTCGACAGGCTTCTCGGTGTGTCCAGTATTGAGACTTGAGTGCTGAACTCTGTAGTCGCACGGCAGTCTCTTACAAAAACAATAGCAGGGTGTTTTTTGTCGGGCGATTCTGCTCCGATTAGGGGGTTGTTACCGCAAAGATCGCCGGTACACCCGCGGAGGAAAATCAGTGCAAATAGGCCGAGAGGCGTTTTTATGCTCATGACATTTAGCTATGCATTACCAGGTTGCACAGCCCCCCTTAATTTCTCACTAGCGGGGCACAACAACTTTGATGGTCAGGTTTCAGTCGAATAAGAAATCCTCTTTAGGGAAGCGTAACGGGTGGGAAGACGTTCGTCAAAAGAAACGGAGGTTTAAACGTAGGGCGACATTCGAAGAAAGGTTTCTTCTGGGCATCCCCTTTATCTCTTTGATACAACTGATAGCGGCGTATTTGAGGGGTCCAAAAGGTCTGTGAAATTCCTAGCGGGCAACCTTGTGATTTCCTTCAGGGTCAAGAACAGAAATCATAGGGGTCAAAAACAACTGTTTTCGAGTGAAGACATACTGGTGATGTTTTCGTCGTGCAATGGGTAGATGATCGCTCACTCACGCAGTCAAGTTTCCTGGGTGCCCACCACATCACGACCTTGAAAGTTTACACCCTTTTAACTTTTTAATAATACAGGGCGTCGATCAACGGAGTATGATAATGCGTATGGTCTTCTTGTTTGATGCTCAGTCCCTGGTGTTGCGCCCTCTGGAGATTGAGGTCAAGCCTAGAATCAGTCCTGAATAACAATCCAATGTGCCAGGTTAGATTAAGTGCGTTGACAACGGATGGGTGTGCCGCCTATGTTCTGAACCTAGCAGTTGGAACTGATCGTTGTTTAAGCGCTCGCTGCTATTCTCACAGCTAATCGCGTAGCTGTTCCCTAATGAGTCTGGAGGTGACTGACTCCTGACTTTGCTACCGGCAGGAGTCGTAGGGGTTTATTTTTTTATAGACGCTATCGAGCATCTGCGTGGGGAAAAGGTGCGACAGACGATTGGTGCAGCTGAGGAACAATAGTATTTAGTGTTGAGGAACACGGGAAGAGGTAACTCGATGTTGAGAGAAAAACTATCAATTGTCCGAAATTTCATGCGTGGCACGGCATGGAGTCTCTACCACGTCGTCGTGGTGGCACTGAGTGCGGGGATCGCCTTATCTCTACCCACAATTGCGAGGAGTTTTGTCACTTTTTGGTCTCGTGTGGAGAATGTTAAGGTCTATCTCGTCGCTGTTGAAATGACGGCAGCGATTTTTCTAATTGTCTCCTTCAACTATCTTCATAGAAGCCTCCGGGACCGGACTCTCGCTACGATGGCAACTGGTGCTGGCTTGACCGCTTTTTCCCCTTGGCGAAAACTCAGCGCCCAGAGAAGGATCAGGAAGTTAAAGGAAAAGCAGGGAACGGGAAGAACTATTGTGGTGATTGGGTCAACTGGCTATGGAACCTTTGTTGACCAAGATGGCGATCTCTATACGGTGCTGGGAAAGTGTCTGGGAGCTCACATACTACTTGTGAATCCGTACAGTCAGGAAGCGACAAATCGCATCGATGCTATCCTCCATCCACATTTTACTCTTGAAAAGTTTCGAAAGGAGGTCAGAGAAAGCATCACATTGCTAAAGCGGCTCAAGGCAACCGGGAAAACCGTCAAACTCAAGCTCTATTCGGACCCACCCCTCGTCAAACTAGCGATCCTCGGTGATTATCTTTGGCTAAAGCATTATCACACCGACCTGGACGTACAAACGATGCCGGAATATGTGTTCCAGCATAATCTGAATGATCATGGCTTGTATAACTTGTTTTACCAGTACTTTCTGCAGAGATGGGACAATCCTGAAATACCGGAATATGATTTCGAAACTGACGAATTGGTGTACAGAGGGCACAATGGCAACGAGATAATAAGAGAACGGTTTGGGATGGGGGAAGAGGCTGAGGATCTCCGGCAAGAGCCGGGGTTCTTCCCTGACTTATTGCCGATGTCAGCACGGTCAAACCGCAACCAGACAGGTGAGCCTCGTGACACTTTGCCTCACCTGAAGCACGATTTCTAACCCATCGCCCGTACAAAATTATTCGTTTTTGACCTGCGGAAAGGATACGCCGAACACCACAAAAGATCGAGACATGACCCGCACGTCTACCGCAAGGTTTTTGATCCTCGATTCAGCTTCCCGCTTCGCGCAGTACTTTCCCCCTGCAGATCTGCACCCGCCTGCTGTTGCGCCGTCCTAGCCCCGTTTCGTCTTTCTCATGGCGACGGTCCTGCCATTGACCCAAAGTCAGGTTGCGATGACTGTGACTATCACTACGCGAGTGGGCTGCAGAGGTTTAACGAACGAGGTTTTCTAACCGCGTTTTGGAGAGGTTTTTTAAGGGTTTTGAGGGGATAAACCGGAAGGGATCACCTAGGCCTGGAGTGGGAAATAGGAAACGTTGGCTTCAACCTGGTGAGAGGAGCTCGCAAACGCGTCATGTTGGCTCCCTGGACCTAGCGAACCTGGGCACTGGAGAGGCCTCGTTCGGATTCCATGCGCGAAAGAAACCTGCTGATTAAAGACCACTATCTCGATGGCTCTGCTGTCTTTTGGCTAACGCCTGCGTTCACCGGCCGCGAGCGAGCAACGCGAGCCCGCGGACCGGTGCAACGCGAAGTTAGAGGCCATTGGAAGGCGTTGTCGTTCCCGGCAGCCGGCGCACTTCATCGGAGTGCGAGCGCGATCGCACCCGCGGCGACGAGGCCGACGCCGCTCACGGCTCGGCCCACGCGCGTGCCGAGGAAGGTCGTTTTCTCGAGCAGGACGAAGACGGCCAGCGCGGCCACCCACGCGACCTTCATCACCCCCGCGACGAACAAGAGGCCCATCAGCGCCCAGCAGCAGCCGACGCAGTAGGCGCCGTGGAACAGCCCGAGGCGGAACGCGCCGCCCAGGCCTGCGCGCCAGTGTCTCGTCACGAAATGGATTGGCGAACGGCAGTTCCTGAGGCACGCGCGTTTCAGGGGCATCCACTGGTACACGCCAGCGGCAACCAGGAGCAGGCCGGCCAGGACGGAGGTCGTCGTTCGCATCGCGGAGGACACGAGCGCGGCATGCTCGAGTGCCATGTGCGCGAGGGTGGCAACGAGACTGAAGACGCCCCACAGGAGCACGTATCCCGCGGCGAAACCAGCGGTCGGTGGCAGCGGCGAGGCCGACGCCCGCGTTCGCGTGAGCGCGGCGAACAGCAAGATTGTTGGCGCCGCACTCGGCAGCATCATCGCCACCATCATCACGGCCCACATGAGCAAGACCGCGAGGAACCTGCCGAGCGAGCCCGCGTCCGCCGTATGCTCGCCCGATCGCGCGTCGGGCATGTCCATGCCGGTCCCCGCGAGGAGCAACCCCCACGCGAGGACGACCACGGCACCGAGCGCCGCCACGACGACGATCCGATCGTGGCGGGCGACCCACTCAATGGGCCGGTTCACGTCAGAGCGATGGTGCGGGCCCAGTCTCAACATGCCTGGCTTCTATCGCGAGCGGACAACGCCCTTGCCCGAATGCCGGAGAAAAGTAAAGTGGCCGTAGGTCTCCTTAAGGTCGAGCCGGATCGAGGCCGTCGTCTTCGTGGTTCCACTGCCGATCTCCGCGGTGTCGAACTCGATCCCATTCGGAAGCTGGATGCGGACACGATGCTCAGCCCTCGTCGCGGGGCTTCGGATCGGACGGGCCGTGGACTCGAGCACGTCGGGTATCACGATACGTGCTGTTCTACGCTCGATGTTCACGTCGAACTCAAAGGGTCTGAAGATCGGAGGATGCACCGTCGTCGACATCATCCGATAGACCCACCAGTGGGTTGCCCCCTCGTTGGTCTCCCCGCCGTACAATACCGTAGCCAAAGCGTCTCGTTGCTTACCGTCGGCCCGCTCGTCGATGACACCCTGGAACTCGCCGTTGCCCTCGTAAATCGGTCCCGGCCACGCGTAGAGAACCGCTCCGCACAGGCCATCGAGCGGCACATCCCCGAAGTAGCCCTTAGCGATCCGAACAGCGGCGAAGCCGCGGCAGTCTCCGTGCGTGGGCCGGGGTGACTCGAACTGGCAAGGGCAGGCGTAGTCGCAGTTGCAGTTGCTGAACTCGGGCCCTTCGATATACCAGTCAACCTGTGCCATGGTGTCCTCCGCCTGAACTACTTTCGGAGCAACACGATCGTGCCCGCGCACTGCGTCCCTTACCTTCCGGACCGATGTACTCCCTCCCTCTCAGTTCCTCTAACTAATGAGTATACTGACCGGCATAGTACGACGAGACAAACTGCAACTGGTGGGGGATTGTCGCGTTCCTTCAATCACTTGTCAATGTTTACCAGGGCGCAGGGTCGGCGTACTATACGGATCGGCATAGTGCCCTTATAGCCTAGCCGCGAGGACTTGAAACCCTGGATCAACGCATCCTCGTGGCTACGCACTCCTCTTCCATCCCGATTCAGAACATGCGATGAGATCATAGGCCCAGGCGTAGGCCGCCCGATCCGGCGACAGCCGGATGGGCGGGAAGGCCCCCGTCGCAGTAACACGGGGGGCTATGGATACATTAGGGTCTAGGTTGTCGGGCCAGGAATAGATGGGCTGGCTCCTATAACACGGGGGAGCTCGCCTGGCTTCACTTGATCTATATGGTCAAACTAGCATGGAGGAACAACTTAGAGGGTGTGTCCAAAAACCCCGTTGAATGGCTGTCGGGATGTAGTTGATGTTTCAGGGGCGCCGGTGCATCATTTTGATGGCTCACAATGAAATGATTTAGCGGCAAAACGGTGGTGGAGCAGGACAAGGGGGACTCTAAGACAAAGAGACCTATAAGATGATGGACCAATTCACGAATTGTGGATGGATGCCCATGATGGGGATTGGCCTGTTCGGTATGATTTTGTTCTGGGGTCTGCTGATCGCAGGCACCGTCTTTCTTATTAGATGGTTCATTGGAGAGACTGTGATCAAGCGTGAAGGCTCGGCACTGGAGATACTTAAGAAGCGATATGCGCGCGGCGAGATTAACAAGCAGGAGTTTGATGAACGGAAGAGAGATTTGATGGGATAAGCCGGTTCTTTATGGGTTCTTTCTGACCCCTCTGATAGCTACCATCGATCCTCAACTAAATTCCAGAGATAGCGGCTAGTTATTCGGCGCCTTTTTGACACCCCTCCTGCCAGTCAGTCGTGCCAACCAAATGTTTTGCCATTCTCTGATTTTTAGGATAACGGTATAGAAAGCGAGAGTACGCAGATTCGAGTCGCTCGTCCGCTGTATCTCACTGTTCGGCTGATTAGGGTCCAGGCAGGCGTGAATGGTGAAGCGCTTCACAGCATGGTTGTTCACGAATCCGCAAGAGCCACGCTCTTTGTGGAGAGTAATCGCGTGGTGTGAGCTTCGTCGCATCCCCTTTAACATCATCGTCATGGGGTACGGCGCGCTCGGCTTCGTCATCTTCCTCTGGGCGATCACGACTAGTGGTCAACTACAGCCTGGAGAGGACGCGGTGGAGCCCATCGCGCTGTTGGCAGCACCGTTCGTGGTCAACCTCCTCTATACGCTTGGATGGTTCGTAGAGGTCCCAGCTCGCCACCTTGTCCCTGGTCTGTCCCCCGGTTTTGGCCCCATGCTCCTAAAGCTGGGCCTTGGCTTCGGGCTGTTCTTGATCACTATGCCCGCGGTGTTCTGGGGGGGCTATCGTCTCCTTCAGTTGGTTGGGGTCGCGTCGTGACACCTGCGACGCGAGGGGTGAGAGCACAGGAACTACCGAACAAGCCGCTTCAAAACACGGCTCAGAAATTAAGTGGGGCAGTACACCTACGGGAATTCATCCTTGCGAAGCGTCTTGAATCAGCTTCAAAGTTTATCCATCACTAGTTAGAGAATATGTCTCATCCAGAACCTTATGAAGGGGAAAGCCGCCTCGAGCAATTGCGATACTCCATCATTCTTGCGGTGAGTATGTTGATTCCACCAATTCATTCACTAGAAAGGATAGAAGCAACCTGTAAAAGGTTAATTGCAAAGAATCCTAAAGCCTTGACACCACGCTCATTCCTCGCTGACACATACAGAATTTACGATAAGAACGAGGCGGCTTGCTTTGAATATGAGGAGTTGTGCAAGCTGGCTCCCATGCCCGCATTAGACAGAATCAGATTTGCCGAGGTGCTCTATAGGTTGAAGGACTTCGTTCGAGTAATTGAAGTGAGTGAGTCAGTCGTCGCAGAACGTCCAAAGGAAAAGAACGCGAATGGGTTCCTTGCCATGAGTTTCATGGAACTTGGGCTACATGATCGAGCTGCTACATATTTCCGGAGAACAATCACTGCTGGTAATAGACGGTATGAGGACTTCTGGAGGTTAGGCTTTTGCTTGGTGAAAGCCGGTCAACTGAACGAAGCGTTAATGGCGTACAACCAAGGTCTAGTGGTTAACCCAGCCTCAAAGGAACTAAGGAGAAGTGTGGTTTGGGTTGAATCAAAACTGCGTCAGGTTTCTGATGTGAAGCTTGCTGCTGGAAGCTCAATCCATGGCAATGGAACACCGCCTCAACCGCCCTCCTCATGACGAGGTGAACCTGGTTCTGAATCGGAATGCCTTACGAAGGACAGTAAGAAGAAGCAGACAAGGAGATACGGATCTGACGGTTTCCCGGAAACAGATACAGACTGGGATCACTCTCATGGCTGGAAGAGCCCGCACGTACATGACTGGGATCGCCCAGCTCAGCTGGCGGAGGTCCTCCAACGAATGATAATCGAGGAGCTGGAAGAGCGCCTACTATTCGCCTCGGTTGCAGCGGTTTGTGAGTGAGGATCCGATTGGGTTTGCGAGAGGGGATATGAACGTTTATGCCTATGTCAGGAATATACCGCAGACCCTGACCGATCCTCTTGGGCTCTTTGAGTTAAATTTTCTAAGCCATAATGTTGTTAAATTCAGTGTGTGCCTTGATGTTATTCATGAACCTGGAACTGGAGATGGGATTCAAGGTCTGAATATTAGTATAGGACCCTCCATCGGGGTTCCTTTTGGAGTACAGATTCCTATTCTCCCATTCCCAGCAAGATAAAGAGGAAAAGGTTCTTGATGGGATTCATGCTTGGAATAGTGTTCTTGATCTTAACCATCGGAGGAGGAGCGACTCTTCTTTATGGCACTTGGCATAAATGGCCTTGGCTTGTACATCCATCAGAAGATTTTGCACTCGTGTATTCACTGTCTTTTGTCAGGAGAGTTTTTGGTCCATCGGCACTAAAGTTCCATAACTACGCACTCGGTATTGCTTTTGTTCTTGCTGGCCTGCTTATGCTATGGAACGAATTGCTCGGGAAATGAATCGATACACAAAAAGAGATGGGGTCATTGTGAGGATTTGATCTAGCAGGTCGTGTCGGAGTGTGTGAAAGGGTTGGCGCAATGGCGTTTCGGATTCGAAAGACGCGAAAAGGAAACCAGAAAGCCAAACAGGAAAATAAAGTCAGCCCGCGCAATGACAAAGAAAAGCTCCAGGAACTTGCCGAATGGGATGCTATTGCCGAATCTTCTCGGAAACCTCAGAGAGGTGAATCCAACCTCGACTCCTCTGATGAGGAACCATAGTTGTGCAAATTTTCTCATGTGACCCACTTAAATTGTGGACAGATAGCTTAGTTAGACGGATGCAGGAAACCCACTGAATTTATTCAGAACCCATCGGAGCGGTAGACAGCCATGAGGATGCTCAGCGATCTGCTCAAGAAACTTCGTCCCCTTGAGGTGGACGACGAATTCTTTGGGTGCCTGATATACATGAAGATGCCGAAAGGCCGCATTTCGTATTGGGAGGCAAAGCGCACCTTTTCGTCATCTGGTCGCGAGATCGAGCTATTTATTGATGCTCCAGCCCTTGAGCTACCCCCGAGCGAATTGCAGCGCCAATTCTTTCTGACAGTGGAACGGCACTACAGCAGCATCTTGGCTGCGGTTGAAACGGTCTTGCGTCCCCAATTCGAGGAATGGTCACGAAAACCTCTTTCTGGAGCATTCTCGACCGAGTTCACGATGACTAGTTTCTCCATCCCGAACGTGGTAATTGAAGACTCTCGGTGGCAGATGTACTTTGAATCACAAACGGACGCCAATCATCTGTTCAATGTGGCGCTGCGGGGCGAGCATCCGACGGGGGTCTCAATTGATGGGTAGCACACACCTAACCCGCAGGTGGAGCGGATGCGCTTCGCGAGCCCCTCACTGCGACTGTTAATCTGCATCCAGATCCGGCGATACTACTGATCCTATACACAAGATCTGACAAATACTTTGCTTGGTCATCGTAATGTAAAACCATTGTGTGAGTTTGTTGATTCCATAGAAGGCCATACCATGTCACACGATGTGGCCTTCGCTATGGGTTATTCAGTCTCTAAAAGTAGTGGTCTCGATTGGCCCCGTCGTATCGACCAGAGCCCATACAGCACTTCTTGAAATCTCCTCCCAGAGTGACAAGGACAGAGATCGTTGCGTCCTAGTTTCTCCTCTAGTTCTTTGCCGTTGTTGAAAATCCGATGACCCCGTTTCACATGAGTTTCGGACGGGTATCCCTTACGGCGCTTGCTCGAGATCTCAAAAGCAGCTCTCCTCCCCGAAGTGCTTCTTGTTTCCCATAGAGCTAGCCCTCCTTTCTTTATTCCACAGTTCCATTGTTCTCCGTGAATACAGCACCCTGCTTGCTATGACGCGGCCTTGTAATTCAGGACAGGCCGGACTATCCGCACAATTTTCGTGAGGTCGCGTTGTGCTCTCATCACAAGGGCAATGTCCTTGTACGCTGATGGGGCCTCGTCACGAAGACTCTCAAGATGTCGATGATCAAACCAGACTCCCTTCATTTCTCTCAGAAACTCCTTAAGCCCAATGGAGCGATATGCATCCCCCCGACTCAGCGTACGGCCAGCTCCATGCGAGCTGGACTGCAAGCTGGCCTCATGCCCTCGTCCTGCAACATGATAACTCGGGCTTCCCATTGAACCAGGAATGATTCCTTGGGCACCGTGGCCTGCCCAAATGGCTCCTTTTCTGTGGACCCACCACTGTGATCCAAAATGCAACTCTTGCCGAACGTGATTGTGCTGGCAGCTGAAACCAGAGGACCAGTCGGCGGTAAGCCCATAGAACTCCTCAACCAGTCGCACGGCCGCATGGAGCAAGACCTGACGATTCTCCTCTGCATACCGTTCTGCCCACACGACATCCCTGAGATAGGCTTGGCCACTTGCCGTGTCGGAATCAAGATACCGAAGTCCAGTGGAGGCCAGCCTCGCGTGGATGAGATGATGGTCCCGAATCGCTTGTCCTATCGCTCGCGACCCGCTATGCACCATGAGCCAAAAGGTCCCATCTTGTTCAGCTTGAAATTCAAGAAAGTGATTGCCACGCCCCAACGTGCCGAGCTGAACACGACCCTCGCGGCTCTTCAGTTTCTCTAATGACTGCGAACTTAACGGCTCACCAAGTAACGACTCAGGCAACCGCGAGTCAACTGAACTGCTTCCATGCCGAATCGCCGGAATCACTTGACCCAATGCACGGAGGAGCCTCGCTGCTTGTCGTCCATCCGACAAGATGGTAGCGTGACCGTTGAATCGCACCGTCGCCATCCCACAGCCAATGTCTCCACCAACAGCTCCCGGATAGATCAGCCGGGTTGTCGCCATGGCTGTACCTATACAGACCTCTTCGGCCAGATGCACATCGGGCATTACAGCGATGTAGCGAACATCATCGGTGCGTGCTAACCCCTTGATCGCCCGTTGTACCGGCTTTGACAACGGCTCACTCAACCATTGTTCGACTCGCACTTCTTGTGTTGTCGTCATTGGAGCACCTCATGCGGCGCAGCAAGGCGAAAAGTCAACTCTGGCACATACTTGCGTGCGATGGTTCCCGCCACGACTGCTCTCAGCCCGGGCGTAGTCCGCGCTAGTTCTTGAAGAATGTCTTTGGTCGGCATGCTTCCAGGAACCTGGGTCGCATCAACCACAATCTGTAACCGACTAACCGTAGGCGCCGGCAAAACGGACACCACATAGAGCCGGGTCAGTATGGGGCTGTCCCACCCCGCGAAACTCGCATTCAGTAACTTCGCGATTTGCCCACAGAGCTGAATACTCTTTCGGCTCCTTTTCTGCTTCGGCGATGCCTGAAAATAGCGTTGCGGATCGATCCCATCATCCTCGTGAATCTCCAGACAGAACTCACGAACTTGATCATGCGTGAATTGATGATTCATCATTGTGCTCCCATAGCCATACCGCATCGAGCACACTCTGAGTGTGCCGAAGTTGGCATGAACTTGCTGTGTGGATTCTTGAGAGCCTAGCCCAGACCGGCTAGTGAAGAGGAATTACCGGGTGCTGAGGCAGAGGCTCTGTGAACCAGTCGATGGGATATGCACACGCATGGTCTGCCTCCTTTGTGAAGTAGCGTTACGCTAGCATAGCTTCTCCCGTCCGTCAAACACCCCATTAGGAGGGGATACACGAACGGCTTAGTGTTTTGAGTTCTCAAGCACCTATTAAGAAGATGAATTCAGATTGCCGTCTTCCACTCCCTCTCGGCAGGGTACCGTCTCGCAAAGAGATATAAACGGGTGGTCCATCAACCTTCTGGTTTATGACCATGTTTTTGCCTCTTCTCACTCGCGAATCTGACGCCGCATTAGCGCGCGAGAATCCGACACCATTTGGAGAGAGGGCTCCTCCCTCGCTCCTCAAAAGGATGTGACCAATTTTGTGACCAGACACGGTCGGAACAGAAAGGAGAGAAAGGACTAACATAGAATAAAAAGAAGGGGCCAAAACATCGGTATTGCTATAGAAATTGGGGAACCCATTATAATAGCGAGCTTTGTGAGAAATGGCCATTTGTCACTCTTAATCAGCGGGCCGAAATAGAAAAATAGGAATTCCGCAACCCGTCTCGCATCATGCGTTTGCCAGGTCACTGATCAGTGACCCGGCTTTCATTTGTCGTCCTCTCCGGAGTCAACTCCTGCCACGTGGCCAGGACCGCCTGAGTTTCCTTGTCGCGGAGGAGCATGCCTTCCTCGGGAATCTCTGTATCGTCTATCCAAATCTCGTGCTTCTCTTGGAGGTGGAGGCCAAGCCCGTGAAACGGATGTACCGACTCACCAGCCAGCACACTCCCCCACTGGTGGCGACCACACCCCATATTCCTCATCTCCAAGGACACAACGTGCGGCAAGGGTTCTTTACCGACGAGGAGTACAAGCTGCTGCGAGCCGTCCTCCCAGATTACGTCAAAATTCCCTTGCTCATTGGCTACTGGACAGGGATGCGGGCAGGAGAAATCCTCATGCTTCGGTGGGAACAGCTGGATCTCGAACGTGGCTTCCTGCGGCTTGAACCTGGGACAACAAAGAACGGACAGGGAAGGCTCATTCCGTTGGTCACAGAAGTGAGTGAGATCTTGTGGCAGTGGAAACAGCACGTGCTCGCTCACTACCCTTCTTGCCGATGGGTCTGTCACTATCGAGGGAAGCGCCTCCTTGCCATGCCTACGAAAAGCTGGAAGAAAGCCTGTGAGCGGGTCGGGATCGAGGGAAAGTTATTTCATCATCTGCGACGAACAGCTGTTCGGAACATGGTACGAGCGGGCATTCCGGAACGAGTAGCGATGGCAATCTCGGGGCATCGTTCCCGCTCTGTTTTTGATCGATATGACATTGTGAATCACAAAGATATTGCTCGAGCGGGAGAACTACTCGAAGAGGCATTCCAGTCAAAGGATCAAATCAAGAGGGAAGAGAAAAACGCGCATCATCTATTCTTCACCACCTAGGGAAAAGGTATATCGGCCAGAATTGCTCCTGGCCCAGGCGTCCCAGTACGGGAATCGTCGCACCAAGAACTCTCGTCTTTCCGGGCCAATCAAAATTTTCCTTGTCGCAGCTTCTTCTTTGTCGGAAATGACTGCTCTGTAGCCCGCGCCTAAGGGACCTAAGGTTAATGTCGGCGGAACTGTCATGGCGCGATAACGACGACCGGCGTGATCTTCTATTAACTTAACGCACATCAGATTCTGAGCATTCGCATCAGGGGTCAATCTATCGTAGGTCATCAGGGTTTCATCCTGGCGCTGCAGATTCCCCCGCATTAGGTTCAACGCTGGCGTATCCTCGAACTCTCTTCGTCTACCGTAAATCAGAACATAAAGCGGATGGATGCGTCTCGTATCCCGCAAGTCTAAAGGAATGTGGTAATACTCAATGAAAACCTGTTTATTCGTGGGGGAATCGAACCAAGTTTTCCATGAAGCAAGCTGAGTGTGTGCTTGCGTGAACTCGCTGTGGGGGACTCCTTCTCTTGTAAACCAACGCTTTGTTGGAGTTTCGATCTCGATCATGATGGGGTAAATCGTGCGACTATCAGATGCGATCCACATGAAGTCTGGCACCTTAGTACCAAGGCCTCTGAGCGCAGGCTGAGCAATGACAGCGCAAGGAAACGGGAAATGTCCCGATGAGAAATTGACGCCAAAGGCCCCGGGAATCAAGCAAGGGTGCTCTTCTAAGAATGACTGTAGATTTTTTTCCTCGTTTGCCTCCTGAGAATCTAGAAGGGAACTCCACTTCTCCTGGAGGAGGGGCTTGTATTCATCCCACCTCATTGGAGGTGGCGGATTCGATTCGAGATGGTAGGTTGGCTGAACCATGATCTGATCTATAGTGGTGAGTCTGACTTGGCAGTGAGCACAATTCTGAGCACAATTAAGGACAGGTGGGAGTTCAACACTCTGTAACCGATTGAAAAATTGGTGCCCCCGATACGAATTGAACGTACGACAAACGGTTTAGGAAACCGCTGCTCTATCCAACTGAGCTACGGGGGCATACAGGTTACGATACTGAATGGGATCTGAAAAGTCCAGGTCAGGGGCAAGCTCTCTTGCCGCGCCTAGTGCGATGAGATTGTCTTTTCGGATGAGGCGGCCAGCAGGTCTTTCTTCGCAGGGATCTGCGTGAGCAGGTCGGCACGAATGTGGAAGATGCCTTGGCTCCGTTGCCCCATGGCGTAGGCCAGTCCGTTGGCATGGCTCCCAATCGAGAGTTTCCCTGCGACCTTCCCGTCCCTTCCCGTGGCGATAAATTCTGCTGCCGGTGTTACGAGACCGTAGGGCGCCAATGGCCCGGCTTGTTTGATCACCCGCTCCTCGGCTGGGACATTGGCGACACGGCTGACAAACAAGTCGGTGGTCTGTTGGTCCAATTTCTCAGTCGGCTGATCTTCTAAGACCCACTCGTTCTGTTGGTTGATCAGGACATATTCTTCGGTCGGCGTCTTGACGGAGAGTATGGCGATGCCGGTGTAATCGATGCCGAGCAGCCGCTTGTCTTGAAACGTAAATAATTCCTTGGTTAGGTCTCTGATCGCGGTGGGACTGATGCGATAGAGCGGGCCATCGGGACTCGTTTCCGCGATGGCTTCGCCGCTGGCCGGGTCTGGTTGGTACAGTTTAACTGTCTGGTCACCTTCGGCCGTGTGGATGGCAACTTTCACTTTCGGCACGGTGAGTGATTTGGCCAGGGCGTCGCGTTCGGGCCCCGGATCGACAATGCCCAGCGCTTTTAAATCTTCGAGCCTGAACAGAAGGGCCCGCACCTCCGTTTGATCTGCTTCGGCTTCAATCGGGTAACGAATCTTCCATTTGCTTTTGGGTTTCTCCTGTCCTTGATAGAGCACAATTTCGGTGGTCGCGTAGGTGAGACGGATACGGTCGACGTCGCCTTGTGACACGTGCAAGAGGTCTTTGCGGCGATAGGTCATCAAGGTCTTGTTGACGAAATCTTTGGGAGCCAGATTGGTGAGCAGAACTTTGCGATCCGATTCACGGAGGACATACAGGCTGGAGGAGAGGGGCCCGCTATCCCCGATGGAGAAGGTCTCCCGTGCGCCTCCGGCTGCGACGGTGATGGTCGTCACCGGGTTGTCGAGTCCAAAGGGACTCAGGTTGGTCGGGTGGTCCTCGACGACGCGAGTCACGGTGCCGGTGACCAAGGCCCTGAGCAGATTCTGTACTTCCCGCTGGTCGGCTTCGGTGCTGAGAGGCGCGGTCAACGCCCAGCCCCGCTCGGGAGTCCGAGCGAAGACGAGTTCGCGCCGGTCGGTTTTGATGGTGAGCCCGGAGAGGGTTTCCTGGTCGAAGACGAGCAACTTCTTGTCGGCAGTGTCTTGACGCTCGTGCGACTCTTTCTGCGGAAGTTCGATGGCATAGAGATACAGGCCGAGTCCGGCCAGTACGAGCACCATGACGAGTGTGGGCCAGTAACGCATCGATCTACAGACGCCGGCGTCTGCGCCAGACTATGATGCCGGAGAAGAGCATGGTGGCCGGCAGGAGGATGACTTGCAGATAGAGCAGTGCTCGTTCCTGTAAAGGGTTGGGGGTAAACGGTCGAAGCGCGGAATCCTTCGGGCCGATCGCCAGCATGTTTCGTTCTTCAGCCAACCACCCAGCCGTGTGGAGAAAAAAGTCGCTGTTGCCCGGAAAGTTTACGAAGGCATTGGTCGCGAAGGTGGAATTACCAATGACCACGATCGCCGGCCGAGGTTTGCCTTCCTCCGGTGCGATCTTTGGCGCCAGGGCCGCGGCCATCGGCAGGGGGCCTTTGATGTCTTCCTTTTCATCGAGGTTTACGACGCGGCCTTTCAGGTCGGTTTCTGCCCAGCTGTTCGGTGACGTTCGGGCGAGCGGCACATAGTCCCATGCGCTGCCGACTTGTTCATCGAAGGTGATATGTCGCGCGAGGGGAAACAGCACGGCGGCGGAGAGGTCCTGCGTAATTTCATGTTCAGTGAACGTGCGGACAAGCAGGGACGTCAGATCGCCTTGGGCTAATCGATCTTGCAAATCGACCAGAACTCCAGGGCCGACTCCCAGACCCCACTGCTTGAGCAAGGGATTCAGGTCGGCCTGCGTATCCGGGTCGATGAGCAGCAGGAGATGGCCGCCCTTTTCCACATAAGTGTGAATCCGTTCTTGCTCCTCGGTGGTCACCGGCCGGCGAGGTCCAGCCACCACGAGGATGGCGGTGTGATCCGGCACAGCTGCCTCTTTGAGCAAGCTGAGGGTGCCGACATCGTAGCCCTGCTTAAACAAGATCTCTCTGGCGGCAGACAGTCCGGTTCGCTCCCGATCGTCGAGACTCGGTTCACCGTGCCCTTCGAGAAAGAGCACGCGTTTCTTGCTGTCTTGAGACACACGAATCAGCGCCCCTGTCAGTTCCACTTCGGAGGGAGAAGTGACCCGGACGCTGTGCCCGGCGCTTTCGAAAACGGCCGTATCGGTTTTTGTAATGCCATAGTTTTGGGCGATTTTCGGCTGCCGTTCTGGGTCGACGAACTCCACAGAAATCTTCTGGCTGGCTTGCCGATAACTATCGAGCCGCTCTTTGAAGGATTGGTAGCCGGGGTCTTTTTCTCTGGTGAAGACGGTGACGGTTACCTCGCGCGGGAGACTCCGCAGCACGCGATGCGTTTGCGGGGCAAGGGAGAAGTTCTGGTTCTCCGACAAATCCCAACGAATGGAATGGCGGGCAGCAAGAAAGTTGACGACCGTGAGAATGCTGACGAAGAGGAGGATCATCAACAGACTGTTTGCGCCCATCCGCGTAGAACGACGGGTGGAGAAGGCTTTCAAGCCACTGAAATGGATGACAAAAAAGAGGATGAGGCAGAGGAGCGCCGATCCTTCCATGAGGGTAACCAGCCAGAGTTTTTCCGGAGCGACGCTATAGGCGATCGCTCCGGCCACGGCCAGAGCCAGTCCGATCACGCCAAGCGGAATCGTCTTGAGATTCATTTCCATCGTGCCGAGTCCATAACTCGATGAGACAAAAAGAGCATCAAGGCCAGAGCGCTGAAAAAATACACGAGGTCTTTCGTGTCGACCAACCCACGCACCAAGTGGTCGTAGTGTTCCATGAACGACAGGTACGAAACGGCCTGTCCGATGGCCGTATCCCCGAGCAGTGAGCCCAAGCCGGCGAGGAGCCATAGGACCAGTAACAGGCCAATACTCACAAAGGCCGCGACGATCTGGTTTTCAGTCAGTGCCGAGGCCAGCACGCCGACGGAGAGAAAGAGAGAACCGAGTAGGATTAGTCCAAGGTAGCCGGTCAGAACGGGATACCAATCGAAATCACTGAATAGGGCAAGCATGAGCGGCATGAGACCAGTCAGCCCGAGTAAGCCCAGAAAGACGAGGAATACGCTCATGAACTTGCCGGCCACGATTTCGCTGATGCCGATCGGAGAGGTCAGCAAGAATTCAAAGGTGCGGAGTTTGCGTTCTTCGGCGAATAACCGCATCGTCAGGATCGGAAGGATAATCAGGAGGATAAATCGTACGCTGGCAAACAGATTCCGGAAGACCAGATCGTTCAAATTGATCTGGGCGCTTCCCTGCATCTGCGTCAGCTGAATCGCCTGGGCTCCGGCAAATACAACGTAGAGATAGGCGAGCAGTCCTACGATCAGGAGAAACACGGATCCCACGGCATACACCACGGGCGAGACAAAGTATGAACGCAGCTCTTTTGCGATGATGGCTTGGACTGGCGTCATGCTGGCTGGCCAGCTGGTTCTGCTGAGGCGACCGCTGCGTCCGGCGCAAGGCCTTCCTCATGTCTGGTCAATTGGAGGAACACGTCTTCCAACGTCATAGAAATGGCTTTCAGTTCGAGCAGCCCCCATCCACTAGTGACTGCCAGGCGAGCCACTTCTTCCCGCACGTCACGACCAAGCTCGCATTCCAGGAGAAAGGTACCAGAGGCGCCGCTCGTGAAAACGTTCTGGACCCCCTGCACCGCCTTCAAGCAGCTGTCGGTGTCCGCGGCGGGAGATTTGAGGGTCACCGAGATCTTTTCAGACTGGCGCAGGCGCGCGGAGAGTTGTTCGGGTGTGTCTTCGGCTACGATACGCCCGCCGCTGATGATCACGACGCGCTGGCACACGGCGGTAGCTTCGGGAAGAATATGGGTGCTGAGGATGACGGAATGGGATCCCGCCAAGTTCTTGATCAATTCTCGGATCTCGATAATCTGTTTCGGATCGAGCCCCACGGTCGGTTCATCCAGGATTAAGATCTGGGGATCGTGCAGCAGCGCTTGGGCCAGCCCGACGCGTTGGCGATATCCGCGCGACAGATTCCCGATGAGCCGGTGTTGCACCGTGCCAAGTCCAAGCCGCTCGATCTCGCGCTGCATGGACGAGGCGAGGATTTTCCCTCCTAGACCGCGGAGGCGGCCCACGAACCGAAGATACTCTATAACCGTCAATTCCTGGTAGACCGGCGGAGTCTCCGGTAAGTAGCCGATCCGACGTTTCACCTCCATCGGCTGGTCCGCGCAATCGAATCCGGCCACTCGCGCGGTGCCTTCGGTGGCCGGCATAAAGCAGGTCAGGATGCGCATGGTGGTGGTTTTACCCGCCCCATTCGGACCCAGGAACGCCAACACCTCGCCCTTGGCGACGGAGAAACTGATGCGATCGAGGGCGGTATGTTGTCCATACCGCTTCGTGATCTGTTGGACTTCAATCATATGTGGTGATTGGATCGATTGAGTTGGGGAGTACTGCCGGCGGGTTGGTCGCTATACCCTACCAGGCAGCACATGGGCATCTTACTCAGTCGGATTGGGGCAGTCAACATCGTGCTCCAGTCGCATGCAACTTTACACGTTTTCTCCATCCTGCTAGAGTCCGCTCGCTCGTGGACATGCCTGCGTGAAGGGGTCGATCAATGACGAGGGTTCGTCAAGCGAGAGGGGCACTTTTCGCAATCGCTGCGATGCTGCTGCTCTGCATTCCGCCTGACAGTGAGGCAGCCAGCGGGAGGGCCTATCGGGTTCATGGCCAGGTGATAGCGGTGAACATCGCCCAAGCTCCCCATATGATTGTCGTCAAGACACCGTTGACTAAGCATGACGATATGACCGTGGGGGCCAAGGTGACAGCCGAAACCAGGATTGTGCGAAAGGGGAAGCGGATTGCACTTCAGACTATCAGGGTGGGTGAGATTGTGTGGATGACCTATGTCAAACAGCGAGATGGGGTATTTGCTCGGATCATTCAGGTTCAGTAACGCTTCTGGTTCAGACTACCAAGACAATAATGGGTGGGTAACTACGTGTCCCGAGGTTATCTTCGCGGTAGGGGGTTGTATGAGGATTTTAGACGGACCATCAATCCGTCCGGTTAGTGCCAATCATAGGTTGACTGGCACAAGTGCTTTCTTCTATATACATGGCCCTCTAAGTTGCCAGCCAAACAAGATTCTTGGTTCAGTGTCATTTTATAGGTGTCTCCTTTTTCCTACATACCAACGTAGGGGTTAGGGCTACGCTCTCGGTATTGTTGGACGATCGGTTGGACCGTACTGTGAGGGTGGGCAGGCCAGGATCCTCTGTGACAGTTGGTTCAACCAGGAACAAGAGGTGTTAGATGATCAGTCGAATCCGTGGAAGCAGCTGGCAGCTGCTATGGACGACAATGAGTCTCGGTCTGGGGATGCTCCTGAGTGCCTGTTCATGGGTTCCTAAGGGGGCGTCTCAATTGGACGTGGGGATTGAGGATCGTGGGGTGGCCTCCTGGTATGGCGAGTCGTTTCATGGCAGGCAGGCGGCCAACGGCGAGCTGTTCGACATGGAGGCATTGACTGCGGCCCATCGAACCCTCCCTCTAGGCAGCGTGGTTCGGGTCGTGAATTTAGCGAATGGGAAACATCTCCACGTACGGATCACCGACCGGGGTCCCTATGTCAACAACCGGATCCTCGATCTTTCCCGTGGCGCGGCGGCTCAGTTAGGGATGATGGAAGGGGGCCTATCCGTCGTACGGGTTCAGTTGGTGGGGGAGCGCCGGCCCGCGGCTCTTCTTTCTTCTGAAGCCATGGAGACGGTATCGGTCGCCCTCATTCTCGGTCTAGAGCAAGCCCCCTCAGGGGCCACCGATCCCCTCCCATCAGCTTGGGAAAAATCGGATCCTCTGCTGGTCTATCCCCTTCGACTGCCTCCTGGCGATATCTGGGTCCAGCAACGCACGCGACGTTTGACTGGGATGCAGACGGCAGATCATACCGACCATACCGAAATTGCGACGGTCGTTTCTACCTAGCCCACGCAGCCTATAAGCCGCGCAAGACTGGCGGGACGAGCGAGACCGGGAAGAGTTCGAGGTCCGAAGTTCGATGTATTCGGAACTTCGAACCCAGAACGTCGAACTTCGAATCGCGCCTTTCTCGCAAATCTCGCACTTCACGCGTCACGATCCATGAACGAGGGCGGACGATTCCAATATCCTGCTACACCCAATCAGTGGACTCACGAGTCGGTCGTTCAGTTACCCGCCCAGCGAGTGCCTCACGAATCGTTCGACTCATCCGATCGATCTCTCGCACCTCCGATGCAGGAACGATCCAGGCATCTGCCGGTTCCAGTTCGATGCGATAGTGATTCTTCCTCGTCGAGAACCATTCGATATACGGATGAGGGATGAGATTTGGATGAGGGTCGAACGAGATCAAGTTCACATCCCCAATCTGTGGGTTTTCCATGTCACCAATCACCTGCCCGGCGAGATCCTCGTCCTCAAACCGAGGATTCAGAAACTGAATGACCTGCCCCGCAATATCGGCCTTGAAGTTTCCCCGTAAATACACATCGACAGGACCGACAACCGCAAACACGATCTGCCCCACAATCGTTCCGTCAACGCGATTATCCAAAAACCCTTGCTGTACCCAGCGTCCATTGCCAAATTTCTGTGCCATCTGACTTCCTATAACGAGTTAGCCCACGTTGCTTATGACGATTCGCCGAAAAATCGCATGGAAGCCAGGTGAGGGGCAAGGGGCACGAGGCGAGAGAAAAGACACTCCCACCGATCATCCCCTAGCCTCTGGCCACATACCTCTCGCCCGAACATCGGCGATTGCCGCAGAAGCATTCATAAATAATCCTGGCTAAGCCGGCTGGACCGTGCCGACTACGGGCGATGACGACCGAGGGCCGCTCCCAAAAGCGCCCACTAACACAGCCAACAAAATGAGCCCACTTCCGACCCACCCCTGAAGATCCAAGGTTTCACCGAGAAAGTACCAGGAGAGCCCGGCCGCGTAGACTGGTTCTGACGCAAAGATCAATGCCACCTGTTGCGCGGGCACACTACGCTGTACCCACATTTGAACGGCAAAGGCCCCGGTCGCAAGTCCTCCGGTCACCCCAAGTCCGATAAGCAACAACGCCGTCGGCGAAAATGCCTGAGCCGGCGCCTGTTCAACCAGAAGGGTGGGGAGCAACAGGACGACCATCGCCATCATTTGCCAGGCAAACAAGGACGGCGCATCGACCTCGCGCGTAAACCGTTCCAGACAGACGATATGCGCGGCAAACGCAATCGCACAGACGAGCGTCAAGACATCGCCAAGATTCCCAGATGCGCTGGGCTTCACCAGCAGCCAGAGCCCCACCATGGCGATTCCGGTGGCCAACCACACACGCCGGTCGAATCGGCGCAGGATCAATGGCACGATGACGACATACAGCGCCGTAATGAAGGCGGAATTCGATGCGGTAGTATAGTGGAGCCCGACCGTTTGGAGAACATAGCCGAGAAAGAGCCAGCAGGTAGCAATCGCACTCGCCCGCAAGACCGCCGGCTCGCGGTGTAAGCGAAATCTCCAGAGCAAATACCCGCCCCCGACCAGCAATGCTCCCAGGAGAAATCGGAGAAACAGAAACGCGAATGGTGGAATTTGCTCCAACACCGCTTTGGTGGCAGGGAACGTCGCGCCCCAGATGAACGTTGTCAGCAGGAGTGCAAATCGTGGCATGGAATCAAGTGATGAGTGATGAGTTGCCTGGATTCGGCTATCTCAACCAATCCATCCACGCCCATCACGCGTCCCTTATTCACTGTTTAGCAGGCTGCGGAAAAACTACTTCGGCATGCTAGAACTTCGATAGTTCGCACGTGTGCACAACGGGACGCTTAATCCTGCGAGACAGACGGGACGAGCGAGACGGGCCAAACGACGTGGGAACCCGCTCTGTCCACGTCACGCCTTTCTCGCGCGTCACTCACCACGGCCTGTGGTGCTGGCAGAGTTTTTCAGCATTTTGCTAGGCTTTGCACAGCGGACAACGGCGCTGTTCCGTAGTCCCGGCCTGTTCCATCGCCGCTAACGCCCGCTCCTTGTCCGAGTAATCGAACCACCCGCCTTCCCAAAAATCGCTTGAAGAACCGATCGACGTAGATGGCACCTCAGAACAACGATCCTTATGGAGCGTGACTCGATCGATCGAACGCGCGATGTGGATCCAATAGGTCACAGAAACAGCACCTTACAGACAGACCGCACCACAGCCCATTTCTCGCGATTGCAGGATTGGACACACAGACGACCAGCGATCGGATTCCGATTCCTTCTACGATGGATTCTCGTCGACGAATGAGACGTGTGACACAGCTTAGGGCAGGAGTTGCCACTCATCCTTCTCAATGAAAACCTTTACGCCCGTCTCGAGCTTCTTAATATCGTCCTTGTCGAAGAGCCTCATATACCGTTCGATCCGATCCGGCTCGTCGATCCGCTCTTCCTGCATCATTCCACCAACACTCTTGTACTTCCGAATCAACAGGGACATCGAAAACCTCCTCTAAACCACTAGAAGTTATATCAGCTAGGTGTGTAGAATAAGGCAAAGCTGAACGGCCGGTCAAGAGCGGTTTCTCTCTCTGTGCGGTTTTCATCAGGCGTAAGGCTAAGAAATATGCCGATCTACGAATATCGTTGTGGACAATGCGAGAAGCACTTTGACGCCACCCAATCAGTCCATGCCAGAGCGGAAGACACCGTGTGCCCTCACTGTAATGCCCAAAGCGCCACACGGTTACTGTCCGCCTGCATGACACAAGTGAAAGGAACTCGCAAAACCGGCTTCGCAGAAATGAAAGCCTACAACATGTTAGATGAGCGGATGGACAAGTTCGCCAAGCTCCCGCCGCTAATGGGCAAACGTGCCGCCCCCGACGTGGCTCCACCAGCCGATCCTTCTACCGGCGGCATAACAGAGAACTGAACCAGACCGTGGCCGGCATGTGCGCGCGCGTCGTCCTCTTCCCGACATCCACCCTAGCCCCGTGGAGATCGTATGGTCACGAGACTCGTGCTCTCGCTAGGTCTCAGCTTTCTGCTCAACTGGGGAATGGCCCTCATCGCCTATGCAGAAGTGACCGGGAACCTCACCATCGCCGGCAACGGACCGGAGCTGACGACCATCGAACCCCTTGCCCGCGCATTTGAAAAAGCCAACCCGAGAGCCTATCTCGATGTCGTCTGGGACCCCAATTCGAAACCTGTCGAGATGGTCAAATCTGGCCAGGCCCACATCGCCGTAACCGGAACTGAAACAGCAAATCTTTCGGCAACGCCCATCGCGTGGGATGGGATCGGCGTCCTCGTACACCTCTCCAATTTCACAAAAGAAGTCACGAAGCAACAAGTGGCCGACATATTCTCCGGTAAGATCACGCTGTGGTCAGAACTCGGTGGGCTAGAGACAAAAATATTGGTCATCGACCGGCCTCGCAACCAAAACATCCGCGATGCGTTTGAATCGCAGCTCGGCATTACCGGCAAGATCACCGGTACCGCCAAGGTGATCGGCTCCGATGAACAGGTCGTGAAGACCGTCGTAGGAACACTGCCCCCACAGTCTGCGGTCGCCTACCTGTCCCTGAGCCAGGGATTGTCCGTCGTGTCAAGCGGAGTCGCCGTCAGACTCTTGCCTATCGACAAGGTCGAACCGGAGGGCCCCACAGTCAAAGACGGTCGCTATCCGCTCCGACGCCCTGTCTTTTTCCTGTCCAAGAAGGAGCCGCATCCCTTGGCTGATGCATTCACCCAGTTCGTCCTGTCTCCGGCCGGTCAACAACTCATTGCCGAGACGTATATTCCGATCAAAGAGAAATAATCATGCGTCGTTGTTATTGAAGGAGGTACCAATGCAACCGTGGCGATCATTGGTGTTCATGTTACTGGGACTCCTCGGATCCATGCCTTCACCTATGACCGCCTCCTACGCGGAAGAGCCAGGCGCGATGGTTGATGGCGCAGGATTCAGCCTCTTCGGTACTGAATCGATCAAGGGGGTCGATGCCGCAAAAGTCGAACGGGACCCTATTTGCGACCAGAACAAACGCCCACGGATCGCCAAGATCGAACCGGACGAAGCCAAGCCGGGCGACAAAGTCATCATCACCGGAGAGCATTTCGGCACAAAGGAGTGTTTTCATACGGTGACCTTCAGCGCAGCCTCAAACACGCCAGTGGCCTTCAAATTCATGAGCGATTCGGCGATTGAAGCGACCGTGCCGGATGCGAAAGCTGGGATGTCGTTCGTCATCATCGTCGCCGGTGGCGGAAGCGCCCAGTCAAAACCGGTCTTGATTAAGTCCAAGTAGGCTCGCTCTCCCGGGAAGGTTGCCAGGAGCCAGGTTTATTCGGCTAACTGGATTTTCTGGTTTCTTTCCTCTTCGAACCAAACAAACAAGACAGACTGTCGCGTGCGTTACGGGCTATGGCCACCGGAAAACCGTATTAATATCCCTCTAAGAATCGGCTCGCTCCACCCCCTTCTTCCCTCGACAGGACTCCTGATCCTATGCTAGCTTACGCGCTCATTTTTGCCTGATAACTCTCACAGAATCGCGAACAATCTGAGGAGAGAGGAACCGGTATGTTCAAGAAAATTCTGGTGGCCAATCGCGGCGAAATCGCCATGCGGATTATCCGCGCCTGCCGCGAATTGAACATCGCCACGGCAGCCATCTATTCCGAAGCCGACTCGACGGGAATCTACGTCAAGAAGGCGGACGAGGCCTATCTGGTCGGCCCGGGACCGGTCAAAGGCTTCCTGGACAGCCAACAGATCGTCAACCTGGCACAACGGATCGGTGCCGATGCCATCCATCCAGGCTATGGTTTTCTCTCAGAAAACTCGCAATTTGCCCAGCTGTGCCACACCTCTGGCATTACCTTCATCGGCCCATCGCCGCAAGCCATCGACTTGATGGGGAGCAAGGTCAAAGCCCGCAATCTGGCCAAACGAGTCGGCATCCCGATCGTCCCTGGTACCGAAGGCGGCGTCACCAACGTCAAAGACGCCCTGTTGTTCGCAAAAGATACCAGCTACCCCGTCATGATTAAAGCCAACGCAGGAGGGGGGGGACGGGGCCTCCGAGTGGTGCGGTCGGATACCGAACTTCGCGAGAACATGGCGGTCGCGTCACGGGAAGCCCAGGCTGCCTTCGGCGACGGAACCGTCTTTATCGAAAAGTATATCGAGCGACCGCATCACATCGAATTCCAGATACTGGCCGACCGGCACGGCAACATCATCCACCTGGGCGAGCGTGATTGCTCAGTTCAGCGCCGGCATCAAAAGCTCATCGAGATTGCTCCATCCTTGATTCTCACACCACATCTTCGTGCCGAGATGGGTGAAGCGGCCATCGCCATTGCCAAGGCGGTCGATTATGACAATGCCGGCACCGTCGAGTTCCTCCTCGATCAGGACAGCCGCTATTACTTCATGGAGATGAACCCGCGCCTTCAAGTCGAACATACGGTGACCGAGCAGATCACGGCAATCGACATCGTGCGCAATCAGATTGCCATTGCAGCCGGTATGCCTCTTGAGATCACGCAGCAAGAGGTCACGCTCCAAGGCCATGCCATCCAGTGCCGCATCAACGCGGAAGACCCTAAAAACAACTTCCGGCCTTGCACCGGCACCGTCACAGCCTATCTCTCGCCGGGCGGGATCGGGGTACGCATCGACGGAGCGGTCTACAAGGACTACACGGTGCCGCCCTACTACGACGCCCTCTTGGCCAAACTCACCGTACGCGGCCGTACGTGGGAAGAAACGGTCAGCCGCATGAGACGATCGCTCGAAGAGTATGTCTTGCGCGGAGTGAAGACGACGATTCCCTTTATGATGGAGATCATGCAGGATCCGGACTTCATGGCAGGACATTTTGACACGTCCTATCTGGAGACGCATCCTGAGCTGTTCAACTACCACGATTTTGAGGAGCCGGAGGATCTGGTGCTGGCACTCTCAGCCGCCATCGCCGCCTACGAAGGGCTGTAGCAGGATGCTGAAGAAGTCCGCCAGCAGCGTTCTCGCCGTGCTCAGAGGGGTTCAACGTACCGAAGCGTACGCCTTCGCCTCTTCGCTCGCTGCGGTCTTGCCCGCGGAACAGCGCGTCTTGGCGCGCCGGGGTTGGGCGGGTAAGAAGTCTGGCCTTTTTGAGCATCCTGCATGCGGTTGCCCGGGTTGGCGAATGAGTGAAGTACTGGCATGTTCACATAGGGTTACCGCAGCCTGCTAACTGAACAGCTGCCGGTCAACTCCAGCGTTCCGAAGACGAGATAACGAGCATATTAGGACATCATGGCGACACGACGACCCTCACGCACACAAACCCCGAAGAAGCGGACAGCTGGACCAGCCGTCCGGACGTCAAGGACACGTGCACGCAGCGGCCAAGAGCTGACGATCCAACCTGCGGCGGGCAAGCCCATCCTGATCACCGATGTCGCCTTACGCGACGGCCATCAGTCGCTCTTGGCCACGCGCATGCGGACGGAGGACATGCTGCCCATCGCCCAAAAGCTAGACGCCGTCGGCTATTGGTCACTCGAAGTCTGGGGTGGCGCCACCTTCGACACGTGCCTTCGTTTCCTCAAAGAGGATCCCTGGGAACGGCTCCGCGCGCTGCGTGCTGCCATGCCCAATACCAAGCTCCAAATGCTGCTCCGCGGGCAGAACCTGGTCGGATATCGGCACTATGCCGACGATGTGCTGGAGCGGTTCATCGAACGGTCTGCCGCCAATGGCATCGACGTCTTCCGCATCTTCGACGCACTGAACGATGTCCGCAACGTCGAACGGGCCATGCGAGAAGTGAAAGCCTGCGGCAAACATGTCGAAGCCGCCATCAGCTATACCATCAGTCCCGTCCACAGCGTGGAGCGCTTTGTCGACACGGCGAAACAGCTGGAGGATTTGGGCACTGATACGCTCTGCATTAAAGACATGGCGGGGCTCTTGGCGCCGCTCGACGCCTATGACCTCATACGCCGTATCAAAGCAGCGGTGAAGGTCCCGATCCATTTGCATTCTCACTACACCTCAGGAATGGCCTCAATGACCTCCCTCATGGCGATCCTGGGTGGTCTGGACATGCTGGATACGTCCATCTCGCCGTTGGCCGGCGGCACCTCGCATCCGTCGACGGAAACGCTGGTCGCCTCGTTGCGCAACACCCCGTACGACACGGGGCTGGATCTCGCGTCGTTCCTCCCAATCACCGAACACTTTCGATCCGTTCGGCGAAAGTATCGACAGTTCGAAAGCGAGTTCACCGGGGTCGATGCCGAGATCCTCACCTCGCAGATTCCCGGCGGCATGCTTTCGAATCTCGCCGCGCAACTGACCGAGCAGAATGCCCTCGATCGGATCAAAGAAGTTTTGGATGAAGTGCCGCGCGTCCGAAAGGAAATGGGCTATCCCCCGCTCGTCACCCCGACTAGTCAGATCGTGGGCACCCAAGCCACGCTCAACGTCCTGACAGGAGAACGGTACAAAGTCATCACCACGGAAACCAAGAACTACTTCCTCGGACTCTACGGGCGAGCGCCGGGGCCGCTGGATCGCAACATCATGGCCCGCGCGATCGGGGACGACCAGCCGATCAAGACGCGGCCCGCCGATAGGCTGGAGCCTGAACTCGAGGCCACCAGAAAAGATCTGCCCGTATCGGCTACCACGGTGGAAGATCAGCTTTCATTCACCCTGTTCCCCACTACTGCGCGAGATTTTTTTGAGGCTCGCGAGCGGGGGGACCTGACGCTGGAGCCCCTCGAGATCTTCTCGCCCACCGGACCGGCTTCGGCCACCGAACTCCATTTAGCCCCAGCCGAATTCAACGTCACCGTCCACGGCGAAACCTACCATGTGAAGGTGTCCGGTTCCGGACGGAAGGTCGACGGCCGCAAGCCCTATTACATCCGGGTCAACGACAAACTCGAAGAAGTCTCGCTGGAGCCGATTCAGGAGATCCTAGCCGGCGTGCCGGAAGTCCCAGAACCAGCTGGTACTGGAACCAAACGCAAACGGCCCAAGCCCTCCAAGCCAGGAGACGTGGCCCCCCCGATGCCGGGCCGCGTCGTCAAAGTGCTCGTTGCGAACGATGCCGTGGTCAAGGCCGGTGACCCTCTCCTGATCATCGAAGCCATGAAGATGGAAAGCCACGTCCCGGCGCCGATCGACGGAAAAGTCATCGCCATCCTGGTTGCCGAAGGCGACAATGTGAAGACGGATGAAACAGTCATCCAACTGGAGTAGTCCGATAGACCCGCGTGCCCTTAATCGTGCATGCAGACAGCCGCACGTTGCGCTGTTTATTTTTAGTTTGTTGTGTCACATCATGACCGGCTGCTCGTCTCCATCGTCGATTCCGGCGCAGTTCGACGCCATTGAGCGCATTTCCATTCAAACCGTCCTCGTCCACGACCAGCGGATCGCCTATCTGGATGTGGGCGCAGGCCCGCCGGTTATCCTGATCCACGGCTTCGGGGGATCGATGTGGCAATGGGAACAGCAGCAGCACACTCTGTCGCAGCACTTCCGCGTCCTCACGCTCGATTTGCCCGGCGCCGGGCTGTCCGATAAACCTGAAATTGACTATCGACCAGATCAGATGTTGGACTTCTTCGTCGGATTCATGGACGCAGTGAATATCCCACAGGCCACATTAGTCGGCAATTCCATGGGCGCCGGCTTGGCCATCGGCATGGCACTGGCACACCCCACGCGCGTCGCCAAGCTCGTCCTTATCGACGGGCTGCCACAGCACGTCATGGAGAAACTCACTAGTCCATCTGTCAGGCGAGCCATAGAAACCAGTGCGCCGTCCTGGCTCGTTTCATTCGGCAACATGCTGTTCGGCGGACTGATGACCGAGTCCGTCTTAAGAGAAATCGTGCATGACCCGGCACTCCTTACACCGGCCGTCATCGAACGGTCCAATCGCAACCGACAACGTCCCGGACTCATTAAACCCCTCATGACCGTCAGAGAAAACCTTCCGCTATGGGAGTCCGGGTTTGCCACACGCGTCGGTGAGATCACCCACCCGACGCTGGTCATCTGGGGGGAAGAAGATCGGGTGTTCCCAATCGCCGTAGGCGATGAACTCCACCAGACCATCAAGGGGTCACGATTCATCCGAATCCCAGAGGCAGGACACATCCCACAGTGGGAACGACCGGACTTGGTTAACCAGGAACTCATCACCTTTATTCGACCCTAACAGGATGCGGAAATACTATTCTGGTACGCAAAAATCGATGGCCCGCACTTGTGGCACAACAGAAGACCATGTCCCCAGGATAGCCGAGCGAGACAGGCGGGACGAGCGAGACGCGCCAAACGAGGTGGGAACCCAATCTATCCACGTCACGCCTTTCTCGCATATCTCGCGCGTCACGCTCCATGGACGCCAGCGGGATTTTTCAACATCCGTTAATCACACAAGCACAAGCCACCGAATTCTTGATAGAATGCGCACTGTCACTTCACCAAGGAGGGCAATATGAGGGCAGCACATCGAATGATCATTGGGGCCACACTCTGCATGGCGATCGGGCTCACCGGATGCGCAAGCACCGGGAGCTCCAGCGGCACCAACTTTTCTTACAAGAACATTACCGTCGCTGGCGGCAGTACCATGGCTGGCGAAGGCCATACGGTCCTCTTCAAGGGAAGCCCCTTGTCCCTCTCGGGAACCGGTATTAAAGTCGGCGACTCCCTCAGGGAGGCGAATCTGACACAGGGGGACCTGTCGCTGATCCCCATCACCGACACAAAGGGCAAGGGTAAGGTTCGGATCATCAGCGTCGTGCCGTCTCTCGACACCCCGGTGTGCGAACAGCAGACCCACTATCTGAGCGAGAAGAATAAGGGCCTCGACAACATGGTCGAATTGGTAACCGTGAGTATCGACACCCCCTTTGCACAGAAACGCTTCGCGGGAGAAGCCCATATCGCCAACGTCACCTTCCTCTCGGACTATCGGGACGCCGAATTCGGGAAGACCTACGGACTCTTCCTCAAGGGGCCCCACATCCTGGCGCGAACCGTCATGGTCGTCGATGCCCACGACACCGTGCGGTATCTGCAGGTCACTCCTGAACTGACCCAACTGCCGGACTTGGATGAGGCCTTCGCCGTGGCCAAGTCATTGATCAACGCAAGCTAGTCCGAAGTATAGTTGAGGTCGAGGTTGGGGCCAAAGCCAAGATGGTCGAGGTTCCGCATTCGAGGTTTTAGAACTTCGGACTCGGAGCCTCGAACTCTTCTGTCGGAACCTTAACCTCAGCCTCTATAGGCAAGAAACCTGATGGCCCAATACGATCTTCTCGTTATAGGGACCGGGCCCGCCGGCCAGAAGGCTGCGGTCCAGGCCGCCAAGCTCGGCAAGACAGTCGGCATTATCGAACGCAAAGAAGTCGTCGGTGGCGTCTGTACCAACACCGGCACCATCCCCAGCAAATCCCTCCGCGAAGCGGTCCTGTATCTCTCAGGGTTCCGCCAACGCACCCTGTATGGAGCCGAATATCGCCTGAAAAAGACGATCACAATTGAAGATCTCGCCTTTCGCGCCAACCACATCATCAAGAACGAAATTGAGATCGTGCAGAACCAGATGGCGCGCAACCGCATCGATCTGATCTTCGGAGAGGCCCGTTTCATCGATCCTCACACCCTCCTCATTCAACGGGCCGGCACATCGACTGAACATCGTGCGCACGTGATCGTCATCGCCGTCGGGACTGAACCAGCTCGGCCGGCCGAGATTCCCTTCGACGATGACACTATCATCGATACCGACGGCTTCCTGACGCTCAAACACCTTCCGACATCAATGGTCATTGTCGGCGGTGGCGTGATTGGCACAGAGTACGCGTCGATCTTAGCCACGATGGGCGTGCCGGTCATTCTCATCGACAAGCGTCCGCGCCTGCTGGAATTTGTCGACGCCCAGATCATCGGCGCCCTGCAGCAGCAAATGACAGACATCGGCGTCACGCTCTACCATGAAGAAGAAGTGGTCGCGATCCGGAAGGAGGCCGATGGACAGGTCACGGTCTCGCTGACACACCGGCCACCGATCACCACCACAACGCTGATGTATGCCATTGGACGCATCGGCGCAACCAAGGACTTGAACCTGGAGGCCATCGGGATCACGCCGGATGCGCGAGGCCGCGTGATCGTGAACGATCATTTTCAAACATCAGTCCCCCATATCTACGCCGCCGGCGACATCATCGGCTTTCCCGCCTTAGCCTCTACATCCATGCAGCAAGGGCGTCATGCCGCCTGCCATGCCTTTGGCCATCCCGACCACACCGACACGGATCTCCTCCCCTACGGCATCTATGCCATTCCGGAAATCTCCATGGTGGGGCGGAATGAGGAAGATCTGGCCAAGGCAGGGATTCCCTATGCGGTCGGCATTGCACACTATCGGGAAATCGCCCGCGGGCAGCTCATCGGCGACGAAACCGGCACGGTGAAGCTGCTGTTTCATCGCCTCACCCACGCGCTCCTGGGCGTCCATGCCATCGGAGAAGGGGCCACGGAGCTCATACACATAGGCCAAGCTGTCATGGCTTACCGGGGAAAGATCGATTACTTCATCGACACGGTCTTCAACTACCCGACCCTGGCGGAATGTTATAAAGTCGCCGCGCTCGACGGCATCAATCGTTTACCGAGACCCTGGCCCCAGCAGGCGCAGGATCGTAAAACGTGAGGCGCCGACCGGTTCCCTCGATTGATTCATTGTTTCATCGGATCATTGATTCAATGGTGCAATGGATCAATTGTCAATCGCTTAGCGAGATACGTTTTCTAGGAAGGAGCCGACAATGTCGTTTTCCGACCATCTGCGTAAGCTGGCCCAACCGATGTGGAACGCGCAGCTCACCCATCCGTTCGTCGTGGCGTTGGGCAAAGGGACCTTGCCGGAACCCAAATTCAAGTACTATATTCTGCAAGACGCAAGGTTTCTCGGCGACCTCGCCCGTGTGTTTTCCGCCGGAGCGCTGAGAGCGCCGGATTCAGAATCGGCCCTGCGTCTGACGAAGCTCGCCGAAGAAACCATTGTCGTCGAACGCAGCCTCCACAAAGGGTACGGGTCACGGTGGAGGATGAGCCCTAAACAGATGTCGTCCGTGCCGATGGCGCCGACGAACTACGCCTACACCAGGCATATGCTCACCGTCGCCCATACAGGCTCTGCGGTAGAGATCACCGTCGTCGCCCTTCCCTGCGCCTGGATCTACTGCGTCATCGGACAGCATCTCTTGAAACATGGGCCGCCGAAGAAGAATCATCCTTATCGGGACTGGCTTATGCTCTATGCATCTCCCGAATTCGCCGAGGTGCAGCGCTGGATGCGCAAAAAAGTGGATCAGTGGGCCAAGACGGCGGGCAAGGAAGAAAAGCGGCGGATGGAAGAAACGTTCGTCATCAGCTCGCGCTATGAGTGGATGTTCTGGGAGATGGCGTGGAAAGAAGAGAAGTGGCCGGTGTAAGGGGAGGGAGGGCAGGTAGCAAGGCCGTTCCATTGCTCGCGCAACGCGCGGCCTCAGAAGGCCCTCGTTGGACGCGCGCAGTCTGGCCCAGCCCTACTACCTGCCCGAAGAATTGCACCGGCCCCTGAAAGGAAGAAGGTGCGAAAGATAGACCAAAACACAGTGCCCACTTGACGGCCACACCTAATACCACTTGAATCCCTGTTCGAAATAACTAAGTCGCCACAAACGACTAGTACGAACCCGATTATGGAAAATCCTCTAAAAGACCACGACACATTCCTTGGGCAGATTGCTCATCTTTTGCAACTGGAAAAGAAATCCCAGGAAGTCACCATACTTGCCACAGGGAAAGTGCATATAGAACAGACAGATTACAATTCATGGGACAACGGTTGCGAAATCTTCACGATATTTATTGATATCCCCTCCACCCAATTTATCGATCTTAGTAATAGGATTGACAACATCCAGCAGGAAATTTTGAAAAAAGCCCAATTTCTTTTAAGGTTAACTCAGGGAGAAGCGATTGCGGCGGTAGTAATTAGCCCGGATATTCCCTACGACCCCGAATGGCGAGATAAAGTTACCAAGCCCTCACCCATTGAACTCATTCAAGAAATCGAGACGCAGCAGAATCTTATGGTTTCCGTCTCTACAGGCGGAGCAAGAATTCAAGCCGTTAACGAAGAGTACAAGAAGAGGCAATCAAGGATTCAGACTGGGTTGATGTCCCTAAGAATTAAGGATCCAAACCCATACGAAGACTTATGGAAGTGGTATGGGAAGTGGAGCGGTGGAGACCTACCAACTTATCAATCAAGGAGGCAATATCTATCTGACCTCTTTTCCCCAGTGATCGAAAGGTTAAACAGTAATTCCACTTTTGCACTTACAGTTGTTTTCCCAGAACCTACAGGTTGGGCACGGGTCGACAGAAGTATCGAGGAAGCCAGGAAAAGGTTAGCAGAAGCGCAAGATGAAATTGGCTACCAACAAGTTGGATTGATTTGCCGCGAAACTCTTATTTCCTTGGCTCAGACGGTTTATGATGAAATCAAGCATCCAATCCTTGACGGAACAAAGGCAAGCAACACCGATGCTAAACGAATGCTGGAAGCTTACCTTCAAATTGAGTTAGATGGTCACTCAAACGAAGTTGCCAGAAAACACGCGAGGGCATCTCTCGAATTCGCAAACGATTTGACTCATAAACGAACGGCGACCTTTAAGAATGCCGCTCTCTGTGCTGAAGCTACCAGTTCGGTGATAAACATTATCGCCATCGTTTCAGGCCAAAGAAATCCATAAATGCATACGCCGCTTATTCCCTGAATCAGAACAGGGCCAAGGCTAATCGACAAATCTGGCTTAATATTGGTGGACTGGGAGTGCTGATCGCTCTGCTGGGGCTCACCTATTGGCAGCACACTGGCCACGGGCTTTGCAGGGATTACTAGGCTCGCTCCGCTGGACAGGCCTGGCCTGCCGAGTATAATCTCCTCATCTGAACAGCACTGACTCAGGAGCACTCATGACAATGAAGCAGGTCTTGACGATTGCGGGTTCGGATTCTGGTGGAGGCGCGGGGATTCAGGCTGACATTAAAGCTATGTCGGCCAACGGCGTGTTTGCCATGTCGGTGATCACTGCCATCACTGCGCAGAATACGGAAGAGGTCACCGACGTCTTCGAGTTGCCGACCTCGATCATCGCGGCGCAAATCGATGCCGTGTTCCACGACTTCGACGTCGCCGCGGTGAAAACCGGGATGCTGTCCTCGGCGGCAATCGTCGAGGTCGTCGCCAGATTGCTGACGCCTCAGCATGTCACGAATCTCGTGGTGGATCCGGTCATGATCTCGAAAACCGGCCATGCGCTGCTCAAGCCTGAGGCGATCGACGCAGTGAAGACACAGCTCTTCCCCTTGGCGCTGCTCGTCACGCCGAACATCCATGAGGCCCAGCAACTGTCCGGCACGGAGATCAAAACGCTCGCCGACGCTCGCCGAGCCGCCAAAGTCATTCACGGGTTCGGCTGCAAGCATGTGTTGATCAAAGGCGGTCATTTGCCGACAGAACGAGCCACCGATCTGCTCTATGACGGCAGGTTCTTCAATTTATTCAAGGGAGAATTCATCGATACCCCCCACACGCATGGCACCGGCTGCACGTTCGCCTCGGCAATTGCGGCACATCTCGCACGAGGCAAATCCGTGAACGACGCCATACAGACAGCCAAAACCTATCTCACCGAGGCCATTCGCCATAGCCTGGCAATCGGTCACGGAACTGGCCCGACGAATCATTTCTATTTTCTCCAGACATAGCAGGTTAAAGGGCCACTCTCTTGTCCTCCGCCTGTGACGCGTCGTTCACTCCGGGAGTGACGTTGCTGTTTGCTAGTGTGCGGCTTGAGGCTTTCAATGAGCATTCTCTGAAAACTAAAAACTTCTAACCTGAAACGCCTGAACGAGATACACTTCACAGATATCGAGAACGCCGCTGGTGGACTTTTTCAGCAGCCTGTTAGGGAGACTCCATGAGTCGCGTCACCTGCCGCCCACTGACCTTTTTGATCACAGGATATAGCTGGCTCCTGCTTTCCTCGTTGGTGGGACTGGCCATCCTGATTGGATTGGTCCATGGCACGCCGCTGCCTTCTTGGATGAGGTTGGTCCATGTACATGCCATCCTCATCGGTGGCATCCTACAGCTCATGATCGGCGGGCTAGTGGCTTCCCTGTCCAGTGATTCTCAGAGCAGCCATGCCGGTTCGAACTCCCGTCCTTGGCTGTTCGCAACCCTGAACACCGCGACGGTCTTATTACTCATAGGATTTGGACTCGGGAACATGAAGGTCGTCGGCGGAGCTGGAATCATCCTGATTGGTGCCGTTGCCTCCGTCGCTCCGGCCGCCTGGCAGTACGCGCGTCAACACCAGACTCAACCAACCGGCTCCTCCTGGCTATACCGTTTTTCACTCATCTCCCTACTCGCTGGATTGGTTATCAGCGTCGCGATGGCCTTCCAGTTCATCCAACCATACTATGCCCATGCGCGACTTCTTCATCTACACCTAATTCTGTTGGGTTTTGTCACAATGGCAATGATCGGCGCCACCCATCACCTCTTGCCGATTGTCTTGAACGCCGAACTCTACAGCCTGAAACTCGCTCGCCTCGTAATGGTCGTACTTCCCAGCGGCTTCGCCATTTTGATCGGCGGCTTCATCACCTCGTCGCTCCATCTCGAACTTGCGATCGGAGGGATACTCATCCTTAGCATCGGTCTCTACTCGTACAATCTTCTGCGCACATGGATAAGCTCCGGCCATTCGGGAAATGCCGCTTCCGATCACCTCATGATCGCGACATTTTTCCTGATCCTCATGATGATCATGGGCGTGCTCGTCGGATCCAACTCCCTCCCGCAACGGCCTCTACTGCCGTTTGGCTCGTTGCAGCTGGCGGCCTATACCCATATGGCCTTGATCGGATTCATCCTGCAGACAGTCTTTGGGGTTTTGTCCTATGGCATCCCTGAGATATTGGCAGCCGACCGAACCACGAGCCTGAAAAAGCAGGGGCCTTATCGAGAGCAGCTTGCAGCCATCATGGACCGGTGGCGAGCCGTTCAGCTGACAGGATTGAGCTTGGGGACGATGGGTTTCGGCGTACTCGCTTCAATGACCTGGAACTTCCCGCTCAGTTCGCTCTCCATTCAGATCGCGACCTGGGTCACCGTCGGACTGCTCCTTGGCAGTTTGACCATCTTTACTGCCAAACTCGCCTGGGTTTTGGGGGTTTCGCCCTCAGGAATTGTCGTTTCTCTCCCTAACAAGATACACAAAGAATCCGCCAGCGCCATAGATCCTGCTGCCTGAGACGTGCGACTTGCGAGGAAGTCGCACCGTGGACGGATTGGGCTCCCACCTCGTTTGACTCATCTAGCTTGTCCCGCTTCTCGCGCTCGGGTATCCTGCGATATCTTTTTCAGTTGTGCCACAGGTGCGGACCATAGTTTTTCCCACATGCGAAAATACTTTTCCCCAAGCATCCTGCTCTATTGAAAGACCGCTCCTTGGAAGAATCTCTGACATTTCATGATCGGCATGGTCACGGTATCGCCGCAATCCTGAGCACACCCGACCGACCAACCACGTCTCTCGTTGTGTTATGCCATGGATTTCTCTCCGGCAAGAACAGTACGACCAACAGAACCTTGACACGCCTCCTCAATGAACGGGGTCTGGCGACCTTTCGGTTCGACTTTTTCGGCCAAGGAGACAGTGACGGACCATTTGAAAAGATCACAACCACACTGGCCGTGCAGCAAGCCCAAGCCGCACTGGATTTGGTGATTGCCAGGGGATATGACCGAATCGGGCTCGTTGGCTCAAGCTTTGGAGGGCTCGTCGCCATCCTCACGGCAGCCCAACGTCGCGATATCGCCTGTTTGGCGCTCAAATGTCCTGTGGTGGACTTTGCGGAAGAGCTTCGCTTAACATTCGGGGTAGAAGAGGTGGCACGGTGGCAAGCCACGGACACGATTCCGAACTTCATGGGAGGGCAGGATCGGGTCCGTTTGCAGTATGACTTTTACGAAGACTGCCTCGGACAGATCGCCTATGGGCCGGCTGAAGGAATCACCGTGCCCACACTAATTGTCCAGGGTGAGCAGGATGAATGTGTCCCCCTCCATCAAAGCCTGCGATTGCGTGACGCGCTAGGAGGTCCGACGAGGCTGGATCTTCTGCCAGTCGCCGATCACCAATTCACTCGGGAGGAGGATTTTCACCAGATGACCACAGCGATCAGCGATTGGCTCTTCACCCACCTCACAGCAGAGGCCTAACAGAATGCTGAAAAAGTCGCTTGTCTCACCTGCCCAACCCCGGCGCGCCGAGACGCGCATTTTCCCATGCGGCGTTCTCGCTTCGCTCAGACCCTCGACGTTGAATTGGTGTTCCTCGGAGGTCGGAAGCAATGTCGGGGCTTTTCCGTTCGCCAAGACCCATTGCAAGGGCGAACGGCCCACATGAAGTGCGGTATGTACCTCCTCGGGCCTTCACTCACAGCGGCCTTGCCCGCGGAACGGCGCGTCTTGGCGCGGCGGGGCTGGGCGGGTGAGAAGTCCGAATTATTCGAGCATCCTGCGGAGTCGTGGCCTGTTGTCCCAGACATGCGGACCATTGAAATTCAGGCGGGCCTGTATCGTTTTTCCTCAACCTCTTAGGTAGCGAATGATTACCGAAGGCGTCCAACATGTCTTGACGGTTCTCTACCCGCTCTACAAAGAGGAGGTCTACCGACGACGCGAACAGATGATGCTGCTCACTGCCTACGGTTCACTGGGTCTGCTCGCGATGCTCTTTGCGCTCCTCTTGAGTCCGCAGAAGGATCGGCTGACGTCCTTCGACACCCTGTTCATCGGGCTCGCAAGCCTGATCTGGTGCGGTTTGTTCTGCGCACTGATCCTGCAGCAGCAGTACCGTCACCGGCTGGCCAAACAGGTCCTGGTTCAGCTCGAGCAAGCGCTGGGATTTTATGAAGAGGGTCTGGTTATGGAACATCAGGCACTCTATCCCAAGGGATGGAAAACCGCCTGGCTGACTGATCGAACCGGCACGCTCTACTTCACCGCTCTCTGCTCATTGACAGGATTATTCCTGCTTGCTCTCCTCTTCTCATAATCACGATCAGCTGCGGCTTGTTCACAATCGTTTTCCCCTAGGAGCTTGCCCGACCTTACGTTCGTCAGGAGGCGAAGGAGAGACAGGCAGTTGCGCGGCCGCAGGCCTCGAATAACCGGAGCGTATTCCTGCAATACGTTGAGGAATTTTTCGAACCGAAAACGACGCAGATGACCACAGACCAATCGCCACAGTAGAACGATCAATGCCTGGCAGGCTCCTAGACGCTGGTCCACTTCCCACTCACCGCAGGAAGAGTTCTCTCAGCTTCATGATTGATTCTCGACTGACGAAGGGGACACTCCCAGAATAAAATGATATTTTTCTGGCGTACTACACAGGTCCACGAGACAATGCAGAGGAATCACAGACAGACGCCCGAACACACACATGACGTAGTCGTCTCCATTCGACTGACTATTATATGGCCTGCCAAGAATGACTCCCGTGACAGACATCGTGACGCCCCGGTTCCAGGTCGCCATCCTTGCGGCAATACTATTCCAGGGCCTGCAACCTGTAGTAATGCCCACGATGATTTCAGCTGCAGAACAAGAGATGCCACACCGTCATAGCTTGATTCACCGTTCAGCCGTTGAATCCGCTGCTCTGCCTGCCACGCCTCATGGAACCATAGTCCAACCTCCCGGAGCTGAACCAACTCGTATCACGAGCCAGATCGGACCACCCAAAAATTCAGTTTTTCTACCAACCATGCCATTACCGCCTCATCGCCCATTGACCAAGCGTCCGGCCATTGCCTCAATAACCGCTCCAACGACCTCATCCCAGACACCCCGTGCAACACTGAGATCGGGTGTCGCAGCCGGGCAGGTCATGCAGACGACAGCCGATCCCACCAAAGGCACAACCCCTACGGCAACCGCGCCCATTACGAAGTCGATGGCTGCGCCTCTGCCTGGATTGACCTCGACTGGCTCTGCTGCAGTCGCTCCGACCGCTCCCTCTCCGTTCGCCGGAGCGGCAGGCGTTCGCTCTGCGACCTCAGCAGGAAGCCGCTCAGCTCCCTTGTCTAACGGTTCACGATCGGCGTTGAACTTGCTCCAGAACTCTGCGATCGCGAGCTTGTTGCAACCCCCAACCACTGTTGTCATTACACCTCCGTTACCCCCTGCCCCTTCGACTCCGCCACCAACTTCGCCCTCAACTCCGCCTCCTCCCAGTCCATCGACAGGGAATGTGACACTCACATGGACGGCGAATGGGGAACCTGATCTGGCCGGCTACAAGATTTATATCGGCACGGCTTCCGGGACGTACAGTTTCCCTGGGTCACCCTTCCCGACAGGAAAAGTTACGAGCTACAGCGTCTCCGATCTTCCGAAGGGCCAGACCTATTGTTTCGCCATTTCCGCCTACGACAGCGCCGGAAACGAAAGCGTGCTATCGGCGGAAGTCAGCAAGAGCCTCTTCTAGCGCCCGCTGAAAATCGCTGCCAACTGCGTTCTCGGCTCTTCAAAATCCTCAGCGTACCCCAGAGGGTACGCCTCCGGTTTTGATTCGCCTGCGGCCTTGTGGGACAGCGATTTTGAGCGGTCGCTTTATTTCAACTCATAAGGTCTTCGGCAGGATGCTCAAATAGACGATCCAACTTCGTTATCAGTCGTGCGTCTCCTTGCGACGTACCCACCGGTGAAAGAACTGTCTTGGCAGCTCGGGGTGGGCGGGTGAGAAACGGACACCTCAGTCGCCGAACTCCCTGTTGCCTTTCTGGAAGACAGTTTAAGCCGCCGCTTTGATGAGCCAAGTTGTGGGGGTCATTGTGCCAATGGAATCCCGGCAGGATGCTCAAAACGATCATCCAACAAGGCCGCAGCCGATGGCCACACCGCAGGCGTACCCTCTGGGGTACGTTGAGGATGTGGCCGAGGTGAGAACACCGTTGGGGATCGTTTTCACCATCCTGCCCTAGTTAATGGATGATTCCGCTGACGACCCAATGCCGATCATCCGGCACATTTACGATCAGTCGGCTTAGATTCATCTCCGCCAACTGAGCCGCCACTTCATCTTCGGTGAACGCCGCCAGTAGCGAATTGTAAAAGTCACGCCGCAAAATCTCCGGCTCCTTTGCCGCGTAGCGATTCACGATAGCCTGCGCCTCTTCAGGCGAGTCCGGTCTGAGGAGATCCATCACGAGAACGGGGGAGTCTGGTTTTACTAGTTGCCGCAGTCGATACCAAAACTGCAAGGGATTGGGTACATGATGCAACAGACTGTTGGAGACGGCGGCATCGACCGGTTCGACCAGCGAAACACCCTGAAAGCGCTCGCAGCGGAAGGTAATCCGGTCTGCCAGGCTCGCCTGTTTCGCAGCCACGCCAGCCAGTCCAATCATTGGTTCCGACGCATCGACGCCGGTGACGCGACAAGCGGGAAACGCTCGAGCGAAGCGAATGGGAATATCACCCGGACCACAACCCAGGTCGAGCACGTGCCCATCGGAAAAATTGGGAAAGTTTTCACGGAAACGATCGACGAATCCCTGGTTCTCTTTTTCGAAATCTGCCTGTGCATAGACCAGGGCTTGTTCAGGGTCATTCATCAACTCTGGCTCCAAGACACGCGGCATCATGAGGTAACTCCTTTAGGAGCAGGTGGCCGATGGTTGATAGCATATAGTGGGAGTGGATCGGACAGGATCCTGGTCTATTGTTGCCATACGCTATCGGCTCAATTCTAGAATCTCCACAGCATCGCCCGGCCTCACCACCCCCTCCCGCAACACTTTCGCGTAGAACCGACTCCATCCTGGGTTCTTTTTCTGGGAAACGCGCTTGTAGTCTTTGTCCCGGAACCACTGGGCATTCTGATCGCAGGGAATCGTATAACTCATGATCTCTATCTGGACGTCTGGCCCGATCTGAAGCCGGTCCCCCGGTTTCAGCTTCTCCCACTCAAGCCCGGCAAACGTCAGGTTCTCTCCGGAGGAACCAGCCTCGATCGAATGGCCTTCGTCCTGCAGCCGCTCGATCAGGTCTTGCGAGAACAGGCAGAGAGCCCGATCGAGCCCGCCATGCACTTTAAGATTCCGTTGCCGGTCCCCCTCGACACCAGTTGCGGTGATGACGGCCTCCAGCACCGGACGTTTCGGCACACCCCCGTCTGACAAATTAATCTGGTACACGTGTGGATAAGGTGGTCGTCCAGTTGCGGTCACGCATCTACTCCTTCACAGGACTCCATCATCAGCAGTTCCAACCCCACCCAGCCGTCTTGTTCCCGCCGTTGAGACAACATAGTGCTGACCTTGGAAAACGCCACGACAATCTCTTGTTCATGCTCAAGCAGAATGCCGGACAGCAAGAGCCGCGCACCGTGGCTCAGGTTCTGCGCCAATTCATCGCACAACAGCAACAGCGTCTGGCGATCGAGATTGGCGAGAACCAGATCCGGTCGCAGCTCGCCTTGTCGGTCAATTTCCTCCAGCGTTCCGCACCGGAATTCGAGATGGTCCCCAAACCTGTTGTCTGTGGCATAGTCTCGTGCACAATCCACCGCAACGGGGTCGCATTTCACTCCGAGGGCCAAAGCCGCCCCAAGTCGCAGCGCGACCATCGCCAGAATGCCGCTCCCTGTCCCCACATCCAGCACGGACTCGCCGCCGTGAACCAGATCCTCAAGCCATTCCAATAACATCCGTGTCGTCGCGTGATGACCCGTGCCGAATGCCTGCTTCGGATCGAGCACGATCTCAATGTCCCATGCCTGCAGCACCATCGGCTCCCAACTTGGCCTGATGACAATCCGCCGTCCGATCCGAAGCGGCCTGACCGACTGAGCCCGCCGCAGATTCCAATCCTGATCGGGCAATTCCTCCACACGAATGTCGCTCTCGGTCGAAGCGTCCGGATCGAATCCCTGCAGAATACTATTGAGGCGAGCACGTGCCTCCATGCTCCACTGTGGTTTCGGCCAATAGAGATGGACAACCCCGTTCTCCTCCCATCCCCTTTGGATCACAGGGTCAGACAGCATGCCGAGCAACTCTGCCGCGTCAACAGCGGTCCGAATCTGGACATCGATCCATCTCTCTGATTTCACAACGGACTCGCATGCATTACTCATGACGGTTCGCCGCGAAATCACGCAGTCGTGTTGCGAGACGGGCATGCGGAGCCGCGAGGTCCCGAGGCATACGTGAACAGTACGCCGAGGGAGCGAGCGGCGAGCCTGCCCGCCGAAGGCTCGTCGCAGCGGCGAATCCGCGATTGCAGTAGAAGCGCTCATGAATAATGCGGGCTAGAGTTGACGCACTCTCCCCCTTCCAGTAAGGTCGGCGCTATGCTCCAGAAGCAGCCCGTGACACCTGTAACGAAAGCCCGTTCATTGACACGCCTGGTGGAGAAACTCGACCGTGTAATCGCCCAAGCCACCGCCTCTAGTTCCGCACTCACTCGCTGGCGTCTCATCCTGTTCATTGTCGGGGCAATCTGTACAGTAGCCCTCTACAAAATGGGGTGGTATCAAGCCGGCAATGGAGCGATCATCGTCTTCGTCGGCCTATTCCTTATTGTGGCCGCCTATCATAACAGGCTCGAAAGTCGCTTGCACCGGCTTCGCCTCTGGAAACAGATCAAGCTCGTGCACCTGGCACGTCTCCGGCTGGATTGGGCTCACATTTCTGCTCCTCCATCGAACGCTCCTGATCACCATCCGTATGCCAAAGACTTGGACCTGGTCGGCCCCCACTCGCTCCTCCATCTGCTCGACACCACCGTCTCCTCGCAAGGACAAGCGCGGCTGGTGTCGTGGCTCCTTGAACAACCGCCGGGACCGGACCAGTGGCTTCTACGCCGTCGCCTCATACAGGAACTCATTCCGCGATCTCTGTTTCGCGATCGGCTGAGGCTCGAAGCTCAGCTCATTGGTGAACAGGAAATCAATGGCCGACGACTGGAAGCCGTCCTGAATCATGCCGTCGGATTCCCCCACCTCACAACCGTCTTAGCGATTCAAACCCTGCTTGCCGCCACCACCATCGGGCTCGGGTTGGGTGCGCTGCTCGACTGGCTTCCGAATTATTGGATGTGGTCCTTCGCGGCCTATGCCTTGCTCTATTTCTGGACCGATCAGGGCGAAGAATTATTGGAGCATGCGGTGGGTGTGCACTTCGAACTGGAAAAACTGGGAGCCGTGCTTGGGTTTATCGAACGGCACGCCCGGCCTGGCCAGACGGCGCTCGCCGGCCTGTGGGCGCCGCTGCTCGAACCGGGCGTGAATCCCCCCCAGCTCGTCCAGCAAGCAGCCCGCACCCTGCACGCGATCAGCGTCAAAGCCCATCCGGTCATCCATCTGATTGCCAACACGTTCTGCCCCTGGGACTTGTGGTTCACCTATCGGCTCCAACGGATTCAGGCTTTGGTGGCCGCCCACCTTCCAACCTGGTTGGATCGACTGGCCGAGGTCGAGGCCGCCTCGGCACTCGCCACATTTGCCGCGCTCCATCCATCTTATCGCTGGCCGGACCCACTCACCGCCGATCCTCGGCGTAACGGAGCGCAGGCCAGGCTATCGGCTAAAGACCTCGCCCACCCGCTGATTCCTGCGACGCACCGGGTCCCAAACGATCTTGCTCTCGAAACACTGGGAACCGTGCTCTTGGTGACCGGGTCCAACATGTCGGGGAAAAGCACCTTCTTGCGAACCTTGGGCATCAACCTCTGCCTCGCCCAAGCAGGCGCCCCGGTATGCGCCAGTCTTTTCGAATGGACTTGGGTGCGCCTCACCACCTGTATCCGCGTGGATGACTCACTCGAAGCGGGCCTGTCTTTTTTCTATGCCGAGGTGAAACGCCTCAAAAGCCTGCTCGACGCGACGACGGATCGATCCAGCGCACCGGTGGTCTTCCTGATCGATGAAATCTTCAAAGGAACCAACAATCGTGAACGGTTGATCGGGAGCCGGTCCTTCATTACCGCTCTCTCGCAAGGCAATGGTTTCGGCTTGGTGACGACTCACGATCTGGAATTGACGGATCTCGACAAGACGGTGCCCGGATTGCGGAACACCCACTTTCAGGAAACGGTGGCAGCCGGCGCGCTGCAATTCGACTACAAGCTAAGACCCGGTCCCTGCCCCACGACCAACGCCCTGCGGATTATGGAATTGGAGGGGTTGCCGGTCCCTCCACCTGAGACCTGACCGTTGCGATCTTTTTATTCCGTTCCTGCTGTGCTATGACTCTGCGCACGATTCGGGCGCATTCGACGGCTTGAGGAGCGCCATGTCCATCCAACCTTGGATCACCTGCCTGCAAAGCGGAATACTAATCCGCCATCTCGAAACTCACTACCCCGAACAGGCGTCGAAAGTAGATCTTCAACGGGTTATGGGGGCAGCCGAATCATTTCATGAAATTCAGGATGCCCGTGCGTTCCTGACCGATACAAGCAATTGGATTCCGCATTCGGTTTTCCGTGAGTTGGTCAAGGGCTGCGAGTTGGCTACGGGCCAGAAGGACTTTACCTATCAGGCCGCTTTGGCCTACTATGAAACCGTCAAAACCCAATCTCCAACCCTCATCGAGACGATCGCCATTCTATTGAACGACGTGGAATCGGTGTTTCGCTCCGTCGGCGACTGGGCCTCCGCCTATACCAATTATCTCCAACTCCAATCCTTTGTCTGTCCAGATGAAGCTCAGACATTGCACATTCTCTCCCGATACTTGCCGCCGGTCGATCCTGGACTTGGCAATATGAATCTGGTGCAAGGCAATATCGAAGGCATTGCCAAGCTGGATCCCTCCGTCGAAACCGCCTCGTGCGAAGAGGCCTACTCGCAAATGCGCTTGGAAGCCCTAGTCAATGAGTTTGGCGACGCCTACTCCATCACCACGAAAAACGATCGGATCACAGTCACTCGCCGGTCGACCGGTGAGCTAGTTATTGCCGGACGCGCGATTACCCTCGTTCCCGAATTGGTTCCGGTCAAGGAAGACCGCATCCCAGTCCCTCAGCCCCGAGATGAACAGCTCATCGCAAGAATCGAACCGCTGAATCGCCTCGCTATATGGACGGTTGGTGATACCAGCCGGGCTCCAAAAGACCTATCCTCCAACCCCGAATCCCTCTGCACCGCTATTCGCATCGAGCGAGGCGGCACCCTCTCGGCTGGCTCACTCAGCACCACAATCAAAACCGGCGCAATCTATAGTGCTCCCTATACCCACTATTGCCTGCGTTGGACGAATCGCCCCCCACTCGCAAACAATGCGGCGGTTGTCGCCGGTGGCTCGCAACTTTTGACGGACCGGCGTGCCTTCGCCCACCGGCTCTTCGCGCATTTAAAGAACCTCCAGGCGACGCATCGGCACATGCTCACCATGTTCCTCCGCAATGTGGAACTGGCGCAGGAGAATATACAACTAAAGCAGGAGCTGTCTGCGCAGCAAGAAACCTGCGGCATCATCGGCAAGAGCATTCCCCTTCAAGATCTTCTTTCCCTGATCAGAACCATCGCTCCTTCGGACACAACCGTTCTGGTGACCGGAGAAACAGGGACAGGGAAAGAACTCGCCGCCCGTTTGATCCATCAACTGAGCCGACGCAAGGACCGACGCTTCGTAGCCGTGAATTGTGGAGCACTGCCAGAAACGCTCTTGGAAAGTGAGTTGTTCGGCCACGAGAAAGGTTCGTTCACCGGCGCGATAGCTCAGAAGAAAGGGAAATTCGAGCTCGCCGAAGGGGGCACACTGTTCCTCGACGAGATCGGCGACATTTCCTCCTCGGTGCAGGTGAAATTGCTACGAGTTCTTCAAGAACGAGAGTTTCAGCGAGTCGGAGGAACGAGCGATCTTAAGGCGAATATCCGGCTGATCGCCGCCACCAATAGGGACCTCCAGGCGATGATGGAGCAGAACCAGTTTCGGCAAGACCTGTTCTATCGTTTGAATGTCATTCAGCTCTATATTCCGGCCCTGCGGGAACGGCCGGAGGACATCCCAGAACTCGCGAACCATTTTGTCCATCATTTCGCCGACAAGACCGGCAAAGCCATCGCAGGCTTGACGCCGGATGCCCTACAGCTCTGCCTCACGTACAAATGGCCTGGCAACATCCGTGAGTTGGAGAATATCATGGAGCGCGCCGTGACTCTGGCGCCAGAAGGTAAAAAATGGATCACCCCTGATCTGCTCCCGAACAACCTGCGTTCGACCACGGAATCTGCCCCCTCGGTTGATATCGCCGAACTCATCGACCGTATCGAATGGGGAGCCCTGCTCAAGACTCTGGAAAAGAGCGGCTCGCTCACCGAACTCTTGAACCATGTGGAATGGTCCATTACCCGCCGAGCCATCGCCGAATACGGCGGCAACAAGAGCCGCGCCGCGAAGATCCTTGGGCGCACCTACCGCTGGCTCCGAAAGCTAGAAAGCGAGATGACCGGACCACAATCTCCAGGGCACAACCCCTCAGAGAAATCGTAACCTCACTGAGTTTCCACAACAGAAATACAACCATTTTGCACGAGGATCTTATGAACGATCGTCCATGGATTGTGAACGACTGTTCGCAGACAGCAGCATGTGCTTGTCAATTTCTTTTGCACGGCACTTACAACAATCTCCTGGTTTCCTAATCGGCTTGGTTCCTTTGGATCAGATTTGATACACACCAGCATTCAAATAGATTCAGTAGAAACCAATCTTGCCAATGAAATAGTCCTACCGTTTTGAAGGGCCATCTCTTTCTCCCATCAATGACCCGGCCCACCTCTTGCACAATTACTTGGGCGTCTGTGGTTTGCGTTGAAGTTACGGGGTCAAACCCCATGGCTGACTAGAAACCTGGAGGGTACTGCGGCCGCACCCCCCTCGTTGCGAGGTTAGGCCGCGCACATAGGAGAGATCACCATGCATACTCAACGGCTCATCGCTTACGCGTTCGCGGTCTGTTTTGTCTCACTGGTGGCAGGGTCGGCAATGGCCGACGACGAACGAGGAAATCCCAACGCGCTCCTGAAAGGGACATATCGCCACAGCACAATCTTCCACTGTGCCACGACCCCACTTGGTTTCACCGATGATCTTGTGCCGCTTGGGGGCGGTAACGCAGGCGGTAGCACCAATTATACTGGGGTCATTACCTACGATGGCAATGGCCACGCCAAGATGGTCAATCATGGTATCGCCATTTTTCCGGGGCCGTATCCCCCGGACGGCCCTAGCCTTGCGGTGGTCACATTTGATCGGCAGAACTGCGACTGGACTTATAGGGTGAACCCGGACAGGAGCTTTATCCAAGGGGGTGATTGCATCGGCTTCGACAAGATCGGCCCAATTGCGTTTGGGATTCCTGGTGAGGAGGTTAAGATATCCAACATTCAGCTTGAAGGCCAGATCGGTCTCGGGGGGGAGGTATTAATCTGGAACCAGGTCGAGCCGACAGTACAAACACTGGAGGTAATTAACACCCCCATTTCCAATAAGAGTATCTGCGCTTATCACGGCACAGCGGTGCGCATAGGACCGAAATAGGTGAACTCGGTCAGCGCGGCCTCCATATGGGGGACCCAGTTGGCGACGCGCTTGATACACGACGATTACGCACCAATTTGCAGTCTGTCTTGGCGTACTATGCGGGTCAGTATACCCATTCGTTAGACGTATAACAGCAACGTGGCTACTGAAATGTCGCAGTAGGCCACCTGAGTTGAGTTAGGGAGGCCACGGTGAACAATCCCTTCGGCAGGAAGGCGCGGCTGCATCTTTCGCTTGCTCTCATAGCCGTCGTCGCAATCACCCACTCAGGTTGCGGCACTGGCGATAAGCTGCGCCGGTTGTACCTACCGCCGCCGTCTGAAGATCTGCGCTCCCAGCTGGGAAAGGTACGACTCTCCGAAGGCGGTATGCAGACGGCTGTGCTATTCACGGCGCCGGCCAAAGGGACGGGCGCGGGAATGGCATGAGGTGCGGAGCTCGGTGCCCTGTACCCCATTGTTGGCGGCGGCTACTACGGCGGTGGCGACGGCGTTGGACTCGGCATTCTTCTCGCCCCGGTCGGGGCGCTTGTGGGTGCCGTCGTCGGGGCCGCCAGCGCCGAGCCGGCAGCCAAGGTTGAAGAAAAGGAGACGGCGCTTAGGGTGGCCATGGAGGAGCTGAAGGTCCCGGAGACCTTTCGCCGCTGTGTCACCGACAGGCTTCCCGAACGAACGTCCACGCCAGGCGGTCGTGTGTCGTCCGACGAGCCCGCGTCGACGATTCTCGAAGTCGACGTCGAACAGTTCGGACTTGACGGTTCGGGGCTAGAAATCAACCCGTCGCTCCGCTTCGTCCTCACCGAACGTACGCGCTTGATCCGCGCATCCGATGGCACCGAACTCTACGGCCACTGGCTCACCTACCGCGGGCAGTTTCGGCCACTCGATGATTGGGTCTCCCAGAACAGCGCGAGGTTGCGCGAAGAAGCCGCGCGGGCCTGCCGGGAGTTGGCTGAACTGCTTGTGGACGAGGTTTTCCTGGTCTATCTGCCGAGCGATGAAAGACGGTACCCACGATGAGGTCTGCGCAAATCCGATGTGGCGATCGGGGTCAGAGCGGCGCGCGTCGAAGCATCGCGTGGCGATGGCTTCTCGGACTGGCCCTGTTGTGCGTCGCGAGCGGCTGCAGACCACGCCCGGCGGCGGGACTCCGCCCTTTGCCCCTCCTCATGTATGTCATGTATGGTGAACCGATCATAAGCTACGTCGATTCCCCCCAACCCACATTCCGCTGGGAAGCGTTCCCACGGCCGGAAGATCTCAAGGTCGATAAGGCAGGGAGGCTGGCCCTGGCCCGCAATCCGACCTACGAGCTGAGAATCTGGCGAGCCGAAAACTACTTACCCGCCGAATTGGTCTATGCGCGCAGCGGGCTGACCGAACCGGTCCATACGGTGGAAACCCCGTTCGCGCCCGACACCCTCTACCTGTGGACCATCCGAGCCCGTTTCGAGCTCAACGGCGAGCCCCGCGTTATGGAATGGGGCGTCCTTCCCCCCGTGATGTAGAAAAAGCGGAGATTCCGCATCCTGACCACTATATGTTCAAGACCCCAGTGCGGTAGCCTCCTCGATCCATCGGCTCACGGACTACCTTACTGTCGGACTTCGGGCGTTGGGCTGGAGGCATGTAATGCCGGGGGACAGGCGCTCGACACGGTGTTCGACGACAGCAACACGTTCGCGAGGTCTACGACCTCATACCGACCATTCAAGCTTGAGCATTGGTGACTGAACGTCTAACGACGCGCTCCAGCCACCGGCGGGCCATGAGTTCAATGCGGATCTCGGGCGTCATCGCCCGACGCGGCTGAGCACGGGCGTTGAGGTTGTAGAAAAAGTCTGAAGTCGATCGACACAGGAATTACACGCGATAGGAGCTGCAATTCGATAAGATTGGACATCAATTGATCGACTGCATTGCAATCTCCTCGCAGAACGCATCGTCGAGCACGGTAACAGCAATGTTCTTACTCACCAACAAAATCAAGGTTGTTTCGTTGAACCATCAATCACGGTTGGTTTAGGGATTTTTCTAGACCGTCGTTAGGCGCTTGGGCGGATAATGATAATCCAGTCCCAAGACCAGCTTCTTACGGATTTCGCCTATCAGATCGAGTTCCCCAAGACCTCAGTCGAGCTTTAAGACCAAGGGGGAGCCGCAACGTCACCCGAAAAAGCATCCCCTGCTGCCCTGCCCCAAGACTAACGAAGTGGGTCAGCAATAAGATGTAAAGCAAGGGGAACGAACCCTAAAATTTGCCATCAACATTCCATGCTAACTTCTGCCGCGTCTATGAACGACACGACTCTACCTATGAATACCGGATCATAGATTTCCCGTTCTCGATCCAGCCTCTGCGCCACGCCGGCGCTTCCACGCTCCTCTCTTCCTCCTTGCTGATCTCCCTAAGACATCGAAAATGCAACGGTTTGGTGTGGCAGATTTCTGCCCATCCTCACACACACCGAATCGGCACAGCGCTTGCCCTTCTGCTTCTATAGACGAGGATCGAACGGCGAAGGGAGGGTGCTATGAAATCGCGATGGTTGGCTCTAATTGCCTTACTCCTTGGGACCTATGCCGCCGTTCCCGCGATCGCGGCAACCGATGGCATCGAACGACATTGTATCGGCCTGCTGTGGTGCACCGAACAGTCGGCCAACTCCACCTCAACGGACGGGTTGTTACTGCTTTATTCGACTGAGGAGCGAGGCAGCTATTCTCGGCTAGCTGTGCGCCCTCTGTACTCTATGGAGGAAGATCCGACGCGCAATCTGCTTCGGCGAAGCATTCTCTGGCCATTGGGGACCTATGAACGCAGAAGAGACCAGACCTGGGCCCATGTCTTTCCGCTCTACTGGCACTCTGAAAAGCCGGGGCAAGAATGGACCTTCACCGTCCCGCTGTACATGAAATCGATCCATGGTGATAGCTCATGGCACCATCTGTTTCCCCTGTTCAGCCGCCATGTCATGGGCGAGTACTATACTAGAAACTTCGTGCTCGGTCCCTTGTTGATTACAACGCGCGACGACCGCACCGACTTGGCTCAATGGGATCTCCTCTTTCCTTTCTTTCACTATCGACAGGATCTGAATTCGTCGAACAGCTGGGTATTCCCACTCTATTGGTCGGGTGAAGACCGATCGAAGGGAGAGGCCTATCGCTATCTCCTGCCGCTCTACGGCTCCTCTGACGACCAATCTCATCACTACCATTTCCTTTTCCCGTTCTTTGGCTACGCCGACGACACCTCGGCCCAGGTCACGCGATTCAGTCTGCTCGGCCTGCCGCCGGTCAAGGGATTTCCTGCAGCGCCTTCTTTGGCTTTCTTCGAACATGTGACGACGGCTGACGAGACGAGTCATCGCATTTTCCCACTCTACAGCTATGTCTCAGGAGCCAATGACCGCAGCACCTTCGACGCGCTCCTCCTGTACCGTCATCAGACTACGCCATCCGGTTCCATCGATCGATTCTTTCCGTTGTATCGATACGAGGCCAACGCCGACAGCCAGACCCATGAATTCGATCTGTTCGGCTATCGCAACGCGTCTTGGTTTCGCTATGAAGACGACCCGAACCACAGTACGCACCGACTTCTTGGCCTCTACAACTACGATCGCAGCCAAGATGGATCTTCACAGCTCTCTGCCGTTGGTTATCGCCGCTTGTCTCTCTATCTCCACCGGAGCCAGGGCGATCTGACCGAAGATCGGCTCGTGCCGCTACACGACTATTTCCGTGACGGTGACAGCAGATCCTTCTCGCTTCTCGGCCTATCCGAAATCGCCTTGTACCGACGGGAATCGAGTCCGTCTCTGTTTCGACATCGGCTGTTTCCGCTTTATCGATACCGGCACGATCTTGCGAAGGACGAGACCCAGTTCGACGCCATGCTTCTGTATCGCCATCTGACTACGCCGGCCCAGACGGCCGACCGACTACTCCCCTTCTGGGACTATGCCGGAGCGACCACCAAGGCAGACTGGCGATTCAGCCTTCTCGGGATTGAGTCGATGGCGCTCTATCGCCACGACACCAATGAGATTCGTACGTTAAACTACCTGTTCCCCTTTTACGGCTATCGCAGCGAGCATGCCGGCGGGACTCGATTCAGCGCGTTGGGGCTACCACCATTTGGCCAGCTTGCCGCCTGGTCGCTCTACGAGCATGACGACTCTTCATCCCAGGTGAGCGACCGTTTCTTCCCTCTCTACCGTTACCGGATGGATACAACACAGCAGGCGTCAGCATTCGACATGCTGGGAATGGGGTCCACTTCCCTCATTCACTACGAGGCGACTCCGACCAGCATGACAAACCGTGTATTCCCGCTCTATCGATATGCGTACGATGAAGAAGCGGGGCAGACTACGATCAATCTGCTGGGAATCGAGCCGGTGAGTTTCTTCCGATCTCAGAGCAGCCCCAAACAGAGCGCTCACCATGTCTTCCCGCTCTACAGTTACCACCAAACCGGTGAAGCCCACCGCCTTTCGGCCATCGGCCTGCCCGCGATCGGCGGAATCCCAGCCCTATCCCTCTACGCGCATGAAACCACGCCTTCCGCCGTGCATGATCGGTTGTTTCCGCTCTACAGCTACCGTGCCGACAACACAACCGACACCACCTCATTCTCCGCGCTCTGGATGTTCTGGCGCACAACGTCACCGACCATGAGCCAGACCAGTCTCTTTCCCATTGCAAGCCTGTCAACCGATGAGGCCACGGGTGAAAGAAGTTGGTCCATGATCGGACTCGATCCCGCCCTCCCAATTAGCTGGATCAGGCACAGCTGGACACAGGACTCGGCACGCGGTCTGTTTGTCCCCCTCTATGACTACCGCAGGGATCAGGACCAGACCACCTTGTCTATCGGAGGGCTGTCCTATGTGTCGCTCTACCGTCAGGAAAACTCCTCGACCCTCCACAGCCATCGCCTGTTCCCCATTTATAGTTATCGCCTCGATTTGGCCCAAGACGTCGCACGAACGAGTATCCTGCTGGCCTACGAGCATGAGCGCACACCGTCGCGAAGCACCGATACGTTGATCCCGTTCTGGCGCTATAAGCGTGGCCACAATCAGGACGAGACTCGCTTCAATATGCTGGGAATCGGAACATTCTCGCTCTTCGAGCACCATGCCACGTCGACTGGCACGACCGACCGTCTCTTTCCCCTGTACAAGTACGCGTCCACGCGTGAAACCGGTGACGCGGAGTTTTCGTGCTTATGGCCGCTAGTCGATTACAAAAGCCGGCAAGGCAACGTCACATCGGCCAGCCTGCTGTGGTGGCTCGCCGCCTATGAGCGCCCTGACTCTGACCATACGAATTTCCATCTCCTTGGTGTGGGAAAGATGGCGTTAGTGCGTCGCACGACGTCGCCACAAGAATCCGTCTTTGAGTTGAACCCCGTCTTCCCACTCTATCGTTACCGCAACGAAGTTGGTCGTGGATCTGCCTGGGACCTCTTGGGAGGATTCGTGGGATTTGATTCAACAGATGAACGGTCCCGATTGAGACTCCTTTGGTGGATTTCCCTGTGATTGTTCATAACGAAACGGCCTTTCGATGGAGATCGAGGTCGAGTATTTCCGGAGATCGGGGCAGAAGCCTGAATCGCGCATCCAAATCCTTAACCCGCGTGCAGGGGAGCCTTCATGCCTGTTACACTCTCGCGCTCGCTACACTTTAAAATGGCGACGGAACCCTCCGAATTCGAGCAGATCTACCGGCTCGGATACGACACCTTTGTGCAGGAGATCCCTTATTATCGCACCGGCATAGCCGGTCGGTTTGTCGATCGTTTCGATCACGAGAACCGCTATGCCATCTGCCTGTACGAAGAGCGGCTCCTTGGCATGGTCGCCGTGCGAAGCACGCGTCCCTTCTCCCTCGACGAGAAATTGCCCAAGCTCGATAAGTGGCTACCGCAGGGACACAACGTCTGCGAAATTCGTCTGCTCGCTGTCGCAAAATCCCACCGATCCGGGCCGGTTGCGCAAGGCCTCTTTCGTCATCTGTTTCAATATTGCCTAACACAGCGTTATACGTTGGCGGCGATTTCGGGGATTCTGAAACAACAGAAGCTCTACCGGCATTTGGGCTTCGTGCCGTTTGGGCCGCTCGTCGGGACTGCAGACGCTCAATTTCAACCGATGTACATCACCCTCAAGGCTATCGAATGGAGACTCCGGTCATGACCACACAGCTCAATTTTCTTCCAGGTCCGATCGCCGTTCACGACAAGGTCCGCCACGCCATGCATCAGGCGGCGATCTCCCATCGATCTACCGCCTTCGGCGATCTCCTCACGGACACCAAACGCCGCCTGTGTGAGCTCACCGGCGCATTGAATGTCGAAATTCTCCTTGGCTCCGGCACGCTGGCTAACGACATGGTGGCTGCACAGCTGTCGGTGCATTCGTCGCCCGGCCTCATCCTGTCGAACGGAGAATTCGGCGACCGCCTGATAGACCACGCGCGCCGATTCGGATTGCACGTGCGGACGCTTGCCATCAACTGGGGTACAGTCTTTCAGCGGTCGCAGATCGAGGCGATGTTCCGCCAACAACCGGACACCAGATGGCTCTGGGCCGTCCATTGCGAGACCTCCACAGGCATGCTCAACGACCTCTCCATGCTTAAGACGCTGTGCGGCAGTAGAGAGGTGGCGCTCCACGTAGATTGTATTAGCTCCATCGGTACGGTTCCGGTACACTTGCCCGGCGTGACCCTTGCCACAGGGGTCAGCGGAAAAGGACTCGGCGCATGCCCAGGGCTTGCATTTGTGTTTTATCATCGGACCATGGCTCCATCGAACTCTTTGCCGAGATACCTCGATCTCGGCTTATACACGGCATGCGGTGGAGTTCCTTTTACACACTCGTCCAATCTCGTGACAGCGTTGCATGCGAGCCTCCAACGCCTATCCCCGGCTATCCGTTACGAGTCGATTGTGCAGCAATCGGCTTGGCTGCGCGCCGAGCTGGCATCTCTCGGGTTTCACATTGTGGCTCCGGAAGAACATGCCACGCCGGCCGTCATCACGCTCGCGCTACCGGATGACTGCAATGCGGCTAGGGTTGGAGATGAACTCGCGGAGGCAGGCTGCCTGGTTAGTTATCAAAGCAACTATCTGCTCAAACGGAATTGGATTCAGGTCTGTCTCATGGGAGAATACACCCGTCCTATGCTGGACACGCTGATCTTCCTGATGCGGCGGTACCGTCCCATGAGACGCCCGGCCGCGGACACACATCTCTTTGCCAACAGAAGCTGAGGGCATGGACCCAGGTCACACCTACGCGCAGACATCCTCATTCATCCGCCACCCCCTCCGCGGCCTTCTCATCGCCCAATTCTGCGGCGCGTTCAACGACAACGCTTGGAAGCTTATGGTTGCCTTGCTCGCCATCCGGCAGGCCACTGCGCATATGGCGCCAGGCCCTGAGCTGGAAACAGCGGCACAGACGCAAACCGCGCTCACCTTTATCATCTTCACCTTGCCACTGATGTTGCTGTCGTTGGTCGGCGGCACCTTGGCCGATCGCCTGAGCAAACGCACGGTCATCATCGCAATTAAAATTGTTGAGGTGCTCCTCATGAGCGCCGGCACCGTCGCACTCTGGCTAAACCCCACCGGCGGCATGCTGCCATTGATCGTCTTATGCGGGATGGGCGTGCACAGCGCGCTCTTCGGCCCGTCGAAATACGGCATTCTCCCCGAGTTAATTACGCATGAACGTCTCGCCGCCGGCAACGGCCTGTTGGAGATGTGGACCTTTGCCGCCATCCTGACGGGTACAGCAGCCGGAGGCTTTCTCTTGCAGACCGCCGGTGACCAGATCTGGATGGCGCCCCTCAGCTTGGCCGCCTTGTCGGTGGTCGGCCTGGTTGCAGCCTTTGCCGTCCCCCACGTCTCGCCCGCACGAACAACCGGCGGCGTGGGCTCAACGATCCGCGGAGCCTGGGCTGCAATTCAGACAGAACGCCTGCTGCGCCTTGCCATCCCAGGAGAAATCTTTTTCTGGACAATTGCGAGCCTCTTCGCCCAGAACATTCTCGTCTATGCCAAAGCCGTTCTGCATCTCTCGGATGCGAAGTCGGGGCTCCCGCTCACGCTGTTGTCCATCGGTATCGGCGTCGGCGCCATGCTGGTCGGGCGACTGTCTCAAAACCGGATTGAGTACGGACTGATCCCCTTGGGAGCCACGGGCGCGTCCATCGCACTGTCCCTGCTCGGCGCACTGACCCCGCCATTGTTCGGAACGTTTCTGGTATTGGGACTCCTCGGAGTCTCCTGCTCCTTCATCTTCGTTCCGCTGAACGCCATTCTCCAATGGAGATCGCCGCCCGATCGACGCGGCGCCGTCATCTCGTTTTCCAACACTTGCGTCTTCACCGGAATTCTATTGGGATCGCTCGCCGGCGGCTCGCTCGCCAATGTCGGTTTCTCGACGAGCAGCATTTTCCTCGTCACCGCAGGAGTGACCATAGGCGGCACGCTGTGGGCCCTCTGGCTGATGCCCGATGTGTTCCTGCGGCTGTTGCTCGTCATCTTTACGAACACGCTCTATCGCCTCCGCATCGTCGGCCAGCAGCATGTTCCCCAATCCGGCGGGGCGCTACTCGTCCCGAACCATATGTCGTTCGTCGATGGCTTCCTGCTCATAGCCAGCGTCGATCGGCCCATACGGTTCGTGGTGGATGCCGCCTATGCCACGCACCCGCTGTTCAAATGGTTGATGACCGCCATGAAGGTCATCCCGATTACTTCGGCAGGCGACACCCGCATGATCCTCTGGGCACTACGCAGCGCGGGACAGGCACTCGACGACGGAGCGATCGTCTGCATCTTCCCTGAAGGACAGATCACCCGCACCGGCACGCTGCTGCCGTTCCGTCGTGGGTTCGAACGGATTGTGAAGGGACGGCAGGTGCCGGTCATCCCCGTGCACTTGGATCGCGTGTGGGGCAGCATCTTCAGCTTTGAGCGCGGGCGTTTCTTTACCAAATGGCCCGAACGCATTCCCTACCCGGTCTCAGTGTCCTTCGGCGCACCGCTGCCATCTGACACGCCGGCGCATAATCTTCGCGACGCGGTCCTCACACTCGGAGAAGCAGCCTGGCGCCTGCGCAAATCCTATCGCCGCCCGCTGCACCGTGAATTCATCCATGCCATGAGGAGGCATCCCTTCCGCTTTGCCATGGCGGACCACACCCGCCCTCATGTGTCGTCACTCCAAGCCCTGATCGGCTCCATCGTACTCGCCAGAGCGCTTCGGCAACATTGGGAAAACCAGCGCCATGTCGGCATCCTGCTCCCGCCGACCGTCGCCGGTGCACTGCTCAACGTGGCGGCACCACTCTGCGGAAAAACCAGCGTGAATCTGAACTACACGGCCGGCAAATCCGGCCTTGAAGCAGCAGTACGACTCGCCGGCCTGCGCACGATCGTCACCAGCAGAGCCTTTGTCGAGAAGGCCAAGTTGGATCTGCCGGACGGACCGTCGATCGTTTGGCTCGAAGACGTCGCCCGCACCATCGGCACAGGGCAGAAACTCGTCGCGAGTCTCCTCGCTCTCTGTCTCCCTGCACGGATAATCGAACTAGCCTGCGGACAGAACACCCCGCTGACAATGGACGACCTGGCCACCATCATCTTCAGCAGCGGCAGCACCGGTGAACCGAAAGGGGTCATGTTGTCTCACTTTAGCGTCGACGCTAATGCGCAGGGTGCCGGCCAGGTCCTCCATCTCTACCAGGACGAGCGAGTGCTTGGCATTCTTCCGTTTTTCCATTCGTTCGGCTATCTCGTCTTCTGGTTCGTCATGTTCAACAACGCGGGCATGGTCTTTCATCCCTCCCCAATCGATGTCGCCGCCATCGGCGAACTCGTGCGCCGCTACCGCATCACGTTCCTCGTCACAACGCCGACCTTTCTCCAGCTGTATCAGCGCCGTTGTACCCCGGAACAATTCAGCTCGCTGCGCGTGGTCCTGACCGGAGCTGAGAAACTTCCGTCCCGGCTCGCGCAGGCATTTGAAGATCGGTTCGGCATCGGACCGATCGAGGGCTATGGCGTCACCGAATGTGCTCCCGTCGTTGCCGTCAATTGTCCGGATTTCCGAGCCGCCGGATACTTCCAGCCGGCCTCACGACGTGGAACGGTCGGCCAACCCCTGCCCGGCGTGTCTGTGAAAGTCGTCGACCCCGACAGCTTCGCTTCATTGCCCCCCGACACTCCAGGCATGTTGCTGGTCAGAGGTGCCAACGTCATGAAGGGGTACCTGGGGCGTGAGGATCTGACGGCTAACGCCATGCACGATGGGTGGTACATTACGGGCGACATCGCGACGGTGGATGAAGACGGGTTCTTGACGATCACCGATCGGCTCTCGCGCTTCTCCAAGATTGGCGGTGAAATGGTTCCGCACGGCCGCGTGGAAGAAGCGTTGCAGCAGGCCGCCGGCGCCGAAATGCAAGTCTTCGCCGTCACCGGCATTCCAGACGAACGCAAGGGCGAGCAACTCGCGGTTCTTCACACCCTGGATGAGTCCCAGATTCTCGGCATCGTGGCCAAGCTCACAGCAAATGGCCTACCGAACCTATATATTCCACCACGCGCAAATTTCATCAAAGTCGACGCCCTGCCACTGTTGGGCACTGGTAAAATGGACTTACGTGGTCTTAAACGCATTGCGATGGAACGGCTCGGGGAGCGTGAAACGTGAAACGTCTCTCGCGAGAAGGGCGTGAGGTTTGCGAAAGCGGGACGGGTAAGTCTCGCCTATCGCGCTAGTCCCGCCTAGTCCGCTCTCGCCGTCGAATAATGAATGACCATTGACTAATGACCGGCAAAACCCTGATCGACTGTCACGTCCACCTCGCCGCGCTGCCCGACGGCGACAACGGCTGCTACATCTCGCCGAAGATGCTCAAGAGTCCGCTGTTTCGCTTCCTCTTATGGAAACACCAACTGTCTCCATCGAACCCAAGGGAAGCGAACCGGAAATACCTCGACGATCTGCTCAACGAATTGCGCGCGTCACATAACGTCCAGAAAGCCGTGATCCTCGGCATGGATGGGGTCTACGACCAGAACGGCCGGCTCAATCAGACAGACACGGATTTCCTGATCAGCAACGATTACGTGCTCAACACCGCGAGAGCCTACCCGAATGAATTCCTCGCCGGCGTCTCAATCAATCCACAGCGACGGGACGCAGTCGAAGAAGTCCATCGTTGCGCCGATGGCGGCGCCGCATTGGTGAAGGTCCTCCCCAACGCGCAGCAGTTTGACCCGGCTGATACGAGCTACAAAGCGTTCTACCGAACCCTCGCCGAGCGGGAGCTGCCGTTCCTGAGTCATGTCGGCTATGAGTTCAGCCTCATCGGGAAAGACCAGTCCCTCGGCGACCCCGATCGACTCCGCCTCGCGCTAGATGAAGGCGCAACGGTCATCGCCGCCCACGCCTGCAGCTACGGGTTGATGCTGTACGAGAAATTCCTCCCGACCCTCCTCACATTCGCCAGGAATTACCAGAACTTCTATGCCGACATCTCTGCCCTCACCCTGCCCAATCGGTTCCGGATGCTCCTGCGTCTTCGCCAGTACCCCGAGATGCATGAACGTCTCCTTTTCGGCACCGACTATCCCCTGTCCGTGCTCCACTTCGCCGCCTGGGGGCGGGTAGCCTTCGGCCCACTGTGCAAGATGATTCGGACAAAAAACCGCTTCGATCGGCAAGTCGAGGTCTGTAATGGACTGAAGCTCGGCTTCCGCTCGGTTGGAGATTTGCTCCCTCATTCAACGGCAAAGCCGACGCCCTAGAGCGAACTATCGATGGATAGAGACGCGATTCTCAAATCTCTCCGCGAAAGGATTCTGGCCTTCGCCACATTACGAGTATCGAGGGCACAAGCCGAGGATCTGACTCAGGAGGTGCTGGTGGTCCTCCATGAGAAATACCCCAACGTCACAGATCTGACCGAACTGGTTCCTCTGGCCTTTCAAGTCCTTCGATTCAAGATGCTGGACGCCCATCGCAAGTCGCTCAGACGTGGCGAGTATAATCAGGAATCAATCGATGACCTTCCGCTCACCGATCCCGGCGATGACCCGGCAACGCAACTCGACCAGAAACAGCGAGTAGAACGGTTGCTGGCCGCCATGACTCAGCTCGGCGACCGCTGCCGCGAACTGTTCAAGTGGAAGTTGGAAGGGAAAAGCTTTCCCGAAATTCAAAAGATCATGGGGCAGAACTCGATCAACACCATCTATACCTGGGACCTACGCTGCCGGAAGCAGCTGTTATCCCTCTTGGACGGGAGTTGGGAGTGACCATCCGGGCTCTCAATTTTTAATTTTGAATGTTTAATTTTGAATTGCCTCTAAGCCATGTCTGAACACGACCTCGAAAAATTGCTGGGCGGATTTACAGCCGATACGCTGACGTCGGAGGAAAAGCAAACGCTCTATACCGCTGCCCTGCAAGACCAACAGCTGTTCAATTCGCTAGCCGATGAGCAGGCGTTGAAAGAGTTGCTCGCCGATCCAGACGTGCGCCGCAGACTCCTCGCTTCATTGGAGCAGAAGAGCGCCTCAGGCGCCGGCGGTTCTCTGTTATGGCTGGATTGGTTCCGCCGTCCAGCAGGTCTTGCTTTCGCCGGCGGTCTTGCGGCAGTAGCCCTCGCATTGGTCCTGGGCGTCAGGATCTATCAGGACAGTCTTAGACAGGCGGCACAATCGGTCGCAACCGAAGACGAAAAGCCAGCGTCTCCACCAGCTCCGATACCTCCATCATCTCGACCGGCAACGCCTCAAACCGTTGAACCGCAAGCGAAAGCTAAAGAGAACGGTGCTCCCGCGATCGACCTTCCGAAGAAAGACACTTCGATCGACAATCTGGACAAGCGAGAACGGTTCGCACCTCCTCCATCGAAGGAAGAACGAGTTTCCGATGTTGCCAGAGACAGTCTGAAGCAGCGAGGTGAACAAGGCGAAATCCGCAGGCAAGCCGAAGCGCCTGTGGCTGCGCTCAGCAAGTCCGCGGAGGAAGTGACCTCGTCGGCCGATCAGAAACTCGCAGCAAGCTCTGCACCACCAGCCACCGCGCCGGAGCCCAAACAGATACAAGCGCCAGCCGGTGGACGAGTCGCTGCCACCGCTACGCCGGCGCTCAGCGCTCGCGCCCTGTTCTACGGAGGAGAGCCAGGCCGAGCTGATACGAGCTCGACGGCCAAGGAGCAAGAGCAGGCCATGAAGCCCTTGGCCGAGTCGGCACCGCAAGCGAACCGGCCTGAACGACCACTGGAAGGGCCTTCACAACTGGGCAAAGTAGCTGGCACGGTCGCCCAACTCAGGCCCCTAGGACTCCACTACAGCTTTATCGTTCGTGGAACAGATGGGCAGGAGCGAGAAGTGGATGCGGCGATGGCGTCGAAGAGTATACAGCCGGTATTTCTCACCGTGGAAGCCAATCAGGACGCCTATCTGCAAGTCTGGAAGGCAGTTGGTTCCTTAACGCCGCAACTGCTCTGGCCCGAGAAAGAAACCGGTCAGATCTCTCTGAAGATTACCGCTGGTCAACGGCAATACATTTCTCTGCCGATGGAAAGCGGGCCCGTCACCCTCACGGCTCGTCTCTCTCGAGTCCCACCCGGACTAACCATGAAACACGAAGCCGCCATGTTCGACCGGCTCTCTCCCAACCAACTCCAAGAATCCATCACCGCAAGCAACCAAACCGCCTCACAAGAACGCGCTACCTACGTCGTCACCCAAGATCCTTCCACAGCCGCTCAGGTCACTGTCGATATTACCCTCAATCGGTAGCCGCAACTGTACGGCGTTAACCCGGACCATTCATGAATACCTGTTACGTCGTCCGATCCTCTCGCCCGGCGGGGCTTTTCTCGTTCGGCCTTCTCGACGGACCGCAAGTACGCCTACGTCGGCTTTACTTGCGAGAAGCCCCGGCGGGCTTCGGTCTCGAACGCCTCGCGACAGCATTCATGAATAATCCGGGTTAACAAACCAAAATGTCCCCCACTATGTCCCCCCCTCTCAAGAGCCGTGAAAGATGAAACGTAGGACTGCCGAGTGCTCGTCCTCCGAAAACTATCACGCTTCACGAACGACGAGCGACGAAGTAAATACCGGCGGATCGACGATTGCAGCAGAAGCGTTCATGAATGATGCGCGCTGGCGAATCTGCTGGACTCCGTACCATTTTCCCACCCCGATTGAACACGTGCGGTTAGATCACGTTACTCCCCACACGCTTGGACCTTCCGCTCCTCTAACGCCGCAAGAGTTTCTTTTTTAATGGCAATTTTATCCGCCTTCTCGCCTTCAGGGGTGGCACTGTCATCCGCTATTGCTTCTGCATATAGACGGGCGGCCTCAATACACGCCTTACTAGGAGCCGTTTTTGACTCGCATGCCGCAACAAATATTGTGCAAGCTAAAGCAGCGGTAATAAGTCCGACAAAACGTGTGGTCATTGTATACATCTACATCCTCCAATATTAGACGCCCAACCACTGCGAATATTGACCGCATAGTACGCAAAATCGGCTCGCAAATTCCACTGTGATTGTCGTGCCGGGTCATAGACTTCTAACAGGCTGCCAAAAACTATTGTGGCACGGTGGAAATTCAATGGCCCGCACGCCTAGGACAACAGGAGAACACCGCGCAGGATGCTCAAAATGGCCGTCCAGCAAGGCCGCAGCGAGCGAAGAGGGAAGGCGTACGCTTCGGTACGTTGAGCTTCTGAGCGAAGCGAGAACGCCGCTGGCGGACTTTTTCAGCACCCTGCTAAACGATATCCACATAGCCTGATCGGCGTGCTATACGGATCGGCATACCGTTACAAATTTGGGACATTCTGAATTCTCGTCGACAGCCAGAGCCCTTGCGACCGCTATTCGCACAGCGTTATCGATCTTGGAGCCGTCCAACTTTGCTTTCGATCGCCCTTTGTAGTTTATCTGCGGCTTCGGTCACGGCGATCTCAATGGTCGCTGCCTGATGGCTCACCGCGATTGGCTGGAGACCGGCCAGCCTGGCTTCGAGCAAACACCGTTTGTCGTCACCCTTCGATTTGTGACTGTTTGTGTCACTGAGGTGAGCCTCCACGCGGGTAATCCGGTCGCCAAAACGGCCTACAGCCCCGTCGACGCTGGAATGGACGAGGCGCACGACATCTTCACGTCCTGTGATGTTGTTGTCTGTATTGACCTGAATCTGCATGAATCCACCCTCCTCGCAACAACCATTCACTCAACAGACCGGACCCTAACTACTAGCCCGCATTATTCATGACGATTCGTCGCGAAATCGCTGAGCCGCAACGCGAGACCAGCGCGCGGAGCCCTGAGAACCCGATGCGTACTCGTGCAGTACGTGGAGGGTCCGAGGGGCGAGCCCGCTGGCCGGAGGCTTGTCGTAGCAGCGGATCGGCGATTGCAGCAGAAGCGCTCATGAATAATGCGGGCTGAGGCTAAGAAATGTCAATCGGATGAATGTACGAGGTCCGGACCCCGATGTTTCCTTCCATGGCCATCGCTTTCACAACCATGGTTCAAGTTGCACTCCCAACTAGCCGTAATCAGTCATGCCGTCAAGGTCGACTGATGGCACGCCGTTACAGGAGGCCCACCCCATGACGCTACCCCTCTTGCCGAGGTACTATACGAAAACTGCTGTTCTCGAAATACCCATGGATAAGATTCCATTCACGGGCAGGATTATCAGCGTCAAGGCTCGCATCCGCCTGATCCGGTCGTTTGATCAAGTCCCGACCCATCTGTATCAGGGGTATACGCTGATCCTTAATGGAGAAGCAGGAGGCGCATACCGCAACCGGTTCAATGTGGCCATCGGGCCCAAAGCCCACGAGCAACACCAGTTCCGCATCGGCGACACAATAGGGGGCAAGGCTGTGCTTGTGCCAAATTCTGAAACAGAATGGGCAGGGTTCTACAAGGTCAGTGGACTCCAACTCATAGAACGGACGCACCCTGGCGATTGGCCACCTAGTCCCGACGGCGGTATTGCCCCACCGCTACAACGATACCGTGAGCAAGGGCATTTTCGGCTGAAGCGTGAAGTGTGCGAGACAGATTGTTTTGAATGCCCATTCGGCCTGACGATGCCGACGCAAATTATCCTCGACCATTGGAATCCATCGAAGGTGAAGTATCGCTTTGAAACGCACTGCTACGGCCCGCGAGGCTGCCCACGCTACAAAGCCGGCCCGCCTTACCGGGTACCAGGCCGCAAGTCAGGAATGGTGTATGTCGATGATGACGTGGAGCGCGCCGCCCGAGGGGAATGAGTTCGCTTCCTAAATGTGCGATTGCAAGATCCAACCCTAATTATGCTTCCGTCGTCAACCAAGATCCATCCGCAACCGCTAGAGCACTGTTAAGTTTCCGTTTCGCCGCTAGCAGCGACCTGCACGGCCTCAACAAACCAGAATGTCCCCAATATCTCCCCCATTTTCTGCGCTTCCTCGTTGAGGGCCTTGATGGGCCAATCAGAAGCAATCAATGGTTCCTGGAACCTTTTTCGGTCCTCATGGCTTTGTTAGGACTTTTTGATTTGCCACAACACGACGGCTCTCATTTCACCCTGACCGGTTCGGGCATCGCTGAAGAATGGTGATGCTCGATCAGCCACTGGCCGTCCAGGTATTCGTAAACATAGGAATATCGGGCTGACACTTTTTTGGCCTTGCCCTTTGTGTCGTGCAGCGTGAAGGTATAAAGACCAGTATCAGAAGCGCTATCGCAACCGATCTTGATGATGCGGAAGTCAATTTTGCCCTGCGGTTTCTTTTCGAGGAAATGCACGAAGTAATCGCGGATTTCCTCATGATTGGTACGTGGTTTGTTCGATACCGTCGGCAACAGCACTGCGTCCGGCGCATAGAGAGCCGCCATTTTATCCGGGTCAAAGGTTGCCAGCGAAGCGTTCCAACGGTCAAATAGGGCAGCAATTTCCTGTGCACTCGTCTTCGTACAGGTCCTGGTGTCCTTCGCTTGAACCGGTAATGTAGTCGCTGCGGTAATGACAACAATGAAGAGAATAGAGAAAAGCTTCTTCATGTGCGCTCCTGGGTGACTAAGAACATGTGAATGATATCTCGGTGATGCAAAGTCATAACGGAATGCGCTTAAGCTGCGGCGCGCTCGTGAAAGATTCATTTCCTAATCTACGCGCGCCGCCAGCTTCAAGCGCTTGTTAGGCCGCGGACGGAGGAGTCTAGAGCTTCTTGACCGCAGCATTGAGGCGTTGTCCGACATCGGCAGTTGCGTCAATGAGCTTGTTCAGTCCATCCATTGAGATCGAGTCGGTCACGTTTCCCCGTTTGAGCTGCTTCATGTCCGGTATACCCATGAGATCGGGAGGGTCCTTGGCGGGATCGCTGACCTTCCAGATTGGGAGGACCGGGTTATGAGCGATTCAGTTACGCCACTGGGAAAGGTCGCTAACCTCAGACCAAAGGGAATCGATCTCGTCCTTTAGGACCTGAGGTATTGTGGACGAGTCCCGTACCAGGTCTCGAATCCGTTGGATTCGTCCCGACAGAAGCTTGTCTAGGTTCTCATTGAAATCATTTCTCGTAGCCTCCAAGGTATTGAGATACTGATAAGAAATGAGCTCGATGGCCGCACAGTTCAGCATGTATTGGCCGATCTTCACTGGCCAAGGCCCGAAGTGCGTGGAGTTCAGTTCGACGTCTAGATTTGCGAGACTGCTGAGATGAGCCATCCGGCGGCCTAACGACCCAGCTAACCGGCGCTGCGCTGTTTGCCGCGTCAGATTGAGCGTTGCGTTATACGCATTACCGTCTGCTGTATTTATTCTGTACCGCTACATCCAACGAGTTGAAGGTAGAAATAAACCACGAAATAGCCTCCTTCTGTTTTTTCCATTCATCATAAGCGATGAAGATTGTTGCTGCCGAGGTTGGATGAACTACGTTATGACGTTTCTCGATTGAATCCCTAACTGCTACCCATGCAGAGCCGCCAAAATTCAAGGGTACCGACAAATCAAATATTTTTACGGCAAGTTTTAATACGCTTTTAATCTTATCTCCTATTTCTTGATGGTCATTGATTAGCAAATCTCGATCGGGTCTTCCGATAACATCGGCGCGCAAGGGCGCAAGAACACGACAAATTTCCCTTAGCGCATAAATGTAGCCATCTACAAGGCTCCAAGATGCCCGAACAAAAGTTCTTCGCCAATACTGGTTTTGATCGTCTTCGTGATGTTCAAACAGATAGTTAAGTTCGCCTGTCAATGAATCGGATAGCTTCAAGTAGCCGACCAGGGCTGTATCAAATGACACTTGTATTTGTCTTAAGTCATCCATGGCATATAACAATGATTAGATGGATCCGCATAAGATGCCGATCTTCCCTTTCCTATCCGTATAATTCTCCGTCAATTTTCCTGAAACATACACGAGAAACGGTGCAATCTCAATCAGTTGCGGTCCTTGTGGCCATTGATTACGGCATCTTATACGGATCGACATAACACACCCTCCTTGAATGGGCTCAAATACCGTCCACCGGACTGCAAACACCCGCCGGGCCGCGGTTTAGGACGTGAGTATCAATCATCGTCGTCTTGACGTCACGATGACCCAAGAGTTCTGGTACCGTTCGAATCTCGCTCGTTATTACCTTAATCGGCGGCTGGTTAATCCTCGAATGCGCGCGCCTCTCCTCCATTTTCCGTCTCCCTTGAGGGCAGGCTAGGTGGTCTCCCACTGCGCGTGTCCAACGAGGGTCTTCCGAGACCGCGCGTTGCACGAGCACAGGAGACTACCTAGTCTGTCCTCTCATGCTCCTTCCGAGACCGCTCATTACTGCTCTATCAAGGGTGGCCTGGCTTGGTTCCTTACTGCGCACGTCGAACGACCACAGCTTTACCGTGGGCGTTCCGTGAGCACAAGGGACTAACCAGGCCACCCGCCTCACCCATCTCAATAGACGGCACGCGGCACCGTACCACTCAGTGGGATAGTGAAATCGAGGCGCACCTGCTATATGCTATAGTGGAAACCGCGACGTGTGAGGCCACCTCACTGGATAGGAAGGAGGACGACCATGCGACAGATCCGCACTCGGCTCTCAACTCTCATCTGCATGACCGCGCTCATAATGTTCGCGGCAGGCTGCACACTCAAGTCCACGGTCAAAGAGACCACGGATACCACCTCCAACGTCACAGGCACGACCTCCGGCCGCACCTGGTTCACTGAAGACGGCCTCTTGCATCCAGAACACAAGCTGACCGCCTTCACGGCTTTGAACCAGACGAATGTGGAGCAGGACCTGGCGCGCGGGCAGGGGGAATATCTCACATCGCTCGGCACCCTCTTGGGACTGTCGGACGACCGGCAGGCAGCCTTTCAAGCAAAGGCGCAGGGGGCGTTCGAGACGCTCATGACGTCAGACCATGAAGCCCGGCTCCAACAGTTACGGATGCTGGCTCGCTAGCCTGCATTATTCATGATGGTTCGTCGCGAAATCGCGTAGAAGCTAGGCAAAGGGCGAGAGGCACGAGGCGAGAGAGAAGACATTCCCTCTGATTACCACTAGCCTCTGGCCCCGTGCCTCTCGCATGAACATCGGCGATTACAGCAGAAGCGCTCATGAATAATGCGGACTAACCTGATTGGCCTCTCCACTCCACTCTCCCTGCTCGATCGGTCTGTCCGCCGCCTCTCGTCCTAGCCCGGACTAATCATGAATACCTGCTACGTCGTCCGATTCTCTCGCCCGGCGGGGCTTTTCTCGTTCGGCCTCCTCGACGGACTGCAAGTACGCCTCCGTCGGCCTTACTCGCGAGAAGCCCCGGCGGGCTTCGGTCTCGAACGCCTCGTGACGGCATTCATGATTAGTCCGGGCTAGAACAGCTCGCACCACCGTCCCGTCACGAAACACCACGAAATTCGACGGCACAGCGGGCACGCGCGGACCCGGCAAGATGACTCCTGCGAGATTCAACGGATCGCTGGCAGACAGTTTGATGTCGTGAGAGGCAGCGCCCGACTCGTTCCGTTTTCTCACCGCCCGTAACGACTCGACAGCTTCCGGCAACGCGAATTGCTCCCCGGTAAAGCCGCTCACAAACCTCCCCCCACGAATCTCGCCTTGCAGTTCCATCCGACGGTACTGCACCAGCAGATCGCGCCAGGACAATGCCAGCGCTTCCCGCCCCAACAAGTCGCGGAACACTATGCCGTATCGACGCAACAACTGGCGCGCGACGGGCTCGATCGAGCGTGAGGCGTAAGGCGTAAGGCGTGAGGTAACTACAGTTGCAGGCTCAGGTTTGATCGCTGATGGCGGATAGATGGCAGCTTGTCTCAGGAGTGACCAACGACCGGCAGCATGGCGCGGTCGGCGAGACCGTTCTCGTCCTTCCGCCCGCCGACGGCGTGGATCCATGAGCGCGCGCAAATTGTCAAAGCCGTCGGCCGTGACCAGGCCGGCAGCCGCGAGTTCCCAGAGTCCTTCTTCCACTTCCGTCGGAAGATGGTTGGTCATCCGCACAAGGTCGGCAAAGAAGCTCGCACCTCGCTCGTGCAAGGTACGACGCAGGTCTTGCGCCACGGAACTCAACTGGGCAAACTGGTCAGGCCCATTCGATGGCGAGCTATCCTGGAAGACATCCCTCAACCACTCGCTCTCTTCGCGTGGGAAGATACTAATTGGCGCCACACTCGTCGGGATGATCCGACGTCGGTCAAAATCGCCAACGTGCGCAAGCCGTGGATGAGGAGACAGCCTCCCCCAGCTGACTGCCCCGCTTAGACAGAGCCGGTCCAGCCACTCCGGCTCATACTTCGCCAGCCTCGTCCGGAGCAAATGCGGCTCCCAGGCTGAGGCTGCAGCTTCGAAGCCGGCCAGCTGCGCGACGATGTCCAAGAGACCGGCCTCGCCATGGAGACGCGACCCAGGGGAGACATGTTGCCACTGAAACAAAAATCGCATGAACTCGGCCGCAGACACTGGCTCAACCTCTTTGCGCAGTCTGTCGATGGTCAAACGATGAATGCGCGCCAGCAGCCGACGGTGGCACCATTCCGGCGCGGCGCCGGCCACGTCGGAATTATCAATTTTGAATTTTGAATTTTGAATTCGGCTGATAGGCCGAAACTGTCCGCGGAGGACTTGCCCTGATGCTTCGAGGCGAACCAAGGATTGATCAATCGCCTGAGTCGGACAATGCAATCGCGTCGCGAGTTCGAATGCCGTCGTTGGCCCGATGCTTTCCATCCAGCCAAGCACCGTGGCATCGGTAGCGGCTTCATCGCCCGACGCAAACATCGATTCCACTTGGGCCTGATACTCCGTTGCCACCCATCCCCCTACTTCTTGCGCCTCACTCCTCACGTTGAGTTCAACCGTGCGCCCCTCATCGATCAAGCGCGGCAAGTGGATCGCCCAGTCCTGTACCTCTTCGAGCGGCAGCCACAGCAACGTGAGCAAGGCATCGTGCAATTCATCCGGATCGCGCACGACAGGCCAGGACTCCCGTTGTACCTCCTCAATCGCCGCCGGGTCCAAGGCCCCGACCTCGCCGGCCAGCTGAGCCGGAAGCGTGCGCCGCATCTCCACCGCCCGTGCCCGCCGCTCTTCCAACGGCGCATCGTCGAGAAACGCATAGGGGTTGGCATTTAAGATCTCGTGCGAGAACGGAGACGGCATCGGCGTATCGACTGCCACACAGCGAATGGTCCCTGCTTCAATCTGCTTGAGAAGCACAATCAACCCGTCGAGATCCATCGCCTCCGTGAAACAGTCCCGCAAAGTTTCGTTCACGAGCGGATGATCCGGAATCTGGCGAGTCCGCTCGCCGACAATATTGTCCTGACAGGCCATCACATCAGGAAAAACGGCGCCAAGAAGATCCTCCGCCTTCATCCGTTGAATCTGCGGGGGAACCTTTTTGCCATGGGAGAAACGCAGCAAGACCAACGAACGGCAGACATTCCAGCGCCAGCGCGTCATAAACATCGGCGCTTGGAGCACAGCGGGAAGCAAGACCTCGCGAAGCGTATGGCTGTGCAGGAATCCGAACACCGCATCAAGCGGGAAACTGTGCTTCTCGCCAAGCGAGATGACGATTCCGTTGTCGGTCGCCGCAGCTTGCAATTCGAAATCGAAGGTCACGCAGAACCGCTTCCGCAAGGCGAGGCCCCAGGCCCGATTGATCCGGCCCCCGAATGGCGTGTGCAATACCAGCTGCATCCCGCCGCTTTCATCGAAGAACCGCTCCGCGACGATCGTCTGCTGTGTTGGCACGGTTCCAAGGGCAGCCTTGCCTGCCAGCACATACTCAACAGCCTGCTGCGCTCCGCGCTGATCCAGAGCGCACTCTTGCCGCAACCATTGAACAGGTGAGGCGTAAGGGGTGAGGGGTACGGGGGTTGACTCAAGAACGTGATCGATATCAGACCGAAGACGAGCCACCTCAGCTGACAGTTCCGCCGTCCGCGATGGAGCTTCGCCGCGCCAGAAGGGAATGTTAGGCGGTGCTCCGTGGGCGTCTTCCACCCGCACCTTGCCCATCTCTACTCCCTTGATCCGCCAAGATGTATTGCCCAGCAACATGATGTCGCCGGCCAGACTCTCCACCGCAAAGTCTTCATCGACTGATCCCACGACCGTGCCCTCTGGCTCGGCGACCACGGCATAATTCGCTGTGTCCGGGATGGCCCCGCCGGACGTGATTGCCGCAAGTCGCGCCCCGCGTCGGCCTTTGATACGGCGATTGATCCGATCGTGGAAGAGATAGGCGAGCCCACGCCCGCGATTGGTCGCAATCCCATCTGCCAACATCCGCAGCACCTGATCGAACTCCGAGCGCGCCAATTCCCGATAGGGATCGGCCCGTCGGCAGAGATCGAACAACTCGTCTTCATCCCAGATCTGCGTCGCCGCTGCTGCCACCATCTGTTGCGCCAAAATGTCGAGCGGAGCCGGCGGCACGGCAATACGATCCAAGACTCCCGTCCGAATCGCACGTATCAGCGCCGCACATTCGAGCAAGTCATCCCTCGTCATGGCAAAGAGACGGCCCTTGGGAATGGCCTTGATCCAGTGTCCGGCCCGGCCAACCCGCTGCAGACAGGTGGCAATCGCGCGGGGCGAACCGATCTGACAGACGAGATCCACGGCACCGATATCGATGCCGAGTTCCAGCGAGGCCGTGGCGACGACGACGCGCGTCTTCCCGCTCTTGAGCCGCTCTTCAGCCGACAAGCGAATCTGACGCGAAAGGCTGCCATGGTGCGCCGCAACGACGTCGGCGCCTAAGTCCCGCAGCCGTTCTTCCAGGGAGTGTGACACTCGTTCGGCGAGACGCCTTGTATTGACGAAGACCAAGGTCGAGCGATGCTGCCGGACGAGTTCGCCGACGCGATCATAGACATCGGCCCAAATCGCATTCGTGCCCACGGCACTGAGTTCGTCCTTCGGCACTTCCACAGCCAGATCCATTTCGCGCTTATGCCCCACGTCGATGATCTGACAAGGACTCTTGAGGGGTGAGGTGTCAGACGTGCGGGGTGTGAAGAGGGACGTCTGCGCCGGCTGTCGATTTCCTACTAGGAATCGGGCGACGGTTTCGATCGGCCGTTGGGTCGCGGAGAGCCCGATACGCTGAGGTTTCGTGAGCGTCAGCGCTTCCAATCGCTCCAGCGACAGAGCCAGATGGGCGCCACGTTTATTCGGCGCAACGGCGTGGATTTCATCGACGATGATGGTCCGGACCGTCTGCAGTAACCGACGGCTCTTCTCAGCCGTCAATAAAATAAAGAGTGACTCCGGCGTCGTGACGAGGATATGGGGTGGCCGCTTGAGCATCTGCTGGCGCTCAGTCATCGACGTGTCACCGGTGCGGACCAGGACACGGAGTTCCGGCATCAAGAGCCCGGCAGACAACGCTGCGGTACCGATTTCAGCAAGTGGCTGCTGTAGGTTTTTCTGTATGTCGTTGCTGAGCGCTTTCAGCGGCGATACGTAGAGCACCTGCGTATGATCGTCGAGTTCACGCGCAAGGGCTTGCTTGAAGAGCTGATCGATGCAGGAGAGAAAGGCGGCGAAGGTCTTGCCGGAACCGGTCGGCGCAGCAATCAGAACATCAGATCCCGATTGAATGGCTGGCCAAGCCTGCACCTGGACATCGGTGGGGGTCCCGACTGAAGACGTGAACCATTCGGCAATGAGAGGGTGAAAACAGGAGAGCGACATAGGATGTGATTCTAACATGTCATGTGAAGCGACTCTATCGGCTCACGCACAGAAACCCTCTTGAGGAGAATGAAATCCGAGCATGAGAGAACCCTGGCAGGAACTGTCACCAATCTCAATAAGCCATACCATCGTCAATGGGCGTTCAGTTCAAGAGATCGTCCACAGGGGCATTCCGGCAGCACCGAATTCCAAGAAAATTTGACAAGCAATCCTCTCCACGTTACGGTCTAGCTTGGGATTTTCGATGAGCCGACAACTATTCCTCAAGGAGGCGGGCTTGTGAAGCAAACGATCGCAGTGTGGATATTGAGCCTTGGACTCGTGGGCATCGGGCAGATGACTGCTCCACCGGCCGGCGCACGGGAGTTAGAGCTGGAAACTTTTGGGATGCTGAGTTATGGGATGACAGAAGCAGAAGTCGTGGGTCGAGCCGGCCAGCCGGATCGGCGCCTCGATCAATTTGAGCCTACGCCTCTGAATCAGCAACTGGTGAGCTATCAATATATTTGGGGTGGGGATACGAGCAAGGGAGAATGGACGACCACCATTACATTTTCAGCCAAAACGAGTAAGGTGATCCGCATCGATCGAGACCGCAAGTAATAGCAGTTCCCACATCATCAAGCCAGCCTGAAGCACAACGGACCAATTTCTGCCAGCGGCCTCTTGAGGGGCGAGACATAGAGCACCTGCGGGTGATCATCAGGCTCACGGCCAAGACCCTGCTTGAGGAGACTGTCGATGCAGGACAAGAACTCCGTGAACGTCTTGCCGGAGCCGGTCGGCGCAGCAATCAGAACATCAGCCCCTGATTGAATGGCCGGCCAAGCCTGAACTTGGACATCGGTGGGCTGGCCAACCTGCCGGTGAAACCATTCGGCAATGAACGGATGAAAAATAGAGCGGGGCATGATGCCCCGCATGTTACCACAGGGAGGACAAGGCCATCAGTTGGTCAGAACCGCCCGACGGTGGCGATCGCGGAAGGATTGAGGCCTGCGGGGAAAGGGGATCCCGACACTGCGGCGCTTAACACGCCGGTCGTTTGATTGATGACGAAAGCCGACACATTGTTCGTGGTCCCGTTGGCGACGTAGGCAAACCGCCCGGACAGATCCACTGCAATTGATTGAGGGGACGTGGCGGGAGCGAGGGCAAAGGGTGAGCCAGCGACCGCTGAAAGCGAGCCGCTGGTTTGATCAATGGCAAGAGCCGATACATTGTTCGTGCTCCCGTTAGCGACGTAAAGGAACTGGCCGAACACATCGGTCCCTAGCGATAACGGCCCCGCATTCGCGCCAACGGAAAACGGCGAGCCGGCGATCCCTGTTAACGAGCCGGTCGCGGCATCGATGAGGTAGGCGGATACTGTATCAGTACCGGTATTCGCCACGTAGAGAAACCGGCCAGTCGGATCGGCCATGATCGCCCGTGGCGCAGCGGTGGCAGCCAGAGGGAGAAGCACTCCCGTGCCCATCAGTGCGCCGGTCGTTTGGTTGATGGGAAACAGGCTCACTTGATTCGTCGTCTCGTACACGACATAGGCAAAGCGTCCCGAGGGTTCAACCGTGACCGCACGCGGCCCGGTCCCAACCCCAGTGGAAACGGGCAACCCTACAACGGTGAGGATACCGGTCCCGGAAGCGATAGAAAACGTCGACACGTTGTCGCTGCCCTGGTTCACAACGTACAGATGCCGCCCCAAGGGATCGGTTGCCACAGATTGTGGGTTCGTGCTCGGAAGCAAAGAAAATGGCGAGCCGGCAATTCCGGTCAGGCTCCCTGCTGTGCCATTGATCGTGAACGCCGAGACGTCACTCGTTCCGCTGTTCCCAACAAAGACAAACTTACCAAGAGGATCCGCAGACAACGCAACTGGACCAGCACCGGGTACGAGAGAAAAGGGTGAGCCGGCGATGGGAGTCAAGAAACCGGTTGCCGGAGTAATCGCAAAAGCCGACACAGTATCATCGCCGGCATTCGCGACATACGCGAAGGTGGGGGTGGGCGCGACAGCGGCCTCTCCGCTGACGAATGCCAAGGCGGCAGGGCCGTCCTTCATGGCTCTCGTCCCAGCCGGCGTAAGTGTGCCGGCCACGGGATCGATGGAGAAGAAATCCACCAGGTTCAAGGTACTGTCTGTCGCGTATAACGTCCTTCCTGCTGGATCGATCCGGATAAATTGAGGTTTGGCACCCGTCGAGATCATGGGGATCGTGCTGGGCAGGCTCAACTCGCCAGTCACTTGATTGATGGGGAACAATCCGATGGTTCCTGTGCCTGAATTGGCGACGTACAGGAACCGATCTCCGGGACCAACTACGACACTGGAAGGTGCCGTGCCTGGTCCGACAAGAAAGGGCGAGCCGCCGATCGGCGACAGGACCCCAGTGGATTGATTCACCAAAGAAGCCGAGATGCTATTGCTTCCTTGGTTTGCCACATACACAACGGTCCCGGTTGCGTTCAAGGCGAGGGCTTGAGGATTGAGTACAAGCGTGACGGGAAATCCAATCTGGGTCAGAGATCCCGTCGACTGAATAGTAAAGACGGACAACGTCCCTGGGCTACTGTTGTTATTGGTCACCAAGAGCAGGTTACCGGACGGGTGGACGGCTATTGCAGTGGGACCCACTGCCGGGGCCAGTGGGAAGGGAGAACCGGGTATTTCTGTCAGTGCCCCGGTCGTCTGGTCGATGGAGAGCACCGAGATGTTATTCGAGATTCGACTTGCGACGAAGAGGAATAGGCCGTTAGGTGACACAGCCACTGCGGTCGGGTCATCGGCGTTGCTGGGGAGAAAGGGGGAGCCAGCCACGGCGGTCACCAGTCCGGTCGCCGACAGGGCATGCACCGAAACGTTATCGGACCCGCCGTTGATTGTGTAGAAAAATTTCCCGGATGGATGCACTGCGATGGCACGGGGGCTTGTCCCGGAGACGACATACCCGCGAGGCCTGAGCTGGCCCGTCGTAGCATCGACCAAAAACACGGACACGGTGTCGTCCGTCTGATTCGGAATTAACGCGACACGGGTGAATGATCCACTCGCAGTTCCAGTTCCCCCGCCCCCGCCTCCACTGCTTGGACAGCCTAAGAGTCCAAACCCAAGGGCAATGATCGACAACACAGACGCAATGGATTTCATCTGGGGCATTGTCCTACGAATTCTTCTTTGGCGCAACAGTTGTGCCATCTTACGCAACTATGGAAAAATGGGCCAACCTACGGATGGGGGGTATTGAGTGACGCGGCAGGCGACATCACCGCTCGTTGTGCTGGGATCTGGCTACACAGGACGTGTGTTGCACAGAACAGGAATCTCGCAGGGGTGGACTGTCCATGTCACCAGCAGGAATCCCCTGAACAATCTCGCAGGTATTCCTTCGGAACAGTGCCTGACATTCGATTTGGAACAGCCCTCGACCTGGCTGAACATTCCTGTGGGCGCCGATCTCATCTGGTGCTTTCCCGCCACGCCGCTCGAACAGGTTCAGGCCTTCGCACGCACACTCGACGCACCACCTCGACGCATTATCGTCTTAGGGAGCACCTCAGCTTACGATACCCCGAGTCAATCGACTGAATACCCTCCGCCCTGGATTGACGAATCAGCTCCGATCAATCTGACCAAGGCGCGCGTGCAGGGGGAAGAGTTCTTGCGAACCAACTGTGGCGCGATCATCTTGCGCGTGGCCGGAATTTACGGTCCAGGCCGCAATCCCATCGACTGGATCAGAATCGGCCGCGTGAGCCACTCGCGCAAATACGTCAATCTGATTCACGTCGAAGACTTGGCCACGATCTGCCTCGCAGCGCTCAAGCACGGGAAGCCAGGCGAGCTGTACAACGTCAGCGACGGCCTACCTCACACCTGGAGTGACGTCTGCGTCACTGCGCAGCAGCGATGGGGTGTGGCAGCAGCGGCAGCAGCAAAAGCAGACCTCTCATCGGGAAAACGGATCAGCAACGCAAAGCTTCGTTCTGAACTAGGCTACGTCCTAAGGTACCCAGATTTATACGAAGCTCTAGCATTGATCGAATCAGGGGACGGGGTAGAAGCGCCGGAGGGTCAAAATGGCTTCCAGCAAGGCCCGAGGCGAGAGGGAACCGGAGGCGTACCCTCTAGAGTACGTTGAGGATTCCGTCGGACCGAGAACGAAGGTCGGGGAAAGGCGCGTCTTGGCGCGCCAGGGCTGGGCGGGTTGGATGTCGGCATTTTCACCATCCTGCTATCGGAGGAGGGCCATCACGCTCGGCGTCCCGCAACTAGTTCGCTCATCTGTCTTGCACAACCGGCTCACGCAGGGCTATGGCACGAGTGGTGGATTTGAATTCACCGGGCGGAGCGATACCTGACCCCGTATAATATCCTGGCGCTTCAATGCGGACCTCTGCGGAAACCTTTTGGTTCTCAGTAATAATCGTGATTGCTTCCTGTAAACGTCCGCACATGCTCGCCACTTCCACGACTATACTCCCGGTTTCATCGCTGAGTGTAAACGTGTACGCCCCATAACACATAGTCCCAAACTTATTGATGAAGGTGGGTGGAAGCGCTTGAACGTGGGTGGCAACCCCTTGTAACTGCACAATCTTCAAATGATACGCTTCTGGTCTCGTCAAGATATTCCCGAGCTGAACCACTTCCGCCGATGCCATGACAGCCGACAGAAGGAACCCGACCTGAATAAAGCAGCCTAATTTACGGAAAGTCATGGCCGATATCATTCGACCGAATCTTTCCCAAATGTGGGGGCAGTAGGAGGCATTCTCTTTCTACTGTTCACGAGGAGCCCTGGTGACCGGGCGAACGGTTTGTCGAGACTGACAGTGCGGTGCGCGACTTAACAGTCCTTAGTGGGGGAATTTTACAATGCGTGTGGCGAGCGCCTCAATGGTGCGTTTAAGGGAAAGCTCTGAGGTCAAATTGACCTGCAACACCGTATTGACCTGGACACTATCACCGTCCATGATGGGAGGAGGTACTAGGAACGGCGGCTCTCCAGGAACGCAGGGGCCCCCTGGCCGGACAGAGATTATGATGGTACCGGTCCCATCATCGAGGGTGAACTTGTAGGCGGGCCGAACAAAATAACATCGCCCTGGTACGCCTAGATGTCCCCCGCCGTCCGGATTCAGCCGGAGATCCTCATCGGTTTTCGGGAGAATGGTCAGGTCCCGCACCGTCCCAGAAAATAGAACGGAGCGGGCATGAAAGGCCGCCGGCTGGGCGAGAACGTTGGCAATCGAGACGCTATCGCCACCGCTCGCGCCGAGCGAGGTCAATAACATTCCAAGAGCAAGAACGATATACCAAGTCGTAACTCTCATCGTTCTCAGAGGAACATCAGTCCCATGTCTCACTAACCAGTATACACCGCGATTGCCTCTCCTTCGTCTAGCGATTTCTCCAATAGAGCAGATGCCCTTTAACATTGTGTGCGCGAATGCCCAAGATAGCGCCATCTGCCTGCTTGCGCTGGACAAAGGGAAACCCGGCGAGGCCTACAACGTCAGCGATGGCCAACCTCACACCTGGAATGACGTCTGCGCAACTGCGCAGCAGCGATGGGGTGTGGCAGCGGCAGCAGTAAAAAAAAGACCTCTCATCGGGAAAACGAATCAGCAACGCCAAGCTTCGAGCAGAACTGGATTATCGGTTTCGGCATTCCGATTTGTACGAAGCGCTCGATCTCATTGAATCAACACGTTTACAATCGTAAGCAGGCTTGTCAAAACGGTCATCCAACAAGGCCGCAGGCGAGTCAAAACCGGAGGCGTACCCTCTTGGGTACGTTGAGGATTTTGACGACCCGAGAACGACGTTGGGGACCGTTTTCACAAGCCTGCTAGCGGAGGAGGGCCATTACTGCTAAGCACACCAGCAGATTATTGATCGCATGGGCGAGAATGCCGGGCAGAAGGCTTCCGGTCTTTTCGTAGCACCAAGCCCAGAGCACTCCGCTCCAACACACACTCAGTAATCCCACCAATCCATAGCCATGGGCGAGGCCGAAAATGCCTGCGCTGATCAACGCAGCCGGTAGAAAACTGAACTTGCGTCGGAGAATCGCGAAGAGCAATCCACGAAACGCGAGTTCTTCGAACAGCGGCGCAAAGCACACGTATTCGACTAAACTCATGGCCGTCAGGGAGGGTGTGGCCCAGACGAGATCTGCGTCGAACCATTCGGCCCAATGACTCGTCAGATGAAAAGACTCCGCCAAGCGATCCATCACCCACCCCCCCCACAAACCGGCTCCCACTACCGCCAATACCACAATCACCAGACGACCGGCACGGGCCCATCCAATTTCCAGCCCAAATCCATCATCGAACGTCATGCCGGACGGCTGGAAGAGATGGCGGTAGGCCAGGAGGAGTAGCGGAATATTGGTCAGCGGAATGGCAAGCACCCGGAGCGAGACATTGTCAGGTGGCGCATAGAGCAAAAACAGGGCCGAGAGCATCGCACCGATCGCGCCCCCGCGCAGCAATACCGCCGCGCCGATGCCGCCCGGCCACGGCGGCGGCACACCCGGTTCATGCAGCCGAACGAAACTGGAAGGTTCATTCCGTCTGAACCAGAGAAGCACGCACACCACGGTGCCGACGGCCATCGCGCCGAGTTCAACAAACGTCAAGCGTTGCGACCGGACAAACTGGTGGTCGACACGCACAGCGGCCTGTTCCTGAATCCTGGCCAGGAGTGTGGTATCGTTGGCACGGCGTGCGAGGCGTTCAGCCAGGCGATCGTAAAACCAGCCGGCAGGCAACCCCTCCGCCACCTCTGCTTGCCACGAAACATACTTATCCGAGTCATGAACCGGTCCTTCGCCATAGGCGGCCATCACCAGATCAGAAAACTGAGGAAGCGGGTCTTCTGCCCTAGCCCACTCATTCGCGGAAAGGAGCGCCTGCGAAACATGGCCTGCCTCCGCTTGGAGAATCGCCAACTGAAGGGGCACCAACGGGTCTTCAGAGATCTCAGCCAATTCTTGATACCATTCAATCTCGTGCGCCAATTCAGCCTCGTTGCCGCTTGAGGTCCAGGCGAAGAGCTGCTGTTCCCAATGGGGCGCACGCTTGAGTCCTTCCTGCACATCCATGGTCCGACTGACCATCAGACTGAGCGCTTGCTCGGGCGACTCGATCCGATCGAGCTTGGATGTCGATGCCGACAGCCCTATAACCGACCCCAGAGCTACCGTGAGGAAGAGCGCGGACAACAGCGTGACCATAGGCGAGAACCGCCCGGGATAGACTCCGGTCGAAGGCGGCACGTCTGTAGCTCGCCACCAGGCCTTGGACTGCTGCGGTTCATTGAGAGAGAGAGAGGCTGGTTCCATGATCCTTGAGACTATAACATGCTGTTTTTCCCGCTCGAAACCCCTCAGAATTGCTAGGCGACGACGGAGACCGTTCAGAATACCCGTGGCCGAGGGCGACTGAACTCCGCTATACTGGGGGAGCATTCGTAGCAGGCTGGGGGAAACCTAGGTTAGGCAAAACAGCAGTTCACTGGTCCGCAAGTCTGAGACAAGCCCGGTCTGTCTTGTCCATCTGGTTAGTGTCATGCAATCAAACAAACAAGATAGACCGAACAGACTGAGTGAACAAGACAGGCTCGCGGACTTTTTCAAAACCCTGTTAGATCTGGAGTGAAATGCCAGTTCAGAACTTCATGCCCCCACGCCGGCTGCTCCTTGGCCCAGGGCCGAGCATGGTGCATGCGCGAGTCCTGCGCGCCCTCTCAACTCCCCTGCTCGGCCATTTAGACCCAGCCTTTCTTGCGCTCATGGACGATATCCAAGTCCTGTTGCGCCTTGTCTTTCAGACCAAGAACCACTTCACCATCGCGGTCTCCGGCACCGGCTCAGCGGGTATGGAGGCTTCGATCGTGAATATTGTTGAGCCAGGCGATGCGGTAATTGTCGGGGTTAATGGCGTGTTTGGCACGAGATGGGCCACCATCGTCGAACGCTGCGGGGGTAAAGCGATTCGCGTGGAGGCCCCGTGGGGACAGACCATAGAACCAGAGGCCCTTGAACTGGCATTGCACCGATCCGGCCCGGTCAAAGCTGTGGCCATCGTGCATGCCGAAACCTCGACCGGGGCCTGGCAGCCGCTTGAGACGATCGCCCGCCTCTGCCGTGACAATGACACGCTCTTCCTCGTTGATGCCGTGACCTCGCTGGGGGGCGCACCGGTCGAGATCGATCGTTGGGACATCGATGTCTGCTATAGCGGCACGCAGAAATGTTTGAGCTGTCCGCCCGGGTTGTCTCCCTTCACCCTCAGCGACCGTGCGTTGGCCGCCATCAGAGCCAGGCGCACCCCGTGCCAGAGTTGGTACTTGGATATGGCCTTGATCGCGGACTACTGGGCCGAAGGCACCAGGGCCTACCACCACACGGCTCCGATCTCCATGCTCTATGCCCTGCGGGAAGCGTTGCGACTCGTGGAGGAAGAGGGATTGCCGGCCCGCTTCACTCGCCATCGGCTTAATAGTGAGGCCTTGATCGCGGGATTAACCGAACTCGGGCTTCCCCCCCTTCCCGCGACGGGGCATCGACTCCCGATGTTGACCTGTGTCACGATCCCCTCTCATATTCCTGAAGCCGAGATACGGACAAATTTGCTCTCGACCTATGGCATTGAAATCGGCGGCGGGCTCGGCCCACTCAAGGGGAAGGTCTGGCGCATCGGTCTGATGGGTGAATCGTCGACCGAGGCTCATGTCTTGACCTTACTCAATGCACTGGAAGAAATGTTTATCCGCGGTGGCTGGCTCTCCACTCCCGGGGTCGCACTCCAGGCTGCCGCACGGATCTATGGCCGTACGATATCTTGACTGCAGCGGACATCAATTGCATGACAAATAAACCATCACTCTGGATGCTCGCTGCCGAGACCTTTGCCCTTCTCGCCGTGGTCGCGTATTCGATCTTCGCCCTGCCGCTGGCCGATCACATGAAGTCGGATCTCGTTCCGCCAGACAAGACCGGTTTGCCGAGACCATCGAACATCGTGGAGACGAAGATGGCATTCCTCTGCCTGCACAGTTTCTCTTGGACTCAGGACCCGTTGTCACTCAAAAGGGTCTCAAGCTCTGGTTCCGACTCGCAAGCTTGACGCCGATCTAGGTCTGGAATAGAGCGACAACAGATTTTGATTGGAAGGGCTTGATACCGTCACCAAAGATCCTTCGAAATCGTTTGGAGGGTTCATCGCCCCGCATTATTCATGACCGTTCGTCGGGAATGCACGCAGGCACCACGCGAGACAGGCGCGGGGCCGCGAGGCGGGGGCAACACTCCGCCTGGGAGTTCCGCGAAGGGGGTGCGCCCCCTTCGTGGGGAATCTACAAGGGGCTGGGCCACTCTTGTAAGAGTGGGCGAGGCAGTCTCCAGAGCCGCGCCCGCGACGGGGGAGGCACACGTGAATCAGTATGTTGACCGACTGAATGGCGAGCCCGCCTGCCTGGACGCCGGGCCGACCACGTCCAGGTGCGTCGCCACCGTGCTTGCGAGGTGGAGCGCCCTTTGTAAGATCGTGACGCGAAGAAAGAATACCGCATTGGATTCCGACTCCTGTTTCCGCGATTGCAGCAGAAACGTTCATGAATAATGCGGGCTAGGCTCAATGGAGGCCGGTACGACCAATCAGTCCACCTCGACCGATGGTCCAGGCTGCGTGACCTGTCATGACGAACATCCTAATAGTCCGCGCCGCGACCACAACGTCGGCGATGTGATGGGCGGCATCATCACCCTTCCCATCGATACACCATGATGAAGTCCGTTGCCATTCGCTCAGTGCGCGCCATCGACGGGACCGGTCGGACAATCGAACGGGCCACGGTTGTCATTCGCGGTACCACGATTGCCGCCGTCGGATCGGATCGAGACCTCTCCCTCCCACGTGGAACGACCAAGATCGATGGCCGGGGACTGACGCTACTACCGGGCATGATCGACTGTCACGTACATCTCTGTCTCGGTGCTGAACCGGATGTCGTCGCCGCGATCGCCAAAGAGACGCCCGCTCTCACATTGCTCAAAGCGAGCCGGGCTGCGGGGCAGACCTTGGAGGCAGGCTTCACCACCGTGCGCGACGTGGGGTCGCGAGACCATTCCATCTTTACTTTGCAACAGGCTATCGACGCTGGACTCGTTCCAGGACCTCGTATTGTCGCAGCCGGCCTGGCGATATGCATGATCGGCGGCCACGCCAGGTTTATCGGTCAGGAAGTGGAAGGGGCGGAGCAAGTTCGCACCGTCGTGCGCGCCCAAATCGCCGCCGGGGCCGCGGTCATTAAAGTCATTGCGTCAGGCGGCGTCCTCACGCCCGGCACCTCACCGGAGCAGGCACAAATGACCGTGGAGGAGCTCCAAGCCGCCGTGGAAGAAGCGCAACGAGCCGGCAAGAAAGTCGCCGCCCATGCCCATGGATCGTCGGGGATGAAAAATGCCGTTCGCGCCGGAGTCCATTCGATCGAGCATGCCACGCTCATGGACGAAGAAGCCGCGGCCATGATGAAACAGGAGGGTGTCTTCATGGTACCGACACTCTCTGCGCTGGCCACCACTGCCGCTTGCCGACTCGGGTGCGGCATTCCAGAAAGCGCCTTGGATAAAGCCAAATCCATGACGAAGCGCCATCAAGCGAGCTTCAAAAAAGCCCTGCGGGACGAAATCCAGATCGCCACGGGCACCGACGCCGGCACGCCATTTAACTACCATGGAGAGAACGCCCAGGAACTCGAGCTGATGGTCGCCTTCGGGATGAGCCCGATGGAGGCGATTCTCGCCTCGACCTCCGCTGCTGCACGCTTGATCGGGATTCAGGACCAGGTGGGAACGATCGAGAAGGGGAAACTGGCGGATCTCCTGTTGTTCGAGGGAAATCCGCTTCGTCGCATTGACCTGCTACGAGACCGCAGCAGGATTATGGGTGTGATGCAGGCGGGCAAGTTTGTGTCAGGCCCGCTATCGCAGGCCTGACAATGTTTAATGTTAAATGATGAATGTTGAATGAGGCAGACAGCTCCCACGCAATTCAACATTGAACATTCAACATTAAGCATTAAACGGCACTAACGCCGCTCGTAGAACAACTCCAGCGCTGCTGCGAAGCCCGTCATCCGTCCATTGCGGAACACCTCCTCAAGCCCTCCACGTAGCGATCTGACGCCTCCCTCATCGCCTCGTTTGACCACGCCTTGGGATAGCAGCATCTCCGTCGCCACTTCGACGAGCCGCTGTTTGCGCCCCTCCATCTCAGAAGTGACAAGCTCCTCCATGATCTCCAAGGCCCGCTCCCGAATGATCTCTTCCTTAAATGTGTCATACCCTTGATCCGCCACGGTCCGCTCACGAACCACGCCGAGTTCGGTTTTGATCCGCTTCACGTCTTTCATCAAGACCGCGAACACTTCCTTTCGCCCTTCATCGAAGAGCTTTTTCTTCATTTCGTCGAGAATGACGGCTGGGTCAGCCGCTTCATCTCGTGCCGTTTCATCCCCCCAATTGAGTCGGTCATAGCTCCGACGCTTGTCCGGATCACCGACGACTTCGTAGGCCGCATTGATCTCACGGATCTTCGGTTCGGCGTGAGTACTATCGGGATTGCGGTCAGGATGGTGCTGAAGGACTAACTTCCTGTAGGCCTTCTTGATCGCGTCATCGGACGCGTCGCGCGAGACCCCCAGCACCCGGTAGAAGTCGACTCGTGCCATGGCGGCGACTATACCATGCACCTTTCAGCACTGCACCTTGACACCCATGTGTAGGCTCCGTAGCCTGGCGCGATTCAAAAGACATGAGGCACACGGTGAGAGGCGAGCGGAAAAGTCCGTCCCCTAACCCTGAAGCCACGACTGATGCAGACCCAAACTAGAACAACAAGCTCGTGGCGCGATGGGGTCACGCTCTATCAATGGCTCGTCCTGTTTATCGCCTGGCTTGGCTGGGTATTCGACGCGATGGATGCGACGATCTATGCAATCGTCCTCCACCCGGCGCTGCATGATTTACTCCAAGCCCCCGGCGAGACCGTCTCTTCTGAGCAAATCGGCTGGTACGGTGGGATCATCTTCTCCATCTTTCTCGTCGGCTGGGCCATCGGCGGGATTTTCTTCGGCGTGGTCGCGGACCATCTTGGTCGTACGAAGACCCTCATCATCACAATCCTCATCTATGCAATCTTCACCGGGCTCGCAGCACTCTCGCATGACTGGTGGCATCTGGCTATCTATCGCTTCCTCACTGCCTTGGGAATCGGAGGGGAATGGGCCGCAGGCGCGGCACTCGTCGCTGAAACCTGGCCGGAAGAGAAACGAGCGAAAGCCGCAGGCATTCTCCAGTCAGCCTGGGCGGTCGGGTTCTTCCTCGCTGCGTCGTTCAATTTACTCTTAAAGGACTATGGCTGGCGGGTGATGTTTATGATCGGCGTGCTCCCGGCCTTCGTGTCGTTGCTGGTCCGCTGGCATGTGAAGGAGCCAGACCGTTGGGCCAAGGCCCACGACCGGGACATGACGATCAGCCCCACACATATGACCGACATCTTTCATCCCCCCTTACGACGCTCAACCATCGTAGGATCTGCGCTGGCGTTCGTCGCCGTCTTTGGTTTGTGGGGGGCGACAAACTGGGCGCCCACGCTCATCCGCGAATTACCAGATCTCAAGGGCTCCGATGGCGCAACCCTGTCGACCTCTGTGAGCTACGCCATCATGGCGCTCAACGGGGGAGCACTCTTCGGTTATTTGGGGTTTGGACCGCTCGCAGATCGAATTGGACGGCGCGCGGTGTTCGCCCTTATGTGCCTCGGCAGCTTCGTGATGCTGCCGATCACGTATCTGTGGCCGACCACCTATGCCGGAGTCTTGATGTTGTTGCCGCTGCTGGGATTTTTTAACAACGGTATTTTCAGCGGATTTCCGGTCTATCTCCCCGAACTTTACCCCACCAGGCTGCGCGCCACCGGCGCCGGCTTCTGCTTCAATGCCGGACGTGTGCTGGCATCCGCCTCGCCTTTTCTCACCGGCTGGCTGGTGACAGAACTCGGCACTTTTGGGCGAGCCGCAAGCACGGTGGCATTGATCTATCTGGTAGGATTGGTGGTCTTAATCTTTGCACCGGAGACAAGAGGCAAACCGTTGCCGGAATAGCCATTTTTGAGGCGCCGTCAGATACACCACCCCTTGACATCCCACCAAAGCGACTTAGTCTCATACCATGACTTACACACCACCATCTAAAGCCTTGACCCACGACGAGAAGAAAGCCGCCGAGGCAGCCTTCGCAGGCCACCCGTTCAATGAGGCATGGTCTGCTTCAGCCCGAGCGGTCTACGACGGTATTGTGAAGGCCTTGCCTCACACAAACGTCGCGATTCCCACTGCTCCTACTGCCGAAGAATCCGTGGAAGCTCCTTCCTCGCAGAGCGAGCATCTCCAGCCTCAAGAGCCTCTCGCGCAAGAACAGGTCAGTGAACAAGAGTTGGTGGAGAGGACTGTGATGCCTGCATCCTTTCGCGACCGGGAAGAGGCGATTCAGGCCGGGCTCTTGATCGACGTGACGCCGACCGCATTGCAACTCGGCATCACGTTCCCTGTCACGATCACCCGACCGCTCTGGGAAGTGGGAATTGTCACGAACCAACCACTCCCCGAAGAAGATCAAACCTCAAGGTTGCGTGACATTCTGATGGCCTTTCGTCTGCGCTTGGCCAGTCTGACGACGGTGTCTCCTCTGCTCGACTTTCCGGTTCTGCTAGCCTTCCCGCCGAGCAGGGTGCCTCAGCCGGTGCCGTTGTTCGCCATCATTCAACCGGACCCCACGCACCAGGCAAACGTGATGCTCTTGCTGCCGAACGAAGTGTCGCTGTCCATCACCTCGCTGAATTAACAGGCTGCTCAAAAAGTCCGCCAGCAGCGTTCTCGCATCGTTCAGATCCTCAACGTACCCAGAGGGTACGCCTCCGCCCTTCACTCGCTGCGGCCTTGCTGAACGGCCTTTATGAGCAGCCTGTGGGCGAGGGCGCGTTCGTCTGCCTCGGTGGTCACCACTCCATCAATGCGCTCATCCAATAATTTCCCCAAGATAGTCTTGTACTGCCGCCCCGGTTGCAGCCCCATGGCCTGAAGATCCCGCCCCGTCAGTACCGTCTTGATCGCTTTGTTCTTCACATTCGCCACAAGACGTTGTTTCAGCAAACTCAACCGCATCCCGTGCTGCGCGCTTAGCTGCTTCGCCAGAAGCAACAGGAGCGCCTCGTTTGAGAAATTCGTCAAGAGGCGATACACCTGCGATGGCCGTAATACCCCTTTTTTATTGGTGAGTCTATTCAGCGCGCGATCGACCCGAGGTCCTGCAGCACTCACATTCTTGGCCTGTTCTCGTGAAAGCGCCAACCGCCGGATCATCGCGGCCACCACGACTGAGCTGGACTCGCTCGATAACGCCATGAGATAGACGATCGGCCTGTCGATCACAGAGTCCGGGAATCGGCGCGCCCACCAGGCAAACGCCTTAGGAACGGCAATGACCACGCGCTTCACCTTCGTGGTGTAGCACAGCCGGCGGTGGAGGAAGCGAAGCAGCTTCAACTGCGCTAACCGCGCAATCGCGCGCACTGGATCGTGCTCGGCGAACAGCAACAGGATTTCATTCTGCAATCGAGGACCGGAGATTTGCTGGATCAGATTCGTGGAGGCCGCTTGCGCGAGCAGGCGCACTGTGTTGCGCTCAAGGCGGAAACCGAACCGTTGTTCGAACCGGATCGCTCTGAAGATGCGCGTGGGATCGTCTTGGAAACTGCCTGCATGCAGCACGCGGATCGTGCGCGCCCGAAGATCACACTGCCCTCCGTAGGGGTCGAGCAAGCGACCGAATTGCCGAGAATTGAGTTGTACCGCTATGGCATTGATCGAAAAGTCACGCCGGGTGAGATCCTCTTCGATCGACGCAGGCTGAACCGTCGGCAGAACAGCGGGTTGCGCGTAGGACTCTCGCCTGGTCGTCGCGATATCCATCTTGAGCCCGTCTGGGAACGCGAGCCGCGCCGTCGCAAACCGTTCAAACACCGCCAGCCCAGCCCCAAACCGGTGGGCCACCAGCCGCGCGAAAGCGATCCCATCTCCCTCTACCGTGAGATCGAGATCCCAGTTCTCCCGCTTCAGCAAGAGATCGCGGGCGACTCCGCCGACAAGGTACAAGGACACCCCACCCTCATCCGCGAGGTTCCCAAGCTCACGAAGCAGAGAAAGACGCTCCTGAGGGAGACGACGCAACAGATCGTTTTGGGTCCTCCGATGCTTCATGGCACGCCATTGTAGCAATCTCCTTCTCGATGAGGAACAATGTTCCTCATCAACAAGACGGGGCGCTCAGGATATAATTCCAAGTGCCCCGTTTAGCCCCACACAGCTTCAAATTACCGATGTCGTTTCCCCTGACGATCGTGCTTCTCGCGTACAATATGGCGTGAGGCGCGATCCTGTGCCGCGCTAATCCTGGCCCGCTCCTTTTTCGTCATGACACCATCGGACTTTGCCTTGTCTTCCATCTTGTTGATATGTTCCTGTTGATTATTCAGCCGGTTTGCTTCTCGCTCGTTCAGCTGTCCACTCGCAATTCCCTGAACGATCCGGTGTTCCTGATTGGCCTGCCGCTTATCAATGCGCGGCGTTTCCGCTTGAGCAAACGCCAGCCCACTCATCAACAACATTATCCCACTGACTGCTAAGAGCATCCTCTTCATCGTGACCTCCATGGAATGTGAATGTAATGTCCCCTGGCACCGAGTAACGCATCATCTCATGACCGGTTGACAAAGTGGCATCAGCAGGTTCACACGAGTGGACCTGCTTGGCACACAGGCCTCACAGACGACATTCGTACTGTACTCGGATTTTGAGAAAATGAAAGCAGAGGGACACTCTTCGCGCTGAAATTACGCGAGGCGGCTTCGCGAATTCTATTCAGTAACCCTCATTTCAAATCCGCGCGCCCACCTCACGCGCGGTGTTGTCCATGAACGAGCTGGCCCTGAACAGGCCGGCCCGTTCATTATGAGCCAACACGCGGCGCACTGTTATCGAGACAACGCCTTCACCGATCTCTCAAAAACAATATCGCCATAATAGGCCGTGGCCTGTTCCTTGGTATTGTCCGTATCGCTCATAATCGCGACCCCGTTGATCATCGGAGGCTCTTCGCCGAATGCATTCTTGTAGTCTTCGTAAATATTCCGCTCTTCATCGATCCAGATGCCCACTTTCTGAGTTCCGCTCTCGACGATCACCATCTTGGCAAAATCGGTATAGGCATTCTCGACGATCGTGCCGACAGGTGTCTTCGTTTCCCAGATATAGTTCAAGGCGGCGATTGGAATATCGCCGAACAGAGCCCGCCCGGCTTTGAACTTAAGCTTCTTGCCAAAGCTGACTTTGTCGGCATCATATTCAAAGGTGATATAGAGCCGGGCTGGAAAGTCGTCGCCCTCCTTGAGGGCCACGTCGCTATGTTGGAGCACGTTGTCAATTTTCCAACGCCACCGGACGATCGGATACTCCTTCGGATCAATCACCACCGGCTTAATCAGGCCAGAGGCCGAGGCATCGCTCACCGCTTTCACGATCGTCACACCTCCATCTTTCACCACTTCATAGGAGGTATGTTTGGGTATCTTCTTAAAGGTGAGCGGCTTCCACCCATCGGGCATCGCCTGCCCGACCGTTCCACTCGAAAACTTCCCCACTTCGATCACCGAGGGAGATTCCGCCCTTGCAGCAGTAGGTGCAATAAGTAGCCCCATCGCAATCAGCACGAATTTCCATATCCTTCTTCCCATCCACTTCTGTGGTGAGGGGGGGAAGGTTATCCATTCGTGCGCGCGTCCAACGAGGGCCTTCTGATCCCCTATACCTCTATTTAGGGGAGTGGCCAAGACTGTCCTTTCCTGCGCGCATCGAGCGACCCTCATCCTTTTAAATGATCCTTCCAAGCTTGCCCGCCTCTCTCTAGGAATGGCACCCGTGTTGGTCACACTGCGGCCGTCGAGCGAGCACATTCTGATCGTGCGCGCTCCGGGAGCAAGGGATCAGCACGGGTGTCATTCCACCTCTTTCATCGTGGGGGCTCTGCGAGCAAGAAGGGCACCTGGCCGCTCCCTCTCTCATCCCCTCCTCATCCACGCGAACAATTTGATCAGCAGGGCCTTCGTGCGCGGGGTAAAGTGCGCCTTGCGCCAAAGATTCACGACCTTCTTATTCACCTCGGCTTGCGTCGGATAGGGATGGATCGTGCCGGCGATCGTCTTCGCTCCAGCGCCGGCTTTCATCGCAACTGAAAACTCGCCGATCATGTCGCCGGCGTGGGCCGCCACGATCGTCGCGCCCAGGATCTTGTCGGAGCCCTTCTGGATATGCACTCGCGCGAACCCTTCGTCTTGGCCGTCGAGAATTGCGCGGTCAACCTCGTCGAGCTTGTAGGTGTAGGTTTCGACCTCGATGCCCTTCTCCCTTGCATCCTTCTCGTATATCCCAACATGCGCAACTTCCGGCTCCGTGAAGGTACACCATGGCATGTTCAAGGATTCGACGCTGGCATAACCGAAGCCGAAAGGATGTGGGAATAGGGCGTTCTGAATGACGATCTGTGCCATGGCATCGGCGGCATGGGTAAACTTGTAGCGCGAGCAAATGTCGCCCGCCGCAAAGATTCTGGGATTCGTCGTCTGCAGCCGCTCGTTCACCTTGACCCCGTTCTTGTCGTACTCGACACCGCCCGATTCCAACCCGATTCCCTCGACATTCGGGGTACGGCCGACACCGACAAGAATCTCGTCGACCGTCACATCGTACTGCTGGCCATGTGAATCGATTGTGAAACGCTTGCCGGCATCCGTCTTCTGTACTTTCAAATCCTTCCCGCAACAGAGCAGTTTCACTCCGTCGCGCAACATCTGCTGCTCGACAATTTCAGCCGCGTCGCGGTCTTCATTCCGCAGGATGCCATGAATCGCCTCAATCAGATAGACCTGGCTCCCGAAGCGGGCAAATGACTGCGCCAACTCGCAGCCGATGGGACCGGCGCCGATCACCCCGATGCGTTGCGGCAGTTCCGTCAGCGAGAATACCGTTTCATTGGTGAGATAGCCTGCCTCTTTCAATCCGGGCGTAAGTGGGGCCGATGCCCGTGCTCCGGTGCAGACAGCTGCCTTCACAAAGGTGAGGGTACGATTACCGGACGACCCTTCGACTTGAATTGTGTCGGCACCGGTAAAGCACCCGCTGCCGATATAGACATCCACGCCCAGCTTGGTATAGCGATGAACCGAATCATTGTGGCTAATCTGCGCCCGAATTTTTCTCATACGCGCCATCGCAGCTCCAAAGTCGTACTTCACCCCGGGAGGAATATGCAGGCCGAACTCCTCGGCCTTCCGCAAGTCGGCCCAAGCCCTTGCCGCGCGAATGATACCTTTCGAGGGCACACAACCGACATTCAGGCAGTCGCCACCCATCAAATGTTTTTCGATCAAGGCCACTTTGGCCCCCAGACTCGCAGCAATGACGGCCGTGATCAATCCTGCGGTCCCAGCACCAATGACCACAATATTGTAGCGGCCAACTGGTTCGGGATTGACCCAATTCGAGGGATGCACGTTGCTGACAAGCGTGCGGTTATGTTCGTCGTTCGGCAGTACGAGGCTCTCTTCACAATGATTCATCACAACGCTCTTCTCTGACGACTGTGTGACCATCGCATTAGTCTCACGTGTCTTCTACGCCTCACGTTTCACGGGGCTTGCGATCATGCTGGTTTCCCATACCACTTCTTATACAGGTTCGGCACAAGCGCCAGAAGCCCCAGCAAGACCAATGCCCCAATCACTCCTGGGGAAGCAATGTCTTTCAAAGAATTGATCGTACCGAGTTGCCGCCCCGCGTAGGCATAGACGAAGGAACCCGGGATAATCCCGAGTGCCGTAGCCGTTACGTAGGTGCCGATATTCATACGAGTCAGGCCGGATACCAGGTTCACCACAAAGAACGGAAAGAGCGGAATCAGCCGGAGTGTCATCAGATAACTGAATGCGTTCTGCGCGAAGCCCTGCTGAACCGGACCCAACCACTTTCCAAACCTCTGTTCCACCCAATCGCGCAGCAGGTAGCGGGATACGAGGAACGCGAGCGTCGCGCCTGTTGTTGCCCCCAGATTCACGAAGAGCGTGCCCAACACAGCCCCGAAGAGGAACCCACCGGCCAGTGTCAGAATCACGGCGCCTGGCAGTGAGAGCCCCGTCACGGCCACATAGGCCAGAACGAACAACGCGGCGGCTACGGCAGAATGTGTTTCGGTGAACGACAGTAGGTAGTCGCGATTGTCCTTTAGCGCCTGCAAGGAGAGAAACCGGCTCAAATCGAAGTACAAAAATGCAGCCACCGCGACCCCGATCGCGAGGACAATTGCAATTTTACCGGCATTCAATCCGCTCTTTGGTTCAGAAGCTGGCATGTCGTTCGTCATGACGGTTTGCTCGCGTATCATGGGGTCTCCTTTTCTGGCTGTCAATGTGGCCGACTGTCTCTCAGTCGCCAGAAATCCCATGGTCTTACAGTGACCACACCCTGCCACACGCAAATGCTTGCTTACTGTTGGCCTACGGCGTGAACCGGTGATTGGATGTTAACACGCATATTCATGATGGTTCGTGGCGAAATCGTTGAGCCGCGTCGCGAGACCGGCGCGCGGAGCCCTGAGAACCCAATGCTCCTCGTACTGTACTGCGAGGGTCCAAGTGGCGAGCCCACTGGCCAACGGCTCGTTATAGCAGCGAATCGGCGATTGGAGCAGAAGCGCTCATGAGTAATGCGGGTTAAGAACCGAAGGAGGTAGCAGGACGGCTATCGTAGCCCACGATCGTGGAAATCGCGATCCATATCGAGCCGGCCGAACGCCCGCTCAACTGGGTCGATCGACCCATCCTGGTTACGGTCGAGCTCTTGGAACTGATCGTGGGTCAATTCAGAATTGTGCGGGTCAGGAACACCTGCATCCAGATGATTCCGACGAGGATCGTAGCGTTGGGGGCTTTCCAGCATACCGTGGTGCATTAGATCGGTTCTCGGCTGCACGACGGCTTTCGGTGCCTTCCTCCTATGAACTTTCATACGTCGAAGGCTCTTCGGACTCTTCGGACTCGTTGGCTTGAGCTCAGTCGATACAGGCTTGGCCTGTTTCTGAATAGCCCCCGGTTGGCGCTCCGTGGCAGCGGGTGTGGGGCTCTTCTTGGCACGCTGGATCAACGGGGTTTGCCCTTGCTCGGATAGTTGCCTGGGAGGCTTGGCTGCGACGCCGACCGAAGCCGGCTCCTTTGCTTTTGTTGTTCCCGCAATCGTCTGCCCAACCATGGTCGCGAGTAAAACCACGGAGCAGACCGTTCCGAATACAACAAGCTCTAAGATACCCCTGCTCATACTCCTCCCAATAGTGAGTTCCTTCAAGTGTAGCAGGTCACATGTATACGTGAGTGCATGGAAATGCACGATCTCTCAATGTGTTGACATTCAGCGGTCTGCGCCTTTGTTGTGAACTACATGCGTCCGCGGTTCAGAGAGACCGTTCGGCCGAACAACGGGTGGCCACCAGGCAACTGTTGAGGCTACTCGGTGGGGCTCCAACTGCACCGGCTGCCTCTCTAAATATGGGAGAAATCGTTTAAGCCGAAGAATCGGTTCTTCGATCAAGAACCAGGATCCACTCGCAACAATCACGAGCGCCCCGAACCAGAGCAATACATGCGCAATAAACCCGACTTGTAGCGAATGCAAACATGCTGTCACAAATCCCGCAACGAGCACATGCCAGAGATAGAGTCCGTAACATCGCCTCCCCAGGTACATGAGTAGCGGCGAGGTCAACGCGGCCCTGATTGGCCCCCGCGCGTCCAGGCTGGCCCCGAGGAGAACGGCAAAACTAATGGCCAACCAAGAATATCCGAAGACGCTGAACAACCACGGCCTTGTTTGAGGAAGTGACGGACTAAATGGCACCAGCAAGGTGATCACGATTAGGACCGACGCCAGAGGTGCAAGTCTCTTGCACAACCCCGCAGCCGCATCCGGCCATGTGCGAGAGCCAAATAGCACCGCCACAACCGCGCCGGCGGCAAGCGCGTCAAGCCGACAGAGTGTAAAGACATATGTTGCTGGGTAATCAGCCGCCGAGAGAGTGAACGCCCTGACTAAAGGCGACACAACCACCAATCCTCCACTCCACCACAACAACTGACGTGTACTGCACATTCGAACGAGTAACGGCCAAACAAGGTAAAACTGCTCCTCGATTGCCAGGCTCCACAGGATCATCATGGCCAACGGCTGCCATCCATATATCGTGATATGAATATTCCCCAGATAAAGGGCGTACCATGCCCACCCTTCGAAGTGAGGCAACAGCTTCAGTGGATCGCCGAACAATGTAAGAACAAATAGGACCAAGAGATACAACATGGCCAGGGGAAGGATCCTTAGCCCCCGTCTTCCCCAAAACACCCATGAGGAGCCACCCCCGTCTCGTAAGCGAATCAAAATTGATGTGATGAGAAATCCGCTGATGACGAAGAAGAGGTCCACACCAATCCAGCCGCCGAGACTCATCCTCCCGAGAACGCCAAGCATCGCCCACGGGGTCTGTTGACCGACAAACTCGGGAAGATCTCGAAAGAGGAACGGGGCGTGATACCAAAGCACCAAGAGAATGGCGACTCCCCTCAATCCATCAACCGTCGGCATGTATGTAAAGGTATTATTGCTGGGGGATGGTCGCGGGTACGGGGTATGGGACTGCAAATCCTGCATCTCGCTCCATCCTAATGTTAAGCAGGCCTGCAAAAGGGACGCCCGTTGAACTGCGGATAGAACGCGATGACGATCTCCGGATTCCGGCTCAAGCTAAGAGGGCCTTATCGATCCAGAGCAATTCTACGGGGCCAATCTCATCGAGCTTCTCATTGGACTGTCTGACAATATTGCTCGAGCTGTTGGGCAAAGACGAGAAATTGGTCTCCTCCTTGCCGGCGGTACTCTTCTTTCGGCACCCGCTCTTGTCGTTCACGCCTGACCCGTTCGCAGGCCTTTTGTTCTGCCCGGTGGATTTGCGGTTGCAAGCGAGCCTGCTCTTCCAGGGAGCGACCTGCCATACTTTCTTGCATCTGTTTCAAGGAGAGATAGTGATCGTAGAGTTTCGGCTCCTCCGTCTGAGTCGGCGGCGCTTCAGTCTCCGCTGAGTATGCGACAACGGGGCACAGCAAGAACATCAGCAGTACAAACTGTTTCATCGCACACCTCTTCATGTGAGTCGGATCCCTTGTTGAGCCGGAATCGTATCGATGAGGTTGAAGTTCGTTCGCACGGCGGCAATCGCTTCGCCGCGTTGTTCAATCGATCCCTCGCCGATCGGCCCCAGCCAATTATCGGCTCTCTCCAGATAGGAAATCTTATAGGGGTCGATGCCCATAATCCGGCAACAGGTCGCATCGACCGCAGCAAGATTCCGACCCATTACGAGCACACCAACTTGTTTCGGATCGCCCATGATCGGACCATCGCCCTGCATCCCGATAATGCCATCGACAATGGCAAAGTGCGGTTTCAAGGTTGCATTGATGTCCAAAATCGAATTTTCGATCCCAGCCTTGTGCAGCAGGTTCTTTGGCCAGCCATAGTAAATACCTGGCATCACCCCGAAGAGATTCTTCATCGAGAGCGTGGCTCCGGCCCAATGGTGTGTTTTCATCTTCGCGACGGACACGATCCAATCCACCTCCTGGAAAAGGCCAGGAAACGTCAGCGTTCGCATAAAGGACTGGCGACCAGCATTCGGCAGCTCATACCCCGTCATGTAATTGAGGTCGTGAAACCGGATGCGATCTTCCGTCAGCACATCCGCCAAGCCGGACTCTTCATAAACCGCCAGTGTGTCACGGCGATGGCCTGGTCCCTCGGCGACCATCACGGTTAACGCTCCCAGCCGAAGAAACGCCTCGATCGCCCCGCGCAGAACGAGAGGATGCGTGTTGATGTGCGACGCCCCTGAAGCAGTTTCAACCAGGTTTGGCTTCAGAAGAATGCGTTTGCCCTTCAGTTCCTCGGGGGAGATACCCAGCTCCCTAATCCCTCTCGTAATCCCATCGGCGATATCCAACTGGTAGTGGGCGACTTTGGTCACGAACGATTGAGTCTGTTGCGGCATGCGGAAATACCGCCTCGGAACCAGGAGCAATCCAGAGCCAATCAGAAGACCTGCCGCTCCTGCTAGAAGCAGATCCCGGCGCGTGAGGCCTCCTATCGATGTGGGATCCACGTGATCTGACACGGTACTCCTTACTGATTGAGGACAGCGGGCGCCTGATTGCGACTCGAGTGCAAGAACAGAGTGGTCTTCGTGTCCGTCTCTCCTGCTAGTGCTCCCAAGAATAAAAGACAGAGCGCAGACGTATCGTAGTCGCCGTAACGAGACTGATTCGCCAAGCACCGCTCAACCAGTGCCATACCGTTCGACGGCCACAGGTCCCACGCTGCGAGACCCAGCAAGCCCCACCCGAGAGAGATCGGCGTGCCTATCCGATCGACCTCGACTTGAAGATACGAAATACTCCGGGCGACCTTCTCTTGATCGACGACTCCAGCTAATCCGGTTAACGCGGCACCAGTGTTTTCCGGCATGGGATGGAGCTCCTTCCCGAACATCAGGGTGTTCCCATAATTCCATCCCCCATGGGGCAACTGACGGTCGAGAATCATCCGGATGGCTTCACGGACGCGATCGTGCTGGCCATGCCCTGTCGCCCGTAACGCCATCACGCATGTAGCCGTGGGTTCAACCCAGGAATGTGTCTCACCGATCCAGGGCCATCCCTTCAAAATTGTATCGTGTGCCCACGGAGCATCAGGCTTCCTAGGATAATGACTGCCGGTGGTTTCAAGCAGAAAGCGGACGGCACGATTTTGAGCAACTTGGCTTGCCGGTGAATTTTGCCAGGCAAGAATCGCCAGAGGGGTAGGCCAGTAGGAGGCCGGATGGTCCCTATTTACACAAACCCGACCATCCTGGCTTTGCTCCCGGGCTAGGAGTGCACTGAGCCGTTCAAGTATGTCCTCCGATCCGCCGCATGCACGAACAGCAAGCATTCCCCAAACAGTCGAGTCAACTTGGAATGTACCTCCGAGCCTGCCGACAAAGCCTCCATCAGGCAGCAAGCGGCGTAACAGGGATGCTTCAACAATCTTCCGGAGAGATGAACGAGACAAATATGATCCCCATATAATGTTAATGGGCCGACATCGCAGGGAATAGCACCTGCACGATTTTGAGGCAGGCCGGGCCAATAACGACTATAAATATGGTTGGGAAGATAAAGAAAATGAGAGGCAAGAGGAGCTTCACCGGCAACTTTGCAGCCAACTCCTCCGCCTTCAGTCGACGGGTGGTGCGCATGGCATCGGCGTGGACCCGAAGGGCTTGACCGATACTGGTCCCAAACCGGTCCGTCTGTACGAGCATCGCAACCAGATTCCTCACCTCTTCCAGATCCGTGCGATGCGCAAGATTCCTGAGCGCTTCTTGTCTGGACACGCCGGTTCTCAATTCCAATGCCAAGATGTTCAATTCATCACTCAATTCCGGGTGAGCCCGCTTGACCTCTTCACCGACTCGACCGATAGCCTGATCCAAACCGAGTCCGGCTTCCACGCAGACCACCATCAAATCCAAGGCATCAGGAATGGCCCGCTGCAGCGCATCCTTGCGATTAGCAATGGCCTTCCGTAACCAGAGCGCTGGAGCATAATAGCCACAAGCTGCAGCCAGGACATAACAAAATGTGAGTAGTGAAACACTCGGAAAGCCCAGCAACTTTGCGGGAATCATGGCCAACAGGCACACGACGACAATGGCCAATAAGAGCTTGGCGCCGTTGTAGAACACTGGGGCTTTCCCAGAACGATAGCCAGCGTTGATCAATCGGAGGCGAGTCGCACGAACTTCCTCGACATTTGATGGCCGGTTCATCCGGGCGAGCCATTCCAGGAGATCTTGGAGTTGGGCCTTGAGCTGATCGACCATCCCGGCAGAAGTCGCATCAGATCCGGCGGCAGCACTGGCGCCATTAGCCCGTCGTCGCCAGGTCTGCAAGGCTTCTCTGGAATTGAGATATAGGAAGACAGCCGAACTCGCCAGCACGATCGCAAAAAAGGTGACCAGCGCGACGATTAGAGGAACATCCATACGTAGCTCCTTAGCAGGCTTCGGTAAAACTATTGTGGCACGCTAGAACTTCGATGGTCCGTACGTGTGGCACAACAGGAGAACACTCCCGCAGGATGCTTAAAAAGGCCGTCCAGCAAGGCCGCAGCAAGCGAAGAGACGAGGCGTACGCTTCGGTACGTTGAGCCTCTGAGCGCGGCGAGAACGAAGCTGGCGGACTTTTTCAGCATCCTGTTAGACCTTGATAGCAACCATGCGCTTCATGATGATCGCTCCTGTCACCATGAGAAAACTCCCAACCATGAGCATCTTCTGTCCCATAGGGTCAGTGAACAGCGTTGACATATAGTCAGGATTCATCTTGTAGAGGATGCCGCCAACCACTATAGGGAGGGCGAACAGAATTATCGCAGAGAATCGCCCTTCGGCCGACAAGGCTCTCACTTTCAGGTGCAATTCGAACCGCTTACGGATCATTCCTGCCAGCGAATCGATGATCTCGGCGAGATTGCCACCGGTTTCCCGCTGAACTAACACAGACGTGACAAAGAACCGCAAATCCACGCATTCCAGTCGATCAGTCATATTCTGGAGCGCCTGTGGGAGACCCACTCCCATAGATATCTCATCGAAGGCCCGTCGGAACTCGATGCCGATGGGATCGGCGGCTTCATCTCCCACCAGCTTCAATCCGACCGAGAAGGCATGGCCGGAACGGAGCGCCCGCGACACCAGCTCCAGCGCCTCCGGAAGCTGACGCTCAAACATCTTCATCCGTTGGTCCTTCAGCCAATAGAGATACCCGGCAGGAAGGGCACCGAGTACCACGGCAACGAGAAGGGCGAGCAGCAAGGCCTGATGCATCGAAAGGATAAACAGCAGCGCGCCCAGCGCCAAGAGGGGCGTAGCCAGCACAAAGATGCCCAAGGGCACCCGACAATCCGCCTGTCGGTGGAGCACACGGAGCGGCTGAAATTGACGCATCTTGATCAAGAGATTGTGCAGCCAAGGGATATCGCTGAGCGACTCCTTTCGAACGATGTCCGATTGTGCTGCCACGTCGGGAGCCGACCACTTTTGGATCCGTTCGACCGCGCGATCCGTCCCGCGGGGAACTATCATTCGATGCAACAAGACCCCCCCCTGCAATAACAACAGGATCGTGCCGAAAATCCCTAGTGCGATCAGAACGGTCAGCATTCGTACACCTTTTGTGGATCGAACAGATCGGACGGAAGTGCCACGCCCTTCGCAGCCATTCGCTCGGCAAACTTCGGCCGCACACCGGTCGCCTTGAAGCGACCTTTGACTTTCCGATTCTCATCCAGACCGGTCTGCTGGAAAGTAAACAATTCCTGAAGCGTGATCAGGTCACCCTCCATGCCCACGACCTCTTGCAGACTGATCAACTTCCTCGTCCCGTCCGACAACCGGGCGATTTGGATAATGACATCCAGCGCGGACGAGACATAATGGCGCATCGCCTTCGCCGCCAAGTTGAACCCTGCCATCGACACCAAGGTCTCAATCCTGGTCAGGGCATCTCGACAGGAATTGGCATGGACCGTTGTCAACGACCCGTCGTGACCGGTGTTCATGGCTTGGAGCATATCCAGGCTCTCTGCACCACGGACCTCGCCGAGGATGATTCGGTCCGGACGCATACGGAGGGCATTCTTCACCAACTCCCGCTGCGCGATTTCGCCTTTCCCCTCAATGTTGGCCGGACGCGTTTCGAGACGGACCACGTGATCCTGGCGCAATTGCAGCTCGGCTGCATCTTCGATCGTCACGATCCGTTCATTGTTCGGAATGAATCCGGACAGCACATTTAACAGCGTGGTTTTCCCCGACCCTGTCCCGCCTGAGATCAGCACGTTCAATCTGGCCTGCACGATTGCTTTCAACAGCTCGCCGATTTGTGGGGTCAGCGATTGCTTCTCGACCAAGTGACACAGCTGCAACGGATCCTTGCTGAACTTTCTGATCGATAGAGACGGCCCGTCGATCGCCAGCGGCGGGATGATGGCATTGACGCGGGACCCGTCCGCAAGCCTGGCATCCACCATCGGCACCGACTCATCGATGCGGCGCCCGATGCGCGCGACGATCCTCTCGATGATCTTCTTCAAATGCGCATCGTCCTTGAATCGGACGGACGTCAGTTCGAGACGGCCATAGCGCTCGACGAAGACCTGCTTGTACCCATTCACGAGGATATCGTTGATGGTCTGGTCTGCCAGCAACGGCTCCAATGGCCCCAACCCCAGCACTTCGTGCAGAATGTCCTGCGTGAGTTGTGTCCGTTCCCGTTGATTGAGCGGGACCGATTCCTGCTGCAAGAGCTGTTCGATCAACTTCGTCAACTGAGCAGTCACGGCCTCTTGCGACATCGAGTTGATGGCTGTGAGATCGAGCATCTCGATCACGCGCTGGTGGAGACGGTCCTTCAACTCCTGATAGTGGGATGCGACTTCAGCCCCGTTTGCCTGTTTCATTGTGAGCATAGTGCCTGCCTGCCCTCCTTCTCTCTCTGATTGCCTAACGGCTGTTGAAAAAGTCACCTTCTCACCCGCCCAGCCCTGACGCGTCCTGACGCGTCTTCCCCCAAGCGTCGTTCTCGCATCGTTCAGACCCTCAACGGGGACCCGGCCGCCTCACCACTCGGCGGCGCGCACAAACTTGGTGCTCCTTATTCGTCGCACCGTGCGCCCCAGAGGGTACGCCTCGGCCCTTCACTCGCTGCGGCCTTGCTGGACGGTCTTTTTGAACAGCCTGCGGGACTGTTATCCTGCTTTATCACCTGTGCGGACCATCGAATTCTCGCGTGCCACAATAGTTTTTCCGCAACCTGCTATACGACCGACGACTTCTCTTTCGTCTCAAGCCTGAAGCTAGGGAGGTATCGCCCCAAGAACGAGGTTTTCTTGCTCTGCTCTTTTCCAGACATTGTCCCATTGACAGCAGTCTTCTCGCCGATGAGCTGCTCGGTCCTTCGCAAATACCATTGTCCGATTGTCGTCTTCGACGCCATGATCGTCAGCGGCTTCCCATGGTCGAGGGCTTCGCTGGCCGTCCCATAGTCATTCGGAATCAGTCCCGCCATGCGCCCTCCGAGCATATCTTCGGTTTCACTCAACATGTTCTTCTGATCGTTCGTATAGCGATTGACAACCACCAGCACCTTGCCCGCTTGGTATTGCGCGGCTCCCAAGGTCTCCAGCAACCGCTTGGTGCGACGGATGGTCGGCAACGAGAGCGTCGTGACGACGATGATCTGATCGGAGCAATCCAGTGCCTCCTTGACCGCCGGCTCCAACACATGCCCGCAATCGACAAAGACATGTCGGTGCATCGATCGGAGGAGACCGATCACGCGCATCGTGCTGCCTGTCGTCGGCGCAACCTCATCGAACCCTTCATAGCCAGACGCGAGCAGGTGAAGTCCCGACGAATGTTGCGCCAAGCTGCCGCGGACGATCGTCTCATCCAGCCGTGAGATGTCCTTCGAGAGATGTTTCAGCCCTTGAGACACATGGAGGTCCAAGAACAATCCGAGATCTCCGCCGTGCATGTCGAGATCCACCAATGCCACCGGCTCCCGTTGACTCGCCTGTTGCACCGAAGTCGCGAGATTCGTGACCACCGTGCTCGTGCCCACCCCGCCTCTCGCCCCGATGACAGTGACGACTCTACCCGACTGCATCTCCGCGCCGGACACTCGCCCGTTGAATCGCTCCTCGAACCGCGCAAGGGCGGGTTCCACTTCTTGGCGGGTCAGTGGTTGAGGGAGAAATTCCTTCACGCCGAGCCGGAACGCGTCCAAGAGTATTTGCGGGTCCGTCCGCGAGGCAGTGAGAAACACCTCAAGGTCCGGCGATGCACTCAGCAGTTCACGGATGTGGCCGAACGTCTGTTGCGGGCGTAGTTCGTCCAATTCGAGCAACAACATGTCCACCGCGCCGGTCCCCTGCCCTTTGGTGACCAGATAGTCTCGCCGCCCCGAGAAGATCTCTTCAAAAATCTGACGAGCCGCTTGATTTCGACAGTCAATCGACACCGCAATCAATCGTGCCATGCGAGCTAATCCCCTCAGTTGTACGAATTATTCGACAAGACCTGGAATCGTTGAAAGGACCGGCCCAAACGGGGGTCCGCCTCCGGTGGTATTCCCCTCAAATATGTTGCACAGGATGGTCGCCGAGATCAGAAAATTCGGCGCTCCTTGGACGTTCGTAATCCGGGCTTCGGCATACCCGATGATTGGAATCGCCCCGTTGGGCGGAGCGCAGTCCGGAGACTGATACACAGGCACGAAGACATCCCAATAGCCGTTGGAATCTTTCTTGAGGTTGTAGAGATTGATCAGGTGCGGAAAGGCGCTGGCCACGTTGCCGTTGGTAAAATTCAGGGAGTCCCCCGGCGCCGTGGCGGGAGACTGATAGGTGCCGGCGATCATCCCATCGATGATAGCTCTCAACGTACTGGCATTAGATGGAGTTTGATTGAATGTCTGCCAGGCAGCGCAGGCTTGGGGCGTTCCGTCGTTCGGATAGAATTTAATCGAGTCTCCGCAGCCGAATTGAGTGAAATAATACTCCGAAATGGCGAAGGGCACGTCCAACTGCCCCGGCGCCGTTTGGCCGACAGCCGTCATGTCTGCCGTCGCCACAGCACCGACGCTGAGGCTCGTCATCCCGATCACACTTCCAAAAAATGTACTGATCGCTCCGTTTGCAGAGGGATCACGCCTCGACAACACTCGTACCGCTTTCGGTTGGTTGACCGTGGGAGTATGTGTTCTGGTCGCAGGATTCCAGGTCCCAATTGCGATGTCCGACGGAGTAATGTTGATCGCCACCCCTGCAGCTGAATTCGCGTTTGCCGTCGCTTGTACTGCGGCTACGACGGTAGCTTGATCACCACCAGTGAGGACGTAAGACTGTTGTTCGGCGTTAGTCATACCTTCGTAAATGATGCCGAGGGCACGTGTGCCGGCCAGTGCCGCAGCATCCGACACGTTCTGCAGCTCGTTCCTCGCTACGAGGGCGTGGCCGATATCGATCGCAGCTGCGGCCATCGCAAGGAGTACGGTCATCATCACGGCCACCATGACGGCCGTTACCCCGTGCGAGTTGTTCAGCGGTTCCATCACATGTTTCATCATTGGTTTATTCATGACGCATCACCGTTTGTGCTGTAATTGTGAGGGGGTTCGGAATCCCCACAAACGTGGGGATATAGGGAATGAGAAACCAATACAGATAAGTCGCGGTCACAGTCAGGGTATTGGGATTGGCCAGCCCCTCGCCTGTCACAGCGAAAGTGACATTCGCGGTATTGATACCCGTTCCTGCCAGGTACGTGGTGGCGATAGCTTTAATCTGATCCTCCGTGCGCTTGGGAGGCCCCTGAACAATGCCCGCCCTCGCCCCTTCGCGGGTCGCGTTGGTCACGACCTCACGGCCATACATGATCATGCCGAATTCGATAATCCCGAAGAGGATCATCAAGAGCACAGGCAACAGGAGCGCAAATTCCGCCGCCGATGCGCCACGCTCGTTCAACTTTCGCATTGGATACATTCCTTGCTCGACTACTTGGTTTGCACGCCACTTGACACGATCGATTTACCGAATCCCGAGTCAGGCTTCTCGAAATCTTTCCGATAGGCCTCCATTGCTGTCGCATTCACTTTCCCATCTTGACCCTCAACCGGATCGAGTTGTTCGCCGGCCGTGGGATTCAGCACCTGCTTGGCCCGCATGTCCTGATAGGCCGTTCCCCAGTTTGAGCCGATCGTCGTAGGGGCACAGGCACCGACCGCCAGGCCCAGACTCATCATCACCAGGATCCCGTTCAATTTCGTCATTGCAATCTCCTTCTTATCTCTGAATAAATCACATTCAACCTGCCCCTTTATGGAACGATATGCCCGACCTGTCCCTCCATCGCATTGAGTTTCGTCACACGGTTGGAGAGCTCTTCGGCCGCGGACGATCTCAGCCCGACCTTGCCGCCGAATCCGCCCTTTTCGGGGAATCCCATAAAGTAGAATTCGAAGTCGTTCGGTTCCACATAATAATCCGTCGGCAATGTTTGCGCCGTCATGTCCAGTGGCTTCACCAAATGCGGCGTGACGATGATCAACAACTCCGATTCGTTTTTCTGAAATGAACTGCTTCTGAACAAGGCTCCCAGAATAGGAATCTCACCAAGGAAAGGGACCTTTCTCACCGTTTCGCGGACGTTATCTCGCATGAGCCCGCCGATCGCGAAACTCTGCCCGTCGGCCAGCTCGATGGTGGTCGTGGCCCGTCTCGTCGTGATGGCAGGAATCGTGAAACCTTGCGTCCTCAAGGCATTAGTAAAGTCCAGCTCGGATACTTCAGGCGCCACGTTCAAGCTGATGTGTTTGCTGTTCATGATGTTCGGCGTGAATACCAAGCCGACTCCGAACTTCTTGAACTGGATCGTCACCAATCCAAAGGCCTGGGGCACAGGAATGGGAAACTCACCCCCTGCAAGAAAGGCCGCTTCTTGGCCATTCAACGCCACCAGCGTCGGTTTCGCCAGAACCTTCACCAGATTCTGTTCCTTGAGGGCGTCAATAAATCCGGTCCAGGACAGGCTCCCGGTATCGAACCCGAATACCCCCTGGATGGCCTGCGAGACCGCAGTGGTCACTGTGGCCGCCCCGCCGCCAACACCAGGATTGGTGAAGGCTGTGAGGGTTGTTAATCCGCCGAGAAGAGACACGCCAAACTCATTTGGACCGATCGCACTGAAGTTGATCCCAAGCCGCTTGACCAATTCCCGGTTCATCTCTGCGACGCGGACTTCGAGCATGACCTGTTGCACGCCCCCAATCTGCATCGAATTGATGACTTTCTTCGGCGCATAGGCTTCAGCAATACTCAGGGCGCGGGAGAGATTGTTGGCGCTTGAGGCCGTGCCGGAGAGTGTGATGTGATCGTGGCTGGAAGTGACGAGGATGCCCTGTTCCTCCGACATCGTTTTGTGGAGATTCTCCTTCAAGCGGCTCAAGTCAGGGGCGATCACGATATCGTACATGCCAATCATCTTGCCGCTCTCATTCCAGAGCGTCAGATTGGTGACCCCGGTCGTCTTGCCGGTGAGGTAGAGCTGTGTCGGAGACAGTACGACCGTATCGGCGACATCAGGATTGGCCAGCGAGGCTCGTTTGATGGCAACCGGCAGGTCCAGGACTTTCGACTTGCCCGAGGTCAATTCCAGCTTTTGGATGTCGCGCTGTTCGACAGTCCCTATCGCAGGATCCTGCGCATAGGATGCCGTCGTTGAGGCGGTCCCCAGTATGAGTCCTAGGATCATGATCACGTCACGTTGTTTCATCGAAATGTTCCTCCAAAGCCTTGATTGTCAATCTCCCCGCTATCGAACACGAACCGCTTTCATCGAGATTCAGAACTTCACAGAATTCACCACCGTGCCTTTGATCACTTCCACCGTGACCGTCTGGACTTCCGGCGCAGGGTTGCCGATCGGTTCAGGATAAATCTTGAGAAAATTCAGGACTTTCTTCGGCGCATAGGCCTCCGCCACGGCCAACACCTGAGTCAATCGCGATTCACACGAGACGGTGCCCGACACAGTTATATGGTCATTGGTCCCCTTCAGATGGAGATTCGACTCATCCGGGAGCAATTCGGCGAGATGCTGTTTTAACCGCGCCAAGTCGACTCCCACGTCGAGATCGAACACTGCGAGGACCTGGTCGTCCTTACCCCACAGCGTCAGATTGGTTGAGCCATACCCTTTGCCCGTGACGTAGATCTGTTTCGGATTGAGAACGATGGCGTCCGCGATCTGTGGATCGGCCAACGACGCCCGCTTGATCGCCACCGGCATATCCACCACGGTCGATTTCCCGACCACCAGACTCATCTGCTGAGCCTCACGGATCGGACTCACGGAATGGACCACGCCCTCATTGGCCGCCATCGCCCCAACCGGCCCCACGGCCCAGCCGATCACAAGAACCAGGCCCCATCGACCGCAATATCCAGCATGCACATTCGTTGGCTTCCTCATCGCGCCTCCATTAACCTAGAACTTGAATTCCTTGCGGACATCGCCTTTAATCAGTTCAACACGCACAGTCGGATCAGCCTCACCCTCACCCTTAACCTTGGGCTTCGCGATCTGCTTCTGACGGTATGAACTAAAGAGCGCCCCGACATTGGCCCCTTTCGTCAGCACATGCTCCTTGTTGAGGGGATTCCGTAGCGCGAGTCGTAACCGCCCCTGGGTCGATGCCAGCGCGAGCTTTTCAGCCTCTTCCACATTCACTTCCACCGTAATCACCTGCACTGGTTTTGGCTCTTCATCCTTGCCCTTCCGCTCCATCTGCGTGCCAGTCGCCAAGACTTTCACGTTCTCTAGAATCATCTTGGACATCATATTCGCCTGCTTGCCACCCTCCGGCTCAATGGTCACCATCACATCCACGCGATCGCCCGGCTTAATGAACCCAGCCACTCCAATGACGTCATCGACTTTGACCGACATCGCCCGTTTGTCGATATCCGTCACCGCAGCCACTCCGCCGCTCGTCGTACCGAGGGGCGCTAATTTGGATTCCAGCAGGAGCTCGCTCCTCTTGAGATCGATCAAAAGCACCCGATCCTTGATGGCCTCCAGACTGGTGAAGTGGCCCTCAGGGATCGCTCCCGAGGGGAACTCCTGCAGCTGCATCATTTCCGGCGTGAGCTTGGTTCCCCAGGAAAGATCTGCATTGGACACAAGCACCTGCACGTTCCTGCTCAAGGGAATCGGAGCCGCCATCAACCGGTTCTTTTCGTTCTGCAACCAGGAGAACACCAAAAAGCTGGTTATCAAACCAAGCAACAATGCCACCGAAAAAAATGCCACAGGCCGGTACCGCTTCATTGTTTCCTCTCCTCTTCTGTCTTCGCGAACTGTCTCATCTCTGGTTGCCTCGTCATCTGTCTCAATTCTGCATGCCTCATTCTAGTTGAGTTCCGGCACACGCCTATCCCCCAAAGGGATGGAGTCCGAGTTGAAAAAGTAGGGTACCGCCAGCGACCGCAAGCCCGTACCGCAGACGGAACGGGAGGGCTAATTCCTGAGTCCAAGCCTTCTCCCTCATTAGCAGGGCTCCTTGAGTGGCATAGACCAGCTTTCGACCGGTGGTGGCAAATCCCCACTGGTAGCACATGGCGCCGAGGGCGTAGAGGCCGCCGACCAGGATGGCAAGTAATCCGGATAAAAGTGCGCCGTAAGGTCCCATGATGGCTCCGACCGCTGCCATCAGCTTCACATCGCCCGCTCCGATGCTTCCAGAAACATAAAGGATCAAAAAGAGTCCTAAGCCTGTCCCGAGCCCTGCCAGACTGAAGATCGCCCCCTGCAAGCCACCCAGCCAAGCCTGCGTGAGGAGCGCAAAGCCCATGGTGGGAACGGTCAGCCAATTAGGAATTCGAGACCAACGGAGGTCGATGCACATTGCCGTGACAAGCACGACCGCCAAGGGCACTATGATCACAAATTCCATCATCGATCTTCCTCTCTGCAGATTGTCCGACAGATCTGCATCATCATTCTTGATTCCTGTTTGCTCAGCGCCTTGCTGTTATTGGCTTTCGCTTCAACATTCTCATCTCTCTGCCCTTCGCGATGGCGGAAGAAACCTGCTGGCCCGGTTCTGCAGGCCAGCAGTTTCCTCTTGGTCCAAATGATGCCTCTGGCTTAGCTTGCCGCCGGAGGAACAATCACGGCCGCAGCGGCATTAATGGCGTTTGCGATGTTCGTGCCGAGAAGCGACACTGCACCGATCATCCCGAGGCAGACCAACGCCAGCAACAGGGCGTACTCAGCAGCCGAGGCACCTTCTTCTTCCTTCACAAACCGACGAATGGCGTTCAACATGGTAGTCACCTTTCTTTTTGTGTCACGTGAATGGTTAGGTTTCGCAAAAATTCTTGTACGTTCTGCGCGTCGAGCTCTCTCTCATCCGCGACCGATTACACCAATCGGGAATTTCCTCACCTCCTTCACCCGGGTTGTCGCGTCTGACAGTCCTGTGCGCATAGCTCACAGGACACTGCAAAGCAGCGGCCAGCAACACATTTTCCTAACCAATTGTTAATCTGAATCATTTCTCTGCTCCGCTCCATCGCCTGCGGCATGTGGGCCTCAGGCGACAACCCTCGTTCCCTCTGAGGCTGCGGCGGTGCAACCGCACTTCCTCAGCAATGAATTGCTGGCGGCAGGGCTCCGGTACAATAAGGAAGAAATGATCCGGCTGAATCGGCAGCCCGAGAGTAGCGCGATAGAGAAGCGAGAGTGGCTGCTGCAAGAAATGATTGCCCGGCAGGGTTATTGTGCGGAAGCGACATCAGCTACCGTTGAAGGAGGAAGCGGACTTTCCACTGTCGGAATATTGGATTGGCCTGCATTTCTGGAAGCCCGCACGAATACCACGGCAGTCTCATCCTCATAAGCCACGTGAAAGCGTGGATCAATGTGGAGGAGCGCCGCCAGGGCTATATCCTTCTGGGCGATGACGACCTCGGCTCCATTGAGATCGGGGTCGTCGACCCAGCGAGAGCGACCCGTCCACGTTCCAATCGCCTGCCTGATTCTTTCGTCTCCGTGAACATTGGCCCGTCCATCCATAGAAACTTTGAGATGTGGAAGACGCCAGATCAAATAGCCCCCCCAATCGAAATGGTTATAGAGAGGACCTGTGTACCCCTGTTCTTCGACGAAGGTGGCCGCCTTGATGGGATAGAGCTTCTCCGTATTCTCGTGAATCCTAGATTCTGAAAACCCTTGATACTCAAGAATGCAGATGACGCCAAAGACAACACTGAGGGCAATTGGTACAAGCCACCCACGAGGCGCGATTGACCACCGTTCCTTCGTTTCACGAAGCTTCAGAGGCGCAAGGACGGTGAGTGAGCCTAGTACGAGGAACCACACATCTCTTTGTCCCCTAAAAGCAGAGACAGAAGCCGCGAGTACCAAGACCAGCTCGAATGATGACCAGGGTATCCGACGTCCTAGCTGGACCAGCGTGAGGGAAAAGAGCGCCAGCATGGACCAATCAGCAATTGAACGGAATGGTGGCGCCTGCATCTCCTGTGCATATTCCCACATACCAGTCTGGGCCGAGAGGTCGGCCACAATCGAATACAGGCGCACGTGGTACGGCGTGACAAGCGTGGCGAATGCGCATAAAGCAGTTAGGCCGATCAGTTTCTTCCATTGTGGGGATCCCCATGCCATCACCGGATGAGAGTCTATGAATGGTGACACATAGCGATCCACCAGCGGAGCCACACAGGCCAGGCCGAGGAGGCCCAAGCCATAGATGAACTGGATATGGATATTGGCCCATAGCACATAGAATAACGGCAGACACCAAAACCACCGAGAGGTTTTCCCCTCACGAAGAGACAGTACGACTTGTAACGTGAGGGAACAGAATAGGATCGTTAGGAGCCACGGCCTCGGTGTGAACATTTTCGTCAAGCAAACCACACTCGTGACCAGCAAACCAGAGACAACAACGAAGTTGTGGCATCGTGTCGCAATTATTCGATGCAACACCAGCATGATCAGCCAGACCACAACCAGGGTATAGAGAATGATCCCGCTCTCACCGAATACACTTACAACCCCGAACATTCCAACCTCGAACAACCAACTGTAGGCCACCCACGGCTTGCCTTCGCCATAGACGGAGAACGGGTCCGTGGCTGGAAGCGTACCGTGTTCCACGATCCACTTACCTGTCTGCAGGTGCCACCAGATATCCGGGTCGATGAGGACCGGGTGAAGGATCCACATCGCAGGGAAGAGGTAGATCAGCGCGAGAATGGCACCACGCCTGATGGCTTCTTCATGGCGCGTAATGACAGGCAATCCAATCACCGTTGACCTATCCTGCTCGGCATGACCAAAACCGCTTGCCCCCTTTGTGAACATGAACAACTCCAACATTTCCTTGGTGAGCAAATCAGACTATCCCGCTGCGTTTTCGACCGGCGAACATCAGTTTGCCCCATCGGCAGGCGCTGCGCTCCGGAAGGAAGTATCGATCGAGTGTGTTTAACACGAATCCAGGCTGCCTAAGCCATTGGTGATACGCCTCATGCTCATGCTCGATCATCGTCGCTAGAGAGTCGATCTTCGAGCACAGCCGCCTGGCCATCTTGCGCCTGCACACCCAGTGAACGAAGGACAAGAACGGCGTGAGCCAAGGCTCGACGATCAGCACCATTCCGTTTGCCTTAAGCACGCGATGCATTTCGCTCAGGCACCGATCGAGGTCTTCTGGTAAGGTTTGGAGGTGGTGCAGACCTCCTTGAATGATGATTACGTCTTTCGATTCATCCTCAAAGGGCAAGGATCGGCAGTCTGCGACATGGCAGCGGGCGGGCCCGTTGTATTGAGATAGGAGGGATGGCGACAGGTCGACTCCCTCTACCTGGGGAAAACCCAGCCTGCAAAGTGCGACGAGCCCATTTCCCCTCCCGCAAAACAACTCCACAACGGCCTGGTTTCGGTCCCAGGACATCGCGCCCATGCTTCTGAGGCGCCGGGTGAACTTTCTGATTTCCTGCCCAGACGTCTCGAAGCGGTTGTACGCCTCCTCCCACGCAGTCGCGTCGGGGACGGATGCTGAAGACGTCGTCGCAAGACTCGTAAGTGTACCCATGCAATTACGCCGCCTCCAGCTTGGCCACAAAATGAAGGGTCCGTCCAAACCAGAGGTCGAGAACCTTGGGGTACAATCCCAACTCCTCTCGCCACTCCACTGGAGTTAAGGCAAGCGCTTCAAACGCGTTCTCCCATTGGCTAAGCCGCCAATAGTTGCCGGGTAGAGCGACGCCGTATCGGGCATTCCCGATACGGTCCATGAAGCGCAACGTGGGCTCAGCAAGAAGTCCATCGATCAGATGATCTTTGATCACGATGCTCTTTCTGGCCACACGAGCCGCCTCCCGCAAGAGCGAAACCGGATCGTCAGTGTGATGCAGGACGTCGATGAACATCACGACGTCAAGGCTTGCCGATTTATATGGAATGGTCACCCCATCGAAATGCTGAACCGGAATCCAAACCTTGTCTCGCTGCAACACATCGATGCCTTCCACGACAAGATCGGGACGTTTTTCGCGGAGAAGTGCGGCCAAACGGCCGTCCCCGCAACCCACATCCAACACAGACGCATGCTTTGGCATGACCTCTTTCAGATGACGAACAAGGCCATCCAGCCGTTTCTGTTGGATATAGCCCCCGTGTAGACGCTCAAGAATGTTCATCGCCGTCGCATTCCCAGAATGCTGACGAAAAAGCTCGAAAGGATAGTTTGAAAGCTGAGCGCAGTGAGCGTTGCGCCGGGAACCACCAGCCGCATCGTTCTCGCGTAATCGAGCTGCCCAAAACTCACGAGTCTCCATTCCTGTACCGCAGCGAGGAGCAACCCGAGCCCAAGGAGCAACCCCGCCCCCGAAAGCATCAGGCCGCGTTCGAGATACATGACCTTGAAAAACCGCGTGAGTCTGGGATCCTCCGGCATGAGGCCTTCGCTCACGGCAAACGTCTTCGAAAAGATCGCAAAGAGAACCGATTGGTAGCCGCAGAGAATGGCCAGACTGGCAAACAGCAGGGTATGCGCATCGAAGGTCATGCCATGAATCGTCAAACCAGGCATAGCGACGACATAGCCGATCATGCCCAAGAGTATGAGGATCGCGCCCGGAATGACGAACAACCATCGCGGACTGTACATCAGGAAAAAGCGCAGCGTGCGCCAGCCGTCTCGATAGGTCTTGAGATGCGGAGGATGGGCCGTGCGCCCGTCTCGATGGAGCGTGATCGGCACTTCGGCGATTTTCTCCCGGTACAAACTGGATTTGATAATCATCTCGGTGGCGAACTCCATGCCGGTACATCGCAGATTCAGTCGTTCGGACAAGGCTTTCGAAAATCCCCTCAAGCCGCAATACACATCGTTAATCGGCGCACCGAACCAGCGGCGGGCCATGACTGTGAACATGGGATTGCCCCACCATCGATGCAGGAAGGGCATCGCTCCGGGTTTAATCGCGCCGCCTCCCCAAGGAAGCCGGCATCCCATCACGAGATCGTGACCATCGCGCAACTTGTCGACAAAGCGACTCAGATCGAGAAAGTCGTAACTGTCGTCCGCGTCGCCCATGATGATGTAACGGCCTCGCGCCGCCGTAATGCCTCCCATGAGCGCATGCCCATACCCCTTCGCTTCCACATGCACCACTCGTGCTCCCATGAGTGTCGCAATCGCTTGCGAACCATCTGTGCTCCCGTTGTCGGCCACGACGATTTCGCCCTGAACTTTGTATCGGTGCAGAAATTCGTGCGCTTTTTGAATACAGGTGCCGATCGTCTCCGCCTCATTCAAGCATGGCATGACGACCGAGAGTTCCGGCGTCGTATCGAGGGTGGCCGTTGAAGTAGCAGCCGCTTTCTCCTCTTCTCCGCCCTTGTGATCCTCCATGGACTCGTTCCCTCCCACAACTTCAGGCCTGAATCTTTGCGATCTCCGATGTCCCTGTCTCGCAAGCTACAGGCCGTAGGGTGACGGCAGCACAACCCTGAGTTTTCAGTGGATTAGCTGGCCAGCCTTCTTCGGGTGCGGCTCTGTTGCCGCGCCATGACAAGGGATCTGCGGTAGGCCAGCCTCAGAGGCCTGATAGGGCAAGATGGCAAGTGACGCTTACCAGGATCGATGGCAGAGAGGAAAGTCCATTTTGTTTTGACCATTATGGCGGAGCACGTCATCATGGCCTTCAGCTAGGCAGAACAGTATTTTCTCATGAGGACATCTATGCCCATTCAGCCGTCCCATGGAACACAGGTCGCCGCCAGTCTATTCATCGGTGGATTTCTGCTCGCCGGATGCGCCGGCTCGAAAGACTCCTCCCCTTCGTCGTTCGACATGTCGGAATATCGGCAGATGATGGAACGTCAGAAGGGAGCACAGGGAAGCCTTGAGGACCCCACTCCTTCGGCTCCTGAGATGACTGCAGAAGAACACGAACGGGCGGGGGATATGGACACGCAACGCAGCAACTTTCCTTTGGCGAGCGTCCACTACAGCAAGGCACTGAAAGCCGATCCCACCCGCAACGCGGTGCGCCTCAAGCTCGGCCAGATCTTCCTGCAGCAGGGGATGTTCGAGCCGGCGTTGACGCAGTTCCTGGATCTGCGGAACAGGGAGCCCAATTCAGCCCCGGCGCATCAAGGAATCGGACATGTCTACCTGCTCCAAGGCAAGTTACGAGAGGCCGAAGAAACGCTCGCCAAAGCCGTCGCCCTGGATCCCTCCAGCTGGCAGTCCCACAATCTACTCGGCCTCGCCTATGATCAGGGGCAACGTCACGCCGAGGCCATCGCTGCATATAAAGTGGCGCTGGCTCTGCGCCCGCGCGAGCCAGGCGTCTTGAACAATCTGGGCCTCGCCTATGCCCTGAGCGGGGATCATGACGCCGCGATTCACACCTATGAACAAGCCATCGCGGCTGGCTCTACCTCCCCCAAACTGCATAACAACCTGGGGGTCGCCTACGCGCATCGTCAGCGATATGCCGCTGCAATTGAGTCATTCAAAAACGCAACGGATGAACCTCGTGCCTACAACAACCTTGGAGTCGCGCTACTCAACATGGGGAATCCCAAGCAGGCAGTCGCTTGCTTCGAGAGGGCCATCGAGCTGAATCCTCAATTCTATGAAAAGGCCGCGAAAAATCTTCGCCAGGCGCGCCAGGCACTTGGGAACACGGCTAATGGGACCTCGGCCTCCGGCTCGACCGATCGCGTCGCATGTCCATAAGTTACAGAGAGATTCTTTTCGCAGACTGTTAGTGAAAACTCGACTGGTTTTGCAAAAACTTCTGGAGAACTGTCTTTCTCTCTTGATTCAGTCCGTACGTTCTGGGTCCTGAGTACCCTGCTATCGAGATCAACCATCGTCGCTCAACCAAGTAGTCGAGCGAATCACGTACCGTCTCCACATCGGTTTCGATCCCCTCAGCACTCAGCCACCATTTTCCGATGCCCTCCGCCGTATCTTTCGCGTCCGGATAGGAACAGAGGTAGCCGAGAATCAGCCACGCCATGACATTGTTATGCTGAGAGAAATCCGGTCTGCTCATGGCCGCACGAATTAGCAACTTCAATACCGGATCTGTCGGACGCGCAAATACCTGTTATTTCGAGAAATGGGGGATTCGCCGATCCTTTCCTGCGGCAGGGTCTCCTCAGGATAGACGGCCCCAGCGGGTTGTTGAAAAACCTTTTTGGTACCTTGTCACCCACGCACTGGCCAAGGATCATGGATCATGCCGGAGGAGCCCACAATAATGTTCAAACAGGCCATCGTTCTGTCCGTTGTTCGTGAAGCGTCCTTCGTCTCTCGTTGCAGACCTGGATGTAGAATTCTCGCGAGAGTCGGTTCACTCTTCACGGGTGTCGAGAACGCTGCTAGCGTACTTGCTTTACCATCCTGCTAGGCCGCAGAAAATATCCGTCGATCCAGCCCATGCTTCTGCAGGAGACGCTGGAACGCACGGCGCTCTTTCTTCGCCGCACGAGCCGCCTGGGAAATATTGCCGTGATGCGTGGACAACAGCTCGCTCAGATAAGCCCGCTCGAACTCCTCAATCACTTTCATCTTCATGGCCTGGAAACTAGCGTCGTCGGATACCACTCCTCGCGAGAGGAGCGCCATAGTGGGCCCTGCAAGCTCCGGCCTCTCACTTTCCGGCAGATCGAGATCCTGGGCTTCGAGCATCTCCCCTGATGCCATCGCAACGGCGCGCTGAATTACACTTTGCAATTCTCTTACGTTGCCGGGCCAGGCATAGCCCATCAGCTTCGCCTTGGCTGAATGCCCTATGGTGATGGCGCCCCTGCCGAACTCCTTCGCGTAAACTTTGAGACAATGACTGGCCAGCAGCAGAATGTCCTCTATCCTGTCGCGCAAGGGAGGCAGCGCAACTGACAAGACGTTTAAGCGGTAGAACAAATCTTCGCGGAATTGGCGAGTTTCGACCAGGTAGCGCAAGTCCGTATTGGTTGCCGCAACAATCTTCACGTCGACCGTTCGACTCTTGGTCGAACCGAGAGGCCTGAATTCCTGATCTTGCAATACGCGCAGTAGCTTGCTCTGGGCCGCCATGCTGAGCGAATTGATCTCGTCGAGAAACAAGGTTCCGCCATCTGCTTCATGAAAGAGGCCAGGCTTTTCAATTAAGGCACCCGTGAAGGCGCCCCTGTTGTGACCGAACAACTCGTTTTCGATCAAGTGATCCGGCAATGCCGCGCAATTGACCGGCACGAACGGCTTTCCCCTCCGCTCGCCTGAATAATGGATGGCTCGCGCGAAGAGTTCTTTGCCCGTTCCCGTCTCTCCGGAAATCAACACCGTCGATTTGGACATACTCAACGTCGGGATCATCCCAGTCGCCTGGAGAAAGCTCCTGCTCGTCCCGATCAACGCATTATCCCAGTTGGACATCTATGGACATCCTCCAATCTGCCATACCCCTTGGCACGATCACTCGCTCACCCACTTGCTGGTATGCCCACCTGCGGCGCCACAAACCCACATGGTCAACGGGCCTCAGGATAGGGCACTCTCGCCCCTGGGAACATTCCCTGCTCGTAGGTTATCCCCCTCCCAGCGAGGGGTAGCCACCACGGCCGCTTTACAGACAGGTCGAGCCTACGCCAGGCCTCTGCGCCACGCGTCTTCAATGGCCTCGTTCTTCTCCATCACAACCTTACACATTCGAATTCTTAGGTATGACGGCGAATTCGAGTCCGTCCTAAAACGGGAAGTACAGTTCGACTCCGCCGTATAACCCGTTGTGGAATGTTTGCGTGTATTGATAGCCACCTTTGAGCGTCAGGTAAAAGCGATCGACCGGCACCTGAACCAGCGGGCCAGTTTGGACCGCATAGAAATCCTTGTTCCCCATGCCTGCGAGGTCCCAACCAAGGTAGGTGGAACAGCAGCCCTGTTCGCTCTTGTGGACCAATCTGGTGGTTCTGAGGCGGCTCCAGACGAAATTGTCTAAATCTGTGTAGGACGCAATGGCATGAAACGTTCCCTGCTCGTGCCAATGGAAGGCTTCTCCCTGCACATACACGCCAACATCACTCTCGTTTGTTCTTCCCCCAGTTTGACGATCCTCCTGTTTCCACCGGAACTGAGGACCGGCAAACGCTATGAAGTTCCATGGCCCCTGAATAAGTTTGATTCCCAACGACGGGGACGCAAACTGGACCTCGGCATCACGCTTCGCTCCGTTATCTTTGAACGTGTAGCCGAGCCCGGCTCCCATAACTTGAATGAACGGTTGGAGGTTCGATTCTCCCGTTGTGATCGGCGTCCGAACACCCAAATACGTGTAGTACTGGCCCTGATGGTCGATTTGATAACCCGTAAAAACGTCCCCAGCAGGCACGACACCGGGCCACAGCAGGGCCGCACACAACGCTATGCCGCAAGAGACGTGAGGAGTTCTCGCCATTGGTCTGCTCCCTTCTCCACCTGTTCGATTGCGAAGCCCGCCACCACCATTCCTTCGCACTGCGTCACCCAACGCCGGCGGACTTTCAACGCGACGGATTCCACATACAGGGTCCCATTTTCACCGACAAGATCGACCGTTCCAGGAATGTTCACCGAGAGACCGGTCGCTGAAATCTGCTCAACTATGCCTTCCAGGGTACGGTCTGGCAACACCAGGAGACAGTTCTCCCTATAGGAGAGGCGAAAGTCACTCCGATGTGATTTTCTCGATGTCTTGATGACTTTTCTGAACACACGCAGTAAAGACCACAAGCTCTGGAATATTCCCGGTTCGACTTCGGGCTGATTCCAGGAACGGGAGTCGGAAAACATCGCGGCAATCAATGAGTCAACGGTCTTGTGATCGACGTCGATGAATTTCAACCCGATTTCTACGGCGTCCGCTGACACCCTCTCCTGACGGCAGATTCGTCCTCCAACCGTGAGACGTTCACCCAGGGGGCTTTTGACGCTGAGGAGCAGATGCTCATTTCCTCCCAGCACCTGCTTGCTCGCCCGAATGAGCACTCCGGTTTCATTGATGTCTTCCACCATACCGCTGAGCCGTTCCTCTCCCGCAATCAATTCACAGGGCAACCGGTACCTGATACGGAATGTTCTTCGCCACTCCGGCAATTCTACGGCAGCCAGAATAGCCACACCCACCAGGATCAGATTGACCGCCCCCCAGAAGAGACTGACCTCCAATCCCGGGAGAGGGATCTTCGCGAACCAGAGACGGATCCCCGTCACCAGTCCCGCGATGAGTAGCCCCATGATTATGATATGAGGCAGGATGTACGAGAACCGTGAGAACCCGCGCCGTTCTTGTCCCACTCCTTTGGGAGTAATGACGAACGGCCGTTTCTTCCTGGGCCTGAGCGCGGTTTTGAGCGTGACCCAACTCAGCGCGATGCTTCCTGCCGTTTCATAAATGTCTGACCAAAAGGCATTTCGCGTGCCCCGGCTGACGGTCCTCAGCATCACGAGCGTCGCCAGATAATAGGATCCGAAAAAGTTAACGAGCGACGGGACATCAGCCGTGACGGGGATAATCCCGAGCAGCAGGGCAAATAGCGGAGCGACGAGGCAGACGACACGAGGAAATCCATGAAGAAAGTAGAAGATGGATGCAAAGTATCCGAATCGTTGGGGCATCGTGAGGCCGCGCATGGTGAACGGATTCGTCCGAAAGAAAATTTGCACGTGGCCTATCGCCCACCGTATCCGTTGCTTCATGGAACTCTCAAACGTTTCCGGCATGAGTCCGGCTGCCAATACCTTGTTAAGGTAGCATGATCGATAGCCCTTCGCATGGATCACCATGCTCGTGTGAATGTCTTCGGTCACGGTCTCGGTGCGGAACCCGCCGACTTCGACCAACACACGACGGCGGAACAATCCGCAGCTTCCCGCGAAGAACGCGCTATTATGTCGATCGCGGCCGGATTGAAGCACGCGATAGAACAAGGCCTGCTCATTCTTGAGGACTCCCTCCAGTTGTAGATTCTTCTGAAACACGTCGGGGTTGTAGAAATGATGCGGCGTTTGGACAAACGCAACTTGCTCATCCTGGAAAAATCCTACCGTATCCTTCAAGAAACTGCCGGTCGGGACATGATCGACATCGAAGATCGCAATGATTTCTCCCGAGGTTTCTTGCATGGCATGGTTCAGATTCCCGGCTTTCGCGTGTTGTCGATCCCCCCGGCGGATGTATCCACAGTTCAACGAAGCGGCTAATTTCTTAATCTCATCTCGCTGGCCGTCGTCGAGCACATACACCCGAAAGCGGTCTTTGGGATAGTCCTGGTTGACACAGCCGATCAGCGTGCGACGAAGAATGGTCAACGGTTCATCGACAATCGTGACGAATATATCGACGATCGGATAGCGATCCAGTGGCACCGGTTGGCGTTCGAGCGGCGACCAGGCATGGTAAGCAAACAATAGGATCTGTACAAAGGCGTAGGCTTCCGCCGTATAGACCGTCCAACTCACCAGCAAACTCGCCCAGTCACCTGTGTTCAGGGTATAGAGGCCTCTCCACAAGAGGTACCGCGCATACAAGAACAGGGTCAACGCCAAGATGACCTGGTGCCCTCGTTTCTTCCAGCTGAGGAGGCTGATGACAGCCAGGACCACGAGCGACAACGGCACTGCCACCGAGGTACTGTAGAAGTGTGTAAACAACGTCATGTGTGTGTCCTCAATTGATCTCCCTATTACAAATCGTCCAGTTCTCTGCCCTGCTTTTGCGCAAAATGTTTCTCAACACAATGGCCGAACGCCATGATCCCAGCCCGAAGTGTTGGCGCCATTGATCGGTGATACTCTTGCTTCCCCGAACCCGGCTTTGTGCGGCTGTCTTCCCTCAGCGGCGTACTGGACGCACTCTAGAATGGAATGCCTGTGCTGCCAATACCGAGGATGGAGGGGACCCGCATACAGGTGGGGTACAGCTTTGGGGGGGTAGAAATGCCGCACGTGATTCTTCGGAGTTGTTACTTGCGGCGGACAATCTGAGAGCTGCGAGTCAAACGTGGATTATTAAGAAATCATGGATTTTTGAGAGTGGTCTGGCTATGGTTCTTAGTAGATACCCCGGTCAAATGACCCCGAAGCCTTCTACCACATGACAACAATACCAACCTCCAGAATCCTGATCGCCCTTGGCCTCTTCGTCCTTTTCGCTGGTCTCTACAGTATCCATTGGCCCTTCCAAGCGTATGAGCAGAAGCCAACCACGTCCGGAAGTCAGGTTGTCGCAACTGTAGGAACAGTCTCGATCACCTTGCGAGAGGTTGAGCAGGTCGTGGCCCTTCCTCTCTACCAAGCAGACCAACAACGCAGCCAACTGCTGCACCAAGCCCTCCAGCGGAAAATCGAAGAGACCCTGCTGACGGCGGAGGCATCCCGAAAGGGTGTGAGTGTCTCACAGCTCCTGGCCGAGGCTTCACAATCGGAATCCGTTGCCCGGCTTGCAAACCTCCCGGGTCCGGTTAAACAGCTGAGCCCCGACACGATACAGGACAGACCGAGCCCTGGTGCATCGCAAGACCTTCAGGAACTGGCGAGAATTCGGCAAGCGCTGCTGGTCTCCCTTCGCCGCAAAGCTGATATTCACATTGCCCTTCCGCCCCCGGAACCTCCAATCCTCACGGTCAGCGTTGACGACGATCCCTCCATCGGACCTGTTGATGCGCCGGTCACCATCGTGGAGTTTTCAGACTTTCAATGCCCCTACTGTCAAAAAAGCGTGGGCATGCTGAAGGAACTTCGCCGTCTTTACGGTGAGAAGCTTCGAATCGTCTATCGAGACTATCCTGGTCCCAACCACCCCTATGCACCACAGGCCGCTGAAGCGGCTCAATGCGCGGGAGAGCAAAGTAGGTATTGGGAGTACCACGACATCCTGTTTGACCGGCAAACCCCGGGGAAGGGATGGGACTTTCCTGCTTTGGCGCGGGAGCTGGGACTTCAGCCGTACACTTTTGCAACCTGTTTGAATACAGGACGCTATCGCGAAGAAGTGGCCAAAGACCTTCACGATGGCTTGACGCTCGGCATTACGAGCACGCCGACGTTTTTCATCAACGGTCGCCCCTTGGTGGGGGCTCGACCGATTGCCGAGTTTCAAGCTGTGATCGACAGGCTTCTCAATCAACAACCCCCCTCATAGTCCTACTTTTCCTACTTGTAAGGTCTCCATCTCATGTCCTACTCTGTATGAGGAGGCCACCTCGATGGACGACAATACTCGCTTGACAAAAACAAAAGAACAGTGGGCCAAGGCACGCCGTGGCGGTGAAGAACGGGAGGTGTTTTATGAAGGAGATGCCCGCCTGCCGCCGGGACAGCATCTCGTCGAGACCTGGCCTGTGCTCGATCTCGGTCAAAAACCTGACATTCCACTCGCGGAATGGAAACTCACCATCGGCGGATTCGTGGCTAATCCCATCATATGGACCTGGGTAGAGTTTCTCGCCCAGCCGCAGTTCAAAGACGTCTCAGACTTCCACTGCGTGACGAGCTGGAGCCGGTTCGACAACGAGTGGGAGGGGGTCAGTTTCAAACACATTCTGTCCGTGGTGAAGCCGCTGTCCTCGGCGAAGTTCGTCCTCTTCAAATCGTTCGACGACTACACCACCAATTTGCCACTTGAAGCCTGCGACGATCAGGACGTGCTCCTGACGTACAAATGGAACGGCAGACCCCTCACGAAGGAACACGGAGGCCCAGTTCGCGTGATTGTCCCAAAGCGATATGCCTGGAAAGGCGCCAAGTGGGTGAAGGAGATTATATTCTTGGATAAGGATGAAAAGGGGTTCTGGGAAGTGCGGGGCTATTCGAACAGCGCGTTCCCCTGGGAGAATGATCGATATGGGTGAGACCGTCTGCCGACCTGAACCAGCCCTCTCCTTCTATTGACGAGAACCCTTCCTCAAAGATTCATGCGTCAGTACGGCTGACGTTTATCAACCTACTATGATCAGGTACTTTACTATCCAATGGACGACATGTCAGCCACCGTACGTAAAGTGGAATTCTGGCCGGTGGATGTGCCCATCACTGACCACTTCGTCGTCGCCACCGGCGCACGAACGATTGCAGAGAACGTCTTCCTGCGAGTCACTCTGTTGAACGGCGCACAAGGATATGGCGAAGCGGCGCCGTTTCCTGAAGTCGGAGGAGAAACCCGTGAGAGCTGTCTTACGGCTCTCCGCCGAATCTGTAAGGCAGTTCTTGGTCGCTCAGCCGCACGGTACAAGGAGATCGGGCTGTGGCTATCTGAACAGGCGCTCACCCATCCGGCCGCACGTTGCGGACTCGAAACCGCCATCATCGATGCCTGTTGCCACGCGTCGAACATCCCAATGTGGCAGCTCTGGGGTGGCGCAGATGTGCGGGCGCGGGAGACGGATATCACGATTCCCATCACCGATCTCGACAAGACCGTCGCCCTGGCGCGCGGATGGTACGCGAAGGGTTTTCGCCTCTTCAAAATGAAGGTCGGCAAGAATGTCGAGGGCGACATCCGGCGTCTGGAAGCTGTGCATCGCGCACTACCAGGCATCTCGTTCATCGGCGATGGCAACCAGGGCTTCTCGCGCCAAGACTGCCTGACGTTTGCACAGGGGGTGAAGGCCTATGGCGGGACGATGGTGCTGCTCGAACAGCCGGTGGATCGGGACGACCTCGACAGCATGGCGGCGATCCGCCGAGAGACCGGCATTCCCGTTGCGGCGGATGAATCAGTCCGCTCGCTCGCGGACGCGCAAGAGGTCGTCGCCCGAGGCGCGGCTGACTACATCAACATCAAGATCATGAAAACCGGCGTCGCCGAAGCTGTGGAGATCGCATCCTTCACCAAAGCGTCCGGCCTCAAATTGATGATCGGTGGGATGGTCGAAACACGGATTGCCATGGGCTGTTCCTTCAGCCTGGTCCTGGGACTCGGGGGTTTCGACGTACTCGACCTAGACACCCCGCTCTTGCTGGCCAGTGATCCAGTCACAGGTGGTTACGGATATGACGGTTCGCGTCTGCAACCCTGGTCAAGGCCAGGCCTCGACATGAAGGCAGCACCTTACCAGAACATCACCACCATCGAATAGATCAACCACTCGCTTCCTCACACTTCTTGCAATTCAAGGTGTCGCCGAGATGCTGTCTCCGGCCTTCTTCTGTCAGAACCCAGAGCCGATTCGTCATCGGTGGCTGGTGACGCACGTGCTGACCATGGCCGCATTGTAGGTCAGCCACCCAATCACCATGTTCGTCCATATGAAATCCGACAATGGGTTGATGCACGCATAAACCTTCGTCACATCCCCATCGATTCCCTGGCAGCAGCGTGAGAGCTATTGTGGCATGCCAGAATTTCGATGGTTCGCCTCTCTGAGAAGAGCCCGGTCTGTCAGGTCCATCTGGTTAGTCTATTCAATCAACCAAACAAACCAGACAGACCGATCAGACCAAATGAACAAGACAGGCTGGCCGACTTTTTCAGCATCCCGTTTGGGATATACTACACTCGTGCGAGCGAGCGCATGCTAACACGAACGGAGGACACGCATCATGAGAAAGTCCGATTCGAGGATCGGCTTCGTGGGAGTCGGACGGATGGGGGCCAACATGGCCCGGCGTTTGCGGGATCAACAGGAAACAATCGTAGCGGTCTACGATAGGGATCACGCCACGGCCACCGACATTGCGACTGAGCTAGGCTGTGAAGCGGTCGCGACCCCTGCTCGCGTCGCAGAACTCGCAGGTATCATTCTGACGGTCGTGTCCGATGACGCTGCGATGCGTCAGATCTTTTCCGCGACCGATACGGAAAGTCTTCTTCGGCACGCCAAGGACCGGCTCTTCATGAACTGCGCCACTCTTTCGCCGGCTGTGCATGTCGACGTCGAAACTCTGGTGACACAACGTGGAGGCCAGAGCCTCGAAGCCTGCATGGCCAGCAGCATCACGCAGGCGCGCCAAGGCACGTTATACCTCATGTGCGGTGGACGTCCGGATGTGTTCGAGTCGGCAAAGCCGCTCTTGAAAAAACTGAGCGCACATCTCCGCTACATCGGATCGGCCGGAGAGGCTGCGAAGGTCAAGGCCCTCGTCAACATGGTGATGAACTGCAATACGGCCGCATTGGCAGAAGGGCTTGGGCTGGGAGCAGCACTCGGCCTCGATCTGACGATGTTGCGAGACATCTTCGCCCAAACTGGAGCCGCGTCGCGCGTGTTAGAGACGGACGGCGAGGATATGCAGAACCGCGCCCATGACTGCTACTTCTCGGCAGCCCATGCTGCCAAGGACTCAGGAATCGCCCTCGCGTTAGCGAAGACCGCCGCGCTTACCATCCCGCTAGCTCAAGCAACCTACGATCAATACCTGCGACTGGTCGCACTCGGCAAAGGCGGGCTGGACAAGTCCGCCGTCTCTGAACTTACCTTCAAAGACCGGAGCTCCCGCTAGCCCCAAGAAGGGCTGCAAGAAGGCATGTGGTTGGCGCCATCGTCGTGCAGTCAGTGAAAGAAGGACGCAAGGTCGGGGCAAAAGGAAAAGAAAATGCCGCAGGCGAACTGGATTAGGAACGACGGCTCAGACACGATGCAGGCAAATAAGGCGACCACATTGAGCGGATCACGTTTGGCGGGGGGCTAAGCCCGCTCAATTATTGTGAACCACACGGCCACATTCCTGGCACCCCTGCAAACGGCTTCCGGTATCAGACCATTCAGGCTCGTTGTTGCCCGACTCCCCACTACCAAGAGAAATGGTGGTGGCCTCGCTGGAAGTCATCGCCGCCGAATTACCCAGATACCGTACAGTGGCATATGCCCCAAGTTCGCTCACAGGGATCCGGTCCACCTGCACTGAACCATTTCGAAAGCTCGTCAAGAGCCAAGCATCAGTAGCAGATGCTGAGACCGGCATTGCGCGGACCTGATAGCTGATTTTATCTGTGGCGGATCCCATCCGTACCTCGGGTGTGTAGTACTTCAACGTCCCTGTCATAGTAAATCCCAAGTCGGCAAAACTGTCCGTGTACGCCTCCTTAGACGCATGATAGACCTGCTCCAAGCGGTCGACCTCATGAACCACGATCTCTCCCTCAACAGTCTTTGCCTTGATCACAAAGTGGTTGTACGAGACTGTGGCTACTGAAACGAGAATCCCCAGGATAGCCACCACGATCATCAACTCGATCAAGGTGAACCCTTCAAGGCTCTGCACGCGGGGATGTCGATATATCGTCATGACCGTCGAGGTTCGTGAGGTGGTCCGATCTCAAATCGACCCAGCGCAGCTTGAATGCGATCCAACGCCTCCGTTGCAGTCTGTAACTGGCAGAGCGCGTCTGATCCTCCCACACCCTGAGCCGAAATGATTTTCATCACGCCACCGACGGCCGCTCGAGCGCGAGACGATTCCTGCTGCATCGTCTCGACCCCCTCCCCAACTTGACTCCAGCCTTGATTGATCAGCTGCGCTAGATCCTTCAACCGGTCTTCCTCCCGAAACTGGAGTCGATGCGAAACCTTTCCGGATGCCCAGGCCCTGGCACTCTGACCCAGGCGCTCAATCGCATCGCCAATGCGACGCGTCACCAGCAAACTGAAAAGGATAGCCCCCAGGAAAAACACTGGGATGGCGACCCACACCGTGTCGCTCAGCAGGAGCAACTGGCTCGCGGCGATATGGCGATCTGTCAATGGCGCATCCGAAAAGAGCGTAATGGCAGGCAGCACATAGGGCCCACAGAAACCTAGCACGAAGAACAGACAGGCATAGAGCGCCATACTCACAGCAATCTTGAACGTGTACGATCTCTGCTCGTCTCGAACGGCCGCCGCAATGTGCTCGGAATTGGAGTGGGACATGCTCGACACCACAGTTGCCATATCATCCTCCTTGGATTGCTCTTTCACCGAGCTACATTTCATAGACCCATCGCGCCGATCCTCATTAGATCAAAGCGTATCACTACCTCCTAAAACCACAAACATAATCCCGACTTAGTCGCGCCAGAATAGATCACGGCTAGGCAGACAACCTACCGCCAACACAGCCATTCCTTCTGGCTTGAGGGATCCTGTTACCGTTTCTCAAAGGGGAGTTCTGGCCGCTGACTGGCGGGAAAGTAGGTCCAGCGCTTCTGCTCGTTCTCGTCGAAGCTTCCGAGGAAGGTCACATAGCGATCGAGGGTGCGAAATTCCACGAGCGTGATCGTGCATTGTCGAGGGTCGATGACGCGTGCATCGAACTGGCCCACCACATAGAGCAAACCCGCTCCCGCTTGATAGAGATTTCGTCGGCTCACATAGCCCGTATTCGGGAACAACACAGCCTCGTTGGAGCAGCCTCCAGGCCCTACGAGCGTGAGTCGAAGATCGTGCCGGGAGAGGAACGGGCTGGTGGCGACTCTAGTGATCGTCAGGCGTGTCTGATCTGAAGAGAATTCGACAGAGGCCGGCTCCGGCGCATCGCTGTTGCAGGCCGCCAGAAGTAAGAGGAGGCCTGCCAAGCACCTCACCGGGTACGCCCAAATCACTTGGTTGCTGGAACTTTCGGCGCAGCGCCAATTGCGTCCAGCCCTGCTTGAGCACAGGCATCGTCGAGGTGTGCGCCTGGTGCCCCACCAACGCCAATCCCTCCGACGATCTCACCGCCGATCTCGATCGGGAGTCCGCCACCGAGCATCAGCACCTCATTGTTGATCTCGCGAAGAGTTTGCAAGGTCGGCACCCTGTTAATCAGCTCAGCCAACTCGGTCGTAGGACGGCGGAAACTAGCCGCGGTATAGGCCTTCTTCCTGCTGCTATCGACCGTATGCGGCCCGGCTCCATCGGCTCGGGCCATGGCGCGAAGCACGCCGGCTCGATCCACGACCGACACGGTCACCCGGTAGCCACCTTTGTCGCATGCATCCAACGATGCCTGGATCGCCTTTCCGGCCAGACCCATCGGCAAGAATGCCTCTTTCGGAAATTCATCAGCAGCCTGCACCGTATAAGGCATCAACATCACGAATGCCGTTGCGATCATGAGCCGATACGCCATAGGCACAGTACGCCTAGGAGCCTGTCCGACATTGGCCTTCGTCACGAGGCAAAGAAGGTGCTGGCAGATGCGCGACCGCAGACCCCGAAATACTCGAGCCGTATTCGCTGGAATACGTTGAGGATTTTTTGGGGCCGAGAACAAAGCCGATACCTGTGCATTGTTCGCCGCAATAGAGTGGGCAATGTCGGACTGGCTCCTGGGATGCAAGTGAATGCATGCCATCGGTGTATCTCCTGGTTATAAAGAAAAATGTAAGGCAAAGAGCGTACGAAGGTGCGAGAGGACTGTCAAGAGGGCGACTTTGGACCGGGAATTATGGAAGTAGCGAACGCGGTCGTCAGCTCCAGATGACGCGTTCCTGATTGAGGAGGTAATCGATCACTTCGATGCTATTACGCATCTGGATCTGCGCTTTTTCGGACATGGGGAGGACGGCACCGACCAGCTTACCTGATTCAACGTCGTCGAGCGACGGAATCCCATCAGGCCCACGCTTTTCCAGCTCTTGTCGGTAACTTGCCACGGTCGCCTCCTGTTTCTCTGACAGTTGGAGGAGCAATCCCTACGCCAGAGACTCATCACTTAACTGACTTACGGCGTACAGGTAGCATAGCACATGGAAGTCAGTGCCCTGATGGAAAGGCCTATCGTATTGATTGCAAACTACTTTTCAGTCGATCGACGTGCAGCGGTTGAAGCAGGTGCAAGGGCGCCGAGGTATGGGAAATGACCGATCCTGAGAAGCGGCGAATCGAGACGCAGGCGAAAATCGTCATGCCCTGCGTCCACAAAATACGGGTCACCGGTAATATCTGATTGGGCTTTGAGTTCCGGAGCCGGTTGGTTTGGATTACCGACCCGCAGATAATCACCGTCCGTGTTGTAGAAGGCATTGAAAGAGGTGGCGTTCAGACTGGATGGGGCAATCACAAATCCGACTCGATTTAGCCCAACCACATTGCCGGTCACATCACTATGGGATTGACCGAGAAACGCTGCACCCCCACCATTCTTAACCAAGGTATTGCTAACTAGCACGGCTCGGGCACGGTCGCTGACAACGACTGCTTCAAAAAGACTTCGGGTAATCACGTTTCGCTCCAGCCGCACATTCGATTTGCCGGCAATCGAGACGCCATGATCATTATCATGAATAAAATTCCCGATGAGTACGGCTTCTGAATCGGCAAACTGAGCGCCGGTCGTTTCGCTCCCCCCGATAACACAATCTTCTATCCGCACATCGTGGACTTGCTGGCTGAACAGCATGCCATTGATCTTGACCCGGCGAAGAACAATTCCTTGCCCATTGAAGAGCCCGACGGCATGCCCTCCTTGATCATTAATGGTCATATCGCTGATTTCAATGTCCGTCGCCCCATAGGGCCACTTGCCCACATGGAGAGCGCCCACCACAATATCACGCCCCAGAATCGTCACCTGATCCACTCCAGCCCCGACGAACTTGATCTTCTCTTTGCTGTGAATGGTCACGTCCTGAGGGTACTGGCCCGGCTTGACGAACACCGTGTCGCCCTTCTTGGCCGCATCAACCGCTTCCTGAAGAGAAACGAAATCTCCTGTCCCGTCGAGCGCGACCACGATAGTCCGAGAACCAAGTGGCAGCCCCTCATCAGCCCACACCAGGCCGAAACCCCAGCACCCAAGCGCCGCAATCAAACCGAGAAATACGAGCCGTTTCATCCAAGATCTCATACAGGCCTCCCCTGCCGGAAGTCAATCAAGCCCGTATTATTCACGAGAGTTCGTGACGAAACCGCCGAGACGCCAGGCGAGACGGGCGCGCGGAGCCGTGAAGGAGGAAGCAACTGTCTTCGATGTCAAGCCTTCTGAACCGCACTGGATCGCCACGGTGTCCGATGCTTCATCATCGCGTTGAGCATCGTCAAGAGCTTCCGCATGCAGGCCACAAGGGCAACTTTGGGCGCCTTGCCGACGCCGCGCAGCCGGAGATAGAAACTCCGAATCA
>DASYRC010000007.1:0-6970 GCA_036004925.1 Nitrospiraceae bacterium | reverse complement strand
AATCGCTCTGCTGAGAGTGCTCCAAGAGGGGGAATTTGAACGGGTCGGCGGCAGCCACTCGATCTCCGTGGACGTGCGCGTGCTGGCCGCCACGAACCGCGACCTGAAGGCGGCCATGGCGGCAGGCACATTTCGCCAGGACCTGTTCTACCGGCTTAATGTTTTTCCAATCCAGCTCCCCTCGCTGCGCGACCGGGTGGACGATATTCCATTACTCGTCACATACATGGTTGAGCGCTATGCGCAAAGGGCCGGGAAACAGTTTAGGAACATACAGAAGGAGACCCTCGAGCGGTTTCAGGCCTACGACTGGCCCGGCAACACTCGGGAGCTGCAGAATGTCATCGAGCGGGCTGTCGTGCTGTGCGATAGCGAGACATTTTCCGTCGACGACACCTGGCTGAAGACGGAAGCGCTCCCGCTGAAGGGGCCGGCGATTCCCTTTGATGCCACGCTATTCGAGCGGGAAAAAGAAATGATCGAAACCGCGTTGGCGGATTGCGGGGGCCAGGTCGCGGGCCCTACTGGCGCCGCTGCCAAGCTCGGACTCCCGAGGCAGACGCTTGACTCAAGAATCAAGGTCCTGGGTATTGACAAGTATCGATTCAAAACTCGACAGGTCGACCGAAACACTATACGTGGCTGAGCCTTGCTCGAATGAGAACCGCAAGGGTCGGTCCCTCGCCATTCGTTCCTTCTGGTGTAGACTGTTTTTCTGACTTCGCCCGCGATCGTTGCCTTCCACACCATCGAACTGAATCTTAACCATGCCGGCAACTTTTCCGGGTTGCGGACAGTTCAGCAAATTCTGACAATTCAGAAAATTCTGAAAATTCGGCAAGCTGTTCTACGCCAACCGCAAATTTTTTAGAAGTTTACGGTTGGTCCATTCTTTGCTGTTGCGCATTAGCGAGAGGTCGTAGGAGCTACAGGTGACATTGAGGATTGAAAATTATGCCGATGGGCGAAAGACGGTGATTCGCCTCAGCGGGCGGCTGCAATCGACCCATCTGGATGAGTTGAACAAGCAAATAGAAAGCGCTCAGTCGCGGATTGCGCTGGACCTCAGTGGAGTGGTGCTCGTAGATGTCGAGGTAGTTCGATTTCTGAATGGCTGCGAGGAAAGCGGCATCGAGTTCCTTCATTGCCGACCGTACATACGAGAGTGGATGATCCGTGAAAAAGACGGAGAAGGATAAAGCGCACAAGCTCCGATAACCAAAATAAACGTACGCATAAGAAAGCAGGGGCTGCGATGCCAGATCTTATGCACGGTAAGGAAAATTCCAAAGACGCTACACAGATCTCACGCCGCACTGTCCTGGTCAGCGGGGCCGCCATGGTTGCTGCCGCAGCGCTGCCGGCGGCGACGTTTGCCGCCGGTGCCAAGGCTGTGACTTCAACCTCCCACAACCGCACGCAAAGGAGGCAATCCATGAGTATGGTCACGACCAAAGACGGCACGCAGATCTATTTCAAGGATTGGGGCAAGGGGCAGCCCGTGGTCTTCAGTCACGGATGGCCGCTGTCGGCCGATGATTGGGACACGCAGATGCTGTTCTTCCTCAACCACGGCTATCGCGTCATCGCCCACGACCGGCGCGGCCATGGCCGCTCCACCCAGACCGGCGGCGGCCACGACATGGATCATTACGCCGACGACCTAGCGGCGCTGACCGCACATCTCGACCTCAAGGGTGCGGTACATGTCGGCCACTCGACCGGCGGCGGCGAAGTGGTGCACTACCTGGCGCGCCACGGCGAACGCAGGGTGGCAAAAGCGGTGATCATCAGCGCGGTGCCACCGCTGATGGTAAAGACGGCGACCAATCCGGGCGGGCTGCCCAAGGAGGTGTTTGACGGGTTTCAGGCGCAGCTCGCCGCCAACCGAGCCCAGTTCTATTACGATGTGCCGGCTGGACCGTTCTATGGTTATAACCGGCCTGGTGCGAAATCCTCTCAGGGGGTGATCTGGAATTGGTGGCGCCAGGGCATGATGGGAGGCGCCAAGGCGCATTATGACGGCATCGTCGCCTTCTCCCAGACGGACTTCACCGAAGACCTGAAGAAGATCACCGTGCCGGTCCTGGTGATGCATGGCGATGACGACCAGATCGTGCCTTATGCCGATTCGGCACCGCTGTCGGCAAAGTTGCTGAAAAACAGCACATTGAAAACCTACAAGGGCTTTCCGCACGGCATGCCCACGACCGAGGCCGATACCATTAACGCCGACATGCTCGCGTTCTTCAAGGCATAAGGGAGACTATTTATGTCTGGGACTGAACATGTCTAACGCAGGCCATTGTTGGAGAGATCACCAAAGGGACGAGCTTGTGGTCCGCTGTCATCGCCAGGATCTCGAGCATGGGCTGGAGAAAACTCTGAATGGCACAAGGATCTGGAGGATATGAGGTGAGGGATCCATTCTGGAAATTACCGGCGATGGTGTGTGCCTGTTTGGCTATCGCGGGGGTTGCAGCCTGTAAGAAGGAAGCGGCCTCATCCGTGACTGCTCACCTTCCGGAAGTGAAAGTGGTGACCGTGGCGGCTCAGACCGTCGCCGACGAGCCTGAATTCCTCGGCGAAACGGAGGCCTCTCGCGTGGTGGAAATTCGGTCACAAGTAACAGGCCTGCTCAAGGAACGGTTCTATACAGAGGGGCGCGACGTCAAGCAAGGGGACAAGCTGTATCAAATTGATCCAATTCCCTTTCAAGCCGCGGCGCACAGCGCAGAGGCGAACGTGGACCAGGCCAAGGCTCGTCTGGTCCAAGCGAAGCAAAATCTGGAACGCCTGCAACCATTATTGAATGAAAATGCTGTGAGTAGGAAAGATGTAGACGATGCAGTCGCCGAAGATCTGGCGGCGAAGGCCGCTCTGAATCGTGCGAAGGCCGATCTCGTCAAAGCCAAGTTCGATTTGGACAACACGCTGATCGTGGCGCCGATTGACGGGCGGGTCGAGCGGAGCCGCGTCCATGAAGGGCGCCTCATTACCGCCCAAAGTGACTTGCTCACGGTGCTCCACCAGCTAGATCCCATGTACGTGAATGGGAGCGCGCCGGAGGTGTTCATTCTCAAACGAATACAGGACCGCCTCGATAAGAAAATTCTGTATTACGACACGTCGGACCCCTATCAAATGAAAGCGATCTTGACGCTGGCCGACGGCTCCACCTATGCACACCAAGGTCAGTTGGACGTGCTGGAGGTTGGGATCCGGGCCGCGACAGGAGGGAGAGACTTCCGAGTCGTTTTCCCAAACTCCGACAAGCGACTGCTGCCGGGCCAGTTTGTGAAGGTGCACATGGTCGGCGGGACGCGATCGAACGTGATGCTAGTGCCTCAGCAAGCGGTTCAGCAGGGGGTCAATGGGGCCTTTGTGTACGTCGTGGGGGCCGAAAGCAAGGTAGAGCCTCGAATCATCCACACCATGAATTGGCAACGAGATCAGTGGATGGTGGAGAGCGGGCTCGATCAGGGCGAGCGCGTGATAGTGGAGGGAATCCAGCGGATACAGCCTGGCATGCAGGTGACAGCCGTGGAGTGGCGGAACGGGAACCAGGCTGACGGTCTTCCTTCCGTCGACATGAAAACGGGGGCGGCACGATGAGTTCGCGGATGTTCATCGAGCGGCCGATCTTCGCGTCGGTCCTGTCAATCGTAATTGTCCTGATTGGATTACTCGCGTTGCAGAACCTGCCCATCGCCCAGTTCCCACCCATTACCCCTCCGACCGTGCAGATCGAGGCGGACTATCCGGGGGCCACAGCCGAAGTCGTGGCCACCTCCGTGGCACGTCCAATCGAAGTGCAATTGCCGGGCATCGATCACCTGCTCTACTTCGACTCGACGAGCACCGGCGACGGACACATGGTCTTGCGCCTGACCTTTGAAGTCGGCACGGATATCGACATCGCGACCGTGCAGGCGCAAAACAGGGAAAAACTGGCGGAACCGCAACTCCCTCAGGAAGTTATCCGTCAAGGTATCTCGGTCAAGAAGGTGTCGCCGGATTTGCTCAACGTCATCTTTTTGCAATCCGATGATCCTCGGTATGACCGTGTCTTCCTGTCAAACTACGCGTTGATCAACGTCGTAGACCGTCTGAAACTCCTACCGGGAGTCGGCGACATCCAGATCTTCGGTCAGCAGAATTACAGTATGCGGATCGTCCTCAACCCCGAGCGGATGACTCGGTTCAGCCTCACGCCCACTGACATCGCCGGCATCATTCGAGACCAAAACCGTGACTTTCCCGCCGGCATCATCGGGCGTGCGCCGGCGCAGAAAGGCACCGTATTGACATTGCCCATTCTGACCCTTGGCCGGCTCACCGAGGTGAATGATTTCGAGGAGTTGATCGTCCGTGCCTTACCGGATGGGTCCATTGTTCGGTTGCGCGATGTGGCGCGCATCGAATTGGGCTCGCAGGCGTACGGGCTAGAAGGACGGATTGACGGGAAACCATCTACCACCCTCCTGACGTTTCTCGCACCTGGGGCGAATGCCCTGAAGACAGTCGGCCGCATCAATCGAGAAATGGAACAGATTGCGAAAACGTTCCCGCCCGGGATTCGCTACATCATTCCCTACGACACCACGAAATTTATCGAAGTGTCGATCAAGGAAGTCGTACAGACGCTCGGCGAAGCCCTCCTGCTCGTCGTCCTGGTCGTCTATCTGTTCCTCCAAAACTGGCGAGCCACACTCATTCCGGCTATTGCAGTGCCGGTCTCGCTGATCGGCACCTTTGCCGGCATGGTGGCACTGGACTTTTCGATCAACACCCTGACGCTGTTCGGCATGGTGCTCGCGATCGGCATCGTGGTCGACGATGCGATCGTGGTGGTGGAGAACGTCGAACGGCACATGAAGGAGGAGGGCCTCTCTCCGAAACAAGCGGCGATCAAGGCGATGGAGGAGGTCTCGGGTCCCGTGATTGCCATTGTGCTGGTGCTCGCTTCGGTGTTTGTGCCGGTCGCATTCCTGCCGGGGATCACAGGCCAGCTGTACAAGCAATTTGCGTTGACGATCGCCCTCTCCGTCGCGATTTCCGGTCTCGTGGCGCTCACGCTCAGTCCCGCGCTTTGCGCCCTACTCCTCCAACCGCATCAGGGAGCCCGGAAGGGTGTCTTCGGAGTGTTCAACCGGATGTTCGAGACCCTCACGCGACGATACGGCCAGGGCCTCGTCCCCCTGATTCGGCGGCCTCTCCTGTCGATGACCCTGTTCGGCGCCCTGCTGTTGGGTACCTATGGATTGTTCCAGACGATCCCTGCGGGATTCCTGCCGGATGAGGATCAAGGATATATCGTGCTGTCCGTTCAGCTTCCGGATGGAGCCTCGAACGAACGGACCGACGCGGTGGTGAAAAAGTTGGAAGCGTTCTACAAAGGGATTCCGGCTACCACACATGTGATTAGCTTGACTGGCTTGAACTTCGTGTTCGGGTCGCGCGGGTCCAATCAAGCGACGATGTTCGTGCCGTTCAAACTCTGGGATGAGCGGCCCAATCCCCAGGATCAGGCTCCGGCCATCCTTGGTCAGTCGTATCAATTCTTTGGGACCATTCCCGAAGCCTTTGTCTTGGCCTTCAATCCCCCGCCGATCCGCGGGATCGGCAACGCCGGCGGGTTCACCGCTCAACTCCAGGACCCGAACGGACGCGATCTGCGCGAGTTTGCCTCAACGGTGCAATCGTTCATCGCCAAGACCAGACAAGCCCCGGAGTTGCAGGCCGCGAATACGATCTTCCGGGTCAGCGTCCCCCATGTGTACGCCCACATCAATCGCGAACGAATCAAGTCTCTGGGCGTCCCGATCTCCGATGTCTTCGATACGCTACAAGCATACTTCGGCAACATGTATATCAACGATTTCGTCAAGTTCGGCCGCGTATATCGGGTGCAGACCGAAGCACCCCCCGACTATCGGTCGAGCCCCGAAGATTTCGCCAAAATCTACGTGCACCCAGGGATCGGGTCTGAGCGGACCATGATCCCGCTCGATACGGTGGTCACAGCCCAATTTGTGAACGCGGCGGACCCGATCACGCATTTCAATGGCATCAACACGGCGTTGGTCATGGGAGGGGCCGCACCGGGCTACAGCTCAGGCCAAGCGCTCGATGCGCTCGAACGGGTGGCAGCAGATGTCTTGGCCCCGAACGGATATGGAATCGACTGGAGTGGGGTGTCGTTTCAGGAGCGCAAAGTCGGAGGCCAGTCGTCGCTGGCTTTCGTCTTCGGTCTCGTCATGGTGTTCCTCGTCTTGGCCGCCTTGTATGAGAGTTGGTCCGTGCCGTTCTCCATCATCCTGGCGGTGCCGTTCGGGATCTTTGGCGCCATGTTGGCCGTATGGCTGCGCGGACAACAGAACGACGTCTACTTTCAAATTGGACTGGTGACGCTGATCGGATTGGCAGTCAAAAACGCGATTCTGATCGTGGAATTTGCGAATCAGCGGGTGGCGGGGGGGCAGCCAGTCGTTGATGCCGCACTCGACGCCGCTCGTCTACGGTTCCGTCCGATCATCATGACCTCGATGGCATTCATTCTTGGCGTGCTGCCGCTCGTGCGGGCCACGGGCGCCGGGGCGGCGAGTCGTCATTCCATCGGTACCGGTGTCTTCGGTGGCATGTTGGCTGCCACGTTTCTGGCGATCTTCTTTGTGCCGTTGTTTTTCTTGCTGATACGACGAAAAACCTCAGCCATTCCCGTGACCCCCACGAAACAACATGCTGTGAAGACCGATGGAGTTCCCCCGCAGGAAGAGGTGTCCCAATATGTCTAAGGCCGGACTTATCTTGATTTCAGGACTTCTAGTCTCCTGTGCCATGGGGCCCGACTACTCTCGCCCTGACATCGCAACCTCCGACTCCTTTCGCATGGCCGGGCAAGAGAAAGACTTACCATCCCTCGCCAATGTGCCTTGGTGGGAACTCTATCATGACGAGGAGCTCCAAA
>DASYRC010000006.1:0-156722 GCA_036004925.1 Nitrospiraceae bacterium | reverse complement strand
AATCGCTCTGCTGAGAGTGCTCCAAGAGGGGGAATTTGAACGGGTCGGCGGCAGCCACTCGATCTCCGTGGACGTGCGCGTGCTGGCCGCCACGAACCGCGACCTGAAGGCGGCCATGGCGGCAGGCACATTTCGCCAGGATCTCTTCTACCGGCTTAATGTTTTTCCAATCCAGGTCCCCTCGCTGCGCGAACGGGTGGACGATATTCCGTTACTCGTCACATACCTGGTTGAGCGCTATGCAAAGAAGGCCGGGAAAAAGATTAGGAACATACAGAAAGAGACCCTGGAGCGGTTTCAGGCCTACGACTGGCCCGGCAACATTCGCGAGCTGCAGAACGTCATCCAGCGGGCTACCGTGCTGTGCGATAGCGAAACATTTTCCGTCGACGAGACCTGGCTGAAACCGGAAGGGCACCGGCTGTCGGGGTCGGTGGTTCCCTTAGGCGCCACGCTTGCCGAGCATGAAAAGGAAATAATTGAAGCGGCATTGGCGGATTGCGGGGGCCAGGTCAGTGGCCCTACTGGTGCCGCTGCCAAGCTCGGACTCCCGAGGCAGACGCTTGAGTCAAAAATCACGGCCCTGGGGATTAACAAGCATCGATTCAAGACTCGACAAGCCGACTACGCACGATAAAGAAGCCGAAGTTGTTTGTACACCAACCGAAAGAGTCCGTCTCTCGCGAATCGTTGCTTCTGGTTTAGACTGTTTTTCTGACTTTGCCCTCTCTCACCGCCTTCCACACAATCGGGTCGGGGAATTCAAATTTCACCGGGTACTTCTGCCGCTTTTGCCGATCATTCAGCAAATGCTGAAAGTTCGGCAGCCGCTTCCACGCTAAGCGCATGTATATCAATGGCATACAACTGGCCTCTCCATTGCTCTATTTTTATGCAGTCCAGGTCGCAGAGGTCACAGATGGCAATAAAGTTTGAAAGAGAAACCCGGAGTCTAAGGACGATGATCCGCCTGAGCGGTCGGCTGCAATCGAAGCATCTGGATGAATTGAAGACGCAAATGGAAGGCACTCGATCGCGGATTGCGCTAGACCTCAACGGAGTGACGCTTGTGGACGTCGAGATAGTTCGATTCCTGAATGCCTGCGAGAAAGGCGGTGTCGAGCTCCTCAATTGCTGGCCGTATATACAGGAGTGGATGATCCGTGAAAAAGGCAGGGAAGGACAAGGCAGTGCAGTGCTGATAACCAAATCGATCCACACACAATAGGAGGGGACTCCAATGACAAATACTACTTTTCAAAAAGGAGATCACACCATGAAGCAAGTCATTTTCATTATTCTTGGTGCTGTAACTGTTATGTGCCTGGCACTAGCAACTGGTTACCTCGAACCTTAGCCGTTGAGGTAGCCAGTAAAGGCTAAGGCCGGAATGCTCAGCTTTGGCGGATGCCCAGACCATGCGACAGATTCCTTTGCCTCAACCAGTCGGAAGGTGTGAAGTGTCAGACGCAAGGTCCCGTCAAGGAAGGAGGCATGCAATGAGGTGCGCACGCTGTGGTGGATTGATGGTGCATGAGAAGTTTGAAGATCTTGGAGGACTCGGGTCGAGTGACCATGAGTATGCCGGATGGCGTTGCATCAACTGTGGGGCGATTGTCGATCCCGTGATTGCTGCACATCGGCACCTCACGTCGCAGGCAGCAGCATCTAACCCGGCATTGACACCGCATGAGGAAGCTTCCTGCATGCACACTTTATGTATGGCGAAATGGTGACGCCGCGACTTAGCACGGCGTCTCCCGCTGAGGTAGACAGGCCCCTCCCTACACCCCGGAGGGGTCTGTCTCCTCGGTGAGGAAAAGAAGCAGATGACAAGAATGATGAAGCGGAACTGTCGGCAGTGATGAGGAGGGCGTCATGGACCAGATGATCTTATGTGCAATGGCAATCGTGGCGCTACGCTGGTGGATAAGTGTCTCGTTCTATCCGGCCGATTGGAGCTCTGAATGAAGGAGCGAACCGATGCAACCGACTTCCGGCATTGCCGCCAAAGATCGTGGCGGTGTTGTAACGCTGCTGACGGGCCTACTGGCGGCGGGGTTTGGACGGGTTATACACAATAACACTGAGGTCGCTGAGCCGCACGGAGCACCGTCACCATGGGCGGACCGAGCAGCAGATCATCGCAAGGTTCAAAACAGGAGGTTCCGGCATATGATTAGGCCAATGACACGAGCAGGCTTTATGGTGCTCCTTTTTGTTGCCGCACTATACCCCGGCGCAGCCGCTGCACATGGAAGCGCGAGCGGAGAAGACGACCCGTGCATGCGCCGGGCAGGTGAGCGCCTGGTGCATTTCAGTGCCTATCAGCCGCAACACGAGCTGAAAGATCAATACTGCACGGACATTCCCAAAGAAGGCGACACCTTCCTGGTAGTGGACCTCGTGGACCCGGCGCTACGCAACGAGCCGGTCGGGATGCGGGTCGTGAAGGGGAACGGGAGCAATGAGACAGAAGGTCAGATTGTGGCAGACGTGCGTCCGAGCTACCACCCGGACGGAGTACTCAGGGGCGAGGTCAGGTTGGACGAGGGCCTGTATAGAGTAATCATTGCGTCGGAGAAGCAGAATCTGATGCGGCGCCCGCAGTATCTCTTGCGGGTACAGATGATCGATTATCAGAAGATTGTGCATTCTATGGTAGCACCGCTGATCGGCGTGCTGCTACTGGCCGGACTCGGGTACAAGCTCGCACGATCGAAGTGGCTGCGGAATTGGTGGGCAGTTCCCCGTTCGTAGGAAGCCGGGCGTTCTGGCCCGCGAGCACATTGTTCAACATTTGAGAGGGAAGATCCTGACAATGGCCCTGCAGTTGCTGAAACCCGCTGGCCTGTGCTTAATGACATCGCAAACCGAGACAGCTGTGAAGAGAAAAGGCAAGATCCCCTGGTACGTCTACTTTGTCGGGGGGATCCTCTATACCGTTCTTGCCGTTATGCTGTTCACGGAAGTGACCTTGCCTGTTCTGGCATGGATTTGCGCCATCAGTGCACCGTTGGGCTTTTACTATGCCTGGGGAGCTTGGAAACAAGATAAACGAAACAGAGTTGATGCCTAACCATGCGCTGCACAGCGAACCAGGCCATTGCGCTCTGGTTGCAACCCACGCTCCTTGCGGGCCGGGTCGCTGAGCTTAAGCCGCTGGAGAGCAACACGCCGAAATAAGATGGCCGAATAGCCGACTGCTGCGGTCGAGCGCAATCCACCCTCCGTCTTATCTGTTCACTGCCCTAAAAAAGTCAATGATCGTCTTATTTTTCCCCGGCCAGTCGGGGTGTGTCCCTGTGCCTTCACAATAGCGTGTTGTGACATTATTCTTACAACCCGCATACGTTACACAACCGTCTGCATCTTTTACAGGGCTTGCAGTATCGCAACCATTACAGGCAGCCCACCATTCTATCGTCTCTTTACCATAACCAGGGAAAAGGGTGTCATGGCTGCTGTGCATGACCATAACGGGAATCGGGTTAGGACAATTATATTCTTTCAAATCCTCGCCCCTGATGCCCACCGCACTCGGAGCAATCGCCGCTGGAATATGTTTGGTGCCATTCATAAACGCTATGCCCATTGCAGTAGTCCCACCATCAGAATGACCGGTTAGAAAAACCCGTTTTGTGTCGATACACCATTTTGTTTCGATCAGCCCTGGTATTTCAGCAAGTTGTTCAATAGTTTCAGTAGTCATTTTGCGGTGATCGGCATACGCCACAATAAAACCTGCCGCCGTTGCCTCATGCGTGAGATACATATAATTTTCCGACTCATATCGACTTCTCCCCCCCGGCGCGTAGACGATGAGTAAAGGATGGGCAATGCTTGCATTGTAGTTGACCGGCGTTTTTACCATATAGCGAATACCCGTCGATGTCTTTTCATCATTGCTGGCGCCTGCGGTACCGGGTTTTTCCCCTGGGTCGCAGCGTCGCGTATTGTCGTCGACCGCATAGACAGCCTCACCAAGCAGCTTGCCAGGATTAACGGCTTCAGCATTATTCTTCCGAGCATATTGAATCGCACCCGCGCCTGTAAAACCAATTATCAATATGCCTATTGCTGCGACAACGATAGTTGTACGGCCTGGCTGTTTTTGCCGGAAACGTAACCACTCCGGATTAAAGATACCAATAACGAACAGGGCTACCGAAAGGAAAATCATCACCCTGAAGATAACTAATAACAGCTCGTTCATCGGCTGCGCCTCGTATTTTTAACTGCGAGAGGATTTGGCTCAGAGACAAGTCAATGGTGTCAGCTACCATTTCTCTGGGCTCATCCAATAGTCCTTCCACCCTCGCTCTTTTTCCTAATCAAAGGGGCCTGGTCGACCCTCAAGGGCGCGCGTCTTACGAGGGCACTCCTATTCTCTATACCTTTCTTTAACGGAGTGGCCGAGGGTGCCCGTTACTGCGCGCATTGGGCAAGCACAGGTTCATCGTGAGAGTTCCGCGAGTAGGAGGACGACCAGCCTACCCATCCCATCCCATCCCTCCGAGACCGCGTTTGCACGAGTACGGAAGATCATCTAGCCCGCTCTATCATACTTCTTGTGCGGCCGCTTCTTCCCCTTCAAATGGAGTGGCCAGCTCGTCGCTCACTGCGCGCGTCCAACGAGGGCCTTCTGAGGCCGCGCGTTGCGCGAGCATAGGAGACCATCTAGCCTGCCCTCTCTCACTTCCTTCTTAGCGTAACGTCGCGATCGTCACTCCATCTCCGCCTTCTGCCCGATCTCCCGCACGGAACTCCGCCACATAGGGCGAGCCTTTCAAATAGACTCGCACTGACGCTTTGAGTTTCCCCGTGCCATGGCCATGAATGATGCGCAAAAGCAGCGCGCCAGCCAACGTCGCGCGGTCCAGCGCGGCAACCACGTCATCCAACGCCTCGTCCGCCGCCTTCCCTCGAACATCCACGACCGTCTGTTCATCGAGCCCCAGTCCGCCGCCTGACGAGACCCGGCGGGGACTCGATGGTACTGGCGACGACGTTGCTGTGCACTCGCGCGCGAGGCCAACGAGATTCGTCACTGTGGCCAGCACTTCCCCCTCCCCCACCTTTACCCTCACGCGTTTCTTCCCCTGTGGGACCTCCAGGAGCGTGCCGGTCATGCCGAGTCCGCTGATCTCCACCTGATCCCCCACCCCCAACTGCTCAAGTGGAATCAGCGTGCCGGCCAGGGCCAATTCGGCTCTCGTCTGCGCCTCAAGGTCGAACAATCGTTGCTTGGCCGCTTTGGCTTTGATCAACTTCTGCTCGCCCTTGATGGCATCCATCGTGGCTTGCACTTCAGCCCGCGCGCGACTGAACTGCTCACTGAGTTTTCGCTTGAGGCCCTTCTGCGCTTCCCGTTCGGTAGCTTCCAGATGAGCCAGCTGTGTCTTCGCACGTTGTTCGGTCTTTTCCGCTTCACGTCTGGCCTCGACAGCCCGGGCCAGATCGTCGGCCATCTGCCGCTGCGTGGCTTGCAGATCGTGCAGCATCGTTTCCATGACTCGGTCGTCCTTATGCAGCTTCTGCCTCGCCTCATCAAGCAAGGCCCGATCCATCCCTAACCGACCGGCAATTTCAAGCGCGGACGACCCACCGGGCACTCCCATGAATAGCCGATAGGTCGGCGAGAGCGTCGCCACGTCAAATCCGACCGCTGCGTTTGCGAAGCCTGGCATCGTGTGGGCCAAGGCCTTCAGCGACCCGTAGTGCGTGGTCGCAACGACTTTCATCCCTAGCGCGGCCAGCCGACAGAGCAACGCTTCGGAAAGGGCCGCTCCTTCTGTCGGATCGGTCGATGTCACCGGTTCATCGAGGAGGAGCAACCATTGCCGCGGAACGGCATTCGTGTCGCTTCTGCGCTGAAGGTCCGTTTCATCGAGCAACTGGATCATCTGGGTCATGTGCGCAGAAAAGCTGGACAGATCGCAGGCCAAGTCTTGGGCGTCGCCGATATCGGCATAGACGTCGGGAAAGATCGCCATCTCGGATTCCGCGTCACAGGGCAGGTGCAATCCGGCCCGGACCATCAAGGCAAAGAGCCCGACCATCTTGAGGGTTACGGTCTTCCCGCCCGTATTGGGACCTGAGATGACGAGCACGTGAATCGATTCATCCAAGAGAATATCGTTGGCAACCACCTGCTCTTTCGACAACAGGAGTAACGGATGCCTGGCACGCAGCAGCCGTATGCGCCCTTCTACGTTGAGCCCGACTGGATGCGCCTTCAGTTGGCGACCAAACAATGCCCGCGCCGAAATACCGTCAAGCACGGCCAGCGCATCAAGCCCCGCCAGAACGACCTCGGATTGTGCGGCGACGAGGGCGGACAACTCACGGAGAATGCGTCGCACTTCCCGTTCGATCTCAAGATCCGCCACTTTGATCGAATTGTTCAGTTCGACAAGCTCGCCCGGTTCAAGAAACACCGTGGCCCCGCTGGCCGAGAGGTCATGGACGATCCCCGGCACCCGTCCCCGCATGTCGGCTTTCACCGGGATGACATACCGGCCTTCCCTCTGGGCAAAATACTGTTCCTGCAGGATGTCCTCATAGCGCCGCGAGTGTAGTATCTGATCCATCTGATGCCGCATCTGCTGTTTGAGCGCCTGTGACTGACGGGTCAAGCGCCGCAACTCCGACGTCGCCGACTCCTTGATCGAGCCATCGGGGTGGATCGCCGCATCCAGCGCTGTTTTTACGGGTCGCAGTTCCCCGGCTGATCGCAGGGGGTGCGCGACGGATGCCAGCGCGGGAGCGTCGTGCTGATGCCGCCCCACAAAACGGCCGCTCTCCTCCAGCAACTCCAGCACCATCGCGCAATCCCGGAGTTCGTGGACCTCCAACACCGCCCCTTTCCTCGCCCTGGTGAGCGGGTCCCGAATATCCGGAAATGCCAAGGTCGGCAGGGCCTCACCGGATGCTTGTAGCTGTCCCATCTCCGTCGTTTCCTGTTGGCGCCGCTGCGAATCGTAGTGGCTGGACGCCAACTCGAGGGCACGACAGCGCGCGGCCCCCATCGTCGATCGGGCGTGCCCGGAAAGGGCCTCGAGCAGTCGGGGCCACTCCAACACCATCGTTGTCTGTTCGAAGAGATTCACCGATACCTCAAGGGAGAACGTCTCACGCTGGAATCGACGAACTCTAACGAACCCAGCGACAGAGACGCAAGGCACAGTTCCGCGGACCTCGCACCAACTCTGTCGGCATCCGAATCAGGCGACAGTGAAACTTCTGTGATCCGGCGCGGGATTACCGTTTCGGTATGGCTTGACAAGACCCAGGAGCGTCGATACTATCGGCGTCGTTCTGGCCGGTGAATTTAACCGGCCAATTTTTTTCTTGAGGGACCACTCATCATGGCCATTCGGATCGGCATTAACGGATTTGGACGGATCGGACGGAACGTCCTGCGGGCATCACTCGGTGATCCCGACCTACACTTTGTCGCAATTAACGACCTCACAGATGCGAAGACGCTCGCCTACCTCTTGAAATACGACTCGGTACACGGAACGTTACAGGGAAGCGTCGAGGCCAAAGGCGACCAGATCCTCGTCGACGGCAAGCCCATTAAGGTGCTCGCGATGAAGGACCCAAAAGAACTTCCCTGGAAGGATCTTGAGGTGGACATCGTCATCGAATCGACCGGGCGCTTTACCGACCGCGAAGGCGCAGGGAAGCACCTCTCTGCCGGAGCCAAGCACGTCATTATTTCCGCACCGGCGAAGGACCCGGATGTCACTATCGTATTGGGCGTCAACGACGAGGCCTATGATCCGAAAATGCACCACATCATCTCCAATGCCTCCTGCACGACCAATTGTCTGGCTCCCGTGGCAAAAGTTCTGTTGGATAATTTTGGCATTAAGCACGGCGTCATGACCACGATCCATTCCTACACCAACGACCAGCAATTGCTCGACCTGCCCCACAAAGACTTGCGGCGCGGGCGCGCGGCAGGCATGTCGATGATCCCGACCAGCACCGGTGCGGCAAAGGCGCTGCATTTGGTGCTGCCACAGCTCAAGGGCAAGATCGACGGCCTCGCCATCCGCGTCCCCACACCGAATGTCTCGCTGGTGGATCTGACCGTCGAAACCGAAAAGGACTGTGACGTCGCCTCCGTCAACGCCGCCTTCCGAAAAGCGGCGAACGGCCCGATGAAAGACATTCTGCTCTATTCTGAAGACCCGATCGTCTCGATCGACCAAAAGGGCGACTCTCATTCGGCCACATTCGATGCCCCGCTCACAATGGCCATCGACAAGCGGCTCGTCAAGGTGACGGCCTGGTACGACAACGAGTGGGGGTATTCATGCCGGGTTCGAGACCTGATCAAGGTGATCGCGGCAGGAGCGACAAGGCGCTGAGCACCGCGAGGCGATGCCTACCTCAGCCCGATTCTGTTTCACATTGCCTCCCCTTCCTGGAAGGACCGACCTGACGGAGCCGCCATGAAACTGCGCAAACAAACGATTGACGACGTCGTGCTGCGAGACAAACGCGTCATCATCCGAGCCGACTTCAACGTCCCGTTGGACGATTCGCACCAAATCACCGACGACACCCGTATTCGCTCGACCCTGCCGACCATCAATCGAGCCGTAGACGACGGCGCCAAGGTGATCCTCTGTTCACACCTGGGTCGACCGAACGGAATGTTCGACTCCAAGTACAGTCTGGCCCCCGTGGCAAAACGCCTGGGACGGCTCATGGGCAAAGACATTCTGTTTGCACCAGATTGCATCGGCCCGGCAGTGGAAGGGCTTGTCGTCAAGATGAAACCGGGCGACGTGCTGCTTCTTGAAAACCTCCGATTTCATCAGGGTGAAGAACAAAACGACGACAGCTTCTCCAAAGCCCTGGCGGCCCTCGGCGACGTCTATATCAACGACGCATTCGGCGCCGCACACCGGGCTCATGCCTCCACCGTCGGCATCACCAAATTCATTCCCGCCTCGGCTGCTGGCTTCCTCCTCAAGAAAGAAATCGAATACCTTGAGGGAGCCGTAGAAAACCCCGTTCGGCCCTTTGTTGCCATTCTCGGCGGGGCAAAAGTGTCGGGAAAGATCGGCGTCATTGAAAATCTAGGCAAGCGCGTCGACAAAGTCATTATCGGCGGCGGCATGGCGTTTACCTTCTTAAAGGCGAAGGGGCTGGAAATCGGAAACTCCCTGGTCGAAAACGACATGTTGGACTTTGCGAAAGGCATCGAGGACCATGCCCTTTCCCGCGGCGTGAAATTCTATCTGCCGGTCGATTGTGTCGTCGCAGCCAGCCACGAGCCTGGGGCGGAATCGAAGATCGTCCCGGTCCAGGAGATTCCGAAAGGATGGTACGCCCTCGACATTGGCCCGGCCTCCGTAAAACTCTTCAACGAAGCAGTCCAGAACGCGAAGACGATTCTGTGGAATGGACCGATGGGTGTCTTTGAAATCGATGCCTATGCCCGGGGCACCCTCGCGATGGCTCACGCGATTGCCGATGCCTATGCATTGACGATCGTCGGCGGCGGAGAAACAGCTCTGGCCGTACATCGAGCCGGTGAGTCGGAGAATATGTCGTTCATTTCGACCGGCGGCGGCGCTGCGCTGGAATTGCTCGAAGGCAAACAACTCCCGGGCCTGACCGCCCTCCCTGATCGAGCCGCATAATCGCCTCGTCGCTGAGATCACACCCACTATCGATACCGAGAGACCTGTGCGCAGACCCCTCATCATCGGTAACTGGAAGATGAACAAGACGGCCTCGGAGGCCGCGTCCCTGATCCGCGACCTCTGCGAACGAGTGCCTGCATCGCCTAACGCCGACGTGGTCATTGCGCCGCCCTTTACGGCCCTCGAATCGGCCCGCAACGCCTTAGGTCCCTCCTCCTGGATCAGCCTCGGCGCACAAAATGTACATTGGGAAACGCACGGGGCCTTCACCGGAGAAGTGTCTGCTTCGATGTTGCGCGATCTTGACTGCCGTTATGTGATCGTCGGCCATTCTGAACGTCGCACGCTCTTCGGCGAACGAGATGAGAATATTCAGAAGAAGGTTCGGGCGGCGCTGATGCACGGGCTCTCTCCGATCCTGTGCGTTGGAGAATCACTGGCGGAACGTGAGGCAGGCCGAACGGAATCGGTCGTCACAGCTCAACTCAACGGCAGCCTGGCAGGGTTGACCACTCAGGATCTAGCGACCGTCACGATCGCCTACGAACCGGTCTGGGCCATCGGCACTGGGCGAGCCGCCACCACGGAGCAGGCCGTGACCGTGCATCGCTCGATCCGCTTGTTCATGGAGACCGGCTGGGATAGCCAGACGGCATCGGCCATCAGAATTCTGTACGGCGGAAGCGTCACGCCCCAGAACATCGAGTCCCTCCTCACCTCGGATGCGATCGACGGGGCCCTGATTGGTGGGGCTTGTCTCGATCCCGACTCATTTGCTACAATCATCCGCGTTGCTCAGACACAACGGCCTAACTGATCGGAGTGCCATGTATACTGCGCTCATCGTCATTCATGTGTTGATCTGTTTTCTCATGATCGGCGCGATCCTCTTGCAATCAGGGAAAGGCGCTGAGATCGGCGCGTCATTCGGGGGCTCCAGTCAGACCGTTTTCGGGAGCCGCGGCCCCGCCAACTTCTTGAGCAAATTCACGGTCGTCGTCGCGGCCGTCTTCATGCTGACCTCGCTCAGCCTGGCCATGCTCGCTAAAGAACGAACGTTTTCTTCCACGGTCATCGATCTCAAAAAGAAAGAGACTCCTCAAACCGCCCCCGAAACAACGCCCCCTACGCCGGCAGCCCCAGCCGGTGAGAGCCACACTCCAGGCGACTCTTCCACCGGCGGACATTAGCAGGATGCTGAAAAATCCTTCCTCGTCATTGGTGGTTTGCCTGGTTCGTCTGGTCTCTATGGTTTATCCAGTTAGTCTGGTTCGACCAGTAAACGAGACAAACTAAACAAACCAGAGCAACCAGCCGGTTCTCACGCGTCACGAGATACGCTTCACGGTGTCATGAATGCCGTGTGGGGAGAGGAAGGGTAAGAGCTGAAACTATTCAGCGTCTTACTTATAGTCTGGTGAGCCATGCCTCGTGGGAAGGGTCCTCCCCACGCACGATGGAAAAGAAGGTCTTCTGCAGAGCTTGTGTAATCGGACCTGGCGTGCCGGTTCCTATGCGGCGGTTGTCGATCTCCCGCACCGGCGTCAGCTCGGCAGCGGTCCCGGTCACGAAGACTTCATCCGCGATATACATATCATCGCGCGTGAAGCGCTCCTCCACCACAGAGATACGCTGCTCCCGCGCCAAATCGATGACGGAGCTTCTGGTGATCCCGTCGAGAATCGAGGTGAGCGGCGTGGTCTTGATCTGCCCTTTACGCACAATGAAGATATTCTCCCCTGTCCCCTCTGAGACATACCCCTCGGTATCGAGAAGAATGGCTTCATCGTACCCGTCCGCTTTTGCTTCCCGCTTCGCGAGAATCGAGTTTACGTAGTAGCCGGAGATCTTCCCTCTGGTCATCGAGGCATTGACGTGATGACGAGTGTACGACGACACACGGGCACGCATCCCATTTGCGAGCGCATCGTCCCCGAGGTAGGCGCCCCAAGGCCAGGCCGCAATGGCCAGCTTGATTGGGTTGTCGCCGGGATAGACCCCCATCGTTCCGTGCCCGATATAGACGAGCGGGCGGATATAGCAGGCCTCCAGCTTATTCACCCTGACCGTCTCCACGACGGCCGCTGCAACCTGCTTCTTGTCGAAGGACATCTGCATCATGCCAATATGGGCGGAATCGAACAGCCGATCAACATGTTCCTGCAACCGAAAAATCGCAGAACCGGACTTCCCCTTGTAACAGCGAAGCCCTTCAAACGCAGCCAGTCCATAATGGAGCGAATGGGTCATGACATGAACCTGCGCGTCCGCCCAATTGACAAACGACCCGTCCATCCAAATTTTTCCTTGTGGCTCAAGCATAGGCAACGCTAACGAGCACATGAACCATCGACCACCGAAATCGGAATATAGCAGTGGGCTGGAAGGAGCGTCAAGCAAACGGGTGTGGCATTGCCCACAGGGAAGAATAAAGCAAGGAGCAGTCTATTAAGCGTGCGTCTGAGGGGCACGAATCTGCCCGCTCAGTAAACGGACAATGGACTTCGCGGCTAACGGACTGACGAGGACAAGATCCAACCCAAAATCATAGCCATTGACCCAGCGGACCGTGGCTCGGTCAATCTCTATCAGTGGGCCGTCGTTCGCAAACGTGACGCGCAGTGCCAAATTGAGGCCTGGCTCAACCGCATGATCACCTTGGATACGCATCCCCGATAGAGAAAGGTTGGTCGCGACACCTTTCCCGATACATTCCCCACTGAGATAATAAAGCACTAGCCAGGTCGGTATGCGACGATAGGGGCGTAGCACAAATCGAGTGGCGTTCAGCTTTGAGGGACGAGGCTTCGGTACTACGGCCATCATTATCTCCGATCCATGAAATGGCTCGACAATAGAAAAACAGCATACGCCCAGGAGCCAGAGCAGGGTAGCCCACGAACAGGGTAACCCGAAGGAGGGGACAAGGTGTGCCAATGGATCCCTGGGGGTAATATCTCAGGGAAGAGGCATGCCTTTACCTTGACAGGCTTTAAATCCCTATGGTACACAATCAAGTTCTGTAACGGAGACAGGGGCTTATGTACGCAATCATTGAGACAGGCGGCAAGCAGTATCGGGTCGAAACTGGGTCATTGGTCCAGGTCGAGTCCCTTCCCGGGAAGGTCGGGGGGACGATCGAACTCGGCCAGGTTCGGCTGGTTCACGGCGAGAGGGGTATAGAGGTAGGACAGCCGTTGGTCAAAGGGGCCGCCGTCAAAGCCGAGATCATCCACCAGGGCCGAACCCGCTCCATCACCATCTTCAAGAAACAACGGCGCAAGAACTATCGGCGGACCAATGGCCATCGCCAGGGCTTTACCAAATTGCGCATTACCGGTATCGAAACGGCCTAACGAGGATTAGCCATGGCAACAAATAAAGGCGGCGGATCGACTAGAAATGGGCGCGATAGCAATGCGCAATATCTTGGAGTCAAGGCCTACGGCGGAGAGACCGTGAAGGCCGGATCGATTTTGATCCGTCAGCGAGGGACAAAGTTCTTTCCCGGTTTCAACGTGGGCCTCGGCAAAGACCACACCCTCTTCGCCCGCATCACAGGGATCGTGAAATTCGAACGAGGCCGCGGACGGCAGAAGATCAGCGTCTACTCCGCGCCCTCGACTTCATAGTACATTCTTTTCCTCTTTTCTTCTCACAGTGTCGTTACCGCGAGGCTCCCGGCATGAATAGGGATGCAACGGTATGTTCTTCGTAGGTCATGCCCATACGGTCATTACACTGAAACGGTCTGCCTATGTTTGTCGATGAAGTCCGTATCCATATCAAAGCAGGCCGCGGCGGCGACGGCGCATGCAGCTTTCGGCGCGAAAAATTCGTGCCGCGCGGTGGGCCGGACGGTGGCGACGGCGGCCACGGCGGCAATGTCGTGTTTGAAGTGTCGCCTCGCATGACCACGCTCCTCGACCTCCGGTACCAGAATCACTACGAAGCAGAGTCCGGCCGCCAGGGAGGAGCCGCTAATTGTTCCGGAAGAACCGGAGAGGATGTGGTCGTAGCCCTTCCGGTCGGCACCGTCATTTTCGACGATCAGACCGATGAGGTGTTGGCCGATCTAGTCACCCCCGGACAGCACTTCGTGGGAGCTCACGGGGGCCGGGGCGGACGAGGGAATAACCATTTCGCCACGTCGACCAACCGCGTGCCCACGGAATTTGAAACAGGCACGGAAGGCGAAGAACGGTCGCTGAGACTTGAGCTGAAACTGTTGGCCGACGTCGGGCTCGTGGGCTTTCCCAATGCGGGAAAATCGACACTCATCGCCGCAATCTCGGCCGCACGGCCAAAGATCGCCGAGTATCCCTTCACCACGCTGACGCCGAATCTGGCGATCGTTCGCTGGGGAGTAACAGAAAGTTTTGCCGTCGCAGACATTCCCGGGATCATAAAAGGCGCCCATGAAGGAAAGGGACTGGGATTCCAATTTCTTCGGCATATCGAGCGCACGTCATTTTTGCTGCACATGATCGACATATCGGAATGGGCCCCCGAGGAGCCCGTCAAGAGCTTCGAGATCCTGCGTCAGGAATTAGCCGCATACGATGAACCGATCACCACACGCCCCTTCGCGGTGGTCGCCACGAAAATCGACGTGGCTGGAGACAGTGCACGCCTGCGAGAATTGCAGAAGTACTGTACACGCCATCATTACCCATGCCTCCCGATCTCTGCCGCCACGAGAGAAGGATTGACGGAACTCGTCACCTATGTAGGGCACCAGGTGGCGCAGCTTCGAGCCACACCATGCGAGACGAACTCCTAAGACAGGCCACGCGCATTGTCATCAAAATCGGGAGCAGTCTCGTCGCCTCCCGAGACACAGGGCTGCGCCCGGAACAGATCGATCGACTCGCGGATGAAATCGCGGCACTCAGGTCAAGCGGACGTGAAATCTTGATCGTCTCCTCTGGCGCGATTGTCTCCGGCATCAAGAAATTAGGCCTGAAGGAATACCCCAAGAGCCTTCCCGTGAAGCAGGCGGCCGCGGCGGTCGGCCAGAGCCGGCTCATGTGGGCATACGAAAAATCGTTTGAGCGGCTCGGCGTCAAGGTAGCGCAAATCCTGCTCACTCATCATGACCTCGCGGATCGGCGGCGGTTTCTCAATGCACGCCATACCCTGAGTGCGCTCATCGGGTTCGGCGTGATACCCATCATCAATGAAAACGATACGGTCGCCGTGGATGAAATCCGCGTAGGCGACAACGATGCACTGGCTGCTGAGGTGGCCCATCTGGTCGACGCAGAACTTCTAATCATCCTGTCCGATATCGACGGCCTATTTACCGAGGATCCGCGAAAGAACCCCGCCGCCACACTGATCCCGTTGATTCCTGACATTACCGAAGAGATCGAGGAACGAGCCGGTGTCTCTACCACGTTCGAGGGAACTGGGGGCATGGCCACGAAAATCCGGGCTGCCAAGAAAGTCAGTGAGTATGGCGTGGCCACCTTGATCTTGAACGGTCAAGAAGCCGGCCTCCTTCCGAAGGTATTGGCCGGCAGATCTGGCGGCAGCCTCTTCCTCGCGAAGGAGCGTCGCTTCACCAGCCGCAAACATTGGATCGCCTTCACCCTCAGGCCGCGAGGGAAACTGACGCTCGACCCCGGAGCCGTCGAGGCACTGGCCCGACGGGGCAAGAGCCTGTTGCCTTCCGGCATCCTGGACGTCAGCGGCCCGTTCGATACAGGAGATGCAGTCAGTTGTCTCGACCAGGATGGCAAAGAATTCGCCAAAGGACTCGTGAATTTCTCTTCCGACATCTTGGCACGGATGAAAGGGCTCAAAACGACCGAGATCCAACAGCAACTCGGCCAGCAGGAATACGAGGAAGTCATCCACCGGGACAACCTCGTAATCCTCTGAAGGATAATGTTACGTTTTCAATGTTGCATGCTGAGTGATGAGTCAGGGCTGTGTCGACTCTTCGCACATTCCATCATTCAAAATTCAACATTGAACATTCATCATTTCACGTATGCGTCTTGGACTATTGGGCGGCAGTTTCAACCCCGTGCACAACGGTCACCTGACCATTGCGCGCCAGGCACGAGAGGCCCTCGGGCTCGACCAAATTCTCTTCATTCCCTCTAGTTATCCTCCCCATAAGCCGAACGGAAGTCTGGCGCCGGCCAAAGACCGCCATGAGATGGTCCGCCTTGCCATCGCCTCAGACCCCTCTTTCGCCATCTCGGACGTGGAAATCCGTCGGCCAGGCAAGTCCTACTCCATCGACACCATTCGCCTGCTGCAGCAAAAGTATGGAGCGCAGACTCAGCTCTATTTCTTGATCGGGCTCGATGCCTTTCTGGATTTCCCCAGCTGGCGTGAGCCCCTGACGCTGCTCGAGCTCTGCCCGTTCGTTGTCCTCTCCCGGCCAGGCCTGTCGTTTCGATCCCTCTCAACCGTGGCACTGCTTCCGCCGATTCCATACCCCTCACTGGCGGACCTGGATGCGGGACGAATTTCCCGCCTCGAGGCGCCGCTTGGAAAGCAACGCCTGATCTGTCTCAATCTACCGCCCTGCGTGATCTCCGCATCTGACATTCGTTCTCGAGTCCGCCAGGGGCTCCCTGTGGCAAATCTGTTGCCCCCCTTAGTGGAATCTTATATACTTCAACATCATCTCTACTAAGAGGAGCGTGATCGCACGAACAGCTAGGTCTACGGCCCTTGCCATCGCCCGGGCTATGCTCGATAAAAAGGCCACGGACGCACTCATCCTCCAGGTAGCGCCGCTGACCTCCGTTGCCGATTATCTGGTCATTGGCTCTGCAGATTCGGATCGCCAGGCGAGTGCCATCGCCGATCATATCGACGGCATCCTCTCTCGCTCCGGCTCCAGACCGCTGAGCATCGAAGGTACGCGGTCCTCACAGTGGGTGCTGATGGACTTCGGCGATGTCATCGTCCATATCTTCAGGCAGGATGTCCGGAAGCATTACGCACTCGAACGGCTGTGGGCCGACGCGAAGCGCATCGCCGTCCCGGGAGAACCACCGGTCGCACAACCGGCTGTCACGGCCCGACCCATGAAACGGAAAAAGGTGTCCGCGAAAACAAAGGCCTAGATCGATGCTCCGACTGCTCACCTCCATCTTCCTCGTCAGCATCGGAATCTTCCTTTACAGCTATGCCCGCGAGTTGAATCCTGGGACTGTCGCAGTCCGTACTAGTCCCTCTATCCAGTTCGAATTGAGTCCTGTCACACTCGTCATCTTTTCCATGGCTGTCGGCGCCGTGCTCGTGGCCTTGGCAGTCGGCATGCGGCAAACCGCCCACGTCATCGGCAACTGGCGTAGCACACGGCTGTTGCGGCGCAAAGAAAAAATTGATGCACTCCATCGTGAAGGCACCCATGCCATCATGTCGAAACGCACCGTCGAAGCCATCGGCCTGTTCGAAAGAGCGCTGGCAATGGACCCGAATCGTGTCGATTCGCTGCTATGGCTGGGAAACATTTATCGCGTGGAAAACAACTTCGCAGAGGCGATCCGCCTCCATCAACGCGCGAATCGCGTCGATGATCGCAACATCGAAATTCTTTTGGAATTGGCAAACGACTTGGAGGGCGCCAAGCGGTATGAGGACGCCTTGCAAGCCCTGCACAAAATGCTCAAAATCGAACCGGATAATCTCACCGCGCTCATCCGCAAACGCGATCTATTGATCAGACTCGAAAAATGGAGCGAGGCGCTCGAAATCCAACATCGTCTCCTGAAGGCCAACCTGCCTGAGCCGGAACGCCGGGCCGAGGCCCATCTCCTCACCGGCTGCACGTACGAGGTCGGGCGGCAACTGCTGGAACGAGGCCACCCCGATAAGGCACGGCGCTACTTCCGCGGCGCCATTAAGAAGGACCGGACGTTTTTACCGGCCTACGTCGGCATTGGTGAAATCTTGATGCGGGAAGGCAAAACCAGGCAGGCAGTAGAAATTCTCAAGAAGGTCTATGCCAAGACCCGTAGCAGCATCATCCTGCACCGCCTCGAAGAACTCTTCCTCGAACAGGGCGAACCCAGCGAAATTATTCGTGTCTATCAGGAGGCCCTCAGGCAAGACCCGAACAACCCCGCACTGCGGTTCTATTTAGGCAAGCTCTACTACCGACTCGAAATGGTCGACGAAGCCTTTGACATCCTCTCGACCGTCGAAGGGATCCAGGATCAATTGATCGATTACCATAAGATCATGGCCAATCTCTATCTGCGCAAGCAGCAGATGGAGCAGGCCATCGCCGAACTCAAGAAAGCCCTGCATTTTAAGAAACGTGTTGTCGTCCCCTACGTCTGTACCGCCTGCCGGCAAGAATCGACCGAATGGTCGGGCCGCTGCCGCCGCTGCGGGACCTGGAATACATTAGTCGCGCTGCCCTGGCCGAATGCCGGTCTAGCCGTCCCCGATCAAGACAGTGGTATTCTCCCAGTCCCAGTCCCAGTCCCAGTCCCAGTCCCAGCAATTCCCTACCAAGGCATTGCTTCTCCCTTCGAAACCGTGTAGGTTTCCGGCCAGTCTGGCTGCCTGACGTACGCGCAGCCATCCGCATCGCAGTCAATGCAACCTCCAGAGCTGACGGAGTGTTCCATGGTCGACTATCAGGATTTCGCTGTCAAAGCCTTGTGTGACAAGACGCTGACGCGAAGCGAATGCCAAGCCGTACTTGACACTCCAGATGAGCAGTTGCTGGGGCTCCTCCAAGCCGCCTTTACCGTCCGATCCCACTATTTCGGCAAGACCGTACGTCTCCAGATGTTGCAGAATGCCAAGAGCGGTGCCTGCCAGGAAGACTGTCACTACTGTTCCCAATCTGCGATCTCCACCGCCCCCGTCGAACGTTATAGCCTCGTGCCCCAACAACAAATGATTGATGGCGCCAGACAAGCTGCTGCCTCGAAGGCCCAACGCTATTGCATCGTCATCAGCGGTCGGAGTCCGTTGGATCGGGAAATTGATGAAATCGCAGGAGCCGTACGCTCGATCAAGCAAGAGATTCCCATTCAGATTTGCTGTTCACTGGGGCTCATGAATCAACAGCAGGCCAGGCGACTGAAGGCAGCGGGAGTCGATCGGGTGAACCACAACTTGAATACGAGCGAAGCCTTTCACGCCTCAATCTGCACCACCCATACGTTTCAAGACCGGCTCAGCACAATCCGTAATGCTCGTGCAGCCGGCTTGGAAATTTGTTCAGGTGGGATTGTCGGGATGGGAGAGAAGGACGAGGATCTCATCGACCTGGCGATGGCTCTGATCGAGGTGAAGCCGGACTCGATTCCACTGAATACGCTCCATCCAGCAACAGGCACGCCGCTAGAGCATTGCAACCAGCTCACCCCACAACGCTGCCTGAAAGTGCTCTGCCTCTTCCGCTTTCTTCACCCGCGCACCGAAATCCGCATCGCCGGTGGGCGGGAACACAATCTGCGCAGTCTCCAACCCCTCGCCCTCTATCCAGCCGACTCCATCTTCGTGAACGGCTACCTCACAACACCAGGCCAGCCGGCCCCCGAGGTCTGGGGCATGATCGAAGATCTTGGATTCAAGATTGAAGTGGACTACCAGCAGCCTGTAGCGAGTTGACACTGGTTACCGTGGCCTCTGGAACGGGTCGATCCCCTCGTTGCATCGTCAGTGCCTTACCAAACGGTGCAGGGGAGACAACCTTCGCGAGGGAATTTCTTCTGGAAACATTTTCGCACGCTCTATCGACCGCTGGCCCATACCTGGTCAGTCTACGATAATTCTGAGGACGCTCCACGGTTCCTGGAGAGGAACACATGAAACAGAAAGGCTCGACAGAGAACTAGCGTTCTCCGCAAGCTGTCGGGAGATCCTTGCGGAGATCTGCGAAAGTCGCGAGGAAACCCGCCAGGGCGTATGGAACGCCGATCTACGTGTGGCAGAATCGCAAGGTGTGGAGAAGAAACCGTGATTCAATCGACTCTAACTTCGTGATCAGCTACCTTACACCATGCTCGAGTCCTGGGCGGGAAGCCACCACCTTTGCGTCAAGTAATCAGCAGCTTAGTCCATTACCCGGTTTGATAAGTTCGAACCTCTTCTCTTTGTCGAAATTCTACGTGAGGCAGCACAGCTGAATTACTGATGTGACTAAGCCAAGTGTGGAGGTCAGAATGAAAAAAGTCATCATCTCCTGCATCTTCTTATTCGCAAGCAGTAGTTACATCCATGCGGAAGATTGTACCAAACAGTTTACGATCGGTGAATTTGGCATACCCCAGTCTGATTCCGTGGTCGTGTCCGGTCTTCACTACGGAAACCAATACGAGCCGGTGTACATGGAGAAACGTGAGGTTCAGGAAAAGCCAGAGGTATGCCCTGACGTCTATGCTTTCGATGTATTCCAGCTCAAGCTCAAAAGGGAAGACAGCTTTTTGTTGGCAGCGTGCTATGGCGATTTGAACAGCGATGGCAAGCGCGACTATGCGTTGCTGTTGAGAAACATCGCTGATGAAACCATAGGACTCCGTGTTTTTATCCACACACCTGACGGCTATCGGATTATTCACGTCCAGAAGCCTGTGGCGTTTAAGGATGAGCCGTCCATTCCTCAGTGCATAAGGAAGCCTCCGGATGGAATTTTTGTCGGGTTGGAGGAGCAAAAGTATAAAGTTACCGGCGATCTGATTCGTTATGGATGGTACACGTACTTTTGGGAAGGGAATGGGCTAAGGGAAATACTCACCAGCGATTGAGAGGGTTGAGAGGGACCACTGTCGTACCCCACTTCAGATTTGGACAGGGTGTCTTTGATAGGTTACATGTTGGATTGTTAAACTATACTGCGGTTCTCGATATTACTAATCTGATGGCTCGCAAATCGCACGGTTCGGGGAGCCGTTCGCCAACCCCTAAGCCGCCGTTTCTTTTGAGGAACGTCAGCCCAACGTCTACTCTTGCAGTGTGATGCGACAAGTAGTGACAACACTCAAAAACATTGCCGGGTATGGACTTTGGTGTGCAGTGGTTGGATGCATACTGGGGGCGCTAGTTAGTGCTATTGGTGGGGAAATACATGAGTACGTCACAGAAATCCCAAGTGGCCCAGTACTGATGGTGTTCACCGGGCCTATCGGCTTTGTGTGCGGCATCCTGTATGGGATTTGGAAGGAATATTTTTGAAGGCTGGTCCTTTTATATGTTATATGAAAGAGGTGTGAAGCTCTTCCAGTAGGGGAAGTCCCTAGCCTGAGAAGTTAAGCAGAATGGGTCAACCTCCGCGGTCAATCTATTTTGGTCAAGTGCCTCAAGTCCAAATGCAGCGAGGCGACTGGCAGGATCTCAACTGCGTAGGTTTCTTTATCATTTTCAGCAACACTCCCTGAGGGAGGCCAGCCTTATTGGTCCCACTGCGGCCTTCGCGCCCCTTCTGGCTCCAAATTTGGCTCTGACACACCCCTTCCCAAGAACAGCAACCTATGTTCATTCCAACTGCGCGTATCCATTCGTAAGTTCTTTCCCATTTCAATGCCTAGCCAAGCAGGGACGTGAGGAACTTTCGACTGCGGCCGTCGAGCGAGGCCCTTCTGAGGGTGCGCGCTCCGGGAGCAAAGAAAGCTCCTCACGCCTTTGCGCCACACAGTCTGAGCCAGCGCGTTGCGCGAGCACGGGAATGAACTAGGTCGCTATTCTTCTCTTAACCCCTCCACCACCGGCAGCCTTGCTGTCCAGCGCGCAGGCCAGTAGCCGGCAAGTGATGCAGGGAGCGCTGAAACATGCCGCCGATCGGGACGGCCATTGATTCGTTCTATCACAAGACCGCTCGCTGATGACCACTTTGAAACGTCTGCTTTTCGACGTGCTTGCAAGCGTGTTGCGTTGACACCTGCCTGATTCTTGCTACAGTTTGAACACGATGCTCACCATGAAATGTCTCGATTGTCAGGAGGACCTTGTTGAAGTTCCGACAAGCCATGGTCCGGGACTCGATGTCTGTTCCTCCGGACACGGGCTCTGGCTCGATGTGGGAGAGGTGAATTTTTTCGTGGAGGATTACACCTCGCTGAAGCGGGCGATTGGTGACACCGGAGGCGTCTCGGTCAAAACAGAGACACTGTGTCCTCGATGCGGGAACCACATGGAGTCTGAGACGGTCTCTCAAACATCCTTCCTTAGCTGCGACTCCTGTCTCGGCTGGTGGCTTCCTCACGGAAGCCTCACGCGTCTGAATGAGACCTACCGAGGCGCTGCTGTTCCAATCCAGATCCATGAAACCGAGTTGTACACACGGGCTGCAGCCAGACATCGTGCACTCAACGAAACGTTCCTCGATCAACCCAGGTTCAACAAGAAATGCTCCAACCCACAAGGCATTTGGTTTTGGGCCCTATTCTTCGGATTCGCCTTTGTGCTGGGCGGGCTTATGTTAGTCGCCGGGATCGGCAAAACCATGAGAATCACTCAGTGGGGCCAGCCACTGGATCAAACGCTGTTGTACTTGGCGGCGGGTACCGTAGGAGGTTTCGGGCTCTTCGTGTATGGATGGACGGTTCATCAACGGACGCGCTTGATCGAAAGCATTCCGACCTCGACTATTCGATCACTGGCTCTGGGATTGGTCGAAATCAGTGGACAAGCACAGCCGGAGAAGGACCTCCTCTCCACGCCCTTTGGTGGACTTCCCTGCGTGTTCTACTCGTATGCCGTTGAAGAGCAGGTCGGCTCCGACAAAAATGCACGGTGGGAGACCATTGCCAAAGGGACGTCAGAGCAACCCTTTTTTGTAATCGATACAACTGGGAGAGTCCTCGTCGTCCCCCTTGGCGCCGAGCTTATCTTGCCGGACGAGCGCACCTCTCGAAGTAATTGGCTCGGAGAATTGCCCCCCACCACAATCGCCGGTTTGAATCGACTGGAGATTTCGACCGATCGCTGGATGGGGAGCAAGACATTGCGGTGCCGAGAATCGTTCATCCTACCGGAAGAGCGGGTCTACGTTCTTGGAACGGCCCATGAACACCTCGGTGGTAGAGAACGCGTAGAGAACCCCGCTCGTATATACATCGGAAGCAGCCAAGACCATGAGTTTATCATCTCGGATCGAAGCGAAGCTGACCTATTGTCGCGATTGCGATGGCAGGTGTTGGCTTTTGGGGCAGGAGGCCTGACACTTGCTGCAACCTGTTTGATCATCATCTTCAAGTATTACCTGATAACAATGTCGTAACAGTCATAACCTAAAAGGAGAACACCCATGAATGGCACCTTACTGATCGGAACCCTGTTAGTTATTGGACTAATTATGCTTGTCGCCTATGTGGCGGGCGTCTACAACATGCTGGTCCGACTTGCCAATAACATCGACAAGGCTTGGTCGAATATCGACGTCATCCTAAAACAACGTCATGATGAGCTTCCCAAGCTTGTCGAAGTCTGTAATAGCTACATGACGCACGAGCGGGAGACCCTGGAATCCGTTACCAAAGCCCGCAATGCGTATAGCGCAGGCCTGAATATCAACGACAAGGCACAGGCGGAAAATCAGATCGTCGGCGCCTTAGGAAAACTCTTTGCCGTGGCCGAACAGTATCCAGATCTAAAAGCCAATCAAGAATTCTTAGCCATTCAACAGCGTATATCGGCACTGGAAAGCACCATTGCCGATCGGCGTGAGTTCTATAATGACTCAGTCAACCTTTACAATATAGCCATCGAGCAGATTCCTACGCTCTGGGTGGCGCAGGAGGTCGGATACACAACCAGGCCATTGCTAACAGTTGCACCGTCTGATCGCAAGGACGTTCCGCTCGCTTTTGCCAATCGTATACGTGTAGCAGCGTAGGCACACAATCGTCTGATCGCGGTAGTATTAAGGGGGTCGTTGCTTGGCCTGACATTCTGCGCCGCCCCCTTTCGTAAGGGTTAACGGCCTAGATTGGACCTCAACTGCGCACATCGAACGAGCACCGCACTGCTTTTCGGCTCCACCCTACCCTAGCAACGTCGTTCGTTCCCATTGTGCGCGCGTCCAACGAGGGCCCTCTGAGGCCGCGCGTTGCACGAGCATAGGAATGAACGGGGTCGCTATTCCTCTCTTAACCCTTCTACCACCGGCTGTCGTGCGGCCCAGCGCGCGGGCCAATAGCCGGCCACTAGGGCAGCGATAAGTGCGAGTCCTACGGCTTTCAGAATCACTCCGCCCGGGACCGTCATCTGAATCGTCCAGCCAAAGGATTGTTTATTGATTACGTGGATGAGCACCAGGGCAAGCAGCAGGCCTCCCACGACGCCCAGCACGGCCCCGATCAACCCGAGATAGGCCGCCTCCCACAAGACTAATCGCTCCACTTGCTTCGTGCCGGCGCCGATTGCCCGCAACGTAGCAAATTCACGTCGTCGCTCCAACACGGCCGTCACCAAGGTATTCACGATGCCGAGTATGGCCACTAATACGGCAATGGCTTCAAGGACATAGGTCAACACGAAGGAGCGGTCAAAGATCTCGAGAATTTCTTGCCGCAACTCGTGGTTTCTGATCACCAGCGGTGGGACCGTCACTCCGTCCAGCCCGGCGGCGTGCGTCACAATCGACTGCCGAACGTGTTCTGCATCGGCCCCGGCAGTCAGGTAGATGGAAAACACTGTCACCCGATCGTCGTGCCATTGTCGCTGATACCATGTTCGATCCATCACCATCTTCCCGCCGTCGGTTGCGTAATCGTAAAAGACTCCCTCGACGGATACAGCCGCGGGTCCTGCCGGTGTCATGACCGAAACCTTGCTCCCCTCACGAAGCCGTAATCGATTCGCCAACACTTCCGACAGGAGCACGCCTCCCGTTTCGGCGGCTCGCTGCAGGGCCGCGCTTGAATCTCCATGAATCATCAGATACCGGCTGCGCTGCGCATGGAGCCGAAGATCTCGTGAAACCAACGCCACTGGTTGGTCCGAGACGTCTACATACACCTCACGAATGGTATCGACCGCGGCAATGCCGTCAATCGCCGACAGGGTCGATCGCCAGCTCCCTGGCAAGGCACGCGAAGCCTGCCCAGCCTGCTTCCCTTGGAGCCAGGATTGCGGGGCCACGATGAGATCGGCCATCACGGTCTCATCCACCCAGACCTCGACCGTGTCACGAAAACTGCGAACCATGACGGCCACACCAATCATTATCGACAATCCCACCATCAACGCCGACACCGTCACCGCATTCCGGCCAGGATGGCGCGCCGCCTGGTCTGCCGCGATGAGCCGGAGGCTCCCCCCGAGCATCATTGTCTTGCTCTCCTGGCGAGGCCGCCGCATGCCCAACGCCTGGATACAGAGGGGCGCAAGACAGGAGAGTGCCCCCAAGAGACAGATTGTCGCGAGATAGCCAAAGAGCGGCAGGTCTCCGACCGGGCCCATCAACGAGCAGAGGCCTGCCAGCACCAACAACACGAGGCTGATCCACCCGCACAGACCTGCCCTCAATTGATGCGTCGATTCATAGTCTCCCGGTGCCAAGGCACGGACCGTCACAGTCCTGCTGGCCTCCACGCTAGGGGCCAAGGCTCCCACCATCGAGACCACTGTCCCGATTAGCACCCCTTTCGCCACTGCCGCGAACGTCAGCATGTCCATGTCCATAGACAGGATCAACCCACCAGACGCGACCGGCGCATAGAGATCTGAGACTGTTCGGCTCAAGAGCAACACCAAAATCTTGGCTAGCCAGACCCCACCAAGACCCCCCACTAACCCGCCCAAAAGACCGAGCAACCCTGCTTCCACAAGAAACAGGCTGGCGACCCGCCATTCCGTCATACCGAGGGCGCGATAGATGCCGATCTCCCGCCTCCGTTGCGCCACAGCAAAGGATATCGTGTTGTAGATCAAGAACATGCCGACGAGCAGCCCAACCCAGCTCATGACTGACAGATTGAGCTGGAAGGCCCACACCATGCTTTCAACTTGCTTCGTCCGTTGTGCTGGCCGTTGCACGACAAGATGGGGAGGGAGAACCGCACGCAGGGAGGCAACGATGTCGTCGAGCGGTCGATCAGGCGTCGTCACCAGCTCGATCCGATCCAACCGCCCGATCGATTGAAACAACAGCTGCGCCGCAGCAATATCCATGATGGCAAGCCGATCCCAGAGAGGCGAGCGCGCCGCCTGGTTATGGATGAGCCCTGCGACTCGCAACCGTACGAGACGCCCTCCCGCCATCACCTCGACGATACTACCCACTCTCAGGTTCCAGTCGGCAGCAACCTGACGACCAAGATACAGCGCGTCCGGAGCCAGGAGTGACTCCAGCGCCACCTCGGTGTCGGCCTGCGGTATCTCAAATCCACGCGTCCCGACCTCCGCGAGAAGATCCAGTCCTAATATCTGAAGGGCCTGGCCCCGCGGCTCCCCCTGAGCGACCACTACCGATTCTTCAATGACCGGAGCGGCGCTCGCTACCCCCCCGACAGCACGGACAGCAGTGATTGCGGATTCATCCACTCCGAGATCATGGCCTGAAATTTCCAATGTGGCAGGACCGGCTACCGTGGTGACGCCTTGCTCGAAGGATCGCAGTACTTGAATGTTCGCAGTCCCAATGCCCACAGAGGCCAGAACACCCAGTGCCACTCCGGCGATGCTGAGCATGGCGCGATATGGCCGCTGGATCGCATGCGCGCGGATCAGGGCGATGTAGAGCATCAGTGGTATAATCATCTAGGGCTTGGACGCGGTAGTAACAGAACGGACCATAAGGGATGAGGGAATGGGGACGAATCGAAGCATTCGGGCCAATAATGGAGCTCTGCACAAATTAGTAGTTTCGTTTACAGCGATACACACCTTTGTTAGACTCGCGTGAGTTGATGATGAGAGGTAACTGATGGGCGCACGAACAGCTCTGAGCCGAAAATTCCAGCCGTTACAGGAAGAGATCGACGCCGATCTCCTCACGCCTCGGCAGCGTGACATCCTTCGCCTGGTGTCGATCGGGCACACGAACCGTGAGATTGCGGAGGTACTGGAAATCAGCGTACGCACGGTCGAAGTGCACCGATTCAACTTGATGCGGCGGTTGAACGTGAGAAACGTGGCGCAACTACTCCGACGGGCCCTGCAGCTTGGTCTCCTGGCCAAAACGTTCGGGGCGAAGTAAGCCTACAACTCCTTCAGCTTTCCCCGGCAGTCCGCCAACCTCGTATAGCCCTTTTTACTGAGCTGTGCCGCCAGTTCCGTTTCCAATCGGCCGAACACATCGACCCCCTCCTCGACCAAAACCGTCCCGATCTGCACGGCCGACGCGCCACAGAGCATATGTTCGAAAGCATCCACGCCATTGACCACGCCGCCGGTCCCGATAATCGGCATTCGGCCTTCAAAGACCTTCCAAAAAGCCCGCACGTTGGCCAACGCAACCGGCTTGATGATCGTCCCACCCAGTCCGCCGAACCCACCCTTGGGCTTGATGACGACCGCCTCCCGCTCCGGATCGACGACGAGCCCGTTTCCGACCGAGTTAACTAAGTTGAGAAAATCGACTCCGCAACGGCCGATCACCTCTCCCATCACCGTCTGATGGGCCGGGTCGAAATACGGAGGCAACTTGACTCCCATCGGAACCGTGATTACCTTGCGAACCCGCTTCAGCAGTCGCTCGGAGGCTTCGGCGTCATATCCGATCTGAGGTTTGCCTGGAATGTTAGGACAAGAGAGATTGACTTCGATCAAGTCGGGCTTCGCCGCATTGATCATGGCTGCAATCGTCGGGAAATCGTCTTCACAGAGACCCGCCACACTGGCGATGACTGGCTTCCCGAGTATTTTCAATTCAGGAATCAGCGCTGCGTATGCCTTGTACCCGAGATTCGGCAAGCCCATGGAGTTGATGGACCCACCGGGGAATCCATAGTACCGGGGCATCGGATTGCCGTCGCGAGGCTCCATCGTCATCGACTTGGTGACGATGGCCCCGGCACGAGATCGGCCGAGGGCCAACAATTCGTCACGCGTGACACAGAGGGCCCCCGAGGCATTCATGAAGCAACTGGGAAATCGTACGTCGGCAATGATGGTCGAAAGATCCATCACGCTACTACCGTGACAGGCTCGTGCTGCGTTTTCGTCACCAGCCGTCCATCTTTCATGGCCCAGACATAATCGGCAGCCTCAGCGGCTGCAGTGCTGTGGGTGACTAACAGTACGGTTTTGCGAAAGCGCTGAACAAGTGACCGAAGGAGGACGATGATCTCTGCCCCATGCTGGGAATCCAAATTGCCGGTCGGCTCGTCAGCGAGAATGATCTGGGGCTGATGTACAATCGCTCGCGCAATTGCCACACGCTGCTGTTCCCCGCCCGAGAGTTCGCTGGGGCGATGGTGTCGTCGTGCTGTCATCGAGACCAACTCGAGCACCTCGTCGACGCGGGCTTGGACCGATGCCCCTCGCTCCCCGCGCAGCAACAAGGGAAACGCGACATTCTCCGCTGCCGTCAACCCCGGAATTAAATGGAACGCTTGGAAGACAATCCCGACTGTTTCCCGCCTGATCCTCGTCCAGTCATCGTTCGTGAATCGAATGGTCGACCGCCCTCCGAGGAGGATATCCCCCGAGGTCGGCACATCCAATCCACCAACCAGGTTGAGCAACGTACTCTTCCCGCAGCCGCTGGGACCGATAAATGCACAGAAGTCTCCCTTCGCCACTTCGACCGTGACCCGATCGAGCCCGGTGATGGTGTCGCCACCACGCTCATAAATTTTCGACACCTGGTCGAATGTCACCATAGTGATCTGCTTCTCCATCCGTACCCTAGGAGGATCGCCGCGCGAGACCGGGGATGAGCAAGACGGCTTGATCTCGTTTGCTTGGTTCTTTTGGTCGCCCTGGGTCAACCAAGCACCCAAGACAAACCATCCGTTCTCCCTCGTCACGGTCTGTCGCGCTGGAGGTTTTTTTCAACATCTTGCCGCCTTCGTATATCACAACCATTTACAGAGCAACAACCTTGACAGACGCGGTACATTCCCATAAGAAGAAGCGCATACATGCGTCGATTGGAGCGCTTCCCCTGCGATGTTACGTGAAGACACACAGAATCGACTTATCGGATGGTGTCGTCAAGCCCTCCGGTTCGTGTTACCGGTCGAATGCATCGCCTGTGGCCATTCACTCAGTACAGACCCGGTGCCCTTCTTCTGTAGCCCGTGCTGGCAAACTATCCGTCCGCTCCACCAGCCGGTTTGCGCTCGCTGCGACCAACCGTTTGTCTCGTCAGCGGCCACGACCTATACACCGAACCATCAATGCCAACAGTGTCAGGAACGGCCGCCGGATTTTCAACGAGCCTGGACCCTCTTCCCCTACCTTCCGCCACTGCGGGAAGCCATCTGCTCGTTCAAGTATCGAGGCAAACTTACACTGGCACAGCCACTCGCTCGGCTTATGATCAGCGCCCTGCCAAGCGGGATCGATGTAGACGTAATTATCCCTGTGCCCTTACACTCGGCCCGCTTACGCGTGCGTGAATTTAATCAATCGTTGCTGCTAGCAGATCAGCTCAGGCGTCATCTGGCCCGCCCTGTTTCAGCCACAAACCTCGTCAGGATCGCCGCCACCAATCCCCAAACCACATTAACGCGACAGGCACGGTTACGAAATCTACGGAAAGCGTTTGAAATCCGTAGGCCACAGGACCTCGCGGAGAAACGCATCCTCCTCGTGGATGATGTCTTCACCACCGGTACGACCCTGAACGAATGCGCCAAGACCCTACGAAAAGCCGGCGCCGGGCCCATCTTTGCCCTGACGCTGGCCAGGACTGTCGATACGAGCCTGGTGCCGGATTGCCTTTTTGCCGAACAGGCTGCACAGGCCATGACGCCCATAGCTGGATGCTGAAAAAGTCCGCCTGCCTTACTTGTTCATTTGGTCTGTTCAATCTGTCTGGTTTGTTTAGTTACATTGACTAACTAGATGAACCAAATAGACCAGGTTTGTGCCAAACCTGCGGACCATCGAAGTTCTGGCGTACCAGGTAGTTTTTCTGCAGCCTGATAGGAATATGATCGATGCCGTTGTACGAATATCGCTGCCTCGACTGTAAGAAACGCAGCACAGTCCTTGTATTGAGCCTGGCCAATCAGGCACCGACAGCCTGCTCCCATTGCACGAGCGTTCGGGTTGAACGAATCCTGTCTCGATTTGCCTCGCCGAAATCCGAAGAGGCTCGCCTTCAAGCCTTGGCGGACTCCAGCAATCTGGCCGGGCTCGATGAAAACGATCCACAGAGCATGGCTCGATTCATGAAAACAATGGGCGAGGAGATAGGTGAGGACCTCAGTGACGATCTCTCAGAGGCGATGGAGTCAGAGGAGACCGGCTCCATAGAATCGGATAACACTGACAGGATCTGACAGGCATTGTCATGTATTTTCACTTGACAGATCGTTCCAGTTTCCTTACCCTGGCAACAGTATCCGAAGCCTGGTGAGGCATATGGATCCCTATCGAACCAGGTTCTTCAATGGCCAAAGAGCCCAAGAGCGAGCTGATGACAGCGGAGGAGACTTGCCGCTATCTCAAGATCACCCAGCGCACGCTCTATCGTTACCTGCGGAGTCGCCAGATTCCCGCCTTCAAACTTGGAAAAGAATGGCGCTTCGTACGCTCGGATCTGGAACAGTGGATCCGCGATCGCACCAGAGCCACACTGGCATCGTAAAAGACAGGGTCCATTGATGTTCGCCGGTGAATACCTGTGCAAAGTGGATGAGAAAGGGCGGTTTATCGTCCCCTCGCCAATCCGTGAGCAGGTCGAGTCGGAGGGACAGGCCGTCGTCTTCCTCAAAGGCCCCGAGGAATCGACGCTCATCTACTCCATGAAAGAGTGGGAAAAGGTCCTCGAACGGACAAAAGCCACGCTCGATGAAGACCAGAGTCGACTGTTCATGCACTTCGTCGTTTCAGAAGCCGGCACCTCAGAAATCGACAAAGCCGGACGCATCCTGATTCCGAGTCGGCTCAGAAAAATCATTCCGTTGGATGAGGACCAGGAAATCGTTCTGGTCGGCTTATACCATCGCATGGAGATCTGGAATCCGAGCAAATGGCGTCGTTATATCGCTCAATCTGAAGAACGATACGAGCAGAACATGTCCAAGATCCTTAATCTCCTGTAAGCTGACGTGCATGCCTACGTTTAGGCGCCCGCCCCGGTTTCCCTCCTCTCTACGGGCCGTTCGCATGACCTCCTATCGGAACCCTGACAAGAAGGTCGCGGTGCCACGTATCCTCCCGAGAACGGCTCCGAGTTCCCGCATGCCTGCATCCCCATCACCACACCCGCCAACCGAGAGTCCTGCAGTGTCCTTGACGCTCCCTGTGCCTCCCAGCGTGAACCATCAATATGCCACAGTGAACGGCCGACGATTGATCTCTTCGGCTGGTCGTGCCTACAAAGCCCAGGTGGGACAACTCGTGTGGGTGAAGTTGGCGCAGTCCGCGCATCAGGCTGCCCTACTTGCACGACTCCAGTCGGAGTGGCTCGCCCTGTCCATCCGATTCTATTTTACCTCGGCCCTCCGACGAGACGTCGATGGCGGGCTCAAGATCGCGCAAGATGCCCTCTGTGAGGGACTCGGCATCAACGACAACCGCATCGTCGAAACCCACCTCTACAAACACATCGATAAGGACAACCCTCGCATCGAAGTGCATTTGACGCCTGCGTCCAGTTCCTAGCCTGGCTGAAGGACAGGAGTCACCGGATCTCCACTCAATGATCCCCTCCTATTCGTACCGGAGCGCTTCAATAGGATTGAGACGAGCGGCCTTGTTGGCAGGGTACAATCCGAAGAACAGGCCGACCATGAGTGAAAAGAAGAACGCAATCACGATGACGTTGCCGGAGATGATAGTCGGCCAGCCGGCAATCAGCGTCATCAACTTCGCCCCGGCAACCCCCAGTACGATACCCAACGCACCTCCCACCAGACTCAATGTCATGGCCTCGATCAGGAATTGCATCACGATGTGGTGGCGTTTAGCTCCCACCGCCATGCGGACCCCAATCTCTCTCGTCCGTTCCGTCACGGACACGAGCAAGATATTCATGATGCCGATCCCACCGACTACCAGGGACACGGAGGCAATGGCAAACAACATCATCGTCAAGGTCTCACCGGTGCCTTCTTGGACCTTCCCGATATCGACCTGCGTCCGGATCGTAAAATCATCGTCCTGCTCCGCCTGAAGCCGATGCCGCGCCCGCAACACCTCTCGAATCTGTTCGGCAGCCATCGGCAAATCCTCGACCTGATCGGTCGAGCCGAACATCGCTCCGACGGACCCGATAAATGACGTCCCGAACACCTTCCGTTCCGCTGTGCTGAAGGGGATGAAAATCACATCGTCTTGGTCGGACCCTTGCGCAGACTGGCCTTTCGGCGCAAGGACTCCAATGACACGGAACGGTACGTTCTTAATGCGAATCACCGCCCCCACCGGCTCTTCGCCTGGGTCAAATAGATTCCCCACAATCGTTTGTCCGATGAGCGCGACTCGGGCGGCGCTATCCAAGTCCGTCTGGGCCAAGGGGCCTCCACTCGTAAAGGACCAGTCGCGAATGGTGAGGTAACTCGGTGAGATCCCGTTTATCGGTCCGTTCCAATTTCGATTCCCATAGACGATTTGCATGACATCGCGCCTGGCCCATCCGGTATCGGCCAGCAATGGGATGCGCTTTTTCAGGTCCAAGGCGTCCGACACGGTGAGCGTCACGGCACTCCCCTGACTCCCTCGTACGCCGCTCGCAGAAGTCACCCCGGGAAAGATAATGATGACGTTCGTGCCCATTGTTGCGATCTGCGTTTGCACGGCCCGCTTGGCCCCTTCGCCGATGCTCACCATCGCAATGACCGCCGCCACGCCAATGACAATCCCAAGCATCGTGAGACCGGCGCGCAGCCGATTTCGAGCCAAGATCCGCAGCGCGGTCAGAATCGTAAGCCACACAAACGCCGACATCTACCCCTCATTATTCATGACGGTTCGTCGCGAAATCGCGGAGCCGCGTCGCGACACCAGCGCGCGGAGCCGTGAGGACCCGATGCGTACTCGTGCAGTACGGTGAGGGTCCGAGGGCGAGCCCGCTGGCCGAAGGCTCGTCGTAGCAGCGGATAAGCGATTGTAGCAGAAGCGTTCATGATTAATGCGGGCTACGCCTCAACTGGGCTGGACATTGACCGCGCTTTGGTCACGCGGTCGTGTAACACTTGCCCGTCTTTGATCACGATCTCGCGCGCGGCATAGGCTGCGACATCCACTTCGTGCGTCACCAAAATAATCGTAATCCCTTCATCGCGGTTAAGCGTTTCCAGGATTCTCATAATTTCCCAGCTCGACTGGGTGTCGAGGTTGCCGGTCGGCTCATCCGCAAGGAGCAACGAGGGCGACGTGACCAGTGCCCGCGCAATCGCCACGCGCTGCTGCTGCCCTCCGGACAACTGGGTTGGATAATGGTGCTCTCTGCCCTGCAACCCCACCCGCCCTAAGGCCGCTGCGGCCTCCGCCCGTTGCTCTTTGAGCGAGAGCCCTCGATAGAACAGCGGGAGCTGCGCATTTTCGAGCGCGCTGGTTCTGGGAATAAGATTGAAGCCCTGAAAGACGAACCCGATCTGCTGATTGCGGATCCCGGCCAACTGATCGGGCTTCAGGTTGCCCACCTCTATCCCGTTGAACCGATAGCGCCCCTCCGTCGGTTGGTCGAGACAGCCTAGAATATTCATCAGGGTGGACTTGCCAGAACCGGAAGACCCTATGATGGCGACGAACTCACCCTGTTCAATCGTAAGGCTCAGGCCGCGCAAGGCTTGGACTTCCACGTCGCCGACCCGATAGATTTTCCACACATCTTCGCATTCGATCAGTGGGCCCATAGGCATCCCTCGGTCCGACCTATTTTCTTCTTCACCATCTCATAAAAGCTGGGCAGGCTCTGGGTGCTTTCTCCTGCGCGTGTCCAGCTAGCACATTCCGATCGTGCGCGCTGCGTGAGCACAGAAAGCTCCTACACCCTGCCCACTCCCCCTACATTCCTCGATTGCGCGAGGAGCCCCGCTGTCCGCCGCTCCCAAATCCTGGAGGCAGATCGCTTCCACTTCGGTCACTTTTGGGTCGCTCGATCCCCACGACCACCAGTGCGCCTTCAGACAAGCCCTCCGACATGATCTCCGTTGCCAACCCATCAGAAATACCTGTTTGGACCTGCATAGATTCCAGTTCACCCAATGGTCCCTGCTTCCAAATGGTTCGACTAAGCGCCATGGCCCCCCTGCCGGCTCCTGCTGTCTGCTCTGCTCCCTTTTCTTTGGCCGGCTTAGCGCCGAGTGTCGAGCGATCGGCCTGGCCCGCGGTCGGAGGGGTGAATCGCAACGCGGCATTCGGTACTTTGAGTACTGTGTCTCTTTGTGCCACAACGATGGAGACGTTCGCGGTCATCCCCGGCTTCAGGCGGAGATCCTGATTATCGACGTTGACCACGACATTATAGGTCACCACATTTTGCACATTGATCGGTGCAAGACGGACCTGACGGATCGTGCCGGCAAATTGATACCCTGGGTACGCATCGACTGTGAAGGTTGCTTCCTTTCCTTCGGTTATCCCCCCGATATCTGACTCACTGACGTTGGTATCGACTTGCATCTTTGTCAGATCAAGCGCGATCAAGAAGAGATTCGGTGTGGCGAAACTGGCCGCGATCGTTTGACCGACCTCTACATTTCTGGCGACCACGATCCCGTTCACCGGCGAGCGAATGACGGTGTACTTCAAGTCCAGCTCTGCGGCATTCAGCGCCGCTTCAGCCTGTTTGACTTGCGCCCCTGCCACGTTCACCTGCGCCTCAGCCGCCTGGGAATTCGTCGCAGCGACGTCGACGTCGTTCTGAGAGACGAACTGCTGCGCCACCAGCGATTTCACCCGATCCAGTTCACGCTTGCGCTGAGCCAAATCGGTTCTGGCTCTTGCAACATTCGCTTTCGACATTTCAAGATTGCTGGCTGCTTGATCGCGGCGGGCTTTGAAAGGTTCCGGATCAATCACGGCCACGATATCGCTTGCCTTGACCACCGAGTTGAAATCGGCATGCAGGCTTTTTATCATGCCGGAAACCTGTGTCCCAACCTGAACCGAGACGACAGGATTGATCGTTCCCGTCGCAGTCACGAGAGAAATGATGGAGCCTCGCTCGACCGCGGCGCTTCGATATCGAACCGGGACTTTGCGCTCCCCATTGAAGAAAACGTAGCCTCCGATCGTAAATCCAACGGCCAGGATACAAATGATCATGACGGCACGGCGCATCGACTCGTTCTCCAATTCCCTCGCCGACTTGGAGTGCATTGTATCAACAAGGCTGAAGGGAATCACCTGGCTGACACGGCATCCCTCGGCTCAGCAGACTGCGGAAAAACCTTTTCGGCATCGCAGAACTCAAATGGCCAGCACGTCTGGGACAAGAGGGACCCACCCCTGTGGGATGCTCAAAAAGTTCATCCCGCAAGGCCGCAACGAGCGAAGAGGTGAGGCATACGCTTTGGTACGTTGAGCCTCTGAGCGATGCGAGAACGAAGCTGGCGGACTTTTTAAGCATCCTGCTAGAAAGACGAACAGGCCGTTCGCCACTCGGCGAACGGCCTATCAGGCTTGCCGGACTGACTATGGTTCCGATTAGGGACTGACGCTGATGCGCTCCTTAATCATATCAAATGTCTCCTTGGGCACCACGTTCTTGGCCACCAATTCGCCCTTCACCCGGTACGGACGATTCGTCACAATGCGGTCCGCCACATCTTTGGAGAGACCAAGCACCAGCACCATATCACCGGCAGATGCCTTATTGACGTTCATGGAGGAAGGCAGGGGCTGAGGGGCCTTCATCGCTGGGGGAACAGGCGCCCCTGGGGGCGCGGGACTCAAGGGCGGCGCGGAAGGTGCCGTGGCCCCTGTCACGGAACGTGATTGATCTTTTAACTCTTTTTGATAACGCGCGACCAGGGACTTGAGCGTTTCGTTATGCTGCTTCACATCCTCGTATTCATGACGCACAGCCCGAATCTGGAAGGAAAGTTGTTTCACACGGTCTTCGAGTTCCTTGGTCCGACCTTCGACACTTCCGCGTTCCTTGTCACGGCTATGTTGAATACGCTCAAGCTCGTCGTGGGCGACCTGGACTTCGTTTCCAAATTTCACATTGAGATCCTTGAGCGTTCTCACCTGTTGTTCCAAGGCATTTTTTTGCGAGCGGGCCAAAGCCAACTCGGACTTGGCCGAATCGACATCGACCATTGCCTCTTCATATTTCGTTTGACTGACACAGCCGACCATTGCGACTGCGCCGATCATCACGACCGACGCCATCCACCCTGATTTCATGCGAACCTCCCATCCCACTGAGCGTGGTTTCTGCAACAGATATCGGCCACCGCTCTTCATCCAACAGGTCTGTCGGTATGAGAGAGTAATACGACACCTATACGTATATTGTTGGGTGTATGCCATGCCTTTCATTTTGTCAACAGATTTGCGGTCCTCACCCGCCACCGGTCATCGTGAGGGTCTGCTGCGATTCGTCTGCCTGCTTGACGGACTGTCGCCACTTTGTGAATATGCCCGAGACTCGCCGTCTGGACGCAACCTATTCTCAGAAAGACATCGCATGAACGAATGGGGTCCCGGTCTCGCCACGATCTTGGGTATCGTGGAGGGACTGACAGAGTTTCTACCTGTCTCGTCGACCGGCCACTTAATTCTCGTCGGCCACGTCCTAGGGTTCGAGGGGAACCTCGCTGCCAGCGCCGAGATTTCAATCCAACTTGGCGCCATCCTGGCTGTCATCGCCTACGAACGACACAAGCTCGCATCCATGATTATACAAGCCGGCCGGGAGCAGCAGGACGCCTCCGCCATGATGCGAACGCGTGGGACGACCGCGTGGTTGACAGTCCTGCGAATCTCCTGGGCAACTCATCGGAATCTCTGGTTTCTCAGCGGTCTCGGGCTCGCCTTTTTTCCAGCTGCCGCGATCGGATTCCTTACCCATAGCTGGATTAAAAGCCATCTCTTTACGCCTCAAACTGTGGCTGCCTCCTCCATCGTCGGGGGCCTGATTATTCTCGCCGTCGAAGCACGTCGCAACCAAGCGCGGATCCACCAGCTCGAACAGGTGAGCCTGATATCGGCGTTCTGGATCGGCGTGGCCCAGTGCGCCTCGTTGCTCCCCGGGATGTCCAGATCGGGATCCACGATCATCGGAGGTCTCTTGGTTGGATTGGAGCGGAAAGTCGCGACGGAGTACTCGTTCTTTCTCGCCCTTCCAACCCTCATCGTAGCGACCTGCTATCAAATATGGAAATCACGGGACGTCTTCCGACAAGCCGACTATCTGGCACTCGGGATCGGAATGCTCGTATCGTTCGTCGTCGCCTGGATTGTGATCGCAGCCTTTCTCTCGTTTGTGAAGCGACACACTCTCCGACCGTTTGCCTACTACCGCATCCTCATGGGCATCGCGGTCTTCTATATCTTTGGCTTTTAGCAGGATGCTGAAAAAGTCAGCCAGCTTCGTTCTCGCATCGCTCAGAGGCTCAACATACCAAAGCGTACGCCTCACCTCTTCGCTCGCTGCGGCCTTGCCCCCGGAACGGCGCGTCTTGGTGCGCCGGGGTCGGGCGGGTGAGAAGTCTGGCCTTTTTGAGTATCCTGCGGGAGCGTTCTCTTGCTGCACAACATGTGCGGGCCGTCGAAGTTCTCACGCGCCACAACGATTTTACAGCAGCCTGCTAGTGTACTGTCCAGCGGACGGCGGGTAATTGGACAGGTGCTAAGGATTTCAGTTATCCTGCAGTATGGTTCAACCGATTCCTTCACTTCCTTTGAGCCCCATGGATCAGGAACAGATTCAGCAGTGGCTGGCATCGCACGGCACTCCCCAACAAATGGCGCTTCGAAGCCGGATCGTGCTCGCTGCGTCGGCCGGTCAGTCCAACAGCGCGATTGCCAGTCACTCGGCAATCAATCGTAATAGGGTGCTGTCGTGGCAGAACTGCTTCGCGGAGCACGGCATTGAGAACGTGTGGGAGGGCCCGCCAGGTCATGGAGGTACGCCCACCTTCGTTTGGACAGCAACGGTCGAACCGATTCAAAAAATGCACTCAAGCTATCGTCAGACTTTCGAACAGGCTCAACCCGGCTGTACTCCGCCGGACAACAGTACGGCAATGAAGACGCTGTCCAGCTGATTCTTGGACACACATTAGGAGGATATCGCACGATGGCTCACCCCCCATCCGACACTGTACATGTCTTCGACACATGGGTGAAGGGCACGAAGCGGCTACTGCACTTCGACGTGATGACAACTGATGAGGCGACGGCGCTGACGCTCGCCAAACAGCATCTGACCAGCATTGGGGAAGGCGACGTACCGGTTACGGTGAAAGAATGTCAGTTCTGCCACACCGAACCGCTCGTAATGTTTTCCCCCGAGCAACAGCGCCAATTCCGTGAGCAGGGCGGATTCATCATCACCCTCTCGACGTAGCCCTCAGGGTGGGCGCCCGAGACAGGCAGGACGGGCGAGACGAGGCAGGAATACAATTTCTCCACGTCGCACCTCTTTCGCATATCTCCCGGTTCACGGGCTAGGGTCTGTTACGCTGGCGGGAACTCGTGCGGCAGGAGGGGCACCTTTTTCTTCTCAAAGGCGAAATGGATAATCAAGAAGACGACCCCCACGCTGATCGCCGAGTCGGCGACATTGAAGGCCGGCCAATGGTGGGAGTCCACATAAACATCGAGAAAATCGATCACCTCGCCATATCGTAATCGATCGATCAGATTCCCGATCGCCCCTCCAAGAATTCCGGCAATACTGAGCTGCCCCATCCAATCTTTCTCCGGCAACCGGAAGAGAATCGTTCCCAGTAGGGCCAGAGCAAACAGAGAGGTGACCCCGAAGAACACCATGCGAAAGGCATTGCTGCTACCGGCCAGTAACCCAAAGGCCGCACCGGGATTGCGGATATAGGTCAGGCTGAAGAGATTGGGAACAATGGGAATGGATTCGTCCAGTCGCATCGACTGCATGATGGACAGTTTAGTCGCCTGATCGATCACCACGATCGCGACGCTGAGCAACGCCAGGAGAAGATAGCGAATGGGCCGTCGCTTCACTGCACCGCCTCCACGCAACGGTCGCACAAGGTTGGATGGTCTTTAAAAGTGCCAACTGCCGGCCTATAGTTCCAACAGCGTTCGCATTTCGCACCGTCAGCTTTCACTACTTCGACTTCAATCCCATCAGCCAAGTCTTGCAGATTGTCGGCTTTCATGGGCAACTGATCTACACCATGCAATTCAACTTGTGACACGATGAAGAGGGTTGGCAAAAAGTCCTCGTCACGCTTGAGAAAATCATACAGCGCAGGACTTGTCTGTTGAGCATACACAATAACCTTGGCTTCCAGAGAAGATCCTATCACCTTCTCCCTTCGCTTCTCTTCTAGTTTGGCCTGCACCTGGCTCCGTACGTGCAACAGATCATCCCATCGCTGCGCCAGCTCCGGATCAGTAAACCAGTTTGGACCGATCTCCGGGAATGGTGACAAGTGCACGCTAAACACATGCCCATCTCCGCGAAGGGACCCAGGCAGCATGCGCCAGATTTCGTCCGCAGTGAAACTTAGAATTGGCGCCATAAGCTTAGTCATGGCTACTAAAATCTCCAGCATCACAGTTTGAGAACTTCGACGAGAACGATCATCTTTCTTGAATGTGTATAGCCGGTCTTTCAAAATATCCAGATAGACTGCGCTCAAATCAACGGAACAGAAGTTGTTCAATTCATGAAACACGCTGTGAAACTCAAAGTCGTCATAGTCTCGTTTAATCCGATCAATCAGGCTACCTAGCCTAAGCAGCGCCCAGCGATCCAACTCGGGCAGCTGCTCATACGGGATTCGGTCCTTCCCCGGATCGAAGTCGTACAGGTTGCTCAAGAGAAAACGGCAGGTATTCCGAATCTTTCGATAGGCCTCGATGAGATGGGTCAAGATTTCAGGGGAGATCCGAAGATCCTCGCGATAATCCTGCGCCGAAACCCACAGACGCAGGATTTCCGCGCCTGACTGTTTGATCACATCCTGCGGCGCGACCACATTCCCCGCCGACTTGGACATCTTCTTGCCCTGCCCATCGAGGACAAAACCGTGGGTCAGGACGGCCTTGTACGGCGCGCGACGATCCGTGACGACGCCGGCCAGCAAGGCGCTGTGGAACCAGCCACGGTGCTGATCCGACCCTTCGAGGTAGAGATCGGCCGGCCACCACTTCCGTGCTTTCAACACCGCGGCGTAACTGACGCCCGACTCGAACCACACGTCGAGAATATCCCTTTCCTTTTCGAAGGCGGTCCCGCAGCACTTCGAACAGGTCGTGCCTTTGGGCAACAGATCGGCAGCCGATTGCACAAACCACACATCAGCCCCCTTGGATTCCATCAGCGTCGCTAGGTGCTCGATCACGGTCGGATCGACCAGCACAGACCGGCACCCGATGCAGGTAAAGCCGGGAATCGGCACGCCCCAGACACGCTGACGCGACAAACACCAATCGGGACGATTCTCGATCATCCCGTTGATCCGATCGCGACCGTAGGCTGGAATCCAACGGACCCGTTCAATCTCCGCCAGCGCCTCTTCTCGAAGCTCGTTCGTCTCCATCGACACGAACCACTGTTCGGTTGCGCGGAAGATGACAGGATTCTTGCAGCGCCAACAGTGCGGATAGGAGTGGTTCAACGACCCCTGGCCCAGCAAACGTCCGTTGGCCTGCAGGAACTCTACAATCTTTGGATTCGCCTTCAACACATGCTGGCCGGCAAATTCTTTCACGACGTCGGTAAACCGCCCGCTGTTGTCGACCGGTGCCAGAATCTCCAACTTTTCTCCCGACGACGCCTTGGCATTGTGCTCAAGGACGAGGATATAGTCTTCCATGCCGTGACCCGGCGCAATATGGACACAGCCGGTTCCCTGATCGAGGGTTACAAAGTCTCCGAGCAGAATCGGTGACAGGCCGGTGGTCAGGGGACGTTGCGTCTCGATCCCTTCGAATCCTTCTCTCCCCTTCTTTACCCCGAACACGCGGGCCTCTTCGATTTTGCAGGCCTTCATCACGCTCTCAAGAAGCTTCTCCGCCACGATCAACACCTCGTCGCCGACCTGGACAAAGGCATAGTCGATATCGCCATGGAGACAGACCGCTTGATTGGCCGGGAGTGTCCATGGCGTGGTCGTCCAGATCACGACGGAGACCAACTTGATACCGACGGGGAACGAGATGCCGGAGAACGTCTCGCTGAGCACCATAGGCGACGTGACCAATGGGAACTTCACATAGATCGAGGGAGAGTTGTGATTTTCATATTCGACTTCCGCCTCGGCAAGGGCGGTTTGGTCCACCGTGCACCAGAGTACCGGCTTCAGTCCCTTATAGACGCCGCCCCGCTCCACAAATTTACCGAACTCACGGATGATCGTAGCCTCATAGCCAGGATTCATCGTGAGATACGGATGCTGCCAATCACCCAAGATGCCCAGCCGCTGAAACTCTTCACGCTGAATAGTGTAAAACTTCTCCGCATACTCCCGACAGAGTCGGCGGATGGCCGGAGTATCGAGCGCCTTTTTCTTGTCGCCGAGCTCTTTGAGGACTTGATGTTCGATCGGAAGGCCATGGCAATCCCATCCTGGCACATAAGGCACCTGGTAGCCCGCCATCGCCTTCGATTTGACGACGATGTCCTTGAGGATCTTATTGAGCGCATGCCCGATATGAATGCGGCCATTGGCGTAAGGAGGGCCATCGTGCAAAATGTACAGCGGTCGGCCTTTCCCCACCTCCTGAATCTGTTCGTACAACCTTTCCTTCTCCCACAAAGCAAGGAGTTCAGGCTCCCGCTGCGGCAGGTTCGCCTTCATGGGGAAATCAGTTTTGGGGAGGTTGAGTGTTGCCTTGTAGTCCATAACTTTTCTGGTCTCTCGCGAAAACCTTAGAACGTGATTGGGATCAAGGGTTGGAATATACCGGAATGACAGGCGAGGCACCAGTCCTTAGCTTTTGTGCGGGATCGTCAAAAACGTCTTCCCGCAAGGCCGCAGCGAGCGAACATGCGAGGCGTACCCTTGCGATATGTTGCACATGTGAACGACACGAGAACGAAGCCCGGTGAAAGGTGCGTCTCGGCGCACCGGGACTGGGCGGGTGGGATCGAACCGTTTTTCACGATTCTGCTAACTCACTGCCATCATGCGGTCGAGCGCAACCTTCGCCCAATGCTTCTCATCATCCGGGACGACGATATGGTTCACGACATGGCCGTCGGCAAGATTTTCCATCGCCCAGCAGAGATGGGCTCCGTCGATCCGGAACATCGTCGCGCACTGGCAGACCGTGGAGGAGAGGAAGAAGACCTTCTTATCGGTGAGATCACGCTTCAATCGATTAACCAGGTTCAATTCAGTTCCCACCGCCCAGACCGTCCCGGCCGGCGCCGCCGTCACCATACGGATAATTAATTCTGTGGACCCGGACAGGTCTGCACGATTGACGACATCCTCATGACATTCAGGATGGACGATCACCTTCCCAGCCGGATATTGTTTGCGGAAATTGTCCACATGCACGGGCTGGAACATCTGGTGCACACTGCAGTGGCCTTTCCAAAGAATGAGCTTCGCGCGCTGAATCGCATCACGGGTATTGCCCCCGTTGGGTTGATAGGGGTCCCAGAGGATCATCTCTTCACTCGGCACCCCCATCTTGTTGGCCGTATTGCGCCCCAAATGCTCGTCAGGGAAGAAGAGGATTTTCTCCCTCCTTGCCCAGGACCATTCCATCACCGCCTTCGCGTTGGAGGACGTACAGGTAATCCCGCCATGCTCGCCGCAAAAGGCTTTGAGAACCGCAGCAGAGTTCACATAGACCGCGGGCATGACGGTCTCTTCCACAGGGAGGATCCGTCCCAACGTTTCCCAACATTGATCGACCTGTTCGATGGCCGCCATGTCCGCCATGGAGCAGCCTGCTGCCATGTCCGGGAGAATCACCGTTTGCTTCGAGCGACTCAGAATGTCGGCGGTCTCGGCCATGAAGTGAACGCCGCAAAAGATGATGTAGGGCCGCTCTGACCGCTCGGCTGCCAGTTTCGAAAGCAGGAGAGAGTCCCCTCGAAAGTCCGCATGTTCGATGACTTCATCCCGTTGATAATTATGGCCTAGAATCATGACCCGGTCGCCGAGCACACGTTTAGCCTCAACCGTCCGGCAGAACAGTTCCTCCGCAGATAGTTGTTGGTAGTCCGTGATGGGTTTCGGAAGTGTCGAGAGTGTCTGCATGGGTTCCCCGGAAAAATAGCGTATGGCACCATTCTACGTTAGGGTTCCCCCACAATCAATGAACCGGCTGCTGCAAAGAAGTCCCACGCAGGCAATGGTCCACTCGGTTCGCCTACGGTAGGCCTAATACCCCGTTGACAACGCAGGGGGCCGGAGATACGATTCTTCGTCGAAGCTAGGGGGGCCACACGGCTGAGAGTCCGCCCGAACGGACGACCCTCAGAACCTGACCTGGGTAATACCAGCGTAGGGAAGCGAGAACAACCAGAATTGTTGGTCTCTCTGCCGCACCCTCTTAATTCGGTGCGGCTTTTTTATTTTTACTACTGAGCACCGTTCACGTTTTGGAGAAAGGATCTCCTATGAGCGACCATACAATCGGCAATGGATCTGCAACCGGTAACAAACACAAGTCTGCCGGATCAGCCTTGACGACCACGCCGTTCCCTGCCTCACGCAAAGTGTATGTGCAGGGGACGCAGGCAGGCGTGCGGGTCCCGATGAGAGAAATTAGCCTGACCGCCACCAAGTCGATGAACGGGGGCACGCCCAGCACAAATGAACCAATTACGATTTATGATACCTCCGGACCTTATACGGACCAGGACGTACAGATCGACGCGCGGTCTGGATTGGCGCCCTATCGACGGGACTGGGTGATCGGCAGGAACGATGTGGACCAACTCCCGGATGTCTCCTCGCATTATGGCCGCTTACGTGCGACCGATCCCAAGCTGGACGAACTCCGGTTCCAGCACATTCGCAAGCCGCTGCGAGCCAAGCCCGGCATGAACGTGACCCAGATCCACTACGCCCGACAAGGCATTGTCACACCGGAAATGGAGTTCATTGCGATCAGAGAGAACCAATCTCTCGCAGTGGCACGCGAACTGGCCTCGCGGAATGGGCACGGCGGCGGGGTCACACAACACCCTGGCCAGTCGTGGGGCGCGAGCATTCCCTCCGTCATCACGCCGGAATTTGTCCGCGATGAAGTCGCCCGTGGCCGCGCGATCATTCCGGCCAACATCAACCATCCGGAAAGCGAACCGATGATCATCGGCCGCAACTTTCTGGTGAAGATTAACTCCAACATCGGCAACTCCGCCGTCGCCTCTTCCATCGAAGAAGAAGTCGAGAAGATGATCTGGTCTATTCGATGGGGCGCCGACACAGTGATGGACCTCTCCACCGGCAAGAACATCCACGAGACCCGCGAATGGATCATCCGAAATTCGCCAGTGCCTATCGGCACAGTGCCAATCTATCAAGCGCTGGAAAAAGTCGGGGGCAAGGCCGAAGACCTGACATGGGAACTGTTTCGCGACACATTAATCGAACAGGCAGAACAAGGGGTCGACTACTTCACCATCCATGCTGGTGTACGCTTGGCCTACGTGCCGATGACCGCCAAACGCATGACCGGCATCGTGTCCCGAGGCGGGGCTATCCATGCGAAGTGGTGCCTGGCTCATCATGAAGAAAACTTCGCCTACCGCCACTTCGAAGAAATCTGCGACATCATGAAGGCCTACGACGTGTCGTTCAGTTTGGGCGATGGGTTGCGCCCAGGTTCCATTGCAGACGCCAACGATGAGGCGCAATTTGCCGAACTGGACACGTTGGGTGAACTCACCAAGATCGCCTGGCGCCACGATGCCCAGGTCATGATTGAAGGGCCGGGCCACGTACCCATGCACATGATCCAGGTCAATATGGAGAAACAGCTGAAGGCCTGCCAGGAAGCGCCATTCTATACGCTGGGACCGCTCACGACCGACATCGCGCCGGGATATGACCACATCACCTCCGGCATCGGCGCAGCCATGATCGGGTGGTTCGGCTGTGCGATGCTCTGTTATGTGACCCCCAAGGAACACCTGGGCCTCCCCGACCGCGAAGATGTGAAGGCCGGCGTCATCACTTACAAAATCGCCGCCCACGCGGCAGACCTCGCCAAGGGCCACCCGGGCGCGCAGATTCGGGACAACGCCCTGTCCAAAGCCCGCTTCGAGTTTCGCTGGGAAGACCAGTTCAATCTTTCGCTCGATCCAGACACGGCGAAATTCTTCCACGACGAGACCTTGCCGGACAATGCCGCCAAGGTCTCGCACTTCTGCTCCATGTGCGGCCCTCATTTTTGCTCAATGAAGATCACGCAGGATGTCCGGGACTATGCCGCGCAATTACAGGTGGATGAACACACAGCGATTCAAATCGGCATGAAGGAAAAATCAGAAGAGTTCAAGAAGACCGGCTCCGAGATTTACCGATAAGGCTGCTCAAAATGGTTCTCCGGCAAGGCCGCAGGCGAGACCAAACCGGAGGCGTACCCTCTGGGGTACGTTGAGGATTTGGTGGAACCGAGAACGAAGCCGGAAACCATTTTCAGCAGCCGTCGAGGGAGAGTACAGTATGGGAAAGCCGAAGCCAGCCCCGTTACGGGAGAGAGATATTACCCGGCAGATTGCGCGGGAATACTATAAAGAATTCGACCAGCTTATCGAGAGCGATGTGATCATTGTCGGCGCCGGGCCTTCCGGGTTGATCTGCGCCCATGATCTGGCTGCGATGGGATTTCGTACGGTCATCGTTGAGCAGAGCCTCGCCCTTGGGGGCGGCTTTTGGTCGGGCGGCTACCTGATGAACAAGGCCACGATCTGCGAACCGGCCAATGAAATCCTCGAAGAAATCGGAGTGCCCTGCAAGAAGATCACAGAATGCGAGGGGATGTACATGGTCGATCCCCCGCACGCCACCGGTGCGTTGATCGCCGCCGCCTACAGGAGCGGGGGCAAGATTATGAACCTCACGAGAGTCGTCGACTTAATTCTTCGTCACGACGGCATTCTCGAAGGCGTGGTGGTCAATAACACGACGGCTGAAATGGCCGGCCATGACATGATCCACGTGGACCCCATCGCACTCGAAAGCAAGATCGTGGTGGACGCGACAGGCCACGATGCCGTCGTCGTGGAACTCCTGCACAAACGCAATCTCTACAAAGCAGTGCCCGGCAATGGTGCCATGTGGGTTTCCCGATCCGAAGAAGAGGTGATGGACCGAACCGGCGAGGTCTATCCCAACTGTTTCGTCATCGGGTTAGCAGTGGCGGCAGTCTACGGCACTCCGCGCATGGGCCCGGCCTTCGGCTCAATGTTGCTCTCAGGGCGCTACGGCGCAGAATTGATCAAAAAGAAGCTGAAGAACGAATAGTGAAACCCATCTCCTGCGGCTTCTCAAAAATGTCTCCGGCAAGGCCGCAAGGAGTGAAATCGACGAGGCGTACCTTTTTGGTACGTCAAGTCGATTGAACGACCGAGAACGCCGCTGGAGGCATTTTTCAGAAGCCGCACTATGGATGTACAGGATTTTTTGATACAAGGCGAAGGCCACGAAGAAGACAAACGCGAGGCGTGGCAACTCTTCCAACAGGCCTATGAACGCCAGATGAAAGGCGAACTGGAGGAGGCCGTGGCGCTCTATAAGAAATCGATTGAGACTCATCCGACTGCCGAGGCCTATACCTTCCTCGGGTGGACCTACAGCTTCATGGGACGTCTCGATGATGCGATTGATGAATGCCACAAGGCCATCGCGCAGGACCCCGATTTCGGCAACCCATATAATGACATCGGGGCCTATCTGATCGAAAAGGGCGAATTTGACGAAGCGATTACCTGGTTTCAGAAAGCCCTGCAGGCGAGACGCTATGAGAGCCCGGCCTTCCCCCATCTCAACCTGGGTCGGGTCTACGAGCGCAAGGGCCAATGGACCGAGGCCATCGAGTCCTACAAGAAAGCTCTGGCCCTCAATCCCAATTACGCCTTGGCAAAGAAAGCACTGGGGCGATTGATCAGTTCATTGAACTGAACTGGTTTGTTTTGTTCATCTGGTTTGTCTCGTCTGTCTGGGTCATTTGGTTTGTTTGGATAGTCTTGATGACCACGTATAGATCGAGCTATATGATTGAACCGTTCTGTTCCCTCTCTTTAACGAAAGAAACTAGACAAACCAGAAAAACCCTATGAACCAGACAGACCAAAAGACCATTCTCGTCGCCGTCACCGACATTTTTTTCTACACCAAAGTCCGCGACGCCCTGATGTCGAAGGGCTACCGGATCGAACGGGCTCGCACACAACAGGACATCGCCGAAAAGGCCTCGGCTACGATCCCCTCCGCGTTCATTTTGAACATGAATGACGAGACACTGAACGCATTTCAAGCCCTGGAAACACTCACGACCAACGCGCGATTGAAGACCATTCCTATCCTCGCCTTTGCCAATCATGAAGAAGTCGATACGTTTAACCGGGCCAAAGCGCTAGGCGTGTCCAAGATTGTCTCGCGCAATGAGTTCTCCGCTCGATTGAAAGACCTGGTAGAAGAGGTAATGTTGAATGTTAAGTGCTGAATGTTGAATCTCATTCAACATTGAACATTTACAACTCAACATTTCAAAATGAAACAATCCCGTCTCCACGATCTCCACACGAAGCTTGGTGCGACCTTTGAAGAGGTCGCCGGATGGGACATGCCCGCTCACTATGGCAAGTGGGTCGCAGAATATCAGGCGGTGCGCCACGCAGTCGGACTCTCCGACCTCTCGCACCGGGGCAAGATCCGCGTCATCGGCGACGATCGCGTGAAATGGCTACAAGGCCTCATCAGCAACGATATTCTCCCGCTCCAGCCAGGCCAGGGCTGCTATTCGAGCTTTCTCACGCACAAGGGCAAGATGCTCAGCTATTTTCGAGTCTATACCCTATCCGACAGTCTGTGGGTGGAAGATGTCGGCGAGGTCGGCGACGCCACCTTCCAAGCTCTCCGAAAGTTTCTTCTTTACGGCATCAAAACAAAGATGGAGAACTGTGCAGAATCCTGGGGGCTATTGCTTGTCAGTGGGCCCAAGGCCTGCGCGACTGTCAGCGCCGCCTTCGGCGTCGCGATGAGCGACCTCGAGCCAGTGAGTGCCATCGCAGCCAAGATCGGCGGCCATCCCTCGTTCGTCCTGCGCACAGAAGAAACCGGAGAGATCGACCTCGAAGTATTGCTGCCTGCTGACGCCCTCTGCACAGCCTGGGAACGGCTCATGGAGGCGGGCGCGACCTACGGCATCAAAGCCATTGGCGGTCTCGCTCGTGAGGCCCTCCGCATCGAAGCAGGCCTGCCAAAGGCCGGACCGGACCTCAACGAAGAGATCGTTCCACCGGAAGCGAACCTGGAAGGAAAAGCGTTCAGCTTGAATAAGGGCTGCTATCCCGGACAAGAAGTCCTGGCGAGGATGGACACCTACGGCAACATACGGCGGCATTTAGTCGGGCTCGTCATGAATGGCTCGATCATCCCGCCGAGGGGTGCCAAGCTATTCAGCGGAGAACGGGAAGTCGGCTGGGTCAGCAGTGCCACGCACTCACCACAGCTCAAGACCCCTATCGCCCTGGCATTCCCACTCCGGGACTTTTCAGCTCCCGGCACCAACCTCACCATTAAAGACGATGGCGCTCGTCTCGACGCGACGGTTCGAGCGCTCCCCTTCTACCGCCGCGCCTAATCCTCCCGCAGGATAGCCGCGCGAGACAGACGAGAAAGGCGCGACGTGCAAGCTAACCGATTCCGAGTGGTTCACTAGCCTACAAGTCGCGCTCGCCTCGCCCCTCCCGCCAATCTCGCTCGGCTTTCCCGTAGATCGTTACTTCTCCGGGTTCCGGACCGCCGCCACAGCCGACGCAAAGGTCAGCAAACTCTTCCGCTCGTCATCTTCAAGCGCCAGCAAGAGGTGGGCCTCCTCGGCATGCATCAGCCGAAGACTCAGAAACGGTTCCTCACGGCGTTTCTCTTTATTGTCCCACATCGCATCGATCACCTGAACTTTGTCCAGCTGATCGACCGACACCACGTCATAGCGAAAATACGAATCGCCGATGACCATGTCGAATACCACGTTGCCGGCAGTCAGGAGCAGCAAGTTGAAGCGCCCCTGATCTTCGTAGCCCTCCGGCAAAAACTTGTTGATGTGGCAGAGCGTGACTTTACGATTCCCTAAGGCTGTGCGGATCTTCTCTTTCAACGCCGGGTAATCGATCTGCATGGCCTTTTCATCAAGCCCCGTCGCCGCCGCAGCGGCATTTTGAGCCTTTTCAAAAACCTCATCCGCGGACATCAACCCTGCCATATGTGTAGTCCTTTCATCCGAACCATGTTAACTCGCGGTATGCCTGGCCTTCACGGCCCTGGCTACGCCGACCAATCCAAGTCCGGCCCACGCAAACTCCAAGAAAATAAATCCCACCCGCTGATCCTCAATCGCGACAATCCCTAATAACAACGACCCGACGATGTTCAACGCGAGGTATCCCGCGTTCAGTTCACGCCAGACCCCGCCCTGAATCAGGCCATAGGCCAACAGCACCATCAGGGCGCCCAGCACAGAAATCAGCTGCAACAACATCACGCACCTTGTCGGGACCTGAATTACATGCACAACGAACTGTGTACCGTAACTGGCCACCCGTCCCGATTTCAAGAGGATCTTCGCAGAAGACGGTGATGGTTACTTGGCGGCCAGATGATGGGAAAACCGCGTGGCACCGGCCTCGTCGAGGACTGTGACGTCGAAGGAGGACTTGGTGACTCGGATGAGACCAAAATTGAAGTACCCTCCATCATTGATCAATGTGGTCGGGCGCAATCCCGCACTGGCAGGCGTCTTTGGGCCGAACGCAGCGGACAACGGACCAACTACAAACTCATGGAAGTCAGGAGTCCCGTCACCGTTCGGATCGTACGCATTCGCCTGCACATAGTGGACATCGCCGGCCAGGAACACCACGTTCTTTACCCTTAGGCCAAGAATGCGGTCCACAATGACCTGCCGCTCCCGTTCGAACCCTGGACTGCCAGGCCCTCCGGCCCATCCATCGTTCCCAGAGACGGCTAGGCCTCCTCCCTTTGAAATGGACAGAGGCACTGTGGTCACAATCACTTTCCATGTCGCGGTTGACTCGGTGAGCCCGCTCAGCAACCACTGAAGCTGCCTCTCTCCCAACATCGTCTTCGCCGGCCCGTCCTGATCAGCATTGCGACTCCGATACTGCCGCGTATCGAGAATGAACACTTCGAGGTCCGCCCCGACACGCACCGTTCGATAGAGCCGCTGGGGATCGTCGGACGCCACGCGGATCGGCCAATACTCGCGCAAAGCCTGACGCCCGGCCGGCATCTGGCTCTCAAAAGGCCCTGCAAAGTTATTCCGCACTTCATGATCATCCCAGATAACATAGACCGGAACGCTGTCGAGAAACCGTCGCAGTGCCTCCGCACCCCGTTGGTCGCGATGACGGGCACGATACTCGGCCAGGGTCGTCGCCCGAAAGTCAGCGCCCGGTTCGTTCGGAGGTGACGGACACAGACTGTCGCCGTACACCGTATCGCCGAGAAACAGAAAAAAATCAAGCTGCTGGGCGAGCATCACATCGAAGATTGGGTATCCGGCGGCGCCCCGCCTGCAGCGGCCCTGCCCACCCAGATCGCCGCTCCAGGCAAAGGTCACCGGGGCCGAATTCGCAGCATCCGGCAAGGTCGTGAACTCTCCGCGCGCCGCCAGGGTCATTGTCTCTCCTTGCTCTTGGCCGACCAATACGTGATAGCGATAGCGCGTTGCAGAGGCGAGGCCATCCAGGGGAATCGTCAAGGTGTAGTCTTGGTCGGCACTGGTGGCGAATACCGCCGTTCGAGCAGCCGGCGATCGGATCGTCGCCATCTTTGACATGAGTTCCCAGGCCGCAACCGAGGCCCATTCAATTTGCACCGCCCTGGGCCCCTCTGTCCTGAGCCACAACAGCGCCGATTGACTTGTGACGTCCCCTACCGCAATGCCTTGAGGTAGCGGATTCGCACCTTTCGCAGCAACGGGCGCCACACTCTCGGCAATGGAACTCCCTGGCGGAAGCCCTTCACGTGACGCTGATACGCAGCTGAATACAGCTGGGATCCAGGCAAGGAGAAGGAAGAGCAAACGGAACTGACGCATCGTGTGGAATGGCTTACCGGAACGGGGTCAACGCGTCAAGGTTGGGCAGGTTGAAAATTCAACCCTCCGTCCCGCATACTGCCCTTACCAAACGGAGTACGCGATGCACGATCTGACCTGCATGATCAAAGGTTGCCAAGGGAGAGTCTATGCCCCAGCCGGCACGCACAGCATTTGCCGGGAGCACTTCCTCAACTATCTCACCTGGCGTCGCCGCAAAGGCCCGCAGATGTTCATGAAGTATGCAGGGATGACGATGGAAGAACGAGACCCCCTCGTCGCCGAGTGGGCCAACACCATCCGAGTAGAAGAAATCCCCACCGCCGCAGCGCCAAAAACCTAACGCCCCACGTCATTACCTAAAGAACACGGTCCCTGCCACCTTATTCCTAACTGTCCCCTTTATCTCTTCCAACGACGGGTATTAGCCGCGGCCGAAGATCGTCGGCTGCATACCATTGTTAGGCGGCCTCCGAGGAGTCCTAGCAACATGACGTTCGCTCGTATTCAATTCGCACCGTCTGAAGACGAGACCCCACGTCGATTTCGAGAATGATCTCTGCGCGCTCGCCGAGAACTTCGGGGGGCCGGATGGTCCCTGCCGAATTCCCAGTGGACGCCAAGTCGGCCACCGCCGGGTGCCACGCTTGCGGTACGCGGGTCGACCACACCGGAATAGCGGTCCATGGCAGTTTGCAGAGAGGCACCCTTCAAGGTGACACGCTCGGAGTTTCCGAAAACTTCGAGCGTTGGGTGAAGCCACTCGCCAACGAGGCCTCCGAGGGGGCGCGTTCGCAAGGAGAATCCGTCAAAGTCACGCGATCACCGATGCCCCGGCTCCTCCTCCATCCACGCAACTGGCCTGAGGCGATAGCCGGGGTCACACCCTAAGGCCAGCAGGGCTGTCGCGACGATAAGATATCGAGGTAGCGTGCGTGCATACACTCGTTTCATGGCTGGCCGCCTAACTATTAGGTCTACTGCGGCCTACCCTTCCAGCATAGCGCGGTAGGCTACGCACTCCGACGGGAGCAAAGTGTACTTTGAAACCCAACACTTATTCAATTTACTCCCTCCTTCGCCCACCGGCGACACACTGCGAATTCTGCAGTCTATATTGCCATTCGCATTTTTTCGCCGCATTCGAATACTTTCGTGCTAACGCATTGGGGAGAGAAATGGATGGCCCCTGAATGCGCGTGACCACTGAGCATCGCCTTTCCCCCCCACATTCTCCGTAGGTCATGGGCTTAATGGTTCCCCCACTGCGCCCGACGAACGTTCCTTTCTTCCCCCCACCCCTAAAACAATGGGATCAGTCGGTCCTCTCTCCACTGCGCGCGTCGACCGACGCCGTTCTCTTTCCCACACTCTATAAAAAATGGGGCACAGGGGGTGGTCACTCGATTGCGCCCGTCCACCTCGCACATTCTGATGTGGGGGGTGCGGGAGCAAGAGGGACACCCCCTCTACCCCATGACCGCACTTCCATGATGATGAATCAACAACCACTCATCCCCGATCCGCTCGAATAGATTCGTGGCTAACACCTTTGCCTGCTGCGGTTCGTCGGATTGATTGGTGGTGATGTTCTCCACGCAGACGACCCAGGCCATATCGCCTGCCACCTGCACCATCACGTCGGTGAGTTCGAACGTCATAGAAAAGGTATTATTGAAGATCAAGATCCATGAGTCGCGCACGAGCGGCCAGCCCGACCGCAACGTCCAGCCCGGATGGATGCAAGTCACATAATCCTGGTGCGCCCAAATCTTATCCATCTCGTCGATGTCGAGGTTGCCAAACGCGGCATAGAACGCGTGGTTCGCATTGTTCACTTCTTCGATGTATTGCTCCAGCATGCGTGGCTCCTTACACGAGAAATGCGCCATATCATACTGCAATCACGGAGACGAGGGCGAGGGGGGACGGAAATAGCCAGGCCATCCTTCTTGCTCGCAGAACGCGCACGATGAAACTGTACCCGTCCGATGCGCGCAGGGAAGGACAACCTGGCTATTCGCTTTAGGGTAGGAAGGACAGACCGAACTCGATCTCAGGAGGCTGCTCAAAAAGACCGTCCAGCAAGGCCGCAGCAGTTTAGTACTCGCTCTCAAAAGGGTGGCCTGGTTGATCCTCGATTGCGCGCGTCGAACGAGCACCTTCCGAGCGTGCGCGTTCCGCGAGCAGGAGGACGACCAGGCTACCCGTCCTCACCTTTTTCAGCAGCCTCCTATTTCGTGAGCCGGGACGTTTGCCAATCCACGACCCAGACTCCGGCCAGGATCAGCGCGATGCCGAGAATTTCACTCGTGCCCACTGATTCTTTCAACAGCACCGCAGACAGGACGATGGCGGCCACAGGAGTCAGATTGCCAAGGATGGAAGCGCGCGAAGGCCCAATGCCCTTCACTCCGAACAGCCAGGCCTGTTGCGCGATGGCCGTGGCGAACAGGACCAGATACCCCAGCGCCATCCAGTCCGCCGGCGTCACTGACCCGAGTCCTGCATCCAGCATCTTGCGATCTGTCCACAACAGAGGAATTTGGAGAATTGTGGCGACGAGCAGCGTCGTCCAATTGACGGTTAAGGCCGAGTGGCGCTCCATGAGCTGCCGGCTGCCGATACTATAGAGGGCCCAGCTCACCACGCCGAGAAAGACCAGCAGACTGCCGAGCAGCGGCCGATCGCCCGCGGCCTGGAATCCCGCCACGGAGACCAATCCCACCCCCGCGAAGGACAGAAGCCCGCCCGCCCACACGGCGCGCAATGGGGCATCCTGAATCAACACAGCCGAGAGCAGCGCGGTCACCACCGGACTCGATCCGATGATCACCCCACCCACGGCCCCGCTCACATAGTTGAGCCCCATGAGAATGAGCAGGTGGTTGCCCAATACGCCGAGCCCGAGCAGCCCCAGCATACGCACATCCGCCTTGGTCAGCTTGGCCAAGGTGCCTTCCTGCCACCACCACGTGGCCAGAAGGATCGCCAACCCGCCGATGTCCCGCAGGACCGAGGCTTCAACAGCTGAGAATCCACTCAGGGCCAGCTTCTGGGCCACGATCGACCCGCCCCAAAGCACAGCGGCAGCGATGACCGCACCATAGGCCAGGCGGCTTGTCGGAGGTGTCATATGCAGTAGCTATAGTCCTTGTTGACGGACGTCAAGTAATTTAGCCCGCATTATTTGTGACGGTTCGTAGCGAAATCGCGTAGTCGCCTGCGAGACGGGCATGCGGAGCCGCGAGGCCCGGAGGCGTACTTGCACAGTACGTTGAGGGGGCAAGCGGCGAGTTTGTCCGCCGAAGGCTCGTCGCAGCAGCGGATCCGCGATTGCAGCAGAAACACTCATGAATAATGAGGGTTAAGTTCATGACTGCGGCCTAATCACTAAAACCCCATCCCTGACTGTCACAAGCACCGCTGTGACACGCGGATCAGTTGCGACCATTCGATTCAGTTCTTGAATGGCCTCCGTCCTCTCATCCGGCGCCGGTTGTTTCAGCACATCCCCCTCCCACAGAACGTTATCGACGAGAATCACTCCGCTCGGCGACACAAGATCGAGCGCCCGCCGGTAGTAATTCACATAGTTGTTTTTATCGGCGTCAATGAAGATCAGATCGAACGGTCCCTTGAGGTGCCGCATCGTTTCGAGCGCCGGCCCCATGCGGACCTCGATCTTCTTGCCGATTGGCGATCGCGCGAAATACTGGCGCGCGAGAGAGGCTGACTCCTCATCGATCTCACACGTAAGCACAGTCCCATCTGCCGGTAACGCTTCCGCAAAACAGAGCGCGCTATAGCCAGTGAACATGCCAATTTCAAGCACGCGTTTTGCCTGCACCAGCTGCGCCATCATCTTCAGAAAGGCCCCTTCGAGCGGCCCTACAATCATCTGCGGGGACTCCATTCGCCGCTGAGTTTCTTCCCGCAAGGCTCGACAGAGGTCCGACTCCGGCATGGAGTGCGCCTGGGCATAGGCCTCGATGTCAGCAGAAACGAGTCTATTCATCGCTTTGAGACGATTGGTTTGAAAACGAATGGTTTGTTTCGTACACTACAACACAAAATGCAGATCGGCGCGATCATAGCATGACGGTTACTGAAGGAGACACCCTGCTGTGAAAACCCTGAAGACTGTGGAGGCCTTGACGACCAGACTCTCGGAAATCCAGCGCATTAACAGCGCGGCCTCGCTCCTCTCGTGGGATCAAGAAACCTACATGCCGGCCGGCGGGGGCGAGGCCCGCGCCGAGCAGATTTCGACGCTCCAGGGCATCGCACACCAGAAGCTCATCTCACCGGAGACTGAACAGCTGCTCGCCACCTGGGTCGATCCGCAGACCGGTGAGATTCGTGACAGCCCCGGAGAAGCCTGGGACGAGCCCGCACGGTCGTTGCTTCGTGAGGTGTGGCGTGACTATAGCCGCGCGAAGAAGCTTCCCTCCGATTTTGTCATGACGCTCAGCCGGGAATGTTCGCTGGCGCAGCAAGTGTGGGCCGAAGCAAAAGAAAATCACGCTTTCTCGCAATTTCTCCCGAATCTCCGCACAGTCCTGTCGCTGAAGCGAGAAGAGGCCGAGTACCTCGGCTACCGAGATTCGCCATACAATGCCTTACTCGACGTGTACGAGCCGGGCTTCACCATCGCGGCATTGCGCCCGTTGTTCGCGCAGATCAAGGGGCGTCTCGTGCCGCTGCTCAAAAAAATTCAGCAGAGCTCGGTTCAGATCGACGATACGATTTTATTTCATACCTTCGATCAGGCGCGCCAACTGGAGTTCGGCCGGATGGTCTTGATCGCCATGGGGTACGACTTCGAACGGGGACGCCTCGACCTGTCGGCGCACCCCTTCACAACGTCATTCCATCCGACGGATGTACGCATCACGACGCGTGTGCAGGAACATGATCTCCAAACCTGCCTGTTTAGTTGTATCCATGAAGGCGGCCATGGGTTGTACGACCAGGGTCTCGACTCCCGCTATTTCGGCACCCCGCTTGGCGATTCGGTCTCGCTCGGCATTCATGAGAGCCAATCGCGCATGTGGGAAAACTGCGTGGGCCGGTCGCGGGCGTTCTGGCGTTTCTTTTACCCCATGCTTCAGCAAACCTTTCATCATCAATTGCGTGCCCTCGATGGGGAGCAATTCTACGCGGCCATCAATCGCGTGAAGCCGTCGCTGATTCGAGTCGAGGCCGATGAGCTCACCTACAATCTTCACGTCATGCTGCGATTCGAAATCGAGCAGGATCTCATCGAAGGGCGGACGAGACCGGAGGACTTGCCGGGGATCTGGAACCAGAAAATGGAGGAATACCTGGGCATTGTCCCTTCGAACGATGCGGAAGGCGTGCTGCAAGACGTGCACTGGTCGTTCGGCGCCTTCGGCTATTTCCCGACGTACACGCTCGGAAATCTCTACTCCGTTCAATTCTATGAGCAGGCCAAACTGGAGATCCCGCATCTGGAGGATGAAATTGCGGCAGGACAATTGATGGTGCTGCAACGTTGGCTCGGACAGAAGATCCATCGTTGGGGCCGGATGTTCACGCCGGATCACCTTGCCCAACGAGTGACTGGGAAGAGCCTCGACCCTGAACCGTTCTTGTCCTATGTGGAGCGGAAGTATGGCGAACTCTACCGGCTCTAGCAGGATACTGAAAAAGTCCGCCAGCGGCGTTCTCGCTTCGCTCAGAGGCTCAACGTACCGAAGCGTACGCCTCGCCTCTTCGCTCGCTGCGGCCTTGCTGAACGGCCTTTTTCAGCAGCCTGTATAGCCCATCGCCTGATTGAGCCTAGCCAGAATCGTGGTGGACAACGTGAACTCCGCCTGCACCTCGATGCGAGACGGCACCAAGAGTGTCGTGTGGAAGACAATATCGCGGATCGGAATCTTGAATTCCGGTTGCTGAGGAGTACTCAATTCGACTGACTCAACCGACTGGGTGATCGTTCCGCTGTCCTGCGGGCCATACACCTTCACCACCGCCTTCAGAATCTCCGCGACCTTCTCGTTCGTCTCCACCCCCTCAATGCCTTTCTCCAGCAACGGAATAGCCTCTTCCTGTGCCTGGTCAGACAGCGTGAAGTTTTCCACCCGTTCTCTCCGGCGTAACGACATCAGGTCGTTATCGAGATCCTTGCTGAAGGCCCCATAAGCAAACCGAAAGAATTCAAAGTGAAAGCCTTTAAAGCCTTTGCCGAACATTTGCAACTCGCACAGAAAGCACAGTTGCTGCAGCTTCACATCGCTGAGCAGCCCGTGGGGCTCTGCCAGATGCAGGACGTAGAGCAGGAGGGCCCGGTCGACCGTAATCTGATTGGGTTTCCGCATGCCGGTAGTCCCTCCATCGTTCCGCCTTTTAGTGAAGGGAATACTATAGGCAGCGCCGGGAATCACCGTCAATTCCTTCACTCTGTGCGGCTCGCGCGCAACGCCTCTTGACCAGATGGGCAGTTTCGTCTTTAATGAGACCTACATCGGAGGCCCGTCATGGCAAGTAAGCATGTGAAGGAAATGGAGGCCCTGAAGGACCATCTGGGCAAGCATCAGCTCAAGCTCACACGCCAACGTGAATTGATCCTGAACGCCTTCCTGCGACAAGAGCACATTACCGCGGAGGCCATGTATCACCAGCTGGCTAAGTCCGATCCTCATCTTGGACTCGCGACAATCTACCGGACGCTCAATCTGTTCTGCGATGCCGGTCTCGCACAAGCCCGGCACTTCGGCTCTCAGACGAAGTATGACAACGTCTCGCACAAGGGCCACCACGATCACCTTATCTGCACCGGCTGCGATCAGATCGTGGAGTTTGAAAACGAAGAAATAGAGCGACTCCAGGAAGAAGTAGCCATCCGGAACGGATTTATCATCAAAACCCACCGACTTGAGCTCTACGGCCTCTGTTCTCGCTGCCGACATTGACGGACCACGTTTTTTTTAGTATCATTTTGAGACAGCTTATCAATTTCAATTTCATAAGGACCGCCTCATGCCATTCGTATGCTCCCTGCTGACATTGCGTCGAACGCTTCTCTCAGGTCTCCTTATGCTATTCACCGCGGGACTCATTGGCGGGATCTTCGTGCCCTCCGTCCCGGCCGCCGATACACTCACGATCTATTCCGGCCGCGGGGAACGGCTCATCAAGCCGGTGCTCGACGCCTTTACCACAAATACCGGCATTCAAATCGAGCTGTTGTCGTCCGGCTCGACAGAATTGGTCAATCGACTCAAGGCTGAAGGCGATCGCACGTCGGCGGATCTCCTGATCACCAACGACGCCGGCAGCTTGGAACTGGCCCGAGCGGCCGGCCTCCTCCACCCATTGAATATGCGAGAGATTGAACGAGCCATTCCGGCGCAGTTTCGAGCACCGGACAATGCCTGGGTGGGGCTCTCCGGACGATTCTGGATCGTGGTGTACAACCGCACGATGGTGCAGCCGGACCAAGTGAAGTCGCTCTTCGACCTTGCCGATCCAAAGTGGAGAGATAAGATTGCAATTCCGAATTCCGGCAGCGAGTATCTGCAAGCCGGCGTATCGGTCATTCGCGCCACGTATGGAGACGAGAAGACCAGGCAATTCCTGCAAGGCCTCAAAACCAATGCAGCCGCCCAGGTCTATCAGAAGAGCTCGCAAATCGTGGATGCCGTCGCCAAGGGGCAAGTCGCGCTGGGCATCGTGAATCACTACTATGTCTATCGGTACCTGGTCACGCAGCCCGACGCGCCAATCGCGGTATTGATGCCGGACCAGCAAGAGGGCGGCATGGGGGCAATCATGAACGTTGCCGGCGTCGGCGTCGTCAAGTCGACCAAGCACCTCGACAGCGCCAAGTTGCTCGTCGAGTTTTTAGTCGCTCAAGCGGGGCAGAAGTTATTTGCGGATCTCGACAAGGAATATCCCCTCCACCAGGATGTGAAGGCGGACCCGGCGCTTGTGGAGCGGAAGAGTTTCCGCGCGGCACTGGTCCCCCTCTCCAAGCTGGCCGAACTGCGCGAGCCGACCCTCACGCTGATCGAACAAGTGGGTCTCCGCTAACTCGAAGGAACCCACCGTGAGCACGATTCGCCAACAACTTGCTTCGCCACTGCAACTCATCGCCTTGGCCAGTGCGGGAATCATTCTGCTCCCGCTCGGCTATGTCACTGCACAAGCCCTTTCGGCCGATCCGGTCGTCTGGAGCCGCTTGTGGGCGACCCGCATTCCTGAGTTGCTGTTCAACACCATCTCGCTGGCCGCCAGCGTGGCGGTCATCACCCTAGTCCTGGGCGTCTCGACCGCATGGCTGGTCACACGCGTGGAATTTCCCGGGCGCCGGCTATGGGAAGGCGCCATGGTACTTCCGTTGGCGATGCCGACCTACGTGCTGGCCTATGTCTACTCCTACCTATTGGGATTCGGCGGTCCTGTCGAGCATATCTGGCAACTGGTGACCGGTCCCCAAGCGAGAATCTTTTCTCCCCATAGCTATTGGGGCGCGACGCTCGTCATGGCATTGGATACATTTCCCTTCGTCTATCTCCTAAGCCGCAGTGCCCTCCTCAGTATGAACGTATCGTTCGAAGAGGTGGCCCGGGCCAGTGGCGTCTCCCGTCTCTCCACCCTCTGGCGCGTGACGCTGCCGCTGATGCGCCCCTCGATTGCCGCCGGCGTTGCACTCGTCATCTTGTACGTCGTGTCGGACTTCGGTGCGGTGTCATTGCTTCGCTACCAGACGCTCACCTATGCCGTGTTCCAGCAAATGACTGGGCGATCCGACAATGCCGCGGCGAGCATCTTGAGCCTCCTGCTGGTCGGGCTCGCACTGATATTCCTGATCTCTGAACGGTGGTTCCGACAACGGAGCCGGTTTTATCAGACAACCGGCCGCTACCGAATTCCACAACGACTCCAATATGGCTGGCTCGGCACCGTCGCCGTCACCGGTTATCTCGGACTGATCGTCAGCGCAGCCTTCGCGCTCCCAGCCTCGCTTTTGATTCAATGGAGCCTGTCGCCCGAGGCGCAAGCGACGCTCGACAGCCGGTTCTTCGGGTTTGTTTGGAACAGCGGCATCCTGGCAGCCAGCGCCGCCACGGGCGGGGTATTGATCGGCTTGCCGCTTGCCTACCTCGCCAGTCGCCGCCCGACCATTTTGAACTTGGGCTGCTTGCAAGCTGCCTACGCCGGCTATGTCCTTCCAGGACCGGTGGCGGCACTGGCCGTCCTCGTCCTCTTTACCAAACTGGCCCCTGTTTTCTATGGCTCGGTGCTGATCCTCATCGTGGCCTACGTGATCCATTTTCTCCCGGCCGGGCTCCAGTCGCTGGAGCCGGCGCTCCAGCACATGTCGCCGAATCTGGAGGAGGTCGCGCGCACGCTTGGCCTTGGAATGCGTGACACCTGGCGAAGGGTGACGCTGCCACTCGTTCGGAACGGATTTGTCGTGGCCTGGGTCTTGATGTTCCTTCATACAATGAAGGAATTACCTGCGACTCTATTGTTGCGACCGGTGGGATTCGACACCCTGGCCATTCGTGTCTGGATGGAGGCGAGCGAGGAGTATTATCAGCTCGCCGCCCCATCCGCGCTCCTTATTGTCTTAGTGAGTCTCCCGGCACTGGCCTTGTTAGTCTCGAAAGACTGGCGCGCAGCCTAGCTGGATGCTGAAAAACTTATGTCGGGCGGCGAAACTTCGATGGTACGCACCAGGGGCACAACAGGAGGCCACCGCGCAGGATGCTCAAAAAATGTCGTCCAGCAAGGCCGCAGCGAGTGAAAGGCCGGAGGCGTACCCTCTGGGGTGCACGGTGCGACGAATAAGGAGCACCAAGTCTGTGCGCGCCGCCGAGTTAGTCAGGCGGCCGGGTCCCCGTTGGAGGTCTGAACGATGCGAGAACGAAGCTGGCGGACTTTTTCAGCATGCTCCTAAAGGAAGGATCGTGATTCAGTGGCATTAGACCATTCCACCACACCTTCTCCCTCCCAGGAGACCACATTCCAGGGCAACCTCTTTACACCGACCTCCTCAGTCTTGGAACTGCGCTATGTTTCCTGCGCCTACGAAACCGGTCGACCCGCGGTCCAGGGAATTTCGTTCGCGGCACGAGAAGGAGAAATTCTCTGCCTACTTGGCCCTTCAGGATGTGGGAAGACGACAATTTTGCGGGCGATAGCCGGATTTGAACCGGTTTGCTCCGGCCAACTTTTCTTATCGGGCCAACTCGTGTCGTCGCCAGATATGATGATCCCTACGGAGAATCGGCGCGTCGGGATGGTCTTTCAAGAGTATGCGCTGTTTCCCCACTTGCGCGTTCAGGACAACATCGCCTTCGGGCTCCATCACCTCGCTCGAAGCGAACGAGCCGTGCGGGTCCAGGAAATGCTGCGCCTCACAGGCCTGGAGGGATTCGAGCGACGGTATCCTCACGAATTATCAGGAGGCCAACAACAGCGGGTCGCGTTGTCCCGCGCCCTCGTCCAGAATCCCGTCGTGCTGCTGCTCGACGAGCCATTCAGCAATTTGGACCCTGACATGGCTGGACGCATGCGCCAAGAGTTGCACGACCTGTTGCGCCGGACCAGGACGACGACCGTGCTCGTCACGCACGATCATGACGAGGCCTTTGCCATGGCCGATCGGATCGCGGTCCTCAACCATGGCTGCTTGGAGCAATTCGATACGCCTGAGATGATGTACCACATGCCGGCCACACCCTTCGTGGCCGACTTTGTCGGTCAAGCGGACTTCATTCCTGGAACCGTGTCCCAGGGTATGGTCCACACTGAACTGGGAGAGTTTCCCAACACGATCGAGTGCAAGGACGGCACCGCCCTGGTCGTCATGATTCGGCCGGACGACATTCACCTCGTCCCTAAGGAAGGCGCCCGCTCGCGCGTCATCTCTCGCCAGTTCCATGGCTCGGAGAATCTCTACACGGTCAGTCTCCCCTCCGGTCAAATCGTCCATAGCAGTCAAGGTTCCACAAGCGTCTATCAGGCAGGCACTATGGTGGAACTCCGTGTGTTGGCTACCCATACCGTGCTCTTTCGACGAGAGGATTCCACCGGATAGGTGTCGCAGTCGGTTTAACCGATCGCATGGGAGCATTGACAGGCTTTTTCACGATCTGGCATTGATAGACCCTCACGATGGCCCCTAGGCCGCATGATTCATGATCGCTCCTGGCCCAATGCTCGGGCGAGAGGCACGGAGCGAGAGGTGACCAGAGGGATTGGTTTCCCTCTCGCCTCGTACCACACGCCTCGGGCCTGGCTTCTATGCGATTTCTCGACGAACCCCATGAATAATGCGGGCTAGCCCAACCGAACCGTGAATCACTGAGAGAAAATGGGACCACGCCTATGAATGCGTTACAAAACCTGGTCGATTACGGAATCATTGGGCTCCTGCTGGCGCTCAGCGTCTGGACAGGGGCCGTCGCGGTGGAGCGGTGGCTCTTTTACCGCCGTGTTGATCTCGCCCAGTACCCCAACAGCCTAGGATTGGAAATGGCTCTGACCAAACGCCTGGTCATCATTGGCACGGTGGCAGCGAATGCCCCGTATATTGGCTTGCTGGGTACCGTGTTTGGTATCATGCTCACATTCCATACGATGGGCACCTCCGGCACCATGGCCGTCAATGCCATCATGATCGGGCTCAGCCTAGCGCTGAAAGCCACAGCAGTCGGACTGCTGGTGGCTATTCCCTGCGTCGTCATGAACAACGTGCTCCGACGGAAAGTGGCCGAGATTCTCGCCCTACATAAGGAACACCATGCAGCGAGACATTGATCAGATCAACGTCATCCCTCTCGTGGACGTCATGCTGGTACTATTGGTCATCGTCTTGACCACCGCCACCTTTATCAGCAGCGGACAGATTCCGGTCAATTTGGCTAAAGCGAAGGAAGTCGGCGATCGCAAAGATGCGCCTATCGTGATCACCCTGACTGCCAACGGCGCGCTCTTTCTCAACGACCGCGCAGTTCCCGAAGGAGGGCTCCAGGGTGCGCTGACTGCGGAGCCTCGAGAAACGGCGGTCGTCGTGAGGGCAGATAAAGTCACCTTGCTCGAACGATTCGTGTCCGTAGTAGATGAAGTGCGGGGAATGGGATTTCAACAAGTCAGTCTGGAGGTCATTCGACTGTGATCGCTGCTGGACCACACAGTTCCGGAGGCCGTAAAGACGCTCACGTCCAGGGCTGGCTCGTCTCCATCCTCTTGCACGGCACAGTGGCTTTCGCAGCAATTCTGCTTGTGAAGCAAATCCAACTCGCGCCGCAGAACGAACCGTTCAAGTGGAACGTTGCCATGGTATCGCCGACACAGCCAGTTCAACCAACGGCATTACCCCCGAACCAGGCTCCGGCCCGATCAGTTCCATCGACGACCTCGGCTCCCTCTCCTCCCGCGCAGCAGACTACGCAGGCACAGACGCTCCCGTCGCCCAGGCCGCTTGCGCAACAGGCGACTCCAGCGATTTCTGAGCGAACCGTCACCCCTGTGGGCGCTGAGCCTCCCGCACCAACCCCACTGCAACCAACGACTCCCTCACAATCAGCGGCTCACATAATCCGACCGACCGACCCCGTCACACATGAGATTGTGGCACCGATGGTCGCCGAGGCCACATCCATTGAAAAACCAGCCGAAGCACCGATGGCAGTCTCTGCTGAATCTGGTGACCAGACGGCACCCTCCAGCGCGCCGTCCTCATTCCTCGGGCAGACCGCACAATCTGACCAGGCTCCGACACCAGCGCAGATGGCCGCTATCGCCCCAGTACCAACGAACATGCCGACTAAGCTCGACTACGGATGGCTCTCTGAAACGATATTACGTCGAGTGGAAGAATTGAAACGCTACCCAGCCTCAGCGCGGGTGGATCGAGCCGAGGGGAAAGTCGTGGTGAAAGCCGTGATCAACGAAGACGGGAGCATCGGCGAGGAGGAAGTATTGGAGAGTTCGGGACACCCAGGTCTCGACAAGGCTGCAATTGAAACCTTGCGGCAGGCAGCCCCGTTCCATTTACCTCGTCCACTAGGACAGCCGCGCATGACGATCAAGATTCCGATGAGCTATCGATTGGACCGCTAGCCCACATTGTTCATGACGGTTCGTTGCAAAATCTCGCAGTTGCCAAGCGAGAACGTTCCGTGCCGACGTAGGCTGAGATGGCGCTCCTCCGGTCAACGTAGGTCCAGAGCGTTTGGTGGCCTGATCATCCCGCAGCCTCCCGCTTCACGGCTTACGGATCCGATCCCGCAACCCTGAGGACACATGGACATGACCTTCATGATCCACGATGACAGCCTCCACGTCCGGCAAGGCTTCGACAAGCTGCATTCCAGATTCAACCCCCATAACAAAAATCCCTGTATCCAATCCATCAGCCCAAATACCTTCATGGGCAATCACTGTGACACTCTGGCAGCTGCGCGCCGGCTGAAGCGTACGAGGATCGAGAATATGATGATATCGTACCCCATCCCGCTCGAAGAAGCGTTCATAATCCCCGGCGGTAGAAATAGCTTCGTCCTGCAAATCAATCCAGGCCAGCACTGATCCATCTTTTCGTGGGTGTTGAATACCGACGGGAAACAGCTTCCCATCCGGCAACCGGCCGAATGTTTTGATATCCCCTGACAGTGCCACGACTCCGGCAACAGCGCCTGCCCTCTGCAATGCCTCGACGGCTTGATCTGCTGCGTAACCCTTGCCGATCCCCCCCACATCGATCCGCATCCCTGCTTTCTCAAGAAAGATCGTCTGCTTCCGCACATCGACATGGACAGACATCAGATCGACCAAGGGACGGAGAGCCTCCAATTCAGACTCAGTCGGTATTCGTCCACCTTCAATCACATTCCAGGCGTCCACCGCCGGGCCAATGGCAATATTGAATCCGCCATCGGTCATCTCTGCAACCTGCATCGCACGTTGGATAACTGTCAACGTCTCCGAGCTTACATGGACCGGCATGACCCCCGCCGAGGCATTCACGCGAGACAGCTCGCTCCCTGGAATCCAGGTGCTCAGGAGCTCTTCCAGGCGATGGATTTCAGCAAACCCGGCGGTCGCCGCAGCCTGCGCGGCCGCCTCGCTCCCGGCGACCGCGGTGACCGCGACCAGCGTACCCATATGCATCTGAGCCCGTTTCACCACAACGGGCTCCGCCTGCGTGGGAAGGCCTGCGCACCCGACGAACAGCGCCACCCACCCCGATAGAACACTAACTGATATGTGTGAAAGTGTGCGCCGCATGAACAGCGCCTACCACCAATGACGACGGAAATATCTTGAATAGCGTGGATAGGGCATCACTTCAAACAAGCGGACTTCCTCATGCGATGGCTCCGGAATCAGCATCACCAGAGACCTAGTAGTAAAGGTGGGATACGTGTCCTTGACGAACTGCTGGGCTCGCTCCTGATCTTGCTGGTCATGAATCATGGATATCACAACTCGGCGTCCATATTTCGGAGGATCCACCCCAAAACGCAAGGTACCGAGAAAGGTAATCACGTCCGGCTGAAGCACAAAGCTTGTCGAAAGCTGCGCCATGGACAAGAATGGACCTTCGCTGATCTGCACACGATTAATCTCATAGTGTCCAGGAGGAAGGGCAAGCGAAAAATACTGGTCCTCGGACCTCACATCGACCCTAAATCGTTCCTGGCTCTCCGTATTGATCACCTCAAAGGAACTGAGTTCCGGTGGATACACTCGGTGCAGTTGCGACTCACCTGTGATGATCGTGACGACCCGTCCAACCACCAAAGTTCCCGAAACGTCAGCCTCTGCCACATTCACGGGGAGTTCAGTGACACAGCCTGAAAGAGTCAGGCAGAGGACGCCGATAGAATGCCACCCCCACTGTTGTCTCAACAACTTATGAGGCATACGGAGCTATTATAGGCCACCAATTAATGCCAATACATCCTGACGTCCTGCCGATCAATCCCCGCTTGACTTCGAATCTGAGAATGGGATATTAATAATCGTTCTCAATTTCATATAGAAAAGGATGCATCTCGTAATGACTAGTCCCCCCATGCCTATGAACCACTCCGCCGACTGCGGCGAGACCCGCTGCGAGTGCGGTCAACTGATTGCCAAGGTGCGCGGACAAGGGTTGGAGCTCAAGTGCAAGCGCTGCAAACGCATTGTTGTCATCCCCTTCTCTTCAATCGAAGGATGGGGCACCGTTGCATCATGATTCGTCTCACGAAAGGAGGCATTAAAAGCATCGCCGCGCAATCCCATTTCTGCGGACTAGTCATTTCTTCAAGAAGGCCAGAGACCATTGAGTCCCGAGTCAGACCTCAACCATCTCACTCACCATGGAGGATACCGATGAAGATCAGGTCAATCCTCGGGGCTCTCGTGATTGCAGCTTTACCGTTTACTTCGGTTTGGGCTGAAAACATGACCCCGGAGGACATTCAGAAGTTAGTGGATGAAGCTGTCAACAAAAGGATGCAGGAACATGAGCGTCGCGAGGGCGTCACGGAAAGACGAGAAGGCACTGTTGCCCCGCAGAGTGAACCAGGTGTCGGTCCCCTGCCTGAGGTTGGAAAAGAACGGCGAACCGACAGTCAGCCGGCTTTGTCCTTCGGTTCAACCGGGTCAGGCCGCTTGGTCTATGCCAAGCCGTTCGTGGCCGCGCCGAAAGCCATCGTGGGTGGCTACTTTGACATCCAATACCGCTCCCATCGTAAAGGCGTCATGGAAACCGGGGGCTTTGGCAACGGGACGACTAATGGCTTTGACCAGCAACGATTCGTACCCTTCATTTATGCAGACATTACTGAGCATGTGAAGTTTGCCGCTGAACTTGAAATTGAGCACGGGATTAGAGCGGCCGATGCCAACGAAATCAGCTTGGAATTTGCTCATATGGACTATCTCATCAATGAACCGGTTAATATCCGGGCTGGTATTGTGTTAATCCCAATTGGGAAATTTAACTTACTCCACGACTCGCCGTTGAATGACTTGACCGATCGTCCGCTTGTCAGCCAGCTCGTGATTCCATCAACCATGTCCGAGACAGGCGCGGGCTTCTATGGCACCTTCTACCCTGGACGAACGGGTAAGCTCGACTATGAATTCTACGTGACGACCGGTCCCTGCGGGTATAACGCTGATGGCTCCCCGCGCGTCAGTGAGGGAAGCGGCACAAGAAACTCCCGCCAACGGAAATGTGCCTCCGATGACGGACTCGACATCAATAACGGCAAAGCAGTCTCAGGCCGTGTGGCCTTTAGCCCGATGCTCGGCGTGGAAGTCGCCGGATCGAGCTATTACGGCAATCAATCTCCTATCAGCTATAACCCCCTGAGTATCACGGCAGTTGACTGGACGCTCCAAAAGGGGCCGTTTGAGCTCATTGGTGAAGCTGCTTGGGCTTATGCGAGGGGTAACGCTCGCGCCATCACGTCATTTACAGGCAATAACGGCGTACCCTATTCCCAGGGGCAAACCCTTTCTGGTCTGAATACGCTGAATGCGTTCTCCGCACCTCCCCAACGGATGAACGGGTTCTATATCCAAGGCAACTATCACTTCATGCCCTCATTCTTGACGGCCCTTTCACCAAGGCGGTTTGGCGAAGGCTCCACCTTCACTGCCGTGGTTCGTTATGACCGGGTGAACTTGAATATGGATAACCGCGCCGAGAGCGAGGGGCAACTGGAACAAATCTCGTTTGGGCTGAACTATCGCCCGGTGGAAGATGCTGTCTTCAAGGTCAGCTATCAGTATATGCCGAAGGCGTTTAACCCGAACTCCGGGGAACGAATCCACGACGGAGCTCTGGTCATTTCAGCCGCGACGTATTTCTAAGGCGAACACAGGCGATCCCTTTCCACCGGAGAGGGATCGCCGTGAGCAAGAAAGAGTAATGTGCACGATGATTACACCTCGAATAGCCTTGATACTCCTCGCGCTCCTTTCTGTCGGATGCGCCGTCCTGAGCGGGAGCCAAGAGCAATATTTTGTGTGTTCCTATGACAGAGTCTGGGATGCCGCGCTCGAGACCATGCAAGGACAATCCGTCGCGACCTACGATAAAGAGAAGGGACTGATCGAGACAAGCTGGATGGACGTCCCCCCAATCTCAGAACGGTCCTTTGGCATCTTTGGGCGGGAAGGCTTTGGCAACAAAGAACGCGCACGCATGACGGTGTCCGTGAAACCAATGAATGACGTGGCCTCTGTGAGCGTATTGGAAACCAGGCAGCGATGGCATTCACGCGGTGGCGTCACCTCACAAGCCACCAAATGGTGGCCCATAGACCCATCGGAAGACGTGACCAACGACGTCGTCGATCGGCTCAACGCCAAACTGAAAGACAAAGGGTGTGCTCCCGCATGATGACTCGATTCCTCGTTCTCTCACTCGCGCTCTCCTTCGTCATGTCCCCGGCCATGGTCTGGGCTGAACGGGTGTGGGACAGTGAGATCAAACGCTATCTGACGGAACAAGAAATGTCGATGGCCGAAGTCTTCCTCACTGAGGAGGAGGCGGTCAAACTGATGTTCCCAAAGTCCGAGCGCATCAAAAAGGAACTTCTGCGAGTTCCCACGGATAAGAAGATGATGATTGAGGAACGTATCGGCTGGAAATTCCCCGAAGCTGCCTTTGAAGTCTACATCGGCGAGACCGGCAAACAGATCGATGGCTACGCCCTCGTGCAGAATACCATCGGCAAACACAAGCCGATGACCTATATGGTCGGGGTGGATAATACCGGGCACGTCGTGAACGTGGAATTGTTGGTGTTTCGGGAAGCTCGCGGCAGCGAGGTGCGGACCAAGCGCTTCAACGTGCAGTATGAGGGCAAGACTGCGGCCGATCCGGTCCGCATCAACAAAGACATCATCAACATCAGCGGGGCCACCATGTCGGTGCGCTCCATGAGCGCCGGGATCAAACGCGTCCTCGTCCTCGTCGATGAATTCTATCTGAAACCGGCGGGGCTGGGCAGTGATACCGTGGCCACAAAGAAATCGGAGCAGGGGATCTTCGGCTCCCTCTTCGGAAACTAACAGGGGTAGACAACATTCTCACCCATGCGCAACTTCAACACCCGCTTCCGGCTCCGCGACTCAGATCGGCATATCCGGCTGGTCTACACCTTCTTTCTCTTCTTGATGCTGGCTGGCTTTACCTTTTCCTTCTTCTGGGCCCACAGCATGACGGGGCTGTCGCCACAAGGGATCGCCAATCACTACCGGGGGTCGGATGCCACATTCGGCGAACCGATGTCGTTCAGAGAGCTGGCAGAAATCACCCACTTCCACCTCTTTACGATGCCGGTCGTGTTTATGATTCTCGTGCATGTGCTCTATCTCACCAACGCCGGCAGTCGGCTGAAAGTCCTCACGACCTGGATCTCATTCGGTGGGGTAACGCTGGACCTGGTGTCTCCCTGGCTCATCAGCTACGTCTCGCCCATTTTCGTGTTAACCATGCTGACAGGCGATACCCTCATGACGGTGGGTTTTCTGATCATGATGGCAATCCCTCTCTACGAAATGTGGGTCTTGAACCAGCCGCTGTTGGCAGGAAAGCACGGGGAAGCAGAATGAGCTAACGCGCACTGACGCTCGACACAGACTGCGGCCAGAGGTTTTTTACCCAGAGCCCAAAGATCACGTTGTGGTCTTGGGCTTTTTGTTTTTCTTGGAGGAATGACGATGGAACAGCGGGTCTGTGAACACATCCACCCTGGGATTCTCACGATACAAGCAATGCTCCGGAAGATCGATTGCCTCCGCCTCCCTAACGCATCACACCGTGACGTCGAGAGCATACTCGTTCGCCAGGTCGGCAAGGAAATCGATCGTGCGCTCCCCTGGCAGGCCGGCCACGGCCGCCGAACGGCTGCGATCTCAGGGCTGATCGGACAAGCGGTCGGACTGACCCCGGGCGAGTTGCACGACCTGAAACTCGCGGCCCTCCTCCACGATATCGGGCTCTTGATGCTTCCTCACGACTTGACCATGGGGGTGAACAGGCTCGATCCAGAATCCTATATCACCGTGCAGAATCATCCTCGGCTTGGCGCCATGCTGCTCGAACCGTTCTTCTTCCTCCGAAAAGCTTCCGTCCTCATAGCCCATCACCACGAACGATGGGACGGATTTGGCTATCCATACGGCATCAGAGGACGATTCATCCCCCTTGAATCCAGGATCCTCTCGATTGCCGACGCCTTCGATGCCATCCAGGTTCCCGATGTTCCTTGTCCAGATACACGCAACAAGATCGCGCTCAGAATTCTCCGGGTCGCATCCGGCACCCAATTCGATCCCGAGCTCGTCGATGTACTGTGCTGCCGATGTCCTCTATCTCTGTTCCACCCTGTTTCACTCTAACTGTAAGAGGTTCACCTATGAGAAGGTTTATCAACACCCAAACGCAGGCATTCCTGTCTTCTTTCCTGTTCGTGTTGATCGCGATCGCCGGCTGTTCCGGCGGGAACAGCAATCCTACCCCCATCGCCGCAACTGCTCAGCCTGCTTCGAACAGCAAACACGCGATCGATCCTCCCGAAGTGACCAACGGCGAACGGCTGTTCCTCGAAACGCGTTTCGCCCAATTCTTTAAGACCTATCTCGACGCCGGCGGGAACGTGAACGTCCCGCTGCCCGCAGGCGATCCCGTCATGAATCTTACCGCCACGACAGGACCCGGACAGGGATTCCCCGGCCCGTTCGCCGGCCTCTCCATGAACTGCCGCGCCTGCCATCTGGTCGATGAACATGTCGGCACGGCGGGTGGCGGGATGCGGACCTACGGGGACTTCGCCCGTCGCAGTCCCATACCCGCTCGTGCTGACGGGAAAACGGCCGCTCCTCGGAATTCCCCTCCACTGGTCAATGCGTCGCTCGCACGGGCGGGCGGCTCGCTGTTTCATTTCGATGGGGAGTTTTCGACGATGACCGGTCTTACAGCGGCGACCTTCACTAGCCGCAACTTCGGCTGGGTCCCCGGTGAAAAAGCCCAGGCCATTACGCATGTCGCTCGGATTGTTCGGGAGGACGACGGAACCGGCGCCCTCGCACAGGAGTTTGGCGGTCTTCCGTTGGCCGTCATGCTCACAGGCAGCGGCCAGGCCATTCCGAACGAGTTCCGGATTCCTCCCGCATTCCGAGTCAAAGTAGCCAAGGCCACCGACGAAGAAGTTTTCGAGGGCGTAGTGCGCCTCGTCTCAGCCTACGTCGAACAGCTGGTCTTCTCCCAGGACGATGCCGGGGATTTCAATCTCTCGCCCTTCGATGTCTTTTTGACCCGAAACGGTCTTCCGAAGAAACCGGCCGACAACGAATCCTCCATCGACTACAGTCGCCGTCTCCGTTCACTCATAGCCGGCCACGAAAAGGCCAACACGGTGCAATTCGTGTTCGCCAATCCGAACAGCGTCGACGGCCGCTTTCAATTTCACGATCAAGAATTTCGGTTCGGGCCAGACGAACTGGCAGGGCTGAAACTCTTTCTCTCCGAACCTGCGACCATGCCCCCGTCGCCACAAGACCTGTCGCGTGGCGGGATCGGTAACTGCCTGGCCTGTCATGCAGCCCCGACCTTTACCGATTTCAAGTTGCACAACACGGGCACAGCGCAAACGGAATACGACGCCATCCATGGGAAGGGGCAATTCGCCCGGCTCGCAGTTCCCAGCCTCACAGAGCGCAATGCGAATCCCGAAGAATATCTCCCCGCAACACACGACCATCCGGCCTACCAGGAACCCTTCCGGGCCATCCCGACCGCGACCGACCCGAGACTGACAGATCTCGGCGTCTGGAATATTTTCGTCAACCCGGATATGCCTGCCACGCAAACAACGATCCGCGCGTTGTTATGCCAGGAACGCCCCGCTCCTTGCCAATCGGATAGTGACTTGCTGTCCAGCACGATCGCCAGATTCAAGACCCCGGGCCTCCGAGATCTGGGACACTCCGCGCCCTATATGCACAACGGCCAGTTCGAGAGGATCGAAAATGTCCTGGCGTTCTATATCGATTCGGCCGATCTGGCGCGACAGGGAAAACTCCGCAACGGTGCGCCGGCGCTGGCAGGAATCGCCCTCGTTCGGCAGGACATCGCCACTCTCACGGCATTTCTGAAATCGCTCAACGAGGATTACGAGTGACGGCGCGATTCGTGATACGCGCGTAAGCCGGTGCCCGATAGACCGGCTCCGGAGTGGGAGGGGTGGTGCCCTTCCGCTCCGCGGGCGGGGGCCTTCTCTTCCTCCCGAGGGCCGCCCGCCTTACTTTCCAGAGTTAAGCGCGGACTGGGCGAATCTGGGGTGGGATACACGGCAGGACGCCTTACGACTCTTTCTTGATCTGTTCCGCCAGGTAGTTCTCCAAGCCCACCTGCTTGATTGTTTCCAGTTGCATTTCAATCCAATCGATATGTGCGTCCACGTCTTTGACCATATCCTCAAGCATGTGCCGCGTGGTGAAATCGGTCACCTTCGTGCAATGCACCACTCCATCGCTTAACAAGGTAAGCATTTCTTGTTCGGCTTTTAAATCCAGCTTCAACTGCTCAGGAACAGATTCTCCCACCTGCACAGTATTCATGCGTTGCACGTTCGGCACACCATCCAGATAGAGGATGTGGCCGATGAGCTCATCGGCATCTTTCATCTCAGCGAAGCTCCGGTCACGCACTTTGTGATGGAGTCTTTCATAACCCCAGTTCTCACACATCTTGGCATGGACAAAGTACTGGTTGATTGCAGTCAGATCTGCGGTCAGGATCTTATTGAGGATGTTGACCACGCCCTCTTTCGCTTTCATGGTTTCTCCCCTTTCTCAAGTGTGGTAGGCCCTCGGGATCGCTTTCGTTCAAGAGACTTTCATAGCCAAAGGCTCCAACTCGGTGCATTATCAACACGTCTGGGGCCTTCGTCAACTCGGTCGGTAGGGTCTCCTTGAGTTTGATTTTCATCATTGGCGACACTGGTTCTCAATCTCGCAGCGTCATCAAGCGCCGACAGAGGTACAAGAATGCCGCGTCCCGTTTTCAGGATGGAAGAGAGGCACGAAGGAATGGAGGATGAATCGGGTCGGACTTACCCTGCTTCGCGGTAGCCGCATTCTTCGCTGCGGCATTGGACGCTGCGGCCAACCTGTTTACTCACTTTTTCAATAAGGAACGGAGCGCGGCAAGTCGGACAGGCCTTGTTGATGGGACGATCCCACAGAGCATATTCACACGCCGGATACTTACTGCACGCAAAGAACGAACGCCCTTTTCTCGTGCGCTTCTGGACAAGATCGCCTCCACAGCCTGGCTGAGGGCACTTCACACCAAGCGCGAGTGGCTTGGTGGTCTTGCACTCCGGATAAGCGGAACAGGCGATGAACTTTCCAAACCGACCGGTCTTCACCACCATCGGACTGCTGCATTTCTCGCACTTCTCATCGGTCGTCAACTCAATCTTCGGAACAATTTTAATGGTGCCATCATCGAGCTTCTCAAAGTTCTGCGTGTTCTTGCAAGGAGGCTTGTCCTTATACGCAGGACAGGCGAGGAACTTACCGTTGCGTCCCCATTTAATCTCCATCATTCGGCCGCACTTCCCGCAGGGAATATCTGTCGGTGGTTCCACCTTGTCCTTGGGACCTGGAATCGTCTTCGCATTCTCAAGATCCGTCGTGAAAGGTCCGTAAAACTCCCGCACAGCCGTCACCCACGGCTTATTGCCTTCTTCGACTTCGTCCAACTCCTCCTCCATGTGCGAGGTGAAATCGACGTTGATCAAGTCCGGGAATCCCTTGATCAGGAAATCGTTCACCGTCCGCCCTGTTTCGGTGGGAACGAAGCGCCCGTCCTCCTTTTCGGCATATTTGCGATCCTGAATCGTCGAAATGATGTTCGCATAGGTGGATGGCCGGCCGATGCCTTTTTCTTCCAATTCCTTGATCAGCAAGGCTTCGTTATACCGAGGCGGAGGCTGGGTGAAATGTTGTTTCGAGAGCACGCCGGGAACCGTCTGTCCCTCCTGTGATACGAGCTGCAGCCCCTCTCCCTCGCTGAGCAGAGGCAGCTGGCGCTCGGCCTCGTCCTCGACCTCCTGCTCGTTCTTTTGCTTCTGCGCGAAGAGCTCTTTGTCGATCCCTTCCATGTAGACAATCGTATGGCCGGGAAACTTCACCACAGTGCCGGTTGATCGAAAAAGGAATTTCTTGTTCGTCTTGACGGGGCTCGACTCCACGCGAGTCACGTCGAGGATCGCAGGGACCATCTGCGACGCGATAAACCGATTCCAAATCAACTGGTACAGCTTATAGATATCCGGCTCTAAGTACTGTCTGATAGACTCCGGATCGCGCGCCGCTGCAGTGGGACGAATCGCTTCGTGGGCTTCTTGCGCCGCTTTCTGCGTTTTGTACACGTTTGGCGTGACAGGCAAGTATTCGGCGCCAAACCGTTCCTGGATCACCCTGCGCGCTTCTGTCATCGCCTCGTTTGAAATGCGTGGGGAATCTGTCCTCATGTAGGTAATGAGACCGGTCTGACCTTCCGCCCCGATTTCTATCCCTTCGTACAGCTTCTGCGCCAGGGTCATCGTTTTCTTCGATGAAAAATGTAGCTTGCGCGCCGCTTCCTGTTGGAGCCGGCTGGTAATGAAGGGTGCGACTGGATTCCGTCTCTTTTCTTTTCGTTCAATGGAGTCAACGACAAACTCTTTCCCTTGAACGGCATCGACGATGCGCTGAGCATCGGTCTCTGTCGAAATCGAGGCATCCTGTCCGTTGATACTGTACAGCTTGGCTTCGAACGAAGGTGGGTTGGTCCCGGACAGCACCACCGCAATCGACCAATACTCTTCTGCGCGAAAGGCTTCCCGTTCCTGTTCACGTTCACAAATCAATCGCATCGCCACGGACTGGACCCGACCCATGCTGAGTCCGCGACGCACCTTGGTCCAGAGCAATTGGCTGCCTTGGTATCCGACAATCCGGTCAAGCACCCGGCGAGCCTGTTGCGCATTCACCAACTTCATATCGACCTGCCCCGGCGATTGCAACGCGCGCTTGATGGCCGATTCCGTGATTTCATTGAAGAGCACCCGGAATACCTTGCCCTCTGTCTTTTTCTTGACCTTGGATTTTGATTTGCCGAGCAGTTCCTGCTCAAGATGCCACGCGATGGCTTCACCCTCTCGGTCAGGGTCCGGAGCGAGGAACACCTTGTCGGCCTCTTCCGCCTTTTTCTTAATCTCCGCCAAGACCTTCGATTTTCCCTTGATCGTCACATACTGCGGCTCGAAATCGTGTTCCAGGTCAACGCCAAGCTTGCTCGTGGGAAGATCCTTAATATGGCCGACCGAAGCCATGACGGTATAGCCACGCCCAAGATACTTGCTGATGGTGCGTGCTTTCGTCGGGGATTCGACAATAATAAGTGCCTTGGCCATGAAGACTCCCGTTCGCTACGAGCGTTGCCCTCTCATCCGTATCAAATAATTCACATCTGTGCAACTGTTCGACGATTACGCCCGAAGAAAGCGTTGCCCCGGCAGCTGTCTGACTCGCTGTCGAAGCTCCAGGGACAAGAGCGAGGTCATCACGGTGGACACCGATAATCCTGTGACAGCGATCACGTCGTCCACTGTAAGCGGGTCATACGACAGGGTATCATACACCCGCTGCTCTTCTTTGCCCAACTGATCACCGCGCATGTTGTTCTCTCGAGGGGGCTGCAAGCGCAGTCGCAGCGTCTCTTCCAGCTGGGGCAGGACCGCATCGATGACATCCTGCGCTCGTTCGATCAAGGCCGCACCTTCTTTGAGCAGTGCGTTCGTTCCGCGACTGGTATCTGCCTTCACAAAGCCCGGAACCGCGAAGACCTCTCGGCCCTGCTCAGCGGCCAGTCTCGCGGTAATCAACGATCCGCTGCTGATGGCCGCCTCTGTCACAATCACACCCAGGGACAACCCGCTGATGATGCGATTCCGCCGAGGAAAGTGATGACTGTGGGGTGGCGCACCCATCGGCACCTCAGACAGAATTGCCCCCCGCTCCTCGATCTGTCGGCGTAACATCTCATGTTCCGGCGGATAGGTCTGGTCGACCCCGCAGCCCAGCACCGCTATGGTACGTCCCTGCGCGCCGAGCGCGCCTCGATGGGCCGCCGCATCAATCCCGCGCGCAAGCCCACTCACTATCGTCATGCCCGCCTCAGCCAAGTCGTGGCTCAATTCTTCGGTCATGGCACGTCCAGCTGCCGTCGCACGCCGTGCACCCACGATGGCCACCGCCAGCTCATCCTGCTCAGTCAATGCGCCGGTGATATACAAGAGCGGCGGGGGATCCGCAATCATCTTCAATCGCGCAGGATAGTTGGGATCCAACGCGCTCCGGACTTCAATTCGCCCACGCTCGATCGCCTTGAGCTCCCGCTCTAGGCTCCGACATGCGGAACTATCAGGCCCCTGTCGTATCGCGTCTGCCAACTGAGGGTTGCATCCACTCTGAATCAACTCATCACGTGAGGCATGCAGGACAGCCTCGGGAGAATGCCAGGCGCGAACTAACCGAAGCACCGTCACGTCTCCCACTCCATCGACCGCCCGCAGACGGAGCCAAGACTCTAACACCGCCCGTGTCATTCGATGGCGCGAAGAAGGACCCGCGACTTCAGCGGAGGAGTCCGCACCTACAGGCTGGATGAAGGGCTGCATAGGTCTTGTCGCACGGAGTCGATACCCTGGTAGACCGTTGGAGCCGTCCTCGACTTCCTTAGTCCCTGTTTTGCTCCGGAGCCACAATAGTTTCGTGTCTCAACACCTTGCTAAAGAACGGCCAAGTCATACTGTTCCAAATGCAAGTGTTCGTCCGGCATGACGATGATTTTCGCGGCACACTCGCGCTCCACGGCCTCAAGACCTTGTCTCTCTTCATCCTGCAACAGCCCGACGACCGAGGGGTGGGCACCGATGACGATCCGCTGCGGCTCAGGACTGCTGCCGATCCGACGGACATCGCGGAAGATCTCATAGGCCACCGTGGTCGGAGACTTCGTATAGCCCCGCCCTTCGCAATAGTGACAGGGCTCGGAGAGCGAACGCAGGAGGTCCTCTCTCACCCGTTCACGAGAAATCTCGATCAGGCCCAAATCGGAGATTCTGGATACTCTGGTGCGGGCCTTGTCGGTCGACATCGCATCGAGTAACGCGTGGTACACCTTGTCACGATTCTTCTCCCGCTCCATGTCGATGAAATCGACGATGATAATCCCGCCGATCCCACGTAACTTCATCTGATAGGCCACTTCTTTCGCCGCCTCCAGATTGTTGCGCAGAATGGTCTCCTCCTGATCGCGCTTCCCCACGAACCGTCCGGTGTTGACGTCGATGACAGTCATCGCTTCCGTATGATCGATCACGAGATGCCCGCCGGACTTGAGCCAGACTTTGCGGCTGAGGGCACGCGCCATCTCCTGTTCCACTCCCAGATGATCGAAAAGACTTTCATCCTTGTCGTACAAATGAATGCGAGACGTTTGCTCCGGCGAGAATCGCTGCACGAAGTCCCGGACCGCCTGGTACTCCTCCCGCGAGTCGATCCATAGCCGATCGACTTTCTTCCCAAAGAGATCGCGCACGACACGGAAACTCAGACTCAAGTCGGCGTGGAGCAATGCCGGCGCCCCCTTCTGTTCACGTTTCGCCAAGATGTCCTGCCAGAGCACGTGCAAAAAATCAACGTCGGATCGCAGCTCATCTTCTTTGACCCCTTCGCTCACCGTGCGGACGATGTATCCGCAGCCTGGATGCCGCACTCGTTTCATAATGTCCTTGAGTCGAGCCCGCTCCTCGTCACGAGCGATGCGACGAGACACACCGATATGTTCCACGTTAGGCATGAACACGAGATACCGGCCTGGGAGTGACACATAGGTCGTGACCCGCGAACCTTTCGTGCCGATAGGCCCTTTGGAAATCTGCACCATCAGCTCTTGCCCTTCACTCAGTAACTGTTCAATCGGCTTGGAGCTTTGCCGCCGGGGGCCCAGCATATCCCCCTCCTTATCGGTATCTTTGTCGTCCTCATCCGCATCGACGAGCGTGTCGCCCGGCTCGGAGTCCAACGACAAATCCGACACGTGCAAAAAGGCTGCCTTCGCAAGGCCGATATCCACAAATGCCGCCTGCATGCCAGGCAACACTTTCGCCACTTTTCCTTTATAAATGTTCCCGACAAAGTCCTTGTGCTTTGCGCGATCCCCAAAGAGATCCGTAACGACTCCGCCGTCCAACACCGCGACGCGAGTTTCCTCCCGTGCGACTGTGATCGCAATTTCTATTCCCATACCGACTCCTTCCGTTCAGTAGAACCGTCGCACCGACGTGCAGGACAAACGCGGGGAATCCCCAGGTTCCGTCCTCCACTCGACGACTCATCGAATCGACGATTCGGACCATAAATATAACCTCTTGCCTCAATTCCAATTCATTCGAGACCGTGCGATTACCCTCTCACTAAAAGAAACTCAATCGACGGCGTTTGATATTCAAGAGCAGGCCGAGCGACGCCATCGTCATAACCGTCGCACTCCCGCCGTAACTCATGAGCGGGAGGGGAATTCCTACGATAGGGAACATACCCGCCGTCATGCCGATGTTGATCACGACACAAAAACACAACATGCAGATGATGCCGACAGCCAGCAGCGCCCCGAGCTGATCCTTCGCGCGCGCCACAATTTCTAACGAGAGCCAGATCAACGCGACAAACAACAGTAAGAGAGCCAGCACCCCGAGAAATCCCCATTCCTCCGCAAACACCGAAAAGACAAAGTCGGTATGCCCCTCAGGCAAAAACTTCAATTGGCTTTGCGTCCCTCCGTAGAGCCCCTTCCCCGTCAACTCTCCCGCTCCGATGGCAATCCGCGATTGGAGAGCATGGTATCCCTTCCCTCCAGGATCATAGACCGGATCGACAAACGACATAATGCGCTGCCGCTGATAATCATGCAATGACCCCCACATCATCTCCCAGGCGAAGGGGAACAGCATCAATGAAAACAGGAGGATGACACCCAACGCCTTCGACCGCATGCCCACCATCAGCAACATCGCAGCATAGACAGCCAAGAAGCTTAATCCGCTCCCGAGATCCGGCTGCTTCAGGATCAGGAGCAGCCCTGGGAGCACCAAGAGCCCTGGGAGCACCACTCGTTGGAGCCAGCCGACCCGTGGTGCCTCTGAATAGTAGTGCGCCAAGGTCAGAATGAGGATCAGCTTTGCAAATTCCGATGGCTGGAAGGCAAATGGCCCCATCGGAATCCATCGTTGCGCTCCTCGACTGCTCTTGCCTTCAAACAGCACGACGGCAAGTAAGATTAAGACAATCACGTAGGCAGGATACGCTAAGCGCGCGATCCGATGATAGTCCGAGAGCCACATGACGAGAAACGCGACCGCGCCGAGTGCAATCCACAGGATCTGTTTGGCATAAAACGGAAATGCGACCCCTTGGTCATGCGTCACACTATAAATCGACAGGACCCCTACCCCCAGGATGACAACGATCAGTCCGATAAAACGGAGATCGAAATTGTCGAAGCCACGGCTATTAATCACCCGGTCGATCATCTCGTTCCCGTCCTTTCACATCCCCTTCCCGCGCAACGGCACTATCCGTCACACCGGAAGAAGCGGGGTGATCCAATTTCACATAGGTCTCGATCAGCTCTTTAGCGAGGGGGGCCGAGGCAGAACCCCCGTGGCCCATATGTTCACCCAGTACCGCTACGGCGATGGTGGGCGCTTCAACCGGAGCGAAGGCGACAAACCAGGCATGATCGCGGAACTTCTTCGGAATATCTTTCTCTGGACCGGTGCGCAAGGCCATCGTCTGAGCCGTACCGGTCTTCCCGGCGATCGTCACCAGCGCCGACTGCGCCCGCGTACCCGTTCCCTCTTTGACCACCCCGGCCAGCGCCTCTTTAATCAGCGGTAGTATCCCAGGCCTCAGCTTCAACGTGCGCTTGGGGACAGCAGTCCTTTGCTGTAGTTCCCCGGTCGCTCGATCCATCACTGCCCGAACCAATCGCGGGCGAAATGTGACGCCGTCGTTTGCGACGGTGCCGATCAAACTCGCCATCTGCAGCGGGGTCACATTCACATAGCCCTGTCCGATTGATGCCGAGATCGTTTCCCCTGGGAGCCACGCCTCATTCTTAGCCTTCCGTTTCCAGGCCTCGGAAGGCACGATCCCAACCCGTTCAGACGGCAGCTCAATTTCCGTCTCCTCTCCCAACCCAAACTGATGGGCAAAGGAAGCTATCGTTTCGATCCCCATCCGCTGCCCAACGGTGTAGAAATAGACGTCGCACGATTGCACGAGGGCGCGCCGAAGATCCACCGAACCATGCCCCCCGGCTTTCCAGTCATGATACAGACGGCGACCGAACTGATATCCTCCATTGCAGAAGATCGATGTCGACGGCGTCACGGTCTTGGTTTCCAACGCTGCAGCGGCCATCATCACTTTAAAAATCGAGCCGGGCGGGTACTGCCCTTGCGACGCTCGATTATTCAAAGGGCGCCCCTCGTCTTGTACGATCTCAGCCCATTGTTTCGGTGTGAGCTCCCTCGAGAGGATGTTCGGATCGAAGCCAGGACGGCTCGCCATGGCAAGCACGTCACCTGTCCTCGGATCAAGCGCGACAATCGCGCCCGATTCCTCCCCCAACAGATTTTCGGCCACTTTTTGCAGCCGCGCATCAATCGTGAGATACAAATTGTCCCCAGCATGCGGCTGCTCCACAACCACGGTTCGCTTCTCATGGCCTACCGCATCGACTTCTATGCTTTTCTCCCCGGCCTGACCACGCACGAGCTGATCGAAAAATTTTTCCACGCCATATTGCCCGACGATGCTGCCCTGGTGCAGGTCAGCAAATTCAGGCTTCTCTAACTGGTCGGGCGAGACTTCCCCGACATAGCCCAACAGATGTGAGGCCGTCACTCCGCCAGGATAGTTCCGCTGCGATTCGACTTGCACCATCACTCCGGGCAAGTCCAGACGGTGAGACTCAACCAACGTCGCTTCGCGAAGGGTTAAGCGATCCTTCACCTTGCGCGGCAGTTGCTTATTGCCTCGAGCGGTGAGCTTGTTCCTGACGAGCGCAGCATCTAATCCCAAAAGATTGCTGAGCTGATCGATGAGCAGGTCGCGATCTTTGACCTCCTCGAGCGAGACGTAGAGCGTGAAGCTGGGGACATTATTCGCCAGCAACACCCCGTTGCGATCGTAGATGAGCCCTCGAGCCGGCTCTATGATGACGGAGCGTGTCCGATTGTTCTCGGAAAGATCGCGATAGTAGGGCCCCTCACGGATCTGCAAGTACCAGAGCTGCAGCCCCAGTAAAGCTACGACAAGCAACAATCCGACGCGGAGAATGATGAGTCGGCGTTGGAGCTCCCCAAGTTCAGAATCGTGTAGACCAGCTGTTGCCATGCGTCGCAATCAACATTATTCCGCCGCGCCCATCACAGACCTGCTATTCGGTCCTCAGGCGGGTGACATGAAACCTTTGAGAGAGTAGCCAATAGAGTCCTGCCCCCACCGCCCCGTCAAAACAAGCCTGCGGAAGGACGATCGACTCGACCATCCACCACATCTGAGACACGTCGAGATGCTTAAAATTCATCGCGGCAAACAGCCCGCTCGCCAAAGAGACCAACAGCAGGCCCACACCCAATGAGATTGACGTCACCTGCGACACCTGCCGCCCCAGGAATCCTGCCAAGAGCCCGACGCCACCGTTCGTCAAGAGACTTAGCCAAAGTTCGCCGGCTGAGAACAGACTCAGGACCCAGCCGATCGCGAGCCCCACGAGAAGACCTTCCAGTTCACCAGCAAAGAGCCCCACAAGCGCGGCGGCCACTAGCCCCAAATCCGGCTTGATATTCCACACGCTCAGATGTGGCAGCAGCGTCGTCTGCAGGGGGACGAGCAGCAACACGAGAATCAGATAGAAAAGGTATTTCATGGTGATGGCTTCCCGAGCAGATCTGCTCCCGTCCCGGTCATCGTGGACTGTCCATACGACGTCTGAATCACCAACACTTCCTCCACACGACCAACATCGACTTCCGGCATGAGTTCGGCAGACTGGAAGAGTGCGCCTTCCTGTTTATCGATGCTCGTGATCGTGCCGATCACGAGCCCTCGGGGGAAACCTCCGACAAGGCCCGATGTCACGACCCGATCACCGTCTCGGAGCGTAGACAACAACGGAATATACTTCAGCTGGGCCAGCCCTTGTTGAGTCCCTTCCACAATCCCTTCGTCTCGCGTACGCTGTATGAGACCAGCGATGGCGTTGTTCGGATCAGTCACCAAGAGCACCACCGACGAGGCCCCTGTCGTTTTCACGACGCGCCCGACGACACCAGCGGGCGTGACCACTCCCATGTCCGGCTTGATCCCGTCACTCTCACCCTTATTGAGAATGATGGCACGATATCGGTTCGTGGCATCACGCCCGATGACTTGAGCGGCTATCATCGTGGGAAGCGCCTGCTCCTTAAAATGCAGCAGAGCCGTCAATCGTTCTGTCGCGGCGGCGGACTCACGCAACTGGCTATGTTGCCCGCGCAGCCATCCAATTTCTTTCCGTAGCTGCTGGTTCTCTTCTCGGACCCCTTGCAACGCCACGTACTGTTCCCAACGATCAGCAATGCCAGCATCGATGGACGCAATGGCTTCGAGCGGAACACGCACGACATGTCCAACTGGCCCATCCAGATACTGCAAGAGTCCTTGGATTTGAGCGGGAAGCAGAAAAAGAGCCACCAGCAGGAGAGCGAAACAGGCAAGCGCCAGGCGTCTGGCACCATAGGGAGAACGAGAGTGAGCCATCCACATAAGGGAGTTAGGGATGGAACCTTATCGGTAGGTATTGGCCTGGGACATCACCGACACTTTGGCAAGCAGATCCAACTCATCGAGGATTTTCCCGACCCCCAAGACTACGGAAGTCAAGGGATCATCCACGGTGATGATCGGCAGATTCGTCTCCTCCCGAAAGCGCGTATCCATGCCCTTCAGCAAAGATCCCCCGCCCGTGAGTACGACACCACGATCGATAATGTCGCCCGCCAACTCGGGCGGGGTATTCTCCAGTGCCACTTTAATCGCGTTGACGATTGTTCCGATGGGCTCCTGCAGCGCTTCCCGGATTTCTGAGTCATCCACTACCAACGTACGGGGAATGCCGGAAATCAAGTCGCGCCCCTTGATCATCATAGTCTTTCGTTCCTCAAAGGGATAGGCGGATCCGATTTCGAACTTGATCCGCTCCGCCATATGTTCGCCGATGAGGAGGTTATATTTCTTCTTAATATAATTCATGATCGCATCGTCCATGCGATCGCCCGCGACCTTGACGGACTCGCTATAGACAATTCCGCCGAGCGAAATGACGGCAATATCGGTCGTGCCACCACCGATATCGACCACCATGTTGCCGGAGGGTTCTGTGATCGGAAGACCGGCGCCAATGGCTGCGGCCACTGGTTCTTCAATCAGATACACTTCGCGGGCGCCGGCTAATTCGGCCGAGTCTCGGACTGCCCGCTGCTCAACCTGCGTGATGCGCGACGGCACACCGATGATGATGCGCGGACGCACGAACGCGCTGCGGTTGTGCGCTTTCTGAATGAACCGCTTCAACATCTGCTCTGCCATTTCGAAGTCGGCGATCACGCCTTCTTTCATGGGCCGCACCGCAATGATGTTGCCCGGCGTGCGTCCCAACATTCTCTTCGCTTCCGTGCCGACCGCGAGCACTCGTTCGGTCTTTTTCTCAACCGCCACGACTGAGGGTTCGTTGAGCACGATCCCTTTCCCATGCACATACACGAGGGTCGACGCCGTCCCCAGGTCAATGGCCAGGTCGTTTGAGAACCATCCGAAGATATCGCTCCCAAAGCCCACGATTGCTCTCCCTTCCCCTTAGACTTCGACGGCGTGCTTAGTCAGGCAACGCCATTCGACCCGCATCCAACACCTGGGTACCGGCCACCTCGTCACCAAGACGCCGCCCCTGCTCGTTACCGAGAATCAATACCGCTTCGAACGCAATGATCGCTAGGGATACAAGCCATCCTACATACGGAACAGCGAAGGCTAACTGAGCGACTGCAAAAGGCAGATTGCGGATAATGGATTCCCGAAACCCCGCTGCCTCGCGCCGGTCCGGAAGCACTGTCTGGAGGCCAATCAACCGCTTACCGATACTGCGCCCACCGGCAAATCCATCAGCGATCAGTATATACGCCAATCCTCCTAGAAAACCTACCGGCACGATCATTTGACCGGCTGCCACGACGATAAATAGATCGATCACCTTGGCGATACCACGGTTCAGGACCCGCGCCTTGGGGTAAATCCCGCCACCAATTGATTGAACCCCGCTGACCTCCTCCGCCAAGGGATCTCCTTACAATTAGTGGCAAAGTATAGCAAATCAAATTATCTAGCACAAACAAAGACCATTCTACGGCAGATCAGGCATTGCAGGCGATATTGCCGTCCTCACGAACAGACCACCCAGCTAGATCGTGAGATCGCAGCATGCAGGAAAGGTCGTCTCTTGCCTTTGCACAGATCCCTGAGTAGAATCCGTCCATACGAATTTCTCGAGGGGTTGTCATGCTCAAATTGATGCGCGAAGCGTCTCATAGCTATCCGTGGCTCCTCAAGTCCATCATGGGGGTCATCGCCCTCGCCTTCGTCATCACCATGGGCTGGTGGGGGTTCCGTGATCAGCCCGGCGCCAGCTCCGTCGTCGCCTCAGTCGGAGAGCTCACCGTGTCCCACGATGAATTCCGACGCGCCTATGAGAATACCTATCGCTTCTATAAGGACAAAGTCCCTGGAGAATTCAAAGACGAAACGATCAAGCAATTAGTGGTGGATCAACTCATCGACAATCGGACTTGGCTCATCGCAGCAAAGAACATGGGCCTCACCGTGGCTAACGACGACCTGCGTGAAGTCATCATGCAAATCCCGGATTTTCAAAAGAATGGCACGTTCGATCCTGAGGTCTACCAACGGCTGCTGGCAGCTAATCATCTGACCCCCGCGATATTCGAAGCGATGGAAGCAAAAGAAGTGCTGAGCAACAAGGCCCGGATGATCATCCGCGACGCCGTGGCCCTTACCCCTGCCGAGCTTGCCGAGGCGCAAGCCCTCACGCTAAGGCAAACGGAATCAGATCCCGCAAAGGCCGCCGCGGCGAAGGACCGTGCCGTGCAAGACGTCCTTTTTCAAAAGCAGCAGCGCGCGCTGATGGCCTACACTGAATCGCTCAAAACAACAGTCCCCATCAAGATCAACCGCGAGTTGCTATAGCTCGATTCGTCAAACGTCCACAAGTCGTAAAGTCTACGGTCAGACAATGGTCAGGGCGTTGACTTGAAGTCGTGATGGCGTTGAGCCTGACTAAGAATTAACATCGCATCACCATAGCTGTAGAAACGGTACCGCTCGCGAATCGCCTCTGCATAGGCCTGGCGAAGAAATTCGGTCCCGGCCAATGCGGAAACCAGCATCAGCAATGTGGTCCGTGGCAAGTGAAAATTCGTGAGGAGGGCATCGACCACCTTGAACGGAAACCCTGGGGTCATAAATATATCTGTCTCTCCCCGATAGGGTCGGATCTGGCCGTCGACGCGAGCCGCAGTTTCGAGCGCGCGTACGACCGTGGTGCCGACAGCGACAATTCGTCTCCCTCTCACTCGCACCTGCTCGATGGCACGAAGCGTTTCTGCTCCGACCTCGATCCACTCTGCGCCCATCCGATGGTCTTCGATCTGATTGACCGTCACCGGTTTGAAGGTCCCAACACCAACATGAAGCGTGATGGCCGTGAGACCGATCCCTCTCTGTTGCAGCTGTGCCAGCAGCGCCGGTGTGAAATGGAGGCCAGCGGTAGGCGCCGCAATAGCCCCCTCATGCTGCGCAAAGAGCGTTTGATACCATTCTCGATCCTGGTCGGTCGGTGCCCGCTTCAAGTAGGGCGGAAGCGGCATTCGGCCATATTGTCGCAGCCACTCGGGGAACGGAATAGGACTCTCAACTCGCACCGTCGTTCTGGTCTCGCCACGCTCGACCACCACAACAGAAGCCTCAGTCCCCATCTCAAGAACCTGTCCAGGCCAATACGTTCCCTTGATCAACACTTCCCAGACCGCATCTCCAATATCCTTCACGAAGAGGATCTCGACCCCCGCGCCGGAAGAGCGCTTCCGTCCAGCCACGCGTGAGGCCAACACCTTGGTATCGTTGACCACGAGAAGATCACCGGGCTGAAGAAGGTCAGGCAACTCGTCGACCCGGCGATGGGCGAGCGAATGATCGAGGGCCTGCAGAACGAGCAGCCTAGCGTGATCACGCGGGAGGATTGGGTAAGCGGCAATCAGCGTGGGATCGAACGGAAAATCGAATTCGGAAAGCTGCATCAGGAAGACGGAGGGGTCGGAGGTTTGATCAGCGCCATATTCTGCAGCTCGGTACCCGGGTAATAATACTGAAGAATCGTCGAGAAGGTATAGCCCAGCTCTGCCAGTTCTTTCGCGCCCCACTGGCACATGCCGACGGCGTGGCCCGCGCCGAAGCCGGAAAGCACTACATCTTGGCCGATGGATTCAATGGCAAACTGCGTACTGGGGATGATGGCGTACCCAATCACCTTACGCAACTCTTCTCCGCGAAGAATCAATTCTCCACCAGAATGAAGAATGCGTAGCTTCGCGACTCGCCCCCCGCGGCTAAACAACAAGGGCGCCATCGTCGCGATCGTCCCCACAGAAAATCCCTGCTGCCGCAAATTCTGCTCGAGAGTGTCGATTTTGAAGGAGGACTTCCATTGATAATAGGGTGACGCCAGATCGAAGGGACACTCTACGCCCTTGAGATAGGGATACTCTTTCGACCACACATTCATGGCATCTTCCGTCAACCCGGCGGCTGTCGATGAGAAGGCTGCGTAGATCGGCGCATCCTGATAGGTCACGACCAACCCGCGGGTATCTTCGACTGCGCGCAGGATCCCTACATCAATTCCCTCCTTCCCGCGATAGACTTGGTCTTGCACCGTAGAGGCCACGTCGTAATCACGCGTGGCGCTCAACATTTGCTGATAGAGGGCATAGGTCCGAGCCGCGACCGCCTGCGCTTTCAACATCTCCGGGTGCCATGTCGAACTGACTTCGGCGGGAACCACCCCTTTGACGTACTCTTCAATATCCACCCGATTAATGACCAAAAACCCTTTGCCTCTTCGCACGAGATGGACAACGCCGCTCACCGAGATCTCCGTGCCGGAGTCGCCCGAGGACATCGCTGCCCCATTGAGCTTCCGAGCGGGCCGTGGGAAGGTCAACGTGAGGCCTTGCGCTCCGGCATGCAGCGTCAGTTGCTCCGTCTGCATGAGGACGCCATTCTGCAGAAACCCCGTTCCCGCAGCTGAGACCTGGACCGGTGCGCGCAGCGCCTGACCACGACCTTGTGCATCTGTTACCCATAACGGACTGTCTGCACGAATATCGAGCCGCGACACGTCGGCCGACAGCAGAACTCGGATCGACTCGGCCGCCTCGGCTCCCGATGACAGGCTGAGAAGGCATGCTCCCGCCACGATGGCTCGATACAAATTACCCTTCAGTTGCTTCACCGGCGAAAGATCCATGCTATTAAATAGAATACCAGACTCAGGATGACGCTGAGGAGCAGGCTGGTTGCGAGGGGAAAGGAGAAACTGAAGTTATCTCGCCGAATGGAGATGTCGCCGGGGAGCTTGCCGAACCATCCCAGGAGATTCCCAATTCCTGGAACACGGTCTGCGATCAGCAGCAACAGGCCGACCAGCACCACGCATAGCCCGACTCCGATGAAGACCTTCCCAAGATTTCCCCACTCAGCCATCATCCTTGAGCCAAATGCTCTGCGATCTGCACCGCATTGAGTGCGGCTCCCTTTCGCAAATTATCCGCCACCACCCACAGATTGAGACCGTTGGCGATCGACTCATCTTCACGAACGCGGCCGACATAGACCTCATCCTTCCCGGCAACCTCCAACGGCATGGGATAGATTTTGTGTGCCGGATCGTCATACAGCAGCACGCCGGGTGCGGTGGACAGAATGGCGCGTGCCTCGTTGGCCGATAACTTCCGTTCCGTCTCGATGTTAACGGCTTCCGAATGTCCGATGTACACCGGAACCCGCACCGTCGTCGCCGTTACATGAATCGACTGGTCGCCCATGATCTTTCTAGTCTCATGGACCATCTTCATCTCTTCCTTCGTATACCCTGACGGCAGAAACTCGTCGATCTGAGGCAAGCAATTGAAGGCGATCTGATAGGGGTAGACCTTTGGACTCGCCGACTTGAAGCTCAGCAGATCTTGGCATTCCGCCATCAACTCATCCATGGCGTCTTTTCCTGTGCCGGAGACCGATTGAAAGGTCGTGACGACAATCCGCTTGATCCTGGCCTGATCATGCAGGGGTTTCAGTGCCACGACCATTTGAATCGTGGAACAATTCGGGTTGGCGATGATGCCCTTGTGCCGTTGAATGTCATGCGCGTTCACTTCCGGCACCACGAGCGGCACTTCAGGAGTCATCCTCCAGGCGGCACTATTATCGATCACCACCGCACCGGCCTTCACTGCGATCGGAGCAAACTCTCGGCTGAGATCCGCCCCGGCAGAAAAAAGCGCGATGTCCACACCGGCAAACGAGTCCTTCGTCAAAACCTCTATGGGCACCTCGTTCCCCTTAAATGTGACCGTACCGCCGGCCGATCGAGTCGATGCGAGCGGGACCAGACGTGCGACAGGAAACTCCCGCTCCTCGAGCACCTCGACCATTTCTGTGCCGACCGCCCCGGTCGCACCGACAACCGCCACGACATATCCTGATTTCTTTTTCAACATGAGCCTCGATCCTACCTACAGGGCGATCTCGCGAATACGATGATCGAATGTATCGGCCACGAGCAGATGCCTCGCGCAATCCACCACGATGCCAAAGGGGTAACTCAAGCCGGCTTCGAGGGCCGCGCCGTCGTCGCCCCCGTAGTGTGCGACACCAACTCCGGCAATGCGCTCAATATGCCCAGTGGTTCGATCCCATCGTCGCACCAAATGATTGTCCGAATCGGTGAAGAAGAGATTCCCCTGTTCATCCAACGCAATCCCCGATGGCCGAGAGAGACTGCTGCTGGGTGGTTCATCAGGCCCCTGGTACCGATACTCACCGCCGTCGCCCACCACAGTTCGTATCAGACCAGTGACGGGATCAACAGCCCGAATCCTTCCGTTGAAGCTATCGGCAATGAACAACGTGCTGTCTGGCGCAAGCGCCAATCCGCTGGGACCTGCTAGACCAGTTTCCACTGCAGCCACATCATCTCCATTATACGCAGCCGTTCCTGTCCCTGCGACCGTACAGATCACTCCGGTGGTCAAATCTACCGCCCTCACGCGGTTGTTGCTCTGGTCGGCAATATAGAGGACGCCCTCGTCACTCACCGCTAAGGCAGCCGGTTCGTTCAACCCAGCATCCACGGCCAATCTCCCGTCACCAAAGCAGCGAGGTTGGCCGACGCCAGCAATGGTCGTGATCAGTCCGGTACCGGCCTCCACACGCCGCACCCGATGGTTCAGGGTGTCCGCAATGTAGAGATGCCCTGCCCGATCGACCACAACTGCGGTCGGAAAATTCAACAGCGCTTGATCCGCAGAACCACCGTCGCCACTGAAGCGTTTGGCTGGTGCTGCACCGGTCGCAACATAACGCACGGTCCCACTCAGGTCAGTCTGTTGAGTAAAGGCGTGCGAATTGACCGTGTCGCTCTCGGCAAGAGGATCGCCATCCACTCCCTCAGCCACCGGAGCGGGCGAGAGCGTCTTCGCTCCTGATTCAGTCCTCTGAATGCGGCCCGCTACCGTCCTGATACATTGGGTCCTCATATCGATCTTCCGAACGACGTGGTTCTCAGAGTCGGCAATGAACAGGTTACCTTCTGTATCGAAAGTGAGACTCTTGGGCTCATTCAGACAAGCAGCAAGGGCCCCAGCTCCATCACCGGACCAACGAGGGGCTCCGGTACCGGCAACGGTCTGGATGAATCCAGCTTTGAGACCTGTAATCATTTGCCTCAACCATCTTGCCTAGTTCAGATTTCTCAGGATGGCCTCACCCATTTCTGTCGTATTGACAAGGCGAGTACCCGGACTATGAATATCTTTCGTGCGATAGCCAAGATCGAGGGTTTTCATGATCGCCTGCTCGATGGCTGCTGCTGCCTTATCCAACTTGAACGAATAGGACAGCATCATGGCGGCCGAGGCAATCGTCGCAATAGGATTCGCCACATTCTTCCCGGCAATGTCCGGCGCGCTGCCGTGAATCGGCTCAAACAGTCCAACCTGCGCGCCAATACTGGCCGACGGCAACATGCCGATGGACCCGGTCAACATCGCGGCTTCATCACTCAGGATGTCACCGAACATATTGTTGCAGAGCATCACATCGAATTGTCGAGGATTGCGCACGAGCTGCATCGCCGCATTGTCGACGTAGATATGGCTCAACTCTACATCCGAATAGGCCTTATGGGTCTCGATGACAACACGACGCCACAGCTCGGATGACTCCAGAACGTTCGCTTTATCGACAGACATCACTTTTTTTCGGCGTTTTCTCGCCGCCTCGAACGCCACTTTCGCAATGCGTCGGATTTCTTCAGTGGTATAGACTTCGGTGTTGAATCCTCGCTCGCTCCCGTTCGGCAACTTCTCTATACCTTTGGGTTTCCCGAAATAGATGCCGCCGGTCAGTTCACGAATGACGAGGATGTCGATCCCCTCGATCACCTCGCGTTTCAGTGTGGAGGCATCAGCCAATACTGAATACAACTTCGCCGGGCGTAAATTCGCGTAGAGGCCCAGGTGCTCTCGCAAGCCCAAGAGCGCGCGTTCCGGACGCAAGCTATACTCCAGCCGGTCCCACTTAGGACCGCCTACCGCGCCGAGCAAGACGGCATCGCTCTGCTTGGCCAGGGTCAGTGTTTCCTGAGGGAGCGGGACGCCCACTTTGTCGATGGCCTGCCCACCGACATCACCGGACAGAAACTCGAACGTGTGCTCGAACTCCTCGGCCACAGCCTTCAGCACCTTCACGGCTTCAGGGACAATCTCCCGACCCACTCCATCACCGGCTAGTACGGCAATCCTCGCCTTCACAGACCACGCTCCCTCTTTGTGAGTTATGACAGCACAAGGCTCTATTCCAGCATGTCCTCATCCTCTGATCGCCAAGCGGGATCGACCAAACAGAGGAACTCGATGACGGCGGGCCCGCTATTTTCGAGCGACTGCTTGCCTCCCGGCGGCACATAGATAACGGAGCCTGGTTCCACCGCGACGACCGAGTCGTCTACGGTCAACCGTCCCCGACCAGCGATAATGTAGTAGACCTCTGAAGACGTCAGCCTGTGCCATTTCGACCGAACGCCGGGAGCCAAGGTCCCATGCGCCACACTATACCCAAGGGCGAGCGGTTGTTTCGCCGGATGCAGCAGCTCCCGCAGGACGGTATGATCGCCGGCCAGAAACTCCGGCCGATCTACCAGGGTGACATGAACCACGGAGTACCTCACAGCCAACGATACATTCCCGGTTCCAGACCGGGGCTGGTGACTCTACCGTGGTCACTTTCCCTAAATCAAGTTCACCCTCTGCTCGCCCTGCGCCTGTTTTCCTGCCAAGTACGACAACTTATTTAGAGCATTGAGATAGGCCCGCGCCGAGGCCATGATGATATCCGTATCAGCTCCATGGCCTGAAACGGTGTGTCCAACTTCTTGAACCCGGACCGAGACTTCACCCTGGGCATCAGTCCCACCGGTAATCGCCTTCACGACATACATGAGGAGCGTGCTCTTGGTCTGCGTGATTGCGGCAATCGTCCGATAGACCGCATCAACCGGTCCATCGCCTATCCCGGTCTGCGAGATCGATCGTCCGTCGATCTCGAGCTCGACCGTGGCGGTTGGCACCCGATCAGTCCCGCTGGCCACATGGAACGATTTCAAGGTGATACGATCGGGCATTTTGGCCAACTCTTCGGAGACAATGACTTCGAGATCCTCTTCGTAGATCTCCTTCTTTTGATCGGCCAACTTCTTGAACCGCTCGAACGCATGGTTTACCTCCTCGTCTGAGAGCGTATACCCTAACGCCTCAAGCCGCTGGCGAAACGCATGCCGGCCTGAGAGCTTCCCCATAACCATCTTGCTCTCAACCAGCCCAATCGACTCCGGCCGCATGATTTCATACGTCGTCTTGTCCTTCAGCAGGCCGTCTTGGTGAATGCCGGACGTATGGGCGAAGGCGTTCGCCCCGACGATCGCCTTGTTCGGCTGGACCACCATGCCGGTAATCTTGCTGACCAATCGGCTTGTCTTCGAGATCTCTTCGGCGTGAATCCTCGTGTCTGCTTGATAGAAATCTTTCCTGGTCCGAAGCCCCATGACAATTTCTTCCAATGCGGTATTCCCTGCCCGCTCACCAATCCCATTGATCGTGCACTCGACTTGGCCGGCCCCTTCAAACACCGCCGCCAAGCTGTTCCCCACGGCCATGCCCAGGTCGTTGTGGCAATGGACGGAGATCACCGCCTTCGCACTGTTTGGCACCTGCTCACGAATTCCACGAATGAGCATGCCGAACTCCTGCGGAACCGCATAGCCGACCGTATCAGGAATATTAATCGTCCCAGCTCCCGCGGCAATCACCGCCTCGATCACCTCATAGAGATAAGCAGGATCGGAACGACTGGCATCCATAGGCGAAAACTCCACATCGTCCACATAGCTCCTCGCCCGTTGCACCATCTCGACCGCGCGCCTCTTCGCCTCGTCACGCGTCATTCTGAACTGGTGCTTTAAGTGGATATCCGAGGTCGAGAGAAACGTATGAATGCGGATCTTCGGGGCCCCCTTCAATGCTTCCCAGGCTCGATCGATATCCTCCGGACGAGCCCGAGCCAAGCTGCAAATCGTCGGTCCCTCGACTTCCTGTGCGATTCGCCGCACCGCTTCAAAATCCCCGTGTGAGCTAAAGGCAAATCCTGCCTCGATGATATCGACCCCCAAACGTGCCAGCTGCTTCGCCACCATGATTTTCTCTTCCACATTCATGCTGGCCCCTGGAGATTGCTCTCCATCACGTAGGGTCGTATCAAAGATTCGTATCATCCGTGTCATGATTTCACCTCTCCTAATCTTGTGAGACTGCTCAAAATGTCTTCCAGCAAGGCCACAGGAAGCGGGATGACCGCGACGTACCCTACGGGTACGTCGCGGGGAGGCACGCGACCGAGAACGCTGCGGGAAATCATTCTCAGCAATCTCAAATAAAAAAAGCCTCCATCCCCACGCCCAGGGACGGAAGCTTGAGAAGCCCCGTGGTACCACCCTGATTTAGCCATGAACAACGTGCGCGGTCCATAGCCCTTCATTATGCCCTGTCACGGGGGCGAGGCGGAATCCATTACTCGGGTTTCACGGATTCTGGCTCAGAGGCGAGTTCGGCGCCGCGCAGGCTGGTTTGCACCATTCACCAGCTCTCTCTCTTTGCTGTGCGAATCGCGTACTACTCCTCGTCGAAGCCATTAGAATTTCGATTCAATCACCGACTGCTCGGTCTTGGGCGACGGACGCTTCCCGGTCATCTTGGACAGAAGTACGACGAGCCGTTCTGCCGGACCGAGCAAGGCGTACCCGGCAAAGATGACAAATAGCATAACTTGGGGCCAGGCGGCTACGAGCATGAGCGCCAAAATTCCCCATACGAGATAGGTAATGTGTCGACCGCCGCTGAACTTCATGTCCTTAAAACTCCGATACTTGATGGTGCTCACCATCAAGAACGAAAGGGTCAACGTGATAATCAGGACGAGGAGGGGCTTCACTTCCGTTCCAATCCTGACGCTATAGTGGTCAAAAATCACGAGTGACGCCACGACCCCTGCCGCTGCAGGAATAGCCAATCCAGTAAAGTACTTGCCGTCCGACACGCCTGCAGTCGAATTAAACCTAGCCAACCGAACCGCACCCATCGCCACATAGGCGAACATCACCGCCACACCAAACGTACCCTGTCCGCTCAGCGCCCAGGAATAAATCAAGAGGCCGGGAGCAACCCCGAACGACACCACGTCAGATAACGAGTCGTATTCGAGGCCGAAATGGCTGGTGCTGTTCGTCAACCGTGCGGACTTTCCATCTAGCACGTCGAAGATCATCGCCACCAGGATTGCGACCGCTGCGACCATGTAGTCCGCATTGAACACCGACAGCATCGAAAACACGCCGCACAATAGATTCCCTGTCGTAAAAAGATTCGGAATCAGGTGCATGGCGGCTTTGCGCCGCTTCCCATCCCTTCCGAATGATTGACGAAGTCCCGTGGTTTTCATCGCAATTCCCCCAGGATGGTCTCTCCACCTTTGACTCGATCGCCGACTGCAACTTTTATAGCCGTCCCGACAGGAAGAAACGTATCCATCCGCGACCCGAATCGAATCAAGCCGAATCGTTCACCGCGCACGGCCCGATCTCCCGATGAGATCCAACAAACAATGCGTCTGGCAATCAACCCGGCCACCTGTACACAAAGCACCTTTGCGCCTTGCACCGTCCGAATCATCAAGGCATTTTGCTCGTTCCTCAAAGTCGCATCCGGCCTGCTGGCCATGAGGAATAAACCCGGCTGATACTGTACCTCCTCGACGACCCCTTCACAGGGAATCCGATTAATGTGCACATCGAACACGTTCAAGAAGATAGTGAGTCGAATGCTGTGATCCTTAATGAATCGTGGCTCGAACTCTTCTTCGATGGCGATGACTGTCCCGTCACCGGACGCCACGACAAGACCAGGCCCCTGAGGGACCACCCGGGAGGGATTGCGAAAGAACCATGAGACGAAGAGCGTCAGAATCGCCGCCCCGACCGCCGCAATGGTCCAGCCCAGCCAGCCTGCTAATAGTGTAACGCCGGCAGCAGCCCCGATGAAAGGAATTCCTTCTTTGGCAAAAGGGATGCCGACGGCGCGATCTGCCACAGAGTTTTCACTCCTCAGTTTTTGTTCTTATCGACCAGTTGGTCCTTCTTCAGCCAGGGCATCATTGCTCGCAGCCGGCCCCCAACCTCTTCGATGGGATGGGCTTCACCTTTAGCCAGCAGTGCATTGTAGACCGGACGGTTCGCCTGATTCTCCAAAACCCACTCTTTGGCGAACTGGCCTTGCTGAATTTCGCCCAGGATCTTCTTCATTTCCTGCTTCGTCTGCTCCGTCACAATCCGAGGACCGCGAGTAATATCACCGTACTTGGCCGTCGTACTGATGGAATACCGCATGTTGGCAATGCCGCCCTGATAGATCAAATCCACAATCAATTTTACCTCATGCAAGCACTCGAAATAGGCCATCTCCGGGGAGTAGCCGGCTTCCACGAGCGTCTCGTACCCGGCCTGGATGAGGGACGTGAGGCCTCCGCAGAGGACGACCTGCTCGCCGAAGAGATCCGTCTCGGTTTCTTCCCGAAAGTTTGTCTCGATCACACCAGCCCGCCCGCCCCCAATCGCACTGGCATAGGCAAGGCCTACCTGCTTGGTCGTTCCGCTTGGATCCTGATGGATCGCGAGCAGACACGGCACCCCGCTGCCTTTCGTATATTCCGATCGAACAAGATGGCCCGGTCCTTTAGGCGCGACCATGAACACATTGATCGTGGGCGGGGGCACAATTTGTCCAAAATGAATGTTGAAACCATGGCCAAACGCGAGAGAGGAACCCGGCTTCAGATTCGGGGCAATGTCCTCCCGATAGATGGCCGCTTGCGCTTCGTCAGGCGCGAGAATCATGACGACATCAGACACTTTGACGGCATCGGCCACTGGCATGACTTTCAGTCCGCTTTGCTCCGCCTTCTTCCAAGAGGCGCCTTCGCGCAACCCAATGACAACGCTCACTCCGCTCTCCTTCATGTTGAGCGCATGGGCGTGGCCCTGACTGCCATAGCCGATCACCGCAACTTTCTTGTTCCTGATCTGTTGAATATCGGCATCTTTGTCGTAGTAGATCTTCATCGATTACTCCTGGGTAACAACGGTGTTCGCTCTGCTGAACTGATGTGAATGATGAACCCGGTAGAGACTATTCGCGGGCAATCTTTTTCGCCTGTACCCCTGTTGACCGAATCGACTCGCGGGCAACCGCAACCCGTCCCGTACGTGTGAGCTCTTTAATTCCGAGGGGCTGCAGCAGGTTGATGATCGCTTCAATTTTTCGTGGATCTCCGGTCACCTCGATCGTATACGTCGTCGGCGTGGAATCGATGACGTTGGCCCGGAAAATATCGGCGATCCGCAACGCTTCAGCGCGATCTTCCGGCCGCGTATGCACCTTAATGAGCGCCGTCTCCCGCGAGACAAAATCGCTCTCGTTTAGATCCACGACCTTAATGACGTCGATCAATTTATTGAGCTGTTTCACGATCTGCTCGATGATCCGCTCGTCTCCAGACGTGACAATGGTCATCTGCGACATGGACGGGTCGAGCGTCGGCGCCACAGAGAGACTTTCGATATTGAACCCCCGACCGCTAAATAGGCCAGCGACCCGAGACAAGGAACCAAACTTATTCTCCACAGTTATTGAAATAATGTGTTCCATACTCAATATGACCCCCGACGCCGTCGGTTAGGCCGTGAGGATCGTGTCAGAATCTTTCGGAGCCACCTGCCCCGCTCCAGACTGCTTACTTTTCAAGGCTGGCGGATCTTCCAAAATCATCTCATGGTTGCAGCCACCCGCGGGAATCATGGGATAGACGTTTTCATACGGATACGTCGGCACATCGACGATGACCGGTTTATTCACCGCAATCGCTTCCTTGAGGACGGCATCGATCTCAGATGGCTTGCTCGCCCTGAGCCCGACCGCTCCGTAAGCCTCCGCCAACTTGACAAAGTCCGGCGTCGTCTCCAGATAACTCGAGGCATACCGACCTTCGTAGAAGAGGTCCTGCCATTGCCGGACCATCCCGTGGAATCGGTTATTAATCACGATAATCTTGACTGGCAGCTTATGCACCACTGCCGTCGCCATTTCTTGCATATTCATCTGGATACTACCGTCGCCCGCGATGCAGAGGACCAGTCGCCCGGGAAATGCGGCCTGCGCCCCCATGGCAGCGGGAAATCCGAACCCCATGGTCCCAAGTCCCCCTGAAGTCAACCAGCGATTCGGCTTCGCCAACTTAAAGTACTGGGCCGCCCACATCTGGTGCTGCCCGACATCGGTCGAAACGATCGGGTCCCGATCTTTCGTGAGATCATAGAGCCGCCTGATGACATGTTGCGGTTTGATCGGCCCATCTACTTCTTGTTGATATGCGAGAGGATGAGCCTGTTGCCATTCGCGAATCTGATTCCACCAGGGCTTCCGCAGTTCCTTCTGATCGCCGTTCACCGTGGCACGAAGAATCTGAACCATTTCACGAAGCACCATCTTGCAGTCGCCGACAATCGGAATGTCGACATTGACATTTTTCCGAATCGAGGTCGGATCGATATCGATGTGAATGACCTTGGCGTGTGGACAAAATTCTGACACCTTTCCGGTGACACGATCGTCAAACCGTGCACCGATGGCCACGACAAGATCGGAATAGTGCATGACCATATTCGCCCAATAGGTCCCATGCATGCCCAGCATGCCCATAGATTGCGGATGCTGGCCAGGGAAAGCCCCAAGCCCCATTAACGTCATGTCGACCGGCATATGAGTCAGTTCAGCCAACTCCATCAATTCTTGCGACGCACCCGAGAAGATGACACCGCCGCCGACATACAGCACCGGCTTCTTAGCCTTCGTCATGGCCTCAGCCGCCTGCTTGATCTGCCACTTATTTCCTTCATACACTGGATTGTAGCTACGAATAGAGACGGAACTCGGGTAGGTAAATTCCGCCTTATCCATGGATACGTCTTTCGGAATATCCACCAGCACCGGGCCTGGACGCCCCGTCGTCGCAATGTAGAAGGCTTCTTTGATCGTCGTCGCCAACTCGGCAACATTTTTCACAAGAAAGTTATACTTGGTGCAGGGGCGGCTCAAGCCGATATTGTCTGCCTCTTGGAATGCATCGTTCCCAATCAGGCTGGTAGGGACTTGTCCGCTAAAACAGACCAGCGGCACGGAGTCCATGTAGGCATCCGCCAACGCCGTAATGACGTTCGTCATGCCGGGTCCTGAGGTCACAAGGCACACCCCGGCTTTACCGGTCGCCTTGGCATAGCCTTCCGCCATATGGCCCGCCCCCTGTTCATGGCGGGTGAGGATCACTTCAATATCATTCTGCTGATGAAGCATGTCGAAAATCTTGAGAACGACACCACCGGGAAGCGCAAAAATCGTCTTGACGCCTTCCCGTTTGAGGCATTCGACGAGAATCTCAGCACCTGTGAGCTTCATGACAGAACCTCCATCCATACTACCAGTCAGAAACCGGTAGCGGAATCAGGAGAATGCGTTAAGCCGCGTCTCGTCCCATTGGACCAGACACGACTCCCTCGATCACACAGAACGTTCTGAAAAATCAGGGGGAAAGATGGTTGATCTTAAGTTGATCCTAGCACCACGTGTTTCCACCCGTCAATAGTAGGGCAGCTCTGGGAGCCTCCTTCCCTGACAGTCCCCTTCTCCACGTGGTACCCTCCACGCTCCATCTCGTTGGCCCTGAGTCGCGTCTCCATGAGCATACCTCTCCGTGTGACCATCCTCTCTCGTGAAGATTGCCATCTCTGTGGAGTCGTTTACCGAATCGCGTTGCATCTTCAGTCAGAACTACACATCGAAGTGAGCAAAGTGTATATCGACGGTGACAGCGTCTTGACGGAACGCTATGGAGCAAGAGTTCCGGTCGTCTTGCTCGACGAGGTCGAACACTTGGCTGGGAAAGTGACGGAAGGCGAGTTACGTCGAGCAATAAAAAAAGCGCGATGGAGACGACCTATAAGCCGGATTCTGTCCCGCATGGGATTTGCTCCCAAACGGGGGTGATCATTTCTCTGGGATCCGAGTTACCTCGAACCTCAAGCGACCTACCCGAAGACCTCGGCCGGGCCAGCCGGTTGCCGGCGATCCGAAGAACGCCGACAGGTGTCTTCCTATTTGGCCTTGCATCGGGCAACGCTTACCCTGCCGGTGATGTCGCCACCACCGCGGTGGGCTCTTACCCCACCGTTTAACCCTTACCTGATCCGCAGCGACTCGATTGAGGTCCCATCGCCTTGGCCATCGGCGGTCTGTTCTCTGTGGTGCTGGTGTCGGATCGCTCCGCCTGGGAATTACCCAGTGCCCTGCCCATGAAGTCCGGACTTTCCTCTCGCAGCATCGCTGCCACGAGCGATCACCCAGTCTTCTCCCTCGCGCAGCAGTACTATAGGACTGAATGTGCGCGCTTTCAAGGGTGCACCACAAATGCCTCGGCCTATTGCACGGCCGGCAAGAGCGCCGCGGGAACCGGCTGCGTGGTCTGGTAAATAGCCATGGCCTCCGGCATCCACTTTTTCAGCTGGGTGATGCGGGTCTCGTGGCTTGGGTGCGTAGACATAAACTCTGACGGTGGGCCGCCGCCGGACATCCGCCCCATCCGTTCCCACAGGGCTACCGATTCGCGCGGGTCATAGCCAGCGTCTGCCGCGAGCAGAATCCCAACATAATCCGCTTCCGATTCATGCTTTCGGCTGAATGGGAGCAATACGCCCACCTCCGCACCGACGCCGAGCGCTGCCATGGCCGCTTGCCCTAACATCCCACCACCGCCCGACGCCCCTGCTGCTGCGCCGACAACTTGCAGCGTAGCGTTCGTCAGCTGGCCTTGGCTCATCCGTTCGGCACCGTGTCGGGCCAAGGCATGGACGACTTCATGCCCCATAACGGCGGCCAGCCCTGCTTCAGTCTTGGCCATGGGAAAGATGCCGGTATACACCGCCATCTTGCCGCCAGGCAGCGCGAAGGCGTTGGCCGTCTTGTCGTCTTTGATGACCGTCACTTCCCACTGAAACTGGTTCGCCATCTCGGCATACTTCGAACGCTTGGCCGCTTCGACGATGCGGGCCGCCACGCGCTTGACCGGTTCGATCTCGCGCGGATCTTGCGACGGCCGCATCTTGGGGTCACTCTTGACCTGATTGTAAGCTTGCGCACCCATTTGTATTTCTTGCGACACGGAGGTCATGAGCAACTGCGACCGTCCTGTGTATGGATTGGTTTCGCACCCCACCAGCGAGACAAGCGCCACACTCATCACCATAATGAACGCCGACTGTGAACGCTGTTTCACTGTACGCATCGAACGACCTCCCCTTCTCGATTCGATTCTGTCGACTCCGACGAAATTGACCGCCCCAGATCTGTCTGTTAGATTACCGCGCCGCTCTGAGATTTTCTACTAAAGCCATTTGCCTGTGACCAACAAGACGCCACACACCTCCATCGAACGCATCGGCATCGATGAATCTGGCAAGGGAGACTATTTTGGTCCTCTGGTCATCGCCGCCGTCTTCGTCGACGCCACCACGCAGGGAGAGCTGACCCTCATGAAGGTCCGGGACAGCAAGAAAATCTCCGATGGCCGTATTCTCGACATAGCATCCGACATCCGGATGATATGTCCTCACAGCATTATTGCGATTGGCCCGCAACGATACAATGAACTGTACGCGAAGATCCGGAACTTGAATCGCCTGCTGGCATGGGGACATGCCAAGGCCCTGGAGACTTTGCTGGAAAAGGTTTCATGCAGGCGCGCGATCGCGGATCAGTTTGGGGACGAGCGGTTGATTCTGAATGCCCTGCAGGAGAAAGGGCGCACGATCGTATTAGAACAACGGCATAAGGCCGAATCCGATTTGGCCGTGGCCGCAGCCTCCATCCTGGCACGTGCGGAATTCCTCCTCCGATTGAAACATCTCTCGGATGAGAGCGGCACGACGTTACCCAAAGGCGCATCACCCGCCGTTGTACTGGCCGGACGCATGATCGTGAAGAAGCATGGAGAGGAACGGCTGGTGTCGGTCGCCAAATTACACTTCAAAACGACTCAGGCTGTTTTGGGGAAAACAGACTAGACCGACTCGCCAATCTCAAGGGCCGACGTCTTATCAAGATCGGGGCCTGGCGTTGTTTCGACAGGAATTTGTCCATCCCAGTAAAGCATCCGACGGCAATAGGGACAGGTGTGGAGATCTTGCGAGCGTTTCACTTCTGTAATCAGTTGCGGAGGAAGTTGAAGACGGCATCCGGAACAGATCCCCTCTTTGATCTCAGCGAGCGGTTGATCCTTCCGCGCCGCCTTGATCGTGTTATAGCGGCTGAGGAGTCCCTTCTCGACATGAGCCGACCGGGCTTGCTGTTGCGCTTCGAGATCGGCCAACTCAGTTGAGAATGTGCGCTCCAGTTCGTCAAGTGCCTGTTTTTCCTGCCTAAAGGCCTTTTCGATCGCGCCGAGCTTCTCTTGCGCTTCTCTCGCCGTGCGCTGGAGTTGTTCGATCTTCTCCATACACAGCAAAATCTTCTCCTCGATATCCCCTTTCTTCTTGTTGGCGACCTCGATCTCGAAGAGATGCGCTTGATATTCCTTATTAGACTTCAACTCGGACAGCCGCGACTTCATTTTCTCAGTGTGCGCTTCATGCGCTTCGAGATCTTGTTCGTGCGACCGCCGTTCCTTAATGAAAATCTCCACGGAGGCACTGGTCTGTTGATGGAGCTGCTGGGCTTCTCGAAGCGTGGCTTCAACTGATTGGAGCCGCTCTGGGATTTTTCGGCGCCGGTCCTTGATCTCCGCGATGCGGAGATCTAACTTCTGCAGCTCGATAAGGGGGGAAAGATTCTGGTTCAACGCACTCCTATAGATGTTGCTCCGACCAACGGTCTTGCCCTATACATGCCGCTTCCATGCTGGTGGGCCCACTAGGACTTGAACCTAGGACCAGCTGATTATGAGTCAGCCGCTCTAACCACCTGAGCTATGGGCCCGATCAGGCGGATGAATCTCTCGCGCCTGACCCGCAGACACGAACAGCTGATTTTATGCTGCCCAGGGGACGGAGTCAAATCCCTATGAACACTCCATAGAGCATCATAGACTTTCCACGAAGCTGCGTAGCTTCTTGCTCCGACTCGGATGACGCAGCTTGCGCAAGGCCTTGGCCTCGATCTGCCGGATACGTTCGCGGGTCACTTCGAAATCCTGACCGACTTCTTCGAGGGTATGGTCCGTGGCTTCGCCGATGCCGAACCGCTTCCGCAACACCTTCTCTTCCCTTGGCGTGAGCGTTTCCAATGCGCTGTTGATCTGGCGCTGGAGATCGTACCGGATCGCTGCCTCCAGAGGAGAAACCGCCTTCTTGTCCTCAATAAAGTCACCTAAATGGCTGTCTTCTTCCTCACCGATCGGGGTCTCCAGAGAAATTGGCTCGCGCGCGATTTTCAAAATCTTCCGCACTTTGTCGAGTGGCAGATCCATGCGTTCGGCAATTTCCTCGGGCGTCGGTTCGCGTCCGAGTTTCTGGACTAGATGGCGGGAGGTTCTGATCAGCTTGTTGATCGTCTCGATCATATGCACGGGAATTCGGATTGTCCGGGCTTGATCGGCGATCGCGCGGGTAATCGCCTGGCGGATCCACCAGGTGGCATAGGTACTGAACTTGTAGCCGCGCTTGTACTCGAACTTATCGACGGCCTTCATCAGGCCAATATTGCCTTCCTGGATCAAGTCAAGGAACTGGAGACCGCGGTTCGTGTACTTCTTGGCAATACTGACGACGAGACGAAGATTCGCCTCGACCAACTCGGCTTTCCCACGCTTGACCTTTTCCTCCGCCACATCCAGATGCTTGACCGCATCCTTGATCTCTTCCCCAGACACGAGGGCCTCTTCAGTCTCAAGTTGTCGAATCCGGCTCCTCGCGGCTTGGTAGATTTTTTTAATCTCGGTAAGGGCCTCCTCTGAGCAGCTCGTCTTGCGTTTGACGGCGAGGAAGCTCTTCCGTTCGCGGCAGAGTTTCTTGAGTGCCTCAGTACCGGCCTCACCGCTGATTCCAAGTCGCCGCTGGCAACTGACGATCTCCCGCTCCGCCGTACGGATCTGAATCGCCAACTCCCTGACACGCTGCACCATCCGATCCTTCAGCACGCCATGCAGGTTGACAGACTCCATCCTCTCCACGACCTGATCGCGAATCGTATCGATCTGCTTCTTAATCTTCTTCTGTTTGGCGAGATCACTATTGGCATGCCGGGCAACTTCATAGAGACTCTTGAGCGAAGTCGAGATCTTCCGGACAGAGTTCAGTCCTTCGAGCGTCTTGACCCGAAGATCTTCATAGTCCCGCTGGATTTGTTCTTCCTCGAATTCCTCTTCGGTCTCGACGATCGGGACGATCTCACGCACGTCGATGGTCCCGTTCTTGAGCTGATCGCACAGTGCGAGGACAAACTCAATCGTCATCGGCATCCCATAGATGACCGAGGCGATGTCCTTCTTCCCCTCTTCGATGCGTTTCGCGATCTCGATTTCTCCCTCACGACTCAACAGCGCTACACTTCCCATCTCTTTGAGATAGAGTCGGACCGGGTCATCAGTCCGGCTGAGTGCGCCGGGAGTTAAATCGATCTCTTTCTCTTCCTTTTCCTCCTTCTCATTCTCTTCCCCGGCACCAGCACCGGCTTCGACGTCAGCTTCCTCGGCTTCCTCACTAGCCTCCTCGGTGTCTCGAGCTTTCCTAATGCGTTCCCCTTCGGGCGCATCGACAATCTCGATGTCCATTTCACCGAACATCGTCATGATGCTGCCGAACTGCTCGGAGGACACCACTTCCGCAGGCAACGTGCTATTCAGCTCGTCGTAAGTCAAAAAGCCCTTCTCTTTCCCCATTGAGATAAGCTTCTTCACTTCGCCGAGCAACTCTGGTTTCGCCATGACTACTCCTTCACTAAAGACAACATCCCGGTAGAAGGCCGACCCGCCTTTTGCATTCGCAATTCATTCACTTGTGCGTTCAGCATCCGCGCATCCTCCACACGGCCTTCTCGTTCAGCCGCCTTGAGTTGCGCGATCAGATTTCGAAACACGGCCTCGGCCTGCTTTCGATCCAACGTCTCTAAACACCCGGCGACGTGGGCCCTCACGTCGTCAAAATGGTCTTCCCTCATGGACAGCTCGGTCGCCAGCGACCCACAATCCGGATGATCGGCCACCGCATCCAATAACAACCTAACCCCGACTCGACCGTCAGGATCAAGGCGACTCAGCGCCGCCTCAACGAGGGACCGACAGGCCGGAACGGAAAAGGCCTCGGGCCGTAGTCGTTGCACATCGGCGGACGTCAGGTGCCCATGCAGCAGCAAATACACCAGATCCCGCTCTTCGCTCACACCCTTGAACGTCGCCGGTGTGGGGTTGGCCGATTGAGCGGCCGCAGGTCGGCGTTCCTCCGACTGTACCAACGCCGGATAACGCTCAATCAATCGTTGCTGGCTAATCCCCAGTCGCTCGGCGACCACGCGAATCCGTTCCTCTCGTTCGATCGGATGCTCGCTCTTCTGCAGAATCCTCAGCACATCGTCCACGCTGCGGATACGCCCTTCGATCGTACTGGACTCCGCTGTGCTCAAACTATGCTCAAGGGCAAAATCCAAGAGGCTCGGAGCCTTTTCTTCCAACCGAGTGAAGGCCTCTGGCCCTTCCTTCCGTATATAGGTATCGGGGTCCTCTCCAGCCGGCAAGGTGACGACTTTCACACCGATCCCGCTGTTCACAAACAGATCGAGCCCTCGCAGTGCGGCACGAACCCCGGCCTGGTCCGGATCGAACAACAGCACAACCTTCGAGGCAAACCGTCTCAACACCTGAATATGCTCCGCCGTCAGTGCCGTCCCCAGCGTAGCAACTGTATGGGTCAGCCCGGCTTGGTGAAGCGCCACCGCATCGAAGTACCCTTCCACCACGATCACGGTCTTCAGCCGGGCGATTGCTTCACGTGCAAGATCCAACGCGTAAAGCGTCTGACCCTTTTTAAATAAGGGAGTATCCGGCGAATTCAGGTACTTTGGAGTCCCCTCGCCGAGGATACGCCCGCCAAAACCGACGACCCGCTTACGCAAATCCGTGATAGGAAACATCACGCGGGTGCGAAAGCGATCGTATGCCCCGGACGCATGTTCGCGCGCCACCGTCAATCCTGCAGCGGCTAAATCACTCTGTGAAAAATCTTGCTTGCTCAGCGCCTTGATGAGCCCGTCCCACTCTGTCGGTGCACAGCCAATTTCAAATCGATCGATCGTCCCAGCGTGAATGCCTCGGCTGGCCAAATAGTCCCGCGCCGTCGCACCAGTCACCCCATCCCGCAAATTCTGTTGAAACCACGCCGTCACCGTCCGATTGAGCGGTTCAAGGCGACTCGCCTGTGCCGCGTGAGGCCCCGTGCTCGGCGCGCTGTCCGGCACGTCAATCCCAAATTTCTGTCCGAGCTCACGGACCGTCTCAGGAAAATTCGCGCCGGTGATCCGCATCAGAAACGTAAACACGTTGCCGCCCGCGCCGCATCCGAAACAATGAAAGATCTGGCGGGAGGGACTGACCGTAAAGGAGGGCGATTTTTCCTGATGGAAGGGACAGAGACCTTTCAAGTTCTGGCCGGCCCGAGTCAGGCTTACGTGATGTCCGACTACCTCGGCTATATCAGCCCGATCTCTGACTTGATTGATCACTTCTTCGGAAATCAGGCCTCGGCCCACTGGAGTCGCGGCTCCTATTTTCCCACCTGCAGCGGTGAGAAAGATAAACGTAAGTGGTCGTAAAATTGACCGATTAGGGTAACAGACGGGAAAGAAACCTGTCAACGTGGTGAAAAGGCGGGCAGTGGGTCCCTTTCAATCAATCAAGCAAACCAACGATTTCCTCCAATGTCCATGCGTGATCGGCGATTCCCGCCTCCATGGCTTGGGTGACTCGGAGTGTTTGGTGAATCCTGGCAAAATTATAATGCATGAAGTGTAAAGCCACAGCATGAGCCTGATTTTCGATCTTCTTGCTGAATCCATTGGTCAACCGCGTCATCCGCCGCATACTCATTCTCATATTCAGGTTTTGCCTCTCGACAAAACTTGTAGATACATGAGCCGGATCGGGATTGCCCATGAATGTGATCTTTCGCGTACCACAACATTCCGCCGGACTATACCGCTGGGTATCTTTCTTGGAACGATTCGCATAGATCTTGTCCAGCATCGCGTAATCAATGTCACTGCCAAACGCGCCATCTACAGCCGAGAGATAGACATGGTATCCGTCAGTGGTGAGCTGGATGCGATGCTGCACGCGAGTAGCCAAATCATCGATAAATTTTTTGGCGGTGGCCCCGCTCCGATTCCCGACGGTCCAGCACGGGATGAGTTTCGTATCCGCGCAAAGGGCCGTCCATGTCCAGACATCACCGAAGCCAAGCTTCCCCTTGAACTCTTCCGGTACATTCTTTTCCTTCGCATAGCAGAACGACCATATCTCGTCACATTGAATCCGCTTACAGGGCAGGTTCCTCAGATGCTCATCCTGATATCGCGCACAGGCGGTGCCGAGATCAACCAAGAGTTTCAGGACAGCTTTCTTGCATGCGCCCGTCATGCGACAGGTAGCGCGAACGCTATTCCCCTCAACTAATCCTGAGATTATTTGAACTCGTTTGGCCTGCGTCAATTTGTTCATGGCTCCCTCCGTTTGTATGGAGGTATTATGCTTGAGCGCTCAAGCATTTTCAAGTGCACATTTCATGAAGCCATCTTGCAAAACTGAGCAGCCTAGTGGATAATCAACCCGTGTTTGGGGCCCACCAAGGGCCGTCCCCCTGCTTCCTACGGCGAGAAGGGACGGCCCTTGCTGTTATTGCCCCTCGAGTCGGTGAGCAGGATCGCGGAGGCTAATATGGTTCTGTTCATCGTCAAGCCCTCCCTATTTGGGTTTATCAAGCGTAATCTGGACTACCTTAAGGAAACGCTCCAATTCATCTTTTGTGTAGTTTTCCGGCATACTAATGGCCCATTCCTTATTGATGCCTACCGCAATCCTCACACGAGCCATGCCCTTCTGAAGCTTGATTTCATCCATTGAGCTATCGTCCCCATCTGCTGCATCACGTGGACTCGTATTGCTCTTACCGTTTTTGGACTTTTTGGTTCCTTCCTTCCGAGGACCGCGGGTACCACGTGCGCCCTTCAGAATATGGCCTGAAATCGGCAAGCCCGACTCTTTTACAGTTTGCAGGAAGAAAGTGATACATTTACTCTTGACACTTGCCTCGACAGATGTATTATTGAATGTGTCTTTGAGATTTTGAATTGTCCCAGTAGCGAGAACTTTCATTTGTTCTGGATAATGCTGCTTGAGGAGGCCAGCAAGAATGGCCTTTCGTTTTTCAGGATCAGCCTTCGCGTATGCAAGAAATACTTCCTGGGATTCATCTTTGGAGTTCGTAAGTCCGAGGTGCCTGAACACCTGTAACAATAGGCCTTTATTGGCTCCTGAGAATTGGCTCAAGACACTTCGATCTATCGTGGGAGGTATGCCAAGGTCTGCCAGTGCGACCAAGGCACTGCCGAAAGTAGCGAAGGAAACGTAGGGGTATTTGACTGAAGCGGTTGTGGGTTTGTCTTTTTCCATGGTGCCCTCCAGAGGACAAAATTAACGTGCTCTATTTGTCACATATTTAAGTTTGTCCTGTCAAAATAAAAAGAGCATAGCATGAAAGACAGTTTGTCCTCCCGTCCAGCGCCCTTCAAAATGGCCGTATTGAGGGCTTACGGACAAGAACCGGTACTTCGATACGTTGCCAAGCGGAGCAATGGTGGAATTATGGTGGTAAGCGAGAGTGGATACCAATCCTGGCGGGCTGGGAGGGGCATTCCTAGATGGATCGGATGGCCCAAGAAGGATATCTTTGATTATGATGAAGCGGTATTCCGGCGGTTACACAATCTCTATCAATCAGGCAACACCAATGAACTGTTTGAAGCGTGGGGCAAGCTGAGACCTCTGACTTAGCAGCATACAAATATCCCAGCACCATATGGTTTTCGGCTTGTTTGTGACTATCGAGCGGGTACTAGGATTTGCTTGATTCCCAGCGTGATCGGGCAGCCTTTTGAGCAATCTCGGTCCGTTTCTTGGCGGTAAGCTTCTTGGCCCTGGCCTTCCCTCCCTTAAGCCCTCCTAGGCGTCCCAGCGCGACAGCAGCAGGGTTCTTTGCCGGCGGCAGGGCTTTCCTCTTGGTGGGATTAGGGGAAGCATGGCAGGGTAACTCGCCTGTCACCGCGTTTAATATCTCAAAGGCCGTGACGTTGACATCGCTAGATTTTGTCTTTTTGGTCATGCCTTCTCTTCCAGATGTCGATGAATATTTGAAGGTTCTTCACGGTCAGAGAAACTGATTCTATCTGAAGGTCGGTAAGCGGACCTCCCTGGTGTAAATATTGTTCCAGGGGAGTACTGGCGGTCATGAAATTGGCAACTAATCGGTGGGAATTTGGCTCATTGGTCATGCCGATACTATACATGACCGCTTAAGCATTGGGCAAGCCATAATCTCATTCAAAAGAGCCCACTACCAAAAGGCGCTAGCCAGGAGGCCAAGCGAGATGGCGCCCGCCCAAAACATGGAGATGAAGATGAAACACGCTCTGGCCGCCATGCACACCGGTATTGACGACGAAGCGGTACCCCGCGTCGGCAATCCCCTTCTGTTTTGCGATTGTATTACCGACCAGCATCAGACGCCCAAGTAGCCCGACATCCGAATCTTGGAGTCCGGCCATCGAGGCCACATGTTTTCGGGGGATGACGAGCGTATGCGTCGGCGCCTGGGGATTGATATCGTCGAACGCGACTACCACATCGTCTTCATAGACGAGGGCTGCAGGAATGGTCCTCGAGACGATTTTGCAAAAGAGGCAATCGCTCATGAGGTGGTTCCTTTTCTCAAACCCGACTTCCCGAACCGAGTCGCCAACTCCTGATAGACGTCTTGAAGTGTGATGCCGTGGTACCCCAGCGCCACCAAGGTATGAAACAATAGATCCGCCGTTTCATAGACAATCTCGTCCTTCTTCCCACCTTTCCCAGCAATCGCAACCTCGCCGGCTTCCTCGACGACTTTCTTCAGGATACGATCGACACCGCCTTCCAGTAGTTTGGACGTGTAGGACTCACTTGATGGTTGACGCTTCCGCTCTTGGATCATCTGGTAGAGGCGTTCGAGAATTCCCCCCCAGGACTCGCACGTCTTTGTCTCTGGCGAGTCCAGACGGGAAAAGAAGCAGGTCCGCTCCCCCGTATGGCACGTCGGACCGACCGGCTCGACCTTCAGGAGAAGGGCATCGCCGTCACAATCGAGAAACAGATCCTTGAGCTGCAGCCTGTGACCAGAGGTCTCACCCTTTTCCCATAACTTTTGGCGCGAACGGCTCCAGAAGTGGACAGACTTCGTCTCGACGGTCTTCTGCAGTGCCTCCTGGTTCATGAATGCCACCATCAACACTGTGCCATCCCGCCAATCCTGCACGACTGCCGGAATCAGTCCCTGCCCATCGAATTTCAATTGCCCCACATCCATTATCGAACCACCACTCCCTTCTGACGAAGATAGGCCTTCGCTTCTGGAATCGTGTGAGTCCGAAAATGGAAAATAGACGCGGCCAGCACCGCATCGGCCTTGCCCCTGATGAATCCGTCATAGAGGTGGTCCAAATTCCCCACGCCGCCTGACGCAATCACTGGAATCGACACAGCCTCTGATACGGTGGCCGTCAACGCGAGGTCATATCCCTGCTGTTGCCCATCTTGATCCATGCTCGTGAGCAAAATCTCACCTGCCCCGTACTGCGCCATCGTCTTCGCCCAATCGACGACATCGAGGCCGGTCGACTTGCGGCCGCCATGGGTGAACACTTGCCACCCTGCCGCCGGCGCAGCGCGACGCTTGGCGTCGATCGCCACGACGATACATTGGGTCCCGAATCGCTCTGCCGCTTCCTTTACAAATTCAGGCCGTTGGACTGCCGCCGTATTGATGCTCACCTTGTCCGCGCCCGCCTTCAACAGCTCCCGGATGTCCTCAAGCGTTCTCAATCCTCCACCGACAGTCAGCGGCATGAACACCTGTGCCGCCGTCTGTTCGACCACGTCAATGATGGTCTTACGGTTCTCATGAGAGGCGGTGATGTCCAGGAAGCAGAGTTCATCGGCTCCTTCACGATCATAGACCGTTGCCACTTCGACCGGATCTCCTGCGTCGCGCAAGTTCACAAAGCTCACGCCTTTGACGACGCGGCCTTCTTTGACATCGAGGCAGGGGATAATGCGTTTGGTCAACATGAGACCTCGTGAAACGTGAAACGTGAAACGTGAAACGAAAATGTCAGCAAAGAATTCCTCACGCCTGTCCCTTACGCAGTACCAAGAGCCGCAAGAGCCGCCCGATAATCTAGTTTGCCGTCATAAAGGGCCTTCCCCACAATCGCACCTTCAACCCGTGGGCCGAGCGCCTGCACGGCCCGCAAGTCTTCGACTCGCGAAATCCCCCCAGAGGCGATCACGGGGAAGGACGACAACTCAACCACCTCCTGCAACGCCGCCAGATTCGGCCCGCCCAACATACCATCGCGGGCAATGTCTGTATAAATCACGGCCCCCAAGACATAGTCTGCCAGCTCTTTGAGCAAGTCCGTCGCCTTCGTCTCCGATACCACAGTCCAACCCTTGACCGCCACTTTCCCATCCCGCGCATCCAGTCCCAACAGAATCTGGCGAGGAAACTCCCGACAGGCCTGCCTTAAGAAAGACCGATCAGTCAATGCCGCAGTGCCGAGCACCACCCTGGTCACACCAGCCCCGAGATAACGACGCACCATCTCGATCGACCGGACCCCTCCTCCGACCTGCACCTTCACAGTCACGGTGCGAATGATCGCTTCGATCTGGGGAAGATTGCGCGGCGCCCCATCCACGGCTCCATTCAGATCCACCACATGGATCAGCGTCGCACCGTCTTGCTGCCATTGCTTCGCGACAGCCGGCACATCGTTGGAATAGACCGTCTCGACCGCCATGTCGCCCTGACGCAACCGCACACAGTGGCCATTCTTTAAATCAATAGCTGGAATAACGAGCATACAAAGAACCGTTGCGTTTAGCGTTCCCCTAACGTTCCAAACGGAAATTCAAGGAGCATGTGATCAACCCCGTAGATCGCCAGCTCTGCCGCCGTGACAAACACCCCATGCCGCTGAATGAATCCCATAAAGTCTTCCGTCATCGGACGCTGCTTCTCGTAGTAATTCCCTTCCCATAGGACTTGACCGTCAGCCGCGACGACCCTGGCTTCAAAACCCACCGTTGCCGGAGGGCTGGCCCCAAAGCGACCCCCGACTCGTTCCTGGTACACCAACACTTGGCCGATCAGCGAGGCATCCGCTTTGAGCTGTTTTGCCACCGTCACCGCCGGTGACTGACCGGCGGAAAGCTGCGACGCCGTTGGAGACGCCAGCGCTTTTGTTGCCTCACTCGGCGAAAGCACTGTCACACCCTGCCTTGTACTCAACCGGCTCCACAGTAACTGCGTGACAATGTCCCCGGCGCCAGCCGGCACTGCGACTGTTTGTTGAAGTGGCTGTTCGGTATTCGGCGGCACCGAGATCGCCATATCAGACCTGCGAACCTCCGGCGGCGCTGAGAAGGTCTGATCGACGACCTCCCTCACCTGTGGCGTCACGAGAGTCGTGAACGGTACCAGGGCGATGGTACGAATCTGATAGCGCGGCAATTCCGCGGATGCCTTCGTCGTCACTTTTGATCCGCTGCAGCCGGCGAACGTCAGCACAGCCAATCCCACCAAGGCCATCGACCGTCCCTTATTGTTCATCATGATCATTCCCAGGATCCAAAATTTTTGACCAACTGTAACCCAACGGCCTGACTCTTTTCAGGATGGAACTGACAGGCCACCACATTGTCCCGCCAGACACCCGACACAAACGTCGTCCCGTAGTCCGTCGTGGTTGCCGCAACGGTCTTGTTAGAGGGGTCGACATAAAAGGAATGCACAAAGTACCAGTACGACTCGTTGGGAATCCCTTCGAACAGGGGACAGGGCCGCTCAATCGTAACGTTATTCCAACCTATGTGTGGCACCTTCAACCCCTGGGCTGCCGCAAATCGTCTGACCTTGCCGGGAATAATGCCGAGACCCTTGTGGGGCCCAAATTCCTCACTTTCCTCAAACAACAATTGGAGCCCCAAACAGATTCCCAGAAATGGTTTTCCCGATTGAATCGCTGCGCGAATCGGTTCCGCCAACCCATAGCGCTCAACATTGGCCATGCAATCGCCAAAGGCACCGACACCAGGCAGGACAACATGACTCGCATTTCCGATCACACGCGGATCACGCGTGACCACCGCCTGATGCCCCACCGCCTCAAAGGCTTTGGAGACACTGCGGAGATTGCCCATGCCGTAGTCGATGATCGCAATCATAGATCTAATCCACTCTGGAGAAGCATTAACAATACCCCAATGGCCAGCGTCCTGCCACTGGGGATCTACAGCGAGACGTCACTACTTCGAATCTATGTCTGGTCCGAACATCTTCCGCCAAGGTTCGTCATCATCAATTCCACCATGCATGCCAAGCGTTCTCCAGTCATCGGCCATGCCACCTCAGGCCCCCCCGACATGGTATTAGTGGACTCCTGTGCACTATTGCACCTACCCACGTAGTTCCATCCGGTCTTGACGGCAGCAGTGTAACTAAAGAAGCCAACAAATTGCAGTGATGTTTTCTTCGTTATTCTGCTCGTCATTTATCGTGATCCTAACTAGCATTGCAGCCCCATCGTCTTGAATTTCCCAATACAAGTCAGTCCAATAGCCACGGTTCATTCTTTGAAGTTGTTCACCAACCTCTCTAGCGAGGTCCTCTGATAACAGCCAATCCTGATATCAGCCAATCCATTGGTCCTCAGATTTTGCAAGGAAACAGGAGGCTGAAACGAACAAAGGGGCAGACCCCCATTGAAGGATCTCCCCCCTTTATCTACGCAGCTATTTCAAAACTGACCCCTAGGACTTATAGCATCCCCTTCGTCGACAACACCTTGCCTGCCAACCGTTCCTCCAACATCGTCGCTTGATCGAGGGCTTTAGCCAAAGCTTTGAAGATGGCTTCCATGATGTGGTGCGGATTGCGGCCGTACATGAGATTCACGTGGAGATTCAAGCCGCCGTGGGTGACGAAGGCCTGGAAGAAGTCTTCGAACAGACCGAGGTCGAAGGCTTTGATCTTCCGATCCGGCAACGCCACGTTGTAGACGAGGTAGGGCCGGCCACTGAGATCGACGGTGACTTGCGCCAGCGTTTCATCGAGCGGGGCTGAGGCAAATCCAAATCGCTTGATTCCCGCCTTCTCGCCCAAAGCTTGATGTAGCGCCTTGCCCATGACGATGCCGACATCCTCCACCGTATGGTGTTCGTCGATATCGATGTCGCCTTTGGCCTGGACGGTCAGGTCAAAGAACCCATGCTTGGACAACAGCTCCAGCATGTGGTCGAAGAAGCGAATCCCGGTGTCGATCCTTCCCTGTCCACTGCCGTCCAGCGTCCATTCGACCAGGATATCCGTTTCCTTCGTGGCGCGGTGGATGCTCGCTTGCCTGGGAACCGATCCGTTCTTCTTCATGAAAACCTGCTTTGGGCCGCCTTGGCATGCGCGTCGAACCCTTCGATGTGGGCCAACCGAACGAGATGATCTTTCACCTTGCTCAATTCCTCGCGCGTGTAGTGAACGATGTTGCTCACCTTGATGTAATCGTGGACGGAGAGTGCCGAAAAGAAGCGCGCGGTCCCGCCGGTCGGCAGGACGTGATTCGGGCCGGCGACGTAATCCGCAACCGATGGGGGTGTGTACCGGCCCAAGAAGAGCGCCCCCGCGTGACGGATTTTCTCAAGATAGTCAAACGGCTCATCGACAGAGAGGGTCAAATGTTCCGGGGCAATCTCGTTGGCCACATCAATGGCTTCATCCATCGTGGTGACCACGAAGGCCACTGAATGGCGCGCAATGGACCTGGCTGCGATCTTTTCCCGTTGCAGCCCCTTCAACTGGCTGCCGATAAGTTGCACCACGTCCTTCGCCAACTGGGCCGATGTGGTGACGAGATAGACCTGAGCATCTTCATCATGCTCCGCTTCGCAGAGAAGATCGGCCGCGACATGCGCCGGTTTGGCGTCGCCATCCGCGACGACGAGGAGTTCGCTCGGGCCTGCCACCATGTCGATCCCGACCGTGCCGTAGAGCAGCCGCTTGGCCGTCGCGACATAAATATTTCCGGGGCCCACGATTTTGTCGACGCGTGGGATCGTCTTGGTCCCATAGGCCATCGCTCCGACTGCTTGCACGCCCCCGACGCGATAGATCTCCGTGACTCCGGCGAGGTCGGCTGCGACCAGTAAATAGGGATTAATCGGGCCTTTTTGTGGCGGCGTACACATCACCACACGGGAGACGCCCGCGACCTTGGCCGGAATCGCGCACATCAAGACCGACGAGGGATAGACGGCCTTGCCCCCCGGCACGTACACCCCGACTGCATCGACCGGCGTGACCACCTGCCCCAGCGTCGCCTCGTTGTCCTGATACATCCAAGTCTTGATGCGCTGACGTTCGTGGAACGACGTGATCCGCTGGGCTGCAAACCGGAGTGCGTCGCCCTCATCTTTGCGGATATGGAAGTAGGCCTCTTTGATCTCTTGGGGGGTGACACGCAGCCCCGTGTCCTTCATGGAAACGTGGTCGAACTGTTTCGTATAGCGGAGGACGGCCTTATCGCCGCCCCGTTCCACAGCTTGCAGAATCGACCTGACCGTCTTCTCAACGACGGCCCCTTGCACGCGGGAACGTGAAGCCACTTTCTTGAGTGCCTGGGAAAAGGCTCGCTCTGTGGAGACCACAATCTTCATCTGCGTGTCCGTCTGACCGTTCGACGTGCCCCACGCGAAGACTTGCGCGGAGCGGATGTTCGAGACCCGGTTGGTATCCTGCTCACAGCCCGGAGCTTTTTGATCAGCGCTGTGACCACCGCATGCTTCAGCTTCAGGCTCGCTCGATTGACGACTAACCGAGCCGTGGACTGCGCGATGCACTCCACTTCGACGAGGTGATGCGCCTTCAGCGTGTTGCCGGTCTCGACCAGATCGACGATCCGATCGGCCAAACCGACCAAAGGCGCCAGTTCAATCGAGCCGTATAACTTGACGATTTCGACCGACATGCCGTGCTGATTGAAATACCGCTCGGTGATCTTCGGATACTTGGTCGCAACCCGAATTTTCGAAGACAACCGGTCGCGTGAAGCCTGCCCCTTGAGCGCAGCGACGGCGATTTTACACGCTCCGAACCCTAAATCCAATGGCTCATATACGTCGCTGTCCTGCTCCATCAAGACGTCTTTCCCGACAATCCCGACATCCGCCGCGCCATATTCAACATAGGTCGGCACATCGGTCGGCCGCACGATCAGGAAGGTCATCCCGATCTCCGGACAGGGGAACACCAGCCGGCGACTCTCGGTAGAGAGGCTATCCAGTGCATACCCCGCTCGGCGAAAGACGTCCAGTGTGAGACTCAACATTTTCCCCTTCGATAAGGCAATCGTCAGCATGATGTCAGCGAGTCACGGTTGGAGCCGCACCCTCTTTGTGACGGGTGATCGTCGCACCCAATGCACGCAGCTTTTCTTCCATCCGCTCATAGCCACGATCCAGATGGTAGACCCGGAGAATCTCCGTCGTGCCTTCCGCCGCTAGACCGGCCAAGACTAATCCTGCGCTCGCACGAAGATCGGACGCCATCACCGGGGCCCCGGCCAACCTGGTTGGTCCGGTCACCACCGCACGATTGCCTTCGACCTTGATCTCGGCACCCATCCGTCGTAACTCCTCGACATGCATGAAGCGGCTTTCGAACACCGTCTCCGTAATCACACTCGTACCCTCGGCGGCCGTCATCAAGGCCACCATCTGCGCCTGCATGTCGGTGGGAAAGCCAGGATACGGCAACGTCCGAATGTCGATCCCTTTGAGTCGCGATGCCGCGTTAAGGTGAATCCGATCCTTCTCCACCTGCATCTCGACGCCGGCTTCCCGCAGTTTCATCAGCAATGCGTCCAAGTGATTCGGACGGCATCGATTGACCGTCACCGCTCCCCGCGTAATGGCCCCCGCCACCAAATACGTTCCTGTTTCAATGCGATCAGGAATGACGTCGTGATCGCTCCCATGCAACTCACGGACACCTTCGATTGTGATGACATCCGACCCGGCACCGACGATGCGAGCCCCTCGCTTCACGAGAAAATTTGCAAGGTCCACGATCTCCGGTTCCTTCGCGGCGTTTTCAATGACCGTGGTCCCCCGGGCGAGCGACGCAGCCATCATCAGATTTTCCGTTCCGGTGACCGTCGGCGTATCGCAGTAGATTTGTGCCCCCGCCAGCCGCTTCGCTTTGGCGCGAATATACCCGTGTTCTATCGAAACTTCCGCACCCATTTTGGTGAGTCCGGCAAGATGGAGATTGACGGGCCGTGACCCGATCGCACAACCACCGGGCATCGACACCGTGGCTTCTCCCCATCGCGCCAGCAGCGGCCCCAACACGAGTACGGAGGCCCGCATGGTCTTTACAAGATCATACGGAGCCTGGGTCGAAGTGATCACATCGGCGTTAATGAGCGCGCGATTCTCTTCATGATGAACCTTCGCGCCCAAGATGCCCAACAACTTGCCCATGGTGAGGACATCCACCACACGAGGTACGTTGGTAATGACGCACTCGCCGCCGCCAAGAATGGTGGAGGCTAAGATCGGCAACGTGGCATTCTTCGCCCCGCTGATCTGGACCTCCCCTCGAAGCGGTATACCGCCGGTGATGACAGTACGATCCATCGTCTCCGCTCTACGTTCCTACTCGCTCCACAATCACCACACGTTCAAGCCCCGCCGCGTCATAGACCAGCCGGTGGAATCTGTACGCGGGTATCTGATCGACAATCCGGCGCATCGCACAAGCCTGGCCGGCACCAATTTCCATGATCAGTGCACCGCCGGGAGACAGGTATCGACCAGCCTCCTGCAGCAACCGTTCATGCAACTCCGTCCCCTGAGGCCCTGCCACCAGCGCACCTCGCGGCTCGAAGAGCCGCACTTCCGGCTGAAGTGTCGCCCAATCGGCCTCGGCAATATAAGGGGGGTTCGAGACGATGACGTCAATGCGCCCTTCCATCTCCTGCTCCGCCAATGGCCTCAGCAGGTCGCCTTCCAACCATGTGATGCGCTCGCATACATCATGGCGCGTGGCATTTTGCCTGGCGACAGCCAGCGAGGGGCTCGATAGATCGGTTGCGATCACCCGCGCGCGCGGTCTCAGCCTCGCAATCGCCACGGCAATGCACCCAGATCCCGTGCAGGCATCGACGATGGTAGCCTGTCGCTCGGCGGGAATCCGTTGCGCGACATATTCCACCAGCAGCTCAGTCTCCGGCCTCGGAATGAGCACCGCCGGATTCACATCAAACTCAAGCCCGCAAAACTCCTGGGTTCCCAGAATATATTGCAAGGGCTCACGACCAACCCGCCGCTCGACCAGCCCCCTCGCGACCAACAGCTCGGCGTGAGACAGCAGTCGGTCTCGATCGGCGACAACATGATGTGCGGGAAGCCGAAGCACGTGCTCCACTATCCAAAACGCTTCCTGCCTCCAACTCTCGATGCCGGCCTGTTCCAGCATCCGTTGCGCCTCGGCGATCACCTCACCGAGTGTCGCCTGGCCTGCTGACTGCGGAATGGTGGCAACCACATCCATGTTAAGCAGCTCCCACTTCTTGCTGCCGCTGCGCCTTCAGAGCCTGGACGAGTTCGTCGAGATCGCCCTCGAGTACCTGTTCCAACTTATGCAAAGTCACACCGACGCGGTGGTCTGTCACACGATTCTGCGGGAAGTTGTAGGTGCGAATCTTCTCGCTTCGCTCGCCCGTGCCCACCTGAGACTTGCGATTCTGCGCGGTTTCCGCTTCCTGCTTCTCCCGCTCTGCTTCGACGATTCTGGCCCGCAGAGTCCTCATCGCCTTGTTGCGATTCTTCAGCTGCGACCGTTCGTCCTGGCAACTCACCACCACACCGGTCGGAACATAGGTGATCCGCACCGCCGATTTCGTCGTATTGACGCTCTGGCCTCCGGCACCGGATGAACAGAATGTGTCGATCCGGAGATCCATGGGATCAATTTGCACATCGACCTCGTCCACCTCAGGCATGACGGCAACGGTAACGGTAGACGTATGAATCCGGCCGCTGGCCTCAGTGACGGGAACACGCTGCACACGATGGACCCCAGCCTCGAACTTGAAGTGGCTATAAGCGCCCTTGCCTTCTATAAGTGCAACGACCCCCTTGTAGCCCCCTGGCCCAGTTTCTGTGGCTTCGACCACATCGACCTTGAACCCTTTGATCTCGGCATACTTGCTATACATGCGGAATAACACTCCGGCAAAAAGCGCTGCCTCATCACCGCCGGTCCCGGCACGGATTTCGAGGAGCAAGCTCTTCTCGTCTCGGGGGTCTTTGGGAATGAGTAACTCTCGGGCCTGCTGTTCGATCTCACGCTGCTGGCGTTCGAGCATAGCGCTCTCCTCCGTTGCCATCTTATGAAACTCGGCACCGGCCGTGGGATCTGCAAGAATTTGAGCGGCTTCCTCCAACTGCCTTGCGTTGTCCCGATAGCTTGCAAGAAGCTTGGCCGCCGGTTCGATATCTGTCCGCTCCTTATTTACTTTGTGAAGCTGCGAGGGTTGGCTCATCATAGACGGGTCCATGAGCTGATTCGTCAACTCATCATATCGATTTGCCAGCACTTCCCATTTCTTCAGTAAGACTGCTTCCATGGCCCATTTCCCTCTGATTCGCGCTCAGCCCCTGACGCGCAAAAACAAAGAGACCCTGCCCCTCAGCGAAGCAGGGTCCCTCGTATGGCCTCTTCTCGAGCTACTTGTCTTTCTTCGCGTACTTCTTCTTGAACCGTTCAACGCGCCCTTCGGTATCAATGATCTTCTGCGTCCCCGTAAAAAACGGATGGCAGTTTGAACATATATCGACATTGATATCGCCACCTGTCGATCGGGTCTTATATTTGTTGCCGCATGCGCAATGCACCGCGACTTCCCGATACACGGGATGAATACCCTTCTTCATAAATCACACTCTCCTGACGTCACAATTATCCACCTCCGCCGAATCGAAGGCCAGCCACTCTACCCTGTCTCAGCGACCAGATACAAGGCGGATATTATCGATTCATCGACTGCAGGAATTCCTGATTGGTTTTGGTGCCGTGCAGCTTGTCCATCAGAAACTCCATGGCTTCCATCGTCCCAAGCGGACTCAATACTTTGCGCAAAATCCACATCTTGTTGAGACGATCCTTATCCACCAACAATTCTTCTTTTCTCGTCCCGGACTGGCTGATATCGATGGCCGGGAAGAGCCGCTTGTCGGCTAGACGTCGATCGAGATGGACTTCCATGTTGCCGGTCCCTTTGAACTCTTCAAAAATAACATCATCCATCCGGCTACCGGTGTCGACAAGAGCTGTCGCCATGATGGTGAGACTGCCGCCGTTTTCGATGTTGCGGGCCGCCCCGAAGAACCGCTTCGGCCGCTGGAGCGCATTCGAGTCCAATCCTCCCGACAACACCTTGCCGCTTGGCGGCGCAATTGTATTGTAGGCACGCGCCAGGCGAGTAATGCTGTCCAGCAGCACTACGACATCTTTCTTATGTTCGACCAGTCGCTTTGCCTTTTCAAGCACCATCTCAGCCACTTGAGCATGGCGCTGGGCTGGCTCATCGAAGGTTGAGCTGATGACTTCGGCCTTTACCTGCCGCTGCCAGTCGGTGACTTCTTCCGGCCGCTCGTCGATAAGCAGCACGATCAAGGTCACTTCCTTGTGGTTTTTAAGAATGGCGCGAGCGATGGCCTGCAGCAACATTGTTTTTCCGGTTCGGGGAGCCGCGACGATCAATCCACGCTGGCCTTTGCCGATCGGGGTCGTGAGATCCATTACGCGGGTACAATATTCTTCACGGTCGAACTCGAGGACCAGGCGCTCTTCCGGATAGAGTGGTGTCAGGTTATCGAAGAGGATTTTATCGCGAGACACTTCGGGATCTTCGTAATTAACCTTCTCGACCTTGAGCAACGCAAAATACCGTTCGCTCTCCTTCGGCGGCCGGATCTGCCCGGACACAATGTCTCCTGTGCGCAGATTGAAACGCCGGATTTGAGAGGGCGAGATATAGATGTCGTCAGGACCGGGGAGATAGTTCGAATCGGGAGCGCGCAGAAATCCGAACCCATCAGGGAGCGTTTCGAGCACGCCCTCGCCGAAGACCACACCGTTGTTCGCCGTCTGGGCCTGCAGAATCGCGAAAATCAATTCTTGCTTCCGCAGATTGGGTGCGCCATCGATCTTCAGATCGCGTGCAACCTCGTTGAGATCGGCGATGGACTTCTGTTTCAGCTCAGCGAGATGCATAACCTCCCCCTTCGTTTGTGTCATGAATATCCTCTCAAGTCTCCGGCTGCCTTGTTATCGGCAGCGATCGCACGTGGTGAACCATGGAAAATTGTACACGGACTGAATTGTAGAGTAATGGTAGTGCGTTGATGATTGTGTCGTGTATATCAGCTAAAAGAGGGTGACCCGTGAGGGACTTATCTGTTTTCGCTCGTCGCTTACAGGGTACGACTCTGTCTCATGGTTGCAGATATTGTTGCAGGCCGGAACCCATGCCAAACTGACTCGCCTCTGTTCCCTGAGCAATTGTTACTTGTGTCGAGATACGCCCGGGAAGTCTTGTGTGTGGAGATAACTTTGAATCGAGCTGAGATAGTAGGTGAATAATAACGCGATCGGTATTGGTTGTCAACAGGGATATCTCTTTTTCACGCTACCTACTTCGCGTTGAGCCAGTCAGTCCAAGCCGACCCCGGCACTTCCTGATAGCAGCACTGTTCCATTGCCTGCGGTTGCAGCGCAAAAGAGTAGTGTGCTATGAGGGGCCTCGCGGGAACATACCATGGCGCACGACGACGAACACGGACAACACGAGCGAATATTTACATTATCTGAGGCCAATCGCCTCATCCCCCAGCTCAACTCCAATTTGACATCGATTCAGCAAGCCAAGGCCGTCTTGTCACGCACGAAAGCAGATATCAAGAAAGCCAGCGCCCAGGCTGAATATGGCGGGGGTAGTACCGTTGGACACCTCTACATCTTGGGTCTGCAACAAGTCAGTACGAATCTTCAGGCGATCCAGGAACTCGGCATCTTGGTGAAGGACCTGGATCTCGGCCTTTGCGACTTTCCCCATCTTCGTGACGGCCGAGTGGTCTATTTATGCTGGAAGCTCGGAGAACAAGAAGTTCGCTGGTGGCATGAAACGAACACCGGCTACAAAGATCGCTGCCCGCTAGAGGACCTATCCTGAGGCCGGAATCCTAATCCTCAACCCTCGAGACATTATGAAATTCGTCATTCTCGGATTCGACGGCCCCGAGGGAGAGGCCAAGCGAAAAATCTATCGCCCTGCGCATCTCGCCAAGATGGAACTCCTAAATGCGCAAGGCCGTGTCGTGCTCGCCGGTCCGCTCACGGATAAGACAGGGAGTCTTATCGTTATCGAAGTGGACTCGCTGGAAGACGCGCAACGGTTTGCTCGCGAAGACCCCTATACCGTTAACGGTGTATTTGAACGGGTCGACGTTCATCCATTTATTCAAGTTTTTCCGAAAGAGCGGTAACCGAAGACCTGTTTCTCCACTCCTTCAGCCCTTACTGCCTTTGCCCAACTCTGGTGGCATTGCCCATTCAGCCATCGCGCGGTGGTATAGTTATCCGAATGGAACGGTACTGGCAATTGTTCTATGCCGCCATTTTCGCGCTCTTTCTATGCGAACCCCCTGCATTCAGCGCCTCCACGAAAACCGTCATCGCCGATGGCCAATATGTCATGGCAGATGGCGACACCTTAGCCGGCGCAGAAGCAAAAGTCCTCCAACGAGCCCAACGGAACGCGGTGGAAGAAGCGGGCGTCTATCTCGAAACTACATTCCACGATGTGGAAAAAGAATCTGGCGGGAGAAGCACACAAACCAGTTCGCTGGAAATCAGAACGATTGCCGCTGCTATTACAGAAACGGAAATCCTCGAATCCAGGCGCTCCTTCAAACTGGATCGTCCCGTCTTCTTCATACGCATTCGTGCCACGGTCAATGTGAGCGGTCTGGCGGAGGCGATACGCCGACTTCAATCCGACCAGCAACTCGCGCAGCACTTTCGCCAACTCCAGCAGGAAAATCATCAACTGCGCTCGCAACTGCAAGAGCTTCAACAGCAGCCGGTCGGCGTCCGAATGCTGGTAATCGATCCGAACGGGAAGTCCAATTCACACCAACGGGCACGCGCGATGCTCAAAACTGCTCTTCACACATCAAAACTGCGGGACAAGATCCAGCTCAGCACCGACGCCGCCACCCTTGACGATCGCTACGTCGATCCACTAATTGTGCGAGGGCAAACCTATCTCCGACTCGTCTCACTGGCATTTTCCCAACAGGCTAAGGCATTGGATTATGCGGACTATCTGGACAAAGCCAGGATCGACTTCGATCGCGCCATTACACTCGACGCCAAGAATGTTTGGGCATGGGTTGGAAAAGGGGATGTACTCACGTGGCTGAAACAATTGGACGAGGCTGCCGCTGCCTACGAGCAAGCCCTTGAGCTCGATTCGTTTGCCGATATCGCTCGCCAGCCCCTCATCGGCGTATACACGACACAAGCCCGCCGTCAGGCAGACGCAAAATCTTGGCATCTCGCGTTGGCGACGTTAAAGAAGCTCCTGAACGCCGAAACACCTGAAAGTTGGATCCCCTATCAAAAGGAAGCATATGCACTGCGAAGCGAAATCTATCTCAGGCTGAATCAGCCAGAACAGGCGATTGAAGATCTGTCCACTGTTATTCGGGTCGACCCCACTAATGCTGCCGCCCTGGTGACCAGAGCAAAACTTTATCGAGAACGTTTACAGGGCAGGCTCGCCAAGGATGACCTTGAGCGAGCCTGCGTCCTCGGATCCACTCCAGCCTGTGAGCAATTGCCGTAAGCCGCGCAACATATTGACTTCGTGTTAATAATTCATGTCCTGCGCGAGCAAGCCCATTGCCGCCTGAGGTCTACCGATTGGTTTGACAGACTGGAAAGGCCGATCCTATAATGCGGGCTCCGATGGGCGCTATTAGGCTCCCTGTGGGCTAAGACAGGATCTTAGGACAAAAGGCCTAAGCCTCCCTCGTGCGATAGCCCAAAATTTCTTAGCGGTGGGCCTTCTGCGAGGTTGCAGGGGGCACGGGAAAAGCTTAGAGTGAGGATGGCTGAGATCGTTGGAAAACTTGTGTTTCTCGTTCCTTAACCCCTTGGCGGAGATTGAGCTGTAATGACTCAGTATCGTGTCCTTCCAGGCCCGGAACATTTCCTTCCTCCATCAGCAGCCAGCATGGGCATACGGTTGCCGAATCCGGGGGAAGCTCACATTAACGGTGTTATCGTCCCAGAGGAAAAGGCATATGAGGAAGCGGCAAAACAATTCCTCATGGCCAAAGTACCGACGCTCTTCCCTGGTCCCTTAGTTCTGTGGGCCTGGAACGAGAAAGCGGCCAAGAAGGCCACGGCTATCCGTCACTTGTACAACACACTCAAGGAATGTGTGCAGCCAGGGCAAACGCCCATGCTGATCCCAATGCCGGACTACCGCCCCAAATACCCCAAAATCAATCCTGAAGTTGAGATCAATCCTAACCACCCGAATCTGACCATCTGGCACAATAAAATAGATTGCTGCATGTTCATCGGGGTCCACTGCCATCAAGCGAATTTGTCGCTCAAAATCATTCGGGGTGGCACATCCTGCTACACGATTGCTATGTGCGCTCAGGCCGGCCATGAGGATGCGATGCTATCCTTCCGCGACGCATCTGTCGAAAAGATTATGAAACTGGCCGATACCGTGAAAAGATTGAAAGGGACGGTTAACCCACGGCTGACGTCAGCCAAGAGTGGAGCCTCAAACTAAGCTGCGCCGTTTGAGGTTCTGAAGACAGTGAAAGGAGCCTGAATCATGGCAGACACACATTCAGTCATCGGGACAAAAAACAAAAAAGGGCAGACCTTTACCGACACTTGGAAGATGATGAATGAAGCACCGCGCACGCCGTCGTTCTATACGGGCAGCGAAGTCATCAAGGAAGCGCTCCGGCGTGCCAGCTGCGACGTGATGATCGCGTACCCGATTACACCGCAAAGTGAAGCGGCCGCCTTAATCGGCGAGCTCTTTGCCGAGGGTTACATTGGCGACTACTTCCGCGGCGAGAGCGAATTCGCCGTCATGTCGCAATGCGCGGGAGCGGCCTTCGGCGGGGCTCGCGTCTTTACGACGACCGCGGGACCCGGCACGATGCGCGCGATGGAGAATTTTCCGATGTGGTCCGGCGCACGGTTGCCGATTCAGATGATCGTCACCTGCCGCGGCATTAACTCCCCCCTGTCGATTCAGCCTGACACACTCGAGATCGCGTATCTTCTGAACACCGGCATGCTCGTCTGGCATGCGGAGACGGCACAAGACTTCTTCGATTGGATCCTCAAAGGCTACATGGTGTCGGAAGAGCCTGATGTGCACCTCCCCTTGGCGCTGTGTTGCGATGGATTCTTCGTGACGCACACCAAGGACGTCGTCAATCTCACCCCGGCCGACATGTGTCTTCCACCCTATGACCCTTACCGCTCCCCCGTACCCTGCATGGACATGGAATGTCCGCCGGTCCGGATGATGCGTGACCCATTTGTCATGAAAAGCAACTACATCAGCTATGCCACCCACGCTTCATGGCAGCAAGAAGTCTGGGCGGCAGTGGAACGGTCCCGCAAGCATGCGATCAAGTGGCTAAACGGCTTGATCGAGACGGAAAATACCGATGCCGAGGTCATCATCGTCACCTCTGGTACAGCGGTGTCGCAGGGTCGTGAAGCCATCCGACTCCTCGAGGACGAAGGCATTCGTTGCGGTCTGGTTAAGATCAAGGTCTTGCGGCCCTGGCCAGGCGAGGAAATCCGTGAAGCCACCAAAAACGCCAAGCACATTATCGTCCCGGAATTCAACGTGACCGGCTGGTTGGCAAAAGAAATTAGAGCCACCATCCCGAACAGCGAACGTGTGCACGCCGGCCCACGTGTCTGCGGAGGCATGACGATGCCACCGGAAATTATTGTCTCCGAAATCAAGACCCTCCTCGGCATGCGCACCATGTCGTTGGCCGGTCGAGGCAGTTGATCGCACCCCTATGCAGCAAGAGCCGAACGCCCTGAACCTGAATAAGACGTACGCACCGAGGAGGCCATAATGAGCAAGGAACGTATCAAGATTTCTGACGACCTGTACGACATCATGCCGTCCGACTATCAAGACCTGGTCAAGAGCGCGACATACGGTAAGGAAGACCGGGGCTGGAAGGATATCGGCAACAGCAAGGAACTGATCGAGCAGCACTCCCTCTGCGCCGGCTGCCCGGAATCCATGGCCTTCCGGTACATCCTGGCCTCATTACCGAACCCCGAAGACACCGTTATGGTCGGCTCCACCGGCTGCACCAGCCTTGTGTTCCCCATGGTGGCCGTGCATAACATTCACTCCCTCTTCGGCAACCAAAACGCCATCGCCTCTGGCTTGAAGCGCGCCTTAAGCGTCCGTTTCCCAGGCCGGACCAAAGACGTGGTCGTGCTCGCCGGCGACGGCGCCACCGTCGATATCGGCCTCGACATGACACTTCAAGCCTGGTTCCGCCAGGAAAAGTTCACCACGATTTGTTTCGATAACGAACTGTACGCCAACACCGGTGGCCAGGAGAGCGGCCTGATGCAAAAGGGGTTCGTGGCCAAGATGGCGCCGGTCGGGAAGCTCTTCGACAAGGTCCGTCTGCCGGAAATCGCACGCGAATCAGGCTGCCATTACGTGGTCCAATGCACCGTCAGCAAGCCGTCCCTCATTGAGAAGGTGGTCCGAAACGCGGTTATGATTGCACGCGAAATAGGCCCGACCTACCTCCAGCTCTATACGCCTTGCATTCTCGAAATCGGGAAGAACAGCATGGAAGGGCTCCAGGAAATGCGGGACTCGGAAAAACCGACCGAACGGTTCGCCTACAAAGAGTACATCAGCGACGCGGCCAAGCAGCTCCTGGCAGAGGTGTCCGCAAAGGACAAGGAAAAGAAAGCCGCTGCAAAACAGCTCGCCGCTCAGGGAGCCTAATTCGATTCTGGAGGAGAGACGATCATGATCAAGAAAAGGCTGAATGTCCGGATGTCGGGATTAGGCGGACAAGGCGCCGTCACTGCTGCCCATGTCCTGGCCATGGCCGCCAACCGTGACGGCAAGTTTTCGATCTCCAATCCCTTCTTCGGCGCTGAGAAACGCATGGCACCGGCGGAGAGCTATTGTCGGATCGGTATCGAACGGATCTACGACCGTGGCGAGTTGGTATTCCCCGACGTCATCCAGGTTTTTCACCCTCAGGTCATCACCATGGGGAAGAGTTACACCATGCCCTTCTACTCCGGCGTGAAAGAAGGCGGCCTCGTCATCATCAACTCAGATCAGCCTCTTCTGTCTGAAGAAGATATTCAGCGGCTGGAGGATTTAAACGTCGCCTTATTTTACATTGCGGGCACTGAGCTCGCGATCGAGGTTGCCGGCACAGAGTTATCGACGAATATGTCGATGCTCGGATCGGTCGCCGGCATCACCAAATGTGTCTCAATGGAATCCCTTGACGGCGCCTTACAGGAGCGGTTTGGAAAGAAGTTCGTCGCCTCCGGTGGAACCGCCTCCTTGGATGAAGCGATCAAGAAGAAATTCGCCAAGAAGGAAATGTTGCTGGCCAAGAACCTGGCAACCGTGAAGGCGGCCTATGACATCGCCAGTGAATGGGCAGAGAAGAATAAGTATGAACTGCGAGTCGGCAATCCTGCCGTTGCAGCTTAACGAGAGAGAAGGAACCAGCTCGCATGTATAACGTAGCGCAAGTCATCGACGAAAAATGCGTCGCCAAGAAGGGATGCCGGCTGTGCATCATGTATTGCCCGGAAGCCAACTGCCTCGACCTCAATTCAAACAAGATGGTGGCCGAAGTATTCATCGACCGCTGTAAGGGATGTGAGCTCTGCGTGATCGTCTGTGACGCGGCCAAGCACCATGCCATCACCATGCAGGCAGTCAGCGCCACCGGAAAGTTGATGGCCCAAAAAGGTGAGTCCGCCGCGCTGGGGCAGGCCTACCAAGGATAAACCATTTCGTGTACGGGTTTCCCGCGCAAGACCCCATGGCGCCTGCGCTATGGGGTGTTTTTGTTGGTGCCGTTCTGGGAGGAACAGATGGAAACCGAAGACAATGTCATTGATGAGCTCGTTCGAGAGATTGCCGGGCTGATCCACGAGTATCCAAAAGTGCTCGAACGGCGTGCAGCGGATATTCATGCCAGCGGGAAGGACCCTGAACTGGCGCAGACTCTCGTCAAGGCTGCCGATACCATGCGCGACAGTGGAAATCTCTACCTGACATGGGCGAAGCACTATGCATCCGTCGCAGCAGGCAATACTGACGCGACATCGGATGAGGACGAAACCGAGGATTTCGACGTATAAAATAGAGACCTGGCTCTGTCTACCCGTTTCTCCTGCAAAAAAAGCTCGCTCCCGCCACACCAGTTTATGCTAGAATGCGTTCGGTTCGGCTCAACCAGATTCCCCGGTAGCTCAGTTGGTAGAGCAGCCGGCTGTAGGAACGTGGGTGACTCGTGGCGGAGCGCCGCACATACGCCGATCGTCGCAAATATCTCATCGATGCCGTCCGCAAACGGCGGAAGACGGTTCGCTACAGAGCCTTAACCTATAAAGGTGGGCGATGCCAGAGATGTAGTTACGATCGATGCATGGAAGCGTTGGAGTTCCATCATCTAACTTCGACCAAGAAGGATTTTGGTATCTCGAGTAAGGGATACACCCGCAGTTGGGAGAAAATCCGAGCGGAGTTGGATAAATGTGTGCTCCTTTGCGCAAACTGCCACAGAGAAGTTCACTCCTCACTGCAGCCTCCACGGGAAACCGTGGTTGAAACTTCGGGTGAATTCAGGGAAGCCTGCCCCGATTCCTCGACGAATCGGAATGGGAATCCTGAGCGAAGCCTGCCGAAGGGTCAGCGTGTAGGCAGGACCGTGCAGAGACTAGAGGCTGCGGAACCCGTCCAATAACGCCTCACTAGCGCCCGACACCCTCCCCTGCTTTTTCTGCAGGCGGGTGAAGAGATAGTCCAAGCCCGGTTGAAAAACTGGGGCACTTGTAACCGGCTGGTCGCAGGTTCGAGTCCTGCCCGGGGAGCCACCATCTCAAGGCCTTCGAGAGATGTCTCGAAGGCCTTTGTTGTCTTCAGTGGGAAAACTCCCATTCCTGCATGTCTCATCCTGGGAATTCATACTGCAGATCCATGGAATTTTTCTGTATGATGACCTCCATGGCACCCTACTGGCAAGATTTTACACCGGCAGCCTGGCTCCGCAGCCCGCATTTCATGACAGTGTTCCCAGGCTATTGGCCGCGCCGAGGGCTCCTTGCCGGAGTCCCGACCGAGTCGCGGCTTTTCACCACCGAGCCTCACACCCAGTTACTCGGCTTCTGCCACTGGCAGCCAAACCGCACAGCCTGCCAGACCGTGGTACTCGTGCACGGCCTTGAAGGCTGCAGTGAGTCTCACTATATGCGCGGCATTGCAGCGAAAGCCTATCGCACGGGATTCAATGTCATCCGGATGAACCAACGAACCTGTGGCGGGACTGAGCACCTCACGCCGACGCTCTACAACAGCGGCTTGAGTCAGGACTATCGCGCCGTCGTCCATGAATTAGCGCACGTGGATGGATTAGATCGCATCTGGCTTGTCGGCTATTCGATGGGAGGGAATCTCGTGCTGAAAGCAGCCGGAGAAGCCGGCTCGTCAGAAGCAACGTTGGCCGGTACGATCGCGGTCTGTCCGAATATCGACCCCCCAATATGCGTCGAGGCCTTGGAGCAGCCGCGCAACTGGATTTATCACAAACACTTTCTCGTGAGCTTGAAGGGGCGACTGCGCCGAAAGGCCGAGCTTTTCCCCGGCAAGTGGGATCTCAAGGAACTCGATGGCATCGTCTGGATCAGCGAATTCGACGACCGCTACACAGCTCCGGACGGAGGGTACGCCAGTGGCGCCGACTACTACGATCGCGCAGGCGCATGCCGTGTGCTCGATTCCATCGCCGTCCCCACACTCATCATCACGGCACAAGATGACCCCTTCATTCCCTACTCCATGTTTACGGTGCCGCTGATTCAGCGCCACCCGAAAATTCGGGTGATCGCGCCTCGCCACGGAGGACATTGCGGGTTCTTTCACTGGGCACACAATGGAGAAGATCCCTACTGGGCAGAGAATCGGATTGTGGACTTCTTGCAAGGACAAACGTGAGGAGAACCGGCTGTGTCAGGCTCGACGCAGCGGGTGAACTTGAAGACTAGGCTGCTTTGCGCAGCTTGCGCGAGTCCGTGGCAGCCACAAGTGGCGCGCTCTTCTGCACCCAACTCAGAATGAGCCAGACGCTGCTGGCCACAATCGCCGCGATGAAGATCCAGTTATAGATCCCTTTCCCTGACTTGCTCAGGAACGGATCGCAGATTAAGAGCAATACGCCATAGGAAATCGCCAGGATTGCGAGAGTCGTCACAGGCAGAATCAATGCCCGGTAGGGCATTAACCACTTCCAGTCGTTCGGCGGTTCTGCCGCCAATTGACGAGCCCCAAACCATGCAATCACGAGTGCGCCCCCATAGGCGATACACTGTACCAGATCGGAGGCGTGAAGTTTCCCGATTGTGGTTTCACGAAAGAGCGGGATGTGCCCCAGAATTACTGCAAACATAAATGTGAGGACCATCGCTACCCCGTATTCTATCGCCCACTTGCGTGCGTTCATCACAATCTCCTCTCAATGCACTGCTGTCCAAAATAATCTGCCCTTCAGTATCCTCCCTGCGTCAATGCTGCGTGTGAGACGGCGTTAGATCTGATTCTCCGATGAGGTTGCCTCGGCTGCTGTCCAAGATCACGTGGCGAAGAGCGTCGCTTGCATGGGCATCGGAGTGATGGCCGGACATCCAAAAGGCGCATTGAGCCAGGTCCAGAGATCCCGATAGGTCAACAGGTTGAAGCGGAGCAAGGCCGCGAGGTTCGAGAGACTCCACGGCCAGGTGGACTTCAGCTGTAGGAACTTCAGCAGCAACATCGCGATCAGGGCGATCCAGATTTGGACCTGGACCGCATTCTCAGTCGTCCCGACGAAGGTTTTGATCCTGAGGTGTTGCTTCAAGGCTTTAAAGAGCAGCTCGATCTGCCACCGCTCTTTATAGATGGCCGCGATCGTGATGGCGGCGAGGTGCATGATGTTGGTCAGGAACGTGAGCGTCCGTTGCTGCGTCTCGTCCCAGATCGTCACATGCCGGAACGGGACCGTACACCGATCCGCGGCATGCGGGCCGGTCAGACGAATCACCTCATCGGCGAGCACGGGGCCACGGGTGGGCATGGGGCGCTGGTCCAGCACCGCATACAACATATTGGTGCGCGGGCGCGTGACAAACCACACCCCGGCCGTGGTCCAGCGCTGATACAGGGCATAGTCCAGGTAGCCGCGATCCATCGCGACGATGGTGCCCGGCGCAAACGTGAGCCGCTGCGCCACGCGGACATCGTTGACGTCGCCTTCGGTGACGAGCGCCCAACAGGGCAAACAGCCTTGGTGATCCAGTTGGAGATGGAGCTTGATGGCGCCCTTGGTCCGGACGAACCGGGCCCAATCGAACACGGTGGCACACAACTCGATGATCGTCGTATCCAGGGTCCGCAACGGATGCTTGAACCGGAACCGCCGTCGCTTCAGAGCCGCCACCGCCTGACACTGGGTGAGCACCTGATAGAAGAGCGTCTCGTACAGTTGCCACGGTCGATGGGCATTGGCATACGCAAGCGTGGAGCGGGTGGGGGTCCGGCGCACGCCTAAGTGCACGAGTTTGCCGAGCGCTGTGGCCAGTCCCCCACAAATCTCGCGGAGGGAATGGGCGCTCCCCAGCTGACAGAACAGCATGCTCACAAACTGCTCCCAACACGAGAACCCTTTGGCCCCATGTTCAGCCTGGTGATGCCGCACGGCGCGAGCGAATCCCGCACGATCGATCAGGGACAGGATTTGCGCAAAACAACTGGCAACGGCTACCATACAATACCTCCGGCTTGTGGGTGACACGGCGTGGCAACGCCGCAGACGGGTGTGGATGAACCACCCATCCTACTCACAAGCCGGAGGCATTTTAAGAATGTATTTTGGACAAGAGTGCTCTCAATGTCTCCCACAACATCTTAGTTTAGTCAGCAAATTAATCAGCAAAGCCATAGAGAGCATAGCACCTCAGAAATCAGCCTGTTTATTCAAGGTTATGTGCGGGCATGAAGAGGTTGCGCGCTGGCCAACCCAATCAGACTGTTTGAAGATGGGTACGCACTTCCTGCACGTAGGTCTTGAACGGATCTGGCATGGGAAAGGGTGCGTGGCCACGCAGTTGGAAGATTGACCAGTTGATCACATACGAGGGAGAAAACCGTTCTTCCGGCTTGGGATCAGCTGGTTCATCGGGAGGTCCGCAGGCCAGCAAATGTCGCACGAGTTCACCACGCCCAAACGCCCTAGTGTTGCGTGGCGGATGGTCCATAGACAAGGCAATTGCCTTATCTGTGGTCAGTCGTGGAACCCGCCCTTCTTCCATAAGACCATAATAGAGCCCCTTGCCTTGATGGAGGTTGTGATACTCCAGATCAAGACTCTTCAGAGCCGGGTCTGCCCACGTCATCTGTTCCGCTTCGCGAAAGGTTTCGAGCAGCCACAACTTCGAGGCCCAATCGACCCGGCCTACCAGCGTCGTGTAATCCCCGCGGAGATCGTGCAAGACTGCTTCCCATTGATCGAGCACCCAATCGGTTTCGTCGTCTTGTCCCCTATAGTGCGCCTTCGCCGCCCCAAGATACGCTTCCTGAATATCGATCGCGGAGATCGTCTTCCCCGACTGCAGCCGAACGATCCATTGTCGTTTCTGATCCTGTGACAGTTCCTGCATGGTTTCGACCGGTTCATGGATCTCAAGAGCGAGCGGCGTATGGCCCTCTTCGATCAGTTGAAGGACTAGCCCCGTCGTACCCAACTTCAAGGCCGTCGCCACCTCTGCCATGTTTGAATCCCCGAGTAGGAGGTGAATACGGCGGTATTGATTCGGGTCGGCCAGTGGTTCATCTCTTGTATTCACAATGGCGCGATTCTGCTGCACCCATTCGAAAAAGTCATTCACGATATAATCTGCGCGCTGAGAGAGCTGGAACGGGAGGATAGGCTGCTGCGCGAAGCGATGGTTCGCTCCTCGCGGCACGATGAGTCGATCCATCTGAATCCAGGCATCCTGGGGGCCCGCCGCGCCGACACGTCCGGCCCCCGTAAAAATCTGTCTGGTGACCAGAAAGGTCACAAAGGGCCCGAGGCCGCGCCGCGTAAAGGGAAAGCGTCGCGAGACGAGATAGTTCTCGTGCGATCCAAACGTCGCGTCGGTTTCATGATCCACATTGTTCTTGATCAACGAAATCGAGTCAGCCAAACCGAGATCTTGAACCGTACCCTGCAGCAACTGATCGCCTGCGCGGTCCGCGGCCACCACATCGCTGAGTGATTCACACTCCGGCGAAGCCCACTCCAGATGTCCCATGTCGAGATACATACGCCCGGCGTTGGTGAGAAATCCTCCGTTGCCCGGTGGTTCATCGTGTCCTCGGTGATGCAGATCGAGAACGCCACGCCGTTGGACGTGAAAGAGATGGTCTCGAATCCTGTGGGCAAACCAGGTTGGGGAATGGTCAGGCTGGTCTTGATTGACCAGGAGTCCGTATTCGGTTTCTAGTCCGAAAATACGGTTCAACATCTCAGTGTGCCACGGCAGATTGAAGCGTCTTCGGCAGGAGATGTGAGAGATCTGCCGCCTTGAGCTCCCGATACTTGGAAGTACCTGGAGCCTGGCGATCGAGGACCGCACATTCGATCATCCGTCCACTGACAATGCCCCGTACATGTGCGAGCAAGGTGTCACTGCTTGGGATTGCGGCGGCCGATGAGCCCGCTCCACTTGTCGGTGGCTGGGCCTCAGCCTGTTGGTCTGCCTCATCCTGTTGATGCGCTAACGAACCGATCGCCCAGGCACGCAACGCCAGATCCAACGCCTGTTCCAATGAGAGCGTCACGCGCATCTGTTCCTTCAGATAGGACGTCATCCTGGTCTGAACAGCCGGTGTGGCAGCCAAGACCGCACAACCAGTCGTTTCCTCAAACGTGCCATCGTAGTTGATCGTCAAAAGCACGTCCTTCTCCGACTTCTGCCCCAACTCTGCCACCAGAATGCGCACGATGAACGGCGCCTTATAGACTTCCTCGAAGGCCTGCTTAATCACCGGAGCAATGCCGTATTTCACTAGTCGCGATCCCGTCACATCAGAGGGCGAGCGGTTGAAGCCTTCGACATGCGCCATTTCGAGCAGACTGAAGCGAAGCTTTTCCAAATCCGTGGGATGCCCCATCCCACCCAATGCAAGCCGATCGTAGATCTCATAAAGCTTCGGTGTCCCTTTGCTCACCGTCGTCAGGAGAATGCCTCCATCATAGGTCAGCGCGACAACCGGGCTTCCCTGCTTGAACTGTTCGTCGAGATACTGTCGCCGATTGCCGACTGCTTCGACCCAGCGATAGGGCTCTTCATACATAGCGCACCACCTGCGATTCATAGAGGGGTTTCAATGTCGCATCCGGCACCGTCTGCACACCGGCCTCCGTAATCAACTTGACCACGGGGTACAAACTCGCCTCCCGGTTAACCCCACCGGTCGCCGAATCGAACTCTGCCGCACTCGCGAGCAATCGTAACGCCTGAACCATAGCCTGTTCTTCTGGTAGCGCGCTGAGGGGCTGCTCGCCCCACGTATTCACATAGTGCAAGATCCCTCGGATCGTGGGGGAACCGGACCCCGATACGGCATACTCCACGCCTTCAAACTCCGCCCCAAGGATATCGTAGAAATAGATCTTGGCCGAGCCCTGTGCCACATCGTAGCCGGCAAACACAGGAACCACAGCGCCAGTCCCGGCCAACGCAGCAGGCACATTGTCCTTCAAGAGCTTGGAAACCGCGCGAAGTTTGCCGTCGAAACTCAATTCTTGCAATTGCGTTCTCCGGTAGTATTTGAAGGAATGTTCCAGGACTCGCACCATTTCATAGGCGGTCGCCGGAACGCCGGCAATCGCCATCACGCTGTGCCGATCGATCTCCAACACCTTGTCCGTACGATCGTACATCACAACGTTGCCTGCGGTCGCACGACGATCTCCGGCCACCAACACGCCATCGCGATACTTGAAGGCCAGAATGGTGGTGGCATTCGTGAGTGTCTGGCCAGTCCCCGCCGCCGCCGGTACGCCGAGTATGTAACCCTGTTCCTTCAACAGCTGAAGAAAATCCCCTTGCATCCCCATAATCTCTACCTCACCTGTATTCGCATACAACTCCACACCTCCAGATGGGCGCCGAAGTCAGGGTTAACTGCGCGCGTCCAACGAGGGCCTTCCGAGGCCGCGCGTTTCGCGAGCACAAACCCTGACTCGTCGGTGACCATCCTCATTCCCCTGTCCGTTGCCGATACCGCTCCGCCTGTTTCGGATCGACCTTGCGCATGCGCTTGAGCAAATTATCTTTGTCGGGCGACCCGGTCTCCGGCCGTCTCGGCCCACCACCCTCATCGGACGGGCTCGGTGCCTTCGGCATCGGATTGCCGGGTCCTTCACGGCGTTCCGGCGTTGAGATGTAGTTCATGATCGGGACTCCTTTCCACTGTTCCATGCGTTCAGCGCATCCATCGGAGATGCGGCGCGCTCGAATATTTGCGCGCAGGCTTGCACCGCCTGAGGCTCAAAGAGGTCGCCCATTTCTAATGTCCGCGAAAGCAGCCCACCGGTGAACTGAACACGTTCCCACTGCATCGACTTGATCTGATCCGGAAACCGTCTGATGCAGAGGCCGCGAATCCCTGCTCTGGTATCAGCCGGACCAACCACCAATGCCGATTCTACGTCATGCTCAGATGTCATCCGCCAGGCCTTCCCCTCGGCCTCGAGCCCCAGGAAAAGCCCGCGATCCGGATTTATATTATGGTACTCCAAATCCAAGCTCGCCAGCCAGGGATCATCCCATCCAATCCGCTCTTCCTGCATAAAGGCTTCCAAGAGCCAAAGCTTGGTGACCCAATCAAGCCTCCCAATGAGTTGTCGCCGATCCCCGGTGAGTAGCCGTAGCGTGGAAGCCCATTCGTGGAGGATCCAATCGGTCTCTGCATCAGTACCGGCCAAATACTTCTCGGCCGCGAGAAAGTACTGCTCTTGAATGTCGAGGCCCGTGATGGTCCTGCCGTTCTTCTGACGAATCGTCGCCTTCAGGTTCTGATCACGAGAGAGTTGCTTCACCGCAGTGACTGGATGCTCCAACTCAAGAGCCGGGGCAGCGTCGTGCGCGATCAACTCCAGCGCCAACTGTGTCGTCCCGATTTTCAACGCCGTGCTGTACTCACACATATTGGCATCGCCGATGATGAGATGGAGCCGCCGATATTTTTCCCGAACCGCGTGGGGTTCGTCCCTCGTATTCAGAATCGGCCGGTTGTGCATCGTGTCGACGCTCAAGTCGGTCTCCATAAAGTCGGCTCGTTGAGACAGCTGATAGTGGCCCGGCACAAATCCGCTCTCTTGACCTTCCACACCGACTTTGCCGGCTCCGGCAATGATCTGCCGGCTGACAAGGAACGGCAGCAGTCCCGCAGTCAGCGAAGTGAAGGGAATCGAGCGTGGTACGAGATAGTTATCGTGACAGCCGTAACTGTGTCCGTGAAAGTCCGTGTTGTTTTTGTAGAGCTGCAGATGGGGCCCGCCGATCGCATGGCTACGCCGCTCCGCCGCCCGCTGGACAATGCGCTCGCCGGCACGGTCATGGGCAAGGATGTCCTTTAACTTTCGGCATTCAGGCGTGGAATATTCAGGGTGCGTATGATCGTTATAGAAGCGTGCGCCGTTCGGGAGAACCAGATCGCTCTTCATCTCGTGAAACGAAAACGGCCGATGAGCATCGACCTTGGCGAACTCGTCTTCTTCTTTATCTTGCTGCAGGCCGGATACCCGAAATCCGCGCGCATCCTCGTGTGGATCTTCACCGCCATAATCCCAGCGCCGCTCGAACGAGGCCGTCAAATGGGCCCGTACCAGTTCCATCGACTCCACGACCGGATCGACCGCGTCCTGGTCTTCTCTGGTAATCCCATACTCTGTTTCGATGCCGAATAACCGTATCATGCCGTTAGGCGTGAAACGTGAGGCGCAAAAGGAAAGGGCCTACTTGAACAAAGCCTTTTCATTTTCTCCTACCCCTCACGCCTGACCCCTCACCCCTTGCGTCTTCAGATAATTTGATTGATCAATTTCTCTTCGGACTGTCGCCCCCTCCGGAACGAGGAGACTCCAACGACCTGCTCCGGATGGTGATCAAGGAGCTTGAGCCATTCTTCCGCCGCATCATCGGGAGGCAACATCTCGCCCTGCCAGAATTCTGCGTGTACGGAGTTCACCAGATCGTCCAAGGTCATGCCTCCCTGCTCAGCCCCGCCGGACGCAATCATGCGATCAATCGCCTGTTCCTTCGCCCGTTGAACAATCGAAGCCAGGATTGCACCGCTGATCAGATCGCCTCGATAGAGTACCTTATTCTGTCCGCTTCGAAGCCTGACCGACAGGAGCCGATTTTCATCGATGCGCGAGAAGATCGCGGAGAGCGCATGCTCGATGAGGTCGGCGCAGGCCTTCTTCCGATCTCCGCCGTGCTGGTCAATCCATTGCCGGTCCAGAGGCAGGTCATCTGTCAGATACACGTTGAGAATCGCTGCCGCCGAGTCCCGATTCGGACGGCTCACTTTAATCTTGCGATCGATACGCCCTGGTCGCAGCACGGCCGGGTCGATCAGATCCGGCCGGTTCGAAGCCAGAATGATCACCACATCTTGCAGAGATTCGATCCCGTCCATCTCGGAACAAAACATCGGCACCAACGTGCTGGAGATGTTGAACGAACGAGACGACCGTCTCGTACCGAGAATCGATTCCGCCTCGTCAATGAAAATAAAGGGCAATGCCCCCTCGCTCCGGCGAGCACGGGCCTGGGCAAAAAGATCCCGGACCATCCGCTCCGATTCCCCCAACCACATATTCAGAATCTCGGGCCCCTTGACGTGGAGGAAGGCCCCGCGAGTCACCGGTAGTTTATCCCCCTTCGCACCGGGTGCACCCTGGCCTGACTCCCCCACTAGCTTTGAGAGACTGGCGGCTGCCGCTTGTCCGATCAAGGTCTTTCCGCAGCCAGGAGGGCCATAGAGCAGGAAACCCTTCGGTTGAGTGAACTTGAAGCGCTGAAACGTTTCGGCGTGGAGCAAGGGATATTCGATCGCCTTCTGTATGGCCGAAATCGCCTCCGTTTGCCCGCCGATCTGCTCCCATGTGACAGTGGGGACCTCGTCGAGGAGGTGGGTCTTGGCTTTCCGGTCTTCCAATTTCTCGATCGCCACGTGGAGGCTGGGATCGATTCGAACCTCATCGCCGGCCTTCAGGTCCACGCCGATAAGATCGCTTGATCGTTGTAGAATCAAGACCTGCCGCCCCATCTCTTGCTCGAAACGAAGCCGCCCATCTACCAGCGCTTCCGCCACTTTCAACACGGGCCCATTACGGTCATAGCCCAATATCTTGATCACGGCGTAGGCTTCGTTGACTAGAATCTGGGCGCCGATCTTTAACTCGACGGCCTCCACCCGTGGATCGACTGCGGCATAATACTCAGCGCCACCCACCAGGATTCGTGCTAGACCTTCACCCGGCACCTCAAGCAGGGTACCGACCCGATTAGCCGGCGCAGTGAGCTTCGCGATAACGTCGGCAACTTTCTTGAATTCGACCTCACGCCTCTGCTGCGCCGCTTGTCCGAGGATCACGGCATGGCGCAACTTGTAGAGGATCTTCTGCCGAGGGTCACTGTCAGGGAATAAGGCGAGACATTGTTCAATGAGCTCAATCGGATCGGATTCCATGCGCATCGACGGATTCGCGGCATCCTCCGTCTTGCCGTTGTTGGGTTCTGAGTCCTGTGGCTTAGCGGGTCGGCGATCACTCATCGGTGGTCCTCCATGCGGAACAGATGTGTGATCCTACCATAGCGACCTCATGGATTGTCGTTCAATTGACGGCTTGGAGGGTCACAGATACACGTTCCTGGTGGGTTCCTCGTAATATTTCGACCATGACCTGGTCGTTGACTTTATGGTGTTCCATTATATCCATCAGTTCGTCCTGGGTTCCGACCGGCTTGCCATCGACCGCCGTGATGATATCGCCCAACTCCACCCGCCCGGTGACAGTCTCACGCGCGCCCTTCAACCCGGCCCTCTCCGCCCCGCTGCTACGCGACACCTTACCGATAATCAACCCCTTAATCCCCCACCGCTTGGCCATTGCATCTGGAACGAGCGAGATCCCGAGCCCAGGACGGATGAGTTTGCCGTACTTGATCAACTCTGGAACAATGCGATTGATGGTGTCGACCGGTACGGCAAAGCCGATTCCTGCGAAGGCCCCACTCGGGCTCACAATCTGGGTATTCACGCCGATCAATCGACCGGCGCTATCGAGCAGCGGCCCGCCGGAGTTTCCCGGATTGATGGCGGCATCGGTCTGAATGACCCCTTCAATCGTCCGGTTCGATAAGGACTTGATTGTCCGCCCCAACGCACTTACCACGCCGGTCGTCAGCGTATGATCGAGGCCGAACGGATTTCCGATCGCCAATACTTTCTGTCCGACGTGCAAATCATGCGACGACCCGACGGTGATGGGCGAGAGCGCCTCTTCAGGCACACGAATCTGCAGCACCACCACATCATGATCGGGGTCGGCGCCGATGAGCGTGGCCTTATGCTCCGTCCGATCGGCCAGCGTGACGGTGATGGAGTTTGCCCCGTAAACGACATGAAAATTGGTGACGATGTGCCCCTGCTTGTTCCAGACAAATCCCGATCCGGACCCCTGCGGGACCTCAAAGAGATTGAACGACCAGGGGTCTCGCTGGATCGCCGTATTCGAGATGAAGACAACGGATTTCGTCGCCCGCTCGAACACGGCCATCGTGGCCCGCTCATCCGCGCCTAACTCGGCGGGCGAGGCCGTCACGACGCGTGGCCTCCCCTCAGGCCCTTCGTAGGTCCCGCCCAGCGGCTTTCCCCATTCCGCCATCGAGAAGGCAGGCCAGAAGCTCATGAGCAAGAGTCCCGCCGATATGATTCGCCTTTTCATCCTGATCATTCCCCCATGATTTGGAAAATGAGTTCCCTGGTCCGGGATCTGGTATCGAAATCGACGACGACAATCTGTTGCCAGGTCCCCAGCAACATCGCCCCGTCTTGGAAGGGGATGGTGACCGATGGCCCTTGCAGCTGACCTCTCAAGTGGCTGTGGCCATTGTCCTCACCGGCATTCCTCCTGTTGTGTTGCCATGCAGGATCGGCCGCCACGGCCCGATCCCAGAAGATTTTGGTATCAGCCCTGATACCCGGTTCATCTTCAATGACCATCACAGCCGCGGTCGTGTGCTTGATGAACACCGTCACGATCCCGGCCGACAGCCCGGTTCCCACAAGGGCGTCGACCACAGACTTCGTAATATTTTCGATCTGTGTGTTCCCCCGCATGGTGAGACGCAACGACACAGTCTTGACCGCCATCTTATGACTCCATCGCTCGGAGCGCTCGTCGCTCGCCCCGCGTAAAGGCGCAGCCACGAGCCTCCTCCAGAATTGCATCAAACTGGCCTTGCGCCGTCAACCGGCGCAACGTACCCATCACCGCGCCACTCAAAACACCCTCCTCTTGCAACGTCTCCAAATAGGCGAAGGCATCAACCAACGTTTCCTTCTTCCGCACATAGTAGTCCCGCCCACGACGCTGATTGCTGTAGGCTTCAAACTGCTCGCAGGCGACAAGGATCTCCGCCAACTGCCTGACCCAGGGCTTGGCCGACGCCAGCTTCTCCGGATAGTAATAATAGAGCATCACCTGCTGCATCCAAGGCTCCCAGGTCACCCCCATCTTCTTGATGGCGGGTCGAACCGTACGCAGCCGACGGGCAAGCCGACGGGAATATCCCAGCCGCATCTCGACCTGTTCCTTCGCCCAGGCAGTCATCGCAATGCCATGGGCCTCAAGATCTTTTCTATAGCATCGCAGAAACGCCTCCGTTTCACGTCCATAGGGAGTATCTTGGTGTATGGCTCTCCATTCAAGCGGCCTCGTCGGAATGGCACGCTCCTTGGCCCAAGACCAAATCTTCCCGAAGAGTTGGCGATCAAGCCCAGCACGGCCCAAGTCATGCAGCAGACAAGCGATCTGATACTGGCGGACTCGCTCGGCTCCATGGCCCAGCGCCGTGGCTACCGCCGCGCACATCCGCGCAGTCCGCGCGGCATGCGGCCGATCGTACCCGCGAATGATGCGACCGCGTTGCAAGGGATGCGGATAGTCGTAGAGCGCCATTAACTGCGTCACGAGAGAACGGGGGACCAGGAGCGGGGCACGTCGTGAAATAGATGTCATTTGTGATGACAGTGGAAGGGTTGAGCACTACTCCAACTGCGGCGAGAATAGCGTTCGCGGAAAGAGACTGTCAAGGTAATCTAACCCGTAGAAGGCTCGCTCAACCCGACGATCTTTGATATGCTCAGACCCGTTGAAGGCGAGGTGCCTCTTTCAATCTCGGAAGGCAACCATGTCGAGAAATATGACACTCTGGAGACTGAGCTTCGCCGTCATCCTACTCGGTCTGTTGTGGCCGATGATGCCCGAAAGCAGTGCCGGGCCGCTGGATCAACTCACCGAGCTGACCGGCAAGGCCTCTGTCGTCGTCACGCTCAAAGACCGCGACAACTTTACGAGCGAATACCGCTACGACGTCAATGTCAGGAACCACACGTCTGATGTGCTGATCGCCGACTCATTGGTGATCGTCCTCGATAAGATTACCAACCTTGCCGGTGAAGACCGAGAAGGGTTGACAGGCGAATCCTTTCTTAAACGGTTTGAGGTGCTGGGGCAGGACGGCGAAACCGAAGATGGCAAACCCTTTTTCCGTATTCCGGTTGGCCCAACCCCGGACCTCGGCCCACTCACCGACAGCCTCCCTGCCATAGTCCGCCTCAGGAACAAGGACTATCTCTCGGTCTTCACGCCTTCCTTTAGAGTACTGGGGCAAAAACGTCCGCCGCCTGAGCCAAAACAAACCCAGGCTACCACGATTCAGCCGGGTTCTACTCCGATAGCGCCCAGTCGAAACTCCGTCGACAAACTAATTCAGTTGTTGATCAAAAAGGGAGTGGTGACAGAAGAAGAATGGCGCAAGGCCAACCAGCCATGACGGATAGTGCCTGTAACACCTGCCAAGGTAGCTGGCCGAAGGAAGACCATTTCATCGCTGACCTCGGCCTCTCCAAGGCCTATCTATACGACGATCAATTCTTCCCCGGCTGGACCGTCGTCGTCTTCAAACGCCACGCGACAGAGATGTTTCATCTCGCTCCCACGGAACGGATTCAGCTGATGGAAGAAGTGAACCTGGTCGCCAAGGTTGTCGCCCAGGTCTATGAGGCCAAGAAGATCAATTACGAACTCCTCGGCAACCAACTCCCCCATATCCATTGGCATGTCATTCCCCGACTGGCCAGCGACCAGGCTCCGCTCGAACCAGTGTGGCGTGTGCAGCATGAGCCTATGCTCCGTTCAGCGCCTGAGCTCCAGAGTACGATTCAGCGCCTGCAGCAGGCCATTCAGAACCCCAGCTGAATCACGAATCGCTGCTCCCCTCAACGAAATCCTCCCGGCCCACCGGCATCGATTCGGTGATATAATACAGCCCATCTTTGACAACGGCTCCGGAGGGTTACAGGTTTCCGATGTGTTGTCGATTGGTGCTCGTAACCCTCTTGTTCGCGTCCTTCATCGCTCGGTTCCCTGTTCAATTATCGTTCGCGCAAGTGCCTGAGAACGAGCCGCCTCCAGTGATCGAGTCCCCGCCGCCGGCTTCCGAAATCTCGCCTGCTCCAGTGCCTACGGATGAGCACCGGCTCCCCGAACTCTTGCCACACGAGCGAGCGGACGCCGTATTGGTGCTGAGTGAGTTGCGCAGCGCAGTCCGTGTGTCGCCGGACAGCGCCGACGACCGGCTGAGGTTGGCACAAGGGCTCTACCGCATCGGCGATCTCGACGCGGCTATCGATGAATGCCGCGTGGCGCTCAAGCTCGAGTCAAACAACGCCAGAGCCTATCTGCAACTCGGTGTCACACTGATGGCCAAACAAGATGGACATGCGGCTGCCGCAGCCTTGATGGAGGCCATCCAGCTCAATCCTGAATTAACACACGCGCATTACAGTTTGGGCAGCGTCCAATACTCGCTGGGCAATCTCACGGCCGCGATCCAATCCTATCGCCGAGCCCTGGATCTGCAATCGAACTTTCCCGACGCCCGCTATCGTCTTGCGCTGGTCTTGAAGCTGACGAATCGGCATCAGGAAGCGGTGCAATTTATGGAAGAAGCGGCGATCGGCGGGGTTCCGCAGGCGCAGTACTTCATGGGGAACGCATATCGCAACGGACAGGGCGTCGAAAAGAATCTGGCGCTGGCGATCCGCTGGTGGACCAAGGCCGTCGAGTTCGGCCAGCAGCGCGCGGCGGAATCCCTTTCACAGCTTCGCCGCCAAGCACTATCGCCTGACCAGTCTGAACGCCGTCGAAAAGACGCGATCGAGGCTTTCAGACAGTATCGCTATGGACTCTGGGCTGACTACCAGGATGCAAGCAGAAGCGACCCGAGCGAATCATTGGGCATCGCCCTACTCAAAGACAGCCAAGCCTCTAACGGAGTCACGGCTCTGTTTGCCGAAGCCTTTGGACTGAGCGAGACTGCGCACGACGAACTGGCGCGCCTGTACGAAACCGGCCTCGATACCCGCCTCGCTCAATTCGATAAGCGTATCCTGTCCTGTTTTGCAACCACCGCTGCCGATGGTTTCATCCCGTCAAAGAAAGCGCTAGCACGCATCTATGGCAAAGGCCTCGGTGTCACGCCGGATTTACAGAAAGCCAAGGCGATGCTGAAGGGGTTGTCCAAGCAGGAAGCGAAAGCGGTCCTGGATGAGATTGCGGGGCGCTAGCGACGTTAGGGGATAGTCATGCTCGATGCCTCACGCCTGTGGCGACAATTTCTCAACTCCTCCTGGCTCCAGGCCGGCGCCATGGGTTTGCTCGCGACTGCATTGGCATTCGGTCTGTCGGCTCCAGCCTCAACCACCTTCACGGCTCTGGACTGGACCGCGTACGATTTCTGGTTGACCGATCGCGCACCCATCCCGGTAAGCCCGGCCCTTGTCATCGTCACGAGAGATCCGGTCAGTGAAGAAGAGTTCGGCACCGGGCCATGGGACCGAGCCATCTTGGCACGCCTAGTGACCAGCGCGCATGAATCCGGAGCTCTCGCGATCGGCCTCGATCATCGCCTCGACCGTGCCAGCCCGGCGCAGCTCGGCGGGGCGGTGAGCGACGCCCTGCTGCTGGAAGCCATGAGCACCGCCGGCCCCATCGTCGTGGTACAGAGCCCTGATGCGACGCTTGCCTCGGACGCAACGATCGCGGGCCATCTGCTGGTGACGACCCATTCCGATCACGTCGCACGAACGGTTCCAGAGGCGGAAACCAGTGACCGGCAATCCGTCCCGGCCTTCGGAATTGCACTGTACGAGGCCTTTCAACAACAGCCCTCACCGACAAAGCCGTCTCTTTCAGAAGGAGGCACGGCCTCGCTCTTGGTCAACTATGTTGGCAATGGAACGATCAATTCCTTTCCAACGGTTCCTATTTCATCCATCTGGAACGCCATCGAGCATCACGAGAGCGATCGGCTCATCGAGTGGTTCAAGGGCAAAGTTGTCGTATTTCTTCCAAACGCAATCGCGGGAGGAACCTCGCTCCTGCCAACAGGACAGACAGTCACCAACTCGGTTGTACATCTCCATGTCCTAAACATGCTGATGACCGACAACCGGCTCTACCAACTCGACGCGGCCAGCCGTTCTTTGATAACGCTGTTCGTAGCCTGGTTGGTCTCCTGGCTCCTTCTTCAGTTCCGAGGCACCACTAGCTTGATCTTTGCCGGAACAGCCATTGCCATCTATGGAGCACTCATTTTTCTCGCGCTCGTGACGGCCCACTTGGTGCTTCCTCTGACCTTGCCTCTAACGGCTGCCCTGTTGGTGCTCGTCGGCACGACCATTTGGAGCCACCTCACCGCTCATCAGCGGCTGATGCTCTTAGAACAGGACATGCTCCGCCTGCAACAGGAAGCCGTCGCCGTGCGCGAAGCCCTGGTCCTGCGCGAGACCCGTGCAGAGACCTTGCAAGAAGATCTCGCCGTCGCACGGGCCGGCATCACACAATCGACAGGTCAACAGGAAGAACTCACCAGATCCGCGGACGTCCTTCGCTCCCAACTCGCCGACGCCCAGGCGCAGGAAGATGAAGCACGCCGGAAATTAGAAGAGCTTGAACATCAGCTCCACGGTCTGCGCGCTGCCACCAGCGAGCCCCTCGCAATGGGCGATGTGGAGCTCGATCGCCTCCGGGACGAATGCCGGCAGCTAGGCATTATCACCCAGGACCACGGCCTCTTGCGCCTCTATCGGGATCTCAAGAAAGGGGCCAAGTCTCCTCTGACGGTCCTTGTGCTCGGCGAACCTGGGACCGGGAAAGAACTAGTCGCCCGGGCGGTCCACCGACTCAGTCCACGAACCGGCAAGACCTTCATCGCCGTCAATATGGCGGCCATCCCCCCTGAGCTCTTCGAAAGCGAACTCTTCGGCCATACGAAAGGCAGCTTCACCGGTGCCACGGCCGATCGAAAGGGCTATTTTGAAATGTCCAACCATGGGACCATCTTTTTAGACGAAATCGGCGATCTGCGCTTGGACCACCAGAGCAAGTTACTGAGAGTCTTACAGGAGAAGTCCTTCTATCGCGTCGGCGCGACGATTCCAACGACGGTGGATGTGCGTATTGTGGCAGCAACGAATCGCGACCTGCAGCGAGGGGTTTCCGAGGGCTGGTTCCGTGAAGATCTCTATTTCCGCCTGACAGGTCTGGTGTTTAGGCTCCCGCCGTTGCGAGAACGGACTGGCGACGTGCCGATCCTCGCGGAGATCTTTCTCAACGAAATCGCCGGTCAGATGAGCAAGCCGGTACCGAAACTTTCAAACGAGGCGCTTCGCGCCCTGGTGGAACAGGAGTGGAAGGGCAACGTACGGGAGTTTCGACATTGCCTGGAACAGGCTATCGCACTCAACGACGGGCCCCTGCTCACCAAAGAATCATTGCGCCTCGGTAGCGCATCCCCATCGCCCGCTGGTCGAGCCAAGCCATCACAGATTCTTCCCGACCCAGCCAGCGATGCAGCAGTGCTGAATTGTTTGAGGCAACACAGCTTCGACATGCAGGCGACGGCGAAAACGTTAGGATGGGACCGCAGCACAGTGACGCAGCGATTGAAGGGCCTCTGCTTCCAAGCGCTGGTCGAGGCTGATGGTGATCAGACCAAAGCTGCACTGGCCATCTCCACTGATCCCAGCCATCTGCGAACCATTGAACTCAAGCTCATGGACTACCACAGCCATCTCATGTCCGTGATCGAGCCCTTCGCCACAGCCAACGAAGCGCTCCTCGATTGTAAACGGCGATTCAAAAACCTCCCCGACAGACATTTCTCATCAGTCGAGACACTGGTGCGGCAATATTTTCGTCAGGACGGGCCGACTTCTCTCGGATTGAGAAAAGGTTCCTGACATCTTTCTCCCTCCTCAATAAGTTGAGTCGGCGAATGCAGGATCGAACGCATCATCGCGGACATCCAAGATGAGTTCATACGGAGACATGGGCGAAAAACTCGAGCGCAACGCAATGCGTTTCCCGACCACATTGTCTTGAGCGCTGCGCTCAATCAGCGTCGCAAGGCGAAGAAACTCCGTTAATGGACCTCCAATCCACTGTTCAGTGATTTCCGTTTGATGCCAGGTTCCGACTTCGAGATTCATGGACGGTCCGAAGTGCGTGTATTCTGACGGCCGATCGTTCGCTGGGTTGGAGGCGTACTTGCGTATCTCGAATGCGAACTTCTTCAAGCCCTTCACCGACCCCACGATGCGCCACTCTTTTGCGGCATCGTTTCGATCACAAAAAAACCCAAGCTCGCGCCACGCCCGGCGCGTTGCTTCATTGGCTGCGTCACTCGGCATTACGTTCCTCCTAGCAGGATTCTGAAAAAGTCACTCTTCTCACCCGCCCAACCCCGGCGCGCCGAGACGCGCCTTTTCCCATGCTTCGTCCTCGCATCGTTCAGACCCTCAACGGGGACCCGGCCGCCTCACTAACTCGGCGGCGCGCAAAGACTTGGTGCTCCTTATTCGTCGCACCGTGCGCCCCAGAGGGTACGCCTCGGCCCTTCACTCGCTGCGGCCTTGCTGGACGAGCTTTTTCCGCATCCTGCTTGGTGTGATCCTGTTGTCCCAGACGCATAGAACAATGAAATTCCGGCGTGGGCACAGAGTTTTCCCGCAACCTGTTAGGAACAATCAAAAGAGGCGTGCTATCTTTCAAGCAACGATCGAAACATGATCACCGAATCCTGATAAGTCCCATCGTTCTTCCTCACCGCGCCAGGGATCACACCCAGTGCTTTGAAGCCAAGTTTTTCCCAGAGACGGCGCGCGACGACATTTTCAGAAAACACCAGGTTGAAGATCACGCTACGGTAGCCGAGTTGCTTGGCGTAGGCCAGCATCGTGGCGCCCAACAGCCAACCCAAGCCTTTGTTGCGCCAGTCCGGTGCGACGATGAAGCCAGCGTTCGCCACTTGTCTTGCCCGCCCCGGCCAATTCGGCTTGAGGTAGAACGCCCCAACCATGCCCGCAGCATTGGCACGGTCCGGCACATAGGCCGCCACTGTGCTCTTGCCCCGAAACCAATAGTCCATGAAGACATCCTCATCCGGGAACCGGTCATGCGGGTACGACGTCCCCTCTTCGACAATCACCCAGTAGAGGCTCCGCAGAGGCTCAATATCCTGGTTGTCAGCCAGGACCAATTGAACCGGCGAGCCATCCTTGAGTTTCGCGTCGACAGGAAATGTGAGACTCAATTTATTAAACCTTCGCTTGCGGAATATTTCTGTAGAGCGCGCTATTCGTCCCGTCGCTTGTTGGGCACACAGCTGGGAGTTTCATATGGTTCCTGGAACTATCTCCTATTGGAGACACTCGTTCGGCAATACTTTCGTTAGCACAGACCAACTTCCCTCGAGGTGAACAAATGATCCTGACACGTTTTCCCCGCCCGTAGCACGTGCTACGGGCAGCGGATTAAGCAATCGGTTTTGCCTCGCACCATCGCTGTTCGAACAATCTGAAGTTCTCAATTGGACTTTCAATGAGATTGAGTTGCGTGTCCTTCTGACCAAGATCCTTTAAGGAGTGTCCCAGATGGATACCCTTAGCGCCGTCCCAGAGAATAAAGCGGTCATGGATGCTTGCATGAGCAATTACTCGCAGTTCAACAGAAGGATACTGACATTTAAATGTTCGGTACGTCGTTATTGCAGCCGATGGCCCTTTGTCTGAAGTGATAAGGCGACCGTGAATGCTCGGGTTCACATCTTCGATTAAGTCAAAGACCTGTGATCCGATGTACGGATCGAGTACGAGGAGCTCATTGCGAGCTTGGCTAAGTATCTCTCTCAAGACTCGGTTCGCCTTAAATGTCTCTCCAGCTCGGATGAGAATTTGGCCCTTCTCTAGATTTGAAATCTTTATAATCCGTTCTTGATCCCATGCTTTTTGTTCAGCTTTCGCCGCGCTATACAGTTCAAGACCATAATCAGTAAACTTAACCTTGAATCCGTCTGGAGAAAGACTGAGTACTTTCTTTGCTATCAAGGATTCAACAAGTTGTCTGGCGTTTGCGCAGTTTAGCCTCAGCATGCGCATGACAATGTCATTTATCTGATGCGCACCATTCATCCCACCATAGTTGCGGAAGTAAACGTCAATAAGCCAAAACTCATCTTGGGTAAGCTCTGACATTTGCATAGTCAATTGGAGTGATATTACTTAACCGGCAGGAAAGCTACGTCCTGCCATTGCAGCGCACTAGGAGAGCCTTCGTAAACCGTTGCTGGCAAGTCTACTGCAAAGACCAATAGGTATCCACCACCTCACTCATGGGCTACCAGGATGTTCAAACTGGTCGTCCCGCAAGGCCGCAGTGAGCGAAGCGGCGAGGCGTACTCCCCTTATACGTTGAGCCTCTGAACGATGCGAGAACGCAGCGGGCGGCCAGTTTCAACATCCTGGATGCGGGGCCATCCCCGCAGCCCATGATGGTTCGAATCTCCCCGCATTAGGCGCCCCTCTCCTCCACTCTCGGAACCCCTGAATTTTCCTCACTTCTCACCAACTTTCTCTCTTTTCCAACGTCGGCACTCCGGTTGCTCAAGTATTCGATCGTCGGCGCACAGACGCAGACGGCTGGAAAGGGGGTGATGCAGAGCCGAGGCTGCAGTCAAATGTTGAATATTGAGTTTTGAATGTTTCACTTCACCACAAGGAGGATTGCCATCATGGAGAAGCCATCATCGTCAGTATCGTCAGGAAACATTTCCCCTGCCATTGTGGGGCCGAGTAAGGACACGAAGGAGGTCTATGTCATAGGCGGGGTGGTCATGATCCTGGCCATCGCAATCGGCGCCGTCTGGTTCTATTCTCAAGAACTGGTGGTCTCGTCGCCAAACGGTTCGAATAACCAGCTGACCGACAAACAGTTTTCGACCCTGCTCAAGAATACGAGTGCAACGAGCCCGCTGAGCGAGTCGATCGGGCACAGCCAGACCGTCCCCGCCTCCAGCTACAAGTCCGACAACATCCATACGGATATCTATTTCGAGGTGGGCCGCAAAGGACTCACAGACGACGCGAAAGCGATCCTCGCCACGCAGGCCGACTTGGCAAAGAACGATCCCGACCTCGGCATTCTCGTGCAGGGCTATACCGACCAGCAGGGTTCGGTCAGTTACAACAACAAGCTAGGGCTCATGAGGGCTGAGAAAGTGAAGGAGTATCTGGTCGGCCAGGGTGTCTCCGAGCAGGCCATCAAGGTGGTCAGCCTCGGCAAGGATGGCGCGCTCTGTCTCGACAGCAGCGACGTCTGTCGCATCATGAATCGGCGGGTCCATCTCGAAATCCGCAAGATCGGCAAGGATCACATGATTCTTCCCACCATCGCCACAGAACCGAAGATCACCGAACCGATCCAATCAGCTGATGACCAGAACGGCAACACAGACGGTCACGGTTCACTTGCGGACAATCTGCTTCCTTCCCTTGCCGATCCCTCGGGAACAGATCCGTCCCCACTGACGACAGATCCGGCTTCCGGCAGCTAAACCACCTGAGCCTGCCTACATGAGGCACCTTGCCTCATGTAGGAGCAGGCCCAAGCGCAGAAGCTGAAACAGGCCTCCAGCTTCGCTCTCGCATCGCTCAGAGACTCAAGCCCGTTTCGTTATGTTGTGACGGTTAATGTGAGTACTATGGGAAAGAACCGGGATGAGGGAAACACGGCTAATTGGAATACGCCCGTCTGGTATTCTTCGTATCTTTCCATTTCCACGGCGGCACGGGATGGGGCTCCGACCACAGGCCTTTGCGCTCGGCCCTGGCCAGTTCTTCGAGCACCTCGAGGCTGGAATCGCTAGAGGCCGATCGTTGCCACCAGGCCAACCCTTCTTTCAGCAGCTCACGCCCCACATTGCGCCCGTCATTCAGCAACACTTCGGCAGACACACGACCCTGCTTGTCTCGCGTGAGCCCTCGTACTACAATGTCGCGGTTTCCGATGAAGGCCGCCGTCGTGCGCTTCGCCTGCTTCCCGTAGGGCTGCTTGAGTTCTGGACAATCGATACCCTTGAAGTAAATCGTCTCGCTTCGCCCATCGTGACGGATCGTGAGACGATCGCCCTCGTGGACGGTGACGACTCTCGCTGAAAAGTCCGCCCATGAGACAACCGGACAGGCGGCCACCAATGCGATCACAAGACCGATCATAATGTGATGTTTCACCATGATTCCGTATGCTAGCGTTCCCTTGACCATCCGGCCAGCTATTTCTCGATTTTTGGACAACGCGGCACTCCGCGAGGAGAGAAGAATCCGACAGGCTACGGATACACCATTTTGGCATGGCAGAACTTCGATGTCCTGCACGTTATAGGACAAGAGGAGAATGCCTCGTAGGATGCTCAAGAAGGCTAGACTTCTCACCCGCCCAACCCCGGCGCGCCAAGACGCGCCTTTCCCCGGGCAAGGCCCCAGCAACCAAAACGGCGAGGCGTACGCTTCGGTACGTTGAGCCTCTGAGCGAAGCGAGAACGCCACTGGCAGACTTTTTCAGCATCCTGCTAAGCCTGCTGGAGGCAACGTACCGTGCCGCCTCAATGTGATCGAACGTGGCGGCACGCACGAAGTGAGGTATGGAGCCGGCGATCCGGATTGAACGGACGACCTGCTGTTTATGAAGTCCATTGAATCCTCTCACAGACAACCTAACCCCACAAAAAACTACAAACCAGGATGCTCCTGATATGGGGTCAGATGGGAGTGATTTATCCTGTCCTGGTAACAGCGTGGTAGCAGAGGACTAGCAGATGCGAAGTCTATTTGATTGGAGACTGCTTAAAGGTTTGAGACAGAGGATCGTATTTCCACTCCTCCTGATAAACTACGGGTTGACTTCCAGCTTCTTTGGCGTAAATGAGCTGAACAACGACAATCAGCTTCTTCTTTCCAGATCCAATATCAGACATTGGCAATGTCGCCTGCGGGTTACTGACATTACGCCATTGGCCCGGACCTAAGACCATCTCAGTCTGGCCACTTAGGGGATTCATTCCTTCAATAATGTTCTGCAAAACTACGTAGATGAAACGAGCCTTCCCTTGTCCAGTATTGGCAATTTTGACTTTTGCTATTTGCTTGTCCCCAATATTTTCGAGATACACATCTTCGATGCTGACATCTGGCTTACTTGAGGCAAACAGCTTAAAGACGCATGAGGGGCTCTGTTTAATCGTGGGAACGACATCTTGTCGTAAATATGCTTCCAGAATCGCTTTGTCTTGTGGCTTCAGATTTTTACCGTTGGCTTCTGCAGTACGAACAGCCGCATCTGTTCCCAAACGTGTAAGTTCAATAGTCGAGGTAATTTCATTCTGGCCAACATGTCGTGTCATGGTGTCCAAAGCAGTTTGAATTGCATCATTCCCGAACATGAGTGATAGATCGGCACTCGGCTTCACTTGAATGGTCGCATTTCGGGTGGCGCATGGTGAGTTAATCACCTGCTGCGGTTGACTACAGGCTTGTACGGAGGCCAGAAAAAACAAGGAGGAGATCACAGATAAAAATCGTCCTGACTTCATTTTATAGGCCTCCTTTCAGTACCAAGGAAGTTTGTTGACATTAGTCAATGCTGTTTGTAAGGTCAACTATGGGAAAGCACCAGACAAAAGCCGAGCAGCAGCAGCGACCTGCGGTCTGTTAGTTTGCTGCCATTCAAAATGGCTTGAGAAAGCAAGAGCCTAAGGAGTCCTGCTAGCACGGAGCTACCAGCATGATGGCAACAGAACCTCAGCAACCAGCCCTCAACGGTAACGTGACGCCTGAAAATGCCCTAGGCGCAGGTGCAACTGAGTATCGGCAGACATGAATGCAAAGGGGGTTGATGTGACCAATGTGACACCCAAGCAAGAATGTTTTTGTCTGGAGATCGTCAGAGGCCAAAAGTTCTCCAATGCCTACCGGGTGGCATATGAGCCCAAGAAGATGGTTCCGAAGGTGCCAAATAATCAATGGCTGAAGCGGGATGTTAAGGAGCCGCAAGGGGCGATCTGGGGAAATGGTTGTATTTCGAGGATCGGCTTTCTCGACCCAGTTCAGAACAATGAATGGCTGTGCGAGTAGCTAGCGGCTCCCTGGTCCAGATGAAGGAGGGATCGGGACGGACCAGTGGCCCTTCAGGGTTGTCGACTCAAGCGGGATGGCCTTGCTCGATGCTTTTGCACGGCTGAGCGTCTTTTCTGGTTGATGAGTGAATAAGGCATGTTAAGTGTTGGAACTCTGTCTAGGCTGATCCCGACCAACAGTCGGCCCAGGATAATCGTCGTCGCATTGAAGGCACTGCTACTCACCCAGCCGGTAAAGGACTGAGCTCCGAGCAATACATTAGTCAAACTGAGGAGCCAGACACCGACACCAATTGCCAGGAGATAGGAGGGCCGCGTGGTTTCAGCAACCCTGAGGGCGACAGCTACTCCCACCGCACCCGTCAGCAAAGCGAGCAGTGGGTAGGCGACGGGGTCTATCTGTGGCGTGATCCCGTTAAAGGCCAACACTAGTCCCGACACAAATGTGACGCCATACACAATGGATACCCCACGCACAATCACTTTCCACGATATGGGCAGATTCCCGGCCGTCATACCACTGAGGGTACGAGTATCAGCGCAAACACTGCTATCCTACGGATGGGGGAAGAGGAGGACGTTGATAGCTGGCTAGTTGAGGTCAGCTATGTACTGACCTAGGTGAGCGGCGCTCGCCGACGGCGTTCCCTCAGTAGGCGATCGGTTGTCGCATCTCCGAACTTTAGACAGAGTGAGTAGGATTCTCCCTTTCTCGGTATCTGATCCATCAACCTCCAACGCCCAATCTAACCGTTTGTATCCTGTGGCGCATACTTCCGAAAACACCAGCACACGATTGCTGGTGTTCGGGACAGGGCTTCTCGTCACAGCCTGCTCCTTACCTAGGGTCGGAGCCGGTGAAGGAGTGCCGGTTAACGGATCCACCCCTCCTAGATAGCCAAACCGAAAGGAGGGGGTACCTCGATCGGGCTGACTTCCAACACTGCCGATTTGACCCTGCCCTGTTCTGACCGGATCAGCAGTTCTCTCTGACATTCCACGCAGTTTAACCTTGTTCTTTCCCATGTCTCGTCCATGAATACCGCCAGGAATCCATAGGATTTGTGCCCCTTACTTTAAGGTTATTGTGAAACGTCCCTGGCCGGCACTACGGTGGGCATATGCCGCTTTGACCGCCAAGAGATGATGGCGGATTTGAACAAACATTGATTCTGAGTTTCTCCAGAATGAGACCACGAAGACATCGGTCACTTACGGCAACCCCTACGGTTCTTAACAACTTCTTGGGGACTTCGTTGGGCGCGACGGAAACTCCGCGCCAGCCTCCTGATTCGCAGAGAACCGGACTGCCTGTCGTAGTTCCTCCCCCATCGCCTTCGGCAAGTATTGTTCACTTCTCTCTGAAGAAATTTCTGGTGCGGCTTTTCGCTGCAGACGGCCGAGAGGTCCGGGCACAGCCGAATGGTCTACATAATCACTTCTCGACCCACGCCGAAGGAAGCGGCGCACTCGAATCTCAGCTAAAGACAGAGCGGGAGCGAACCAGGCAGTTGACGCAGGAACTTCTGACCGCTCGCTCGGCACTGAAGCAGATGGAGGAGTTACAGGCGGACCTCGAGGTGGAACGGGAAACCGGGAGGCAGTTGGTCCAATTCCTTGAAGATGCTGAAAGGGATGCCCAAAAGGTGCCCGTTCATGAATAATTGTTGCGATAACGAAACGATGCCGGGAGGACCGTCGGCAGTACCCTGGCCGGAGAATTATCGGACACACACAGAATAGGAGGCGCCTTGATGCTTCTTGAGCGTTGGAAGAGAAAGCGTGAAATAATCAAACTGAAGCGAACCGCCTTACAACTGATGGCTCTGAGCGGAGCCGTTCGCCGAGCGGACGTCGAGATTCAATTTCGTTCGTCAAGAACCATTCAGCCAATGGCGCACCTCACACGCAGACACTCCCGAGGGGGGAATTAGGGCTAGTGGAGAATCTCAGGTGACGAAGGAGGTCTATGGGTACCTAGTTCCGAGCGGGAATCGGGAGTGGGTTGGGAAGTTGAATAAGATTGGCTGGGAGACGAATCCCTCAACCCTGCCGCACCCAAAGGAAGTTGGCTCCGAACAGCCGACTCATAAGTCGCTGGCTTTATTTGGTGGCGGTGAACCGCAACAAATATTATTTTGGCCGGAAAATCCCTGTCGTAATGAGAGTGATGCAGGCAGAATCCAAGCTCAGCAACAACAAGAAATAATGTCTGCCTGCTAACGTCTTTTTCTTTCGCGACTCCCACGGTGACACGGGCTGCGGATCTATCCACAACCCTTTCCGCTCCGCTCGCGCTTTGTGCTCTAACCCTTCCAGCACCGTATCCCCCGGCGCATACTTCCGATACCACCAGCACCAGCCGTCTTTGACCAGTGTGTGATTGACGTTCGTGCCATCGGACAGGTCAAAGGCTCGGCCATAGATACAAGTGGTCGTAGTCTAGCCTTAAGAAGAGACTATCGCTTCTTGCTTTTCTCGGGGTACGTCGAATACACGCAGTAGAAACTGTTAGAAGTTTTTACATGCTGGCTGATTTGAAGAAAACGTGATCAGTCAATAGCGTGCAGTTGTTTTCTAAGTGTCGCAGCCGCTCCAGCTGTTAAAAATCTTTACATGTGCTAACCGTCATGAAGAATGCTGCTGAAGTAAAAGCAGCATGCTAATCTCCTATTTTTCATAGAGGTTAAGTGATCTTACGGCGTTACCTCAAAAAAAACGGCATGAGAGTTGCTCCACTTTAGCAGACTGCCAGCGCCTGAGTTGTACTTCAGTGCGTGAGTGTGCGGCTTGATTTCAAGATTCTCTACCGCAAATTCCTGCAGAATCCCGCCCTAACGGGTCTGGTGGTAGCGCGTACAAGAATCCTGAAAATAGATATGCCAACTCGACAGGAACGAAGAGATAGTGAGCGTGTACCCTGCAAGCTCGTTTGCCCCTTCGAGCTGACGAAGCTTGTAGACAGCAGCACTGCGAAGTTGATAACGGGATGCGGACACGCGATCAATAGGAGCGTCAGGGGCTTGTTGCTCTTGCTTCCTGAGCAAGTGAAAAAACGACAGGTGGTAGAGATTCGGCTACCCTCAAAGGCGAAGAAAAAGCAAAGTACCAAACTGGTGGAAGTGTGTTGGACCCGCCCCATTCCGGTAAGTGCCCGAGTCACGATGTACCTGGCGGGCAGTCGTTTCCTGTTTAAACTTCCTGCTCCTAGTTAATGGCCACAGACTCGCTGGAATTGGGCGATCCTCCACATTCATGGTCCATACAGGGCTTCGCGTGAATGACTCTTGCCAAGTGCCATCTGCGTTCTATCTCCTCGTGAATTCCGCAAATACCTGATTCGTTGCGTCTTCCAACTTCTTCTCGACTTCCTCTCGGCTCTCTCTTGCCTATTCGCGTGGTTTCCGCGGAGGGTTTTGGTCGCACCCCACCAGCGAGAGAACTAGAAAACAGAATAGTAGACGTTGGAAGGAAGTACGGCAGCACATCAAGGCCTCGCAGGGAGGCGCATTAGAGGTGCAAGAGCCACAAGCGCGGCGACGGGGTCGGCGAGTAGGTCGAAAGCCTGGCCCTTCTCAGGGCAGTCGATGCCGCTCAGACGGATATACTCAGGGTGCTGGTTGTGCAGGACTTCGAAGTTGTCGCCGTCGAGGACGCGGACGACTTGCCAGTGAAGGCCAATGGAATGGCCGTTTTCCATCCGAGGTATTTACTCGTAAACCAGGGATGGGCAGCTAACAATCAATGTGTTCACCTGAAAGAAAGGTTATGAGTACCCAAGCCCAGATCCCAAGCGCTACGGAACTGAGAAT
>DASYRC010000005.1:0-177370 GCA_036004925.1 Nitrospiraceae bacterium | reverse complement strand
GTGGGAGCCGACCACGATGAGGTCGTAGCTATTTCCCACTTCGCACACGGTCGTGACGGGATCACCCAGGCGGACATCGGTAGACACCGTGAACTACGGGCTGGCCAACGCCTGGGCCATATCGGTCACGACCTGTTCAGCATGCCGTTTACTTTGCTCAGACCAGCCTTCGAGTCCCGCCATCAAATGCGGGTTGACTATGTGGAGCGAGGGGACGACCGAGAGGATGGTGACCGCAACGGGGTTCTTGAAGGGGTGCGACGTCAACCACGTATGCAGACGGATCGCATCCTCGCGGCCTTCTATGCCCATGAGGACGCGGGCGACGGGTCGAGCTTTCCCTTTCACGATCAAACTCGGCACCGTGGCATGGAGCAGGATGCGGTGCGAAACGCTGCCGGCAAACACTTCTGTCATCCGGCTGTGATCGTGTGTGCCCATAGCGATGAGGTCGGCCTTTACCGCAGCGGCACTGTCAAGAATGAAGGCGGCCGGGTGCTGGACTTCGCACAATGTTCTGATGGAGGGGGTCTCAGGCGGCAACAGGGTGCGGCAGCGCTCAACGGCCTGGCGGCCGGCCTCTATCATGGCCTGACGGAATTCGTCGTACCCTTGGAGATTGACTGCCCCGGCCACAATGGGAGACTGGAACATACCAAGATCCACGCCATGTACGAGCACGACGTCGTCCGGCCGGTAGAGCAACCCGATCTGTTCCACGGAGGCAAAGGCTTCGGCCGACCAATCCACGCCAACTACGATTCTCATTGTCGCCTCCCCCCTGATTCAGAATAGCGGGTGCGGCGCCGTGCCGAACGGCAGGACCTGTGGCGTTTCGCCGGCATTCCCCCGAATTCGCCATACGCCGCCCTCACGCGTCAGATAATGCACTTCTTCGTACCAGCTGTCGATCGGGACCCTGAGGCCGCTGTTATTCTTATGAGGCTGGTGACGAGGGCGTGCGTTCGAGCATCGACTCCTCGGCCAGATTCAAGTATTCCACGACGTCGCGATCCTCGACTTGCGTGAAGTCCACGAAGAAATGCCCCACGGCCTCGAACGGGTCCGGTATCATATGAACCACCAACTCGTCCACATGTGCTCGGACTTCACGGATCGTTGAGGAGGGTCCGACCGGAATCACTCCCACCAGGCGGCGAGGTTGCAAGCCTCGGATCGCGAGTGCCGAGGCCATGAACGTCGAGCCTGTGGCGATACCGTCGTCAACCAAGAGGACAGTGCGGTCTGTGAGTTGCGGGAACGGCCGTCCCTGCCGATACAGGTCCTTGCGCCTGGCGATCTCATTTTCTTGGACATGAATCAACCGGTCCAGCTCATACCGGGATAGGCCAAATGAGCTGACTGCATCTTGATTCAGATAGCGAGATCCAGTCTCTGCCACTGCCCCAATGGCATACTCAGGATTGCCCGGCGCACCGATCTTGCGCGCCAAAAACACATCGAGCGGGACATGGAGAGCGAGGCTGAGTTGATAGCCCACTGCCACTCCCCCACGAGCAAGAGCCAGAATCAACGCCGTCGAATCGTTGCGGTATTGCCGTAGCTTATCGGCCAGTATCCGGCCCGCCTCTTCGCGATTGCGGAACAGCACGCGCCTGCCTCCATTGATCCAGGGCGTTGATCCTATTCCTTCAAAAGATTCCGTGCGTGACTCCCACGCCGATCAGCAGGATGGCGAACAGAACCAGCAGCGCGATCAGCCACCACAGATGACGATGAGGTCCCGTGGTCACGGGATGCCCATGAATAGCCCACGGAACCTCAAGATCGTGAGGAAGTCGGAACATCGCACCCATCCTTTCGGTCTCCTCAGGAGACCTTCACCTCAATCGATTTCGGCTTCGCCTTCTCCGACTTAGGCAGGTGCACTCTTAATACCCCGTCTTTGTATTCCGCACTGACCTTGCTGCCGTCGGCATCTTCCGGCAAGGTGAAGCTCCGCATAAAGCTCCCGTAGGCCCGCTCGACACGATGATACTTCTTCCCTCTTTCCTCTTTCTCATACTTCCGCTCGCCGGAGATGTTCATCACGTCGTCCTGGACCATTAGTTTGACATCTTCTTTCTTCACTTCCGGCAGATCCGCCTTGATGAGATATTCCTTGTCGTCCTCGGTAATGTCGACGAGCGGCGACCATTCGGCGACGGTCATGGCTTCCTTTCCGGCCTCGGTCCGAAGAGCAGGGCGACCCAAATAGGTCGAGAGGCGCTTCTCCATATCCTCCAAATCTTTGAAGGGATTCCAGCGTGTCGTCACCGGTTCCCAACGAGTTAAACTAGACATAAGATAACCTCCTTATGGTTAAAATGGAAATGAGCATCGATCGAGCCGACCTTCCTGCCGGTGCCGGAAGGTCACAGTATAAATGCCCCGGTCCTTGGGCACGAGCATGAGCTCGCCGCTTCGGCTCAAACGGTCGACGGCGAGAAACACTTGGTTCCACGTCAGATTGGTGCATTGACGCGTGACCTCTTCGAGGTCGCAGGCATGGGCTCTGTGCAGCATGTCGATCACTTGATCTTCCACGGTCGTATGTTGTGCCATGCGCCACCTCTTGGGTGACAGAATGCGCTGCCGCAAGACAGTCTTGCATTGTCGGTGCCACAGGATGGTGTCGCGGACGGTAGAGGGAGAAGTTCGGCAGCACGGGGAGTTACGGGCGTAGAGCATGTGAGAGAGAGCTGCACCATCCGGCAGGTTGAGGAGTTTCGGGCCAGTAACAAGTCAGGGGACTGTTGCCAAATACCTCAGCGAAGGTCGAGATACCGTTGCTCGCGCGAGCAGCCTGAGGGGAGCAACACTGATGAGACGAAAAACTAACTCTCCCTGGCTTCCCGTTTGAGGTGGGGATCGGAAATGACGCCCCCACATTCAACACAGCGCACCTTGCCGGCCTCGTGTTCCTCCTCCGTGACGCAGTCGGAGATTAGGCGCATGTGTGTACAGGCGCGGGGCTGGCTCATTGGGATGGTCTGTGGGGCTTTTCCTGATCCTTCGAGGTTCACAGCGGGGCACCTCCGGGACTCACAAGAACATTACGGAGAAATTTCAATTATCATGGTCGTCTTCTATCCCCTATGCAAGGTCTATATAATGATAATGGAATGTGGGCAGTCCGCCTGCTGATACTGAGCGTGGGGCCTAATTGATGTAATTACATAAGGTTGTGACGTGCAAGACAATGGCAGTAGCCGGCGGGGAAGGACGATGACGGTATGGAGAAACGCATCGAGGCTGGGTCTCTAATCTGCTCTCCTGGGAAGAGGGCCTTCGACCAACACCATGCGGGCAGTGAGGGAGAATCGGTGCTTATGTACTGCGAAGGAACCGGGGCTTGTCTCTGACGGATACCATCTTGACCAGGTCCCGTACAGACAAGAGGCCCACGACCTTGTTTTCTTCCGTCACCGCGAGGTGGCGAATTCGTTCCTCGGCCATGAGCCTACTGGCGTCGCGAACAGTGCGGTTGATGTCAATCTGAATCAGGGGGTAATTCATCACAGCCCCGACGCTGGTGCTGCTCGCAGAAAGATGGGCCGAGATCACTTTTCTCACCGAGTCGGTCTCGGTCACGATACCAACCATTTCTTCAGCCACAAGCACGAGGAGCGAGCCGATTCGCTTCTCCGCCATCGTCTGTGCCGCTTCCAGCACCGTCCGTCCACTCGCGATGGTCTCCATTGTCGTTCGCATGAGCACGCTGAGGGGCCGGTATACGTTGTCGAGGTCATGGATGGGGCCCCCTTCTGAATCGACAAAATGGCGCGCGAGATCTCGCATCGAAATGATCCCGACGATTTCATCCTTGTCCGAAACGCAGAGATAACGGACATGGTTCGCTTCCATGAGATGGCTCGCGTCCAGCATAGGGCGATCCGGTGTGATCGTCAGCAGCGGACTGGTCATGATCTGATCCGCCATGGCAAGAAAAGGATCTATCCCTTTGGCGAGCACCTTCCGAACCAGGTCCGTCTCAGTCACGATCCCACACCTGCGGGACATACGACCCTCTGCATCGGTCGACTCTACCAACAGGGAACCAAGGCTTTTCTCCCGCATACGCTCGGCGGCCTCCACGATCGTGGTCTGGGGTGGGACGACCTCCAAGTATCGATGCATGAAATCCCCGACCATACCTCCTGACTGTACAGTCATAGACGTCCCCTTTCTTCGTAAGACAGGATGACAGCCTACTGCTGCGCGTCGATCACCCTCTGTGCGCCTAGCAGGATGTTGAAAACGTCCCCCAGCCTGTCTTGTTCATTTGGTCTGTTCGGTCTGTCTGGTTTGTTTGGTTGCATTAGGACAACGAGATGGACCAGACAACCAGACAGACCGGGTTGTCTCAGACGTATGGACCATCGAGGTTCTGCTATGCCGAAATGGTTTTTCCTGGGTCTTTTAGGACCCTACTCCCTCCATGACTCGTCAATCCAGCACGAAAGTTACTTTCAAATCTACGCGATACAAGGTGACCTTGCCGTTGTCGATCACCACGTGTTGCTCCTTCACCCAAGCCGATTTGATGCCATGTACGGTTTTGGATGCCCGGATGATCCCGTTCTGAATAGCATCTTCGAAACTCTTCGGCGACTCAGAACTAATCTCGATGATCTTCGCTACGGACATGGGACTCCTCCTTTTTTATGCGCGAAAGCGCGTTTCATGACAAATTGATCGTTCGACTGCGTACAGACTTCCCGATGTTCCTCGAGCACGAATAGTTCGAAATGCATTAGATGTGCCTGTGGTTATGTGATGATCTTCGGCCACAGAAGTGCTATGAAGCGTAGCGTTTTGCGGCAGACAAGAGCTAATGTGTGGGGAGTTAGGCGTCATCCTGTTGATTCGGGGCTCAATGAAGAGGAGATGAAGAGTGCAGATCACATGGATCATCGAGGGGTTACCCCGCACGTAGCAGTGGCATCAGCATTGCGTCACGCTATGATTATGAAGCGACGAGGCGTGCTCAAGATCTTCCTAATCCTAGCGGGCACCATGCTCCTGACCCAATGCCGACCGCCGACTCCCGTCGCCGCAGCCGTGGAATTTTCACCGGGCGTGGTAGCGGATACCGATCAGCCGGTCAGCAAGGAGCTGGTGAAAGCGTTCAATGAGGCAGAAGCGGCGGTCAAGAAGGCCGATCTCGATACGCTCATGAAGTTCTACGCCACGACCTACAACTATTATCATGTATCATGGCTTGAAAAAATCGGATGTGCGCCGAGTATGGGAGCAAGTCTTCCTCCACTACCGGGACATCAGTTCATCCCATGTCTTCACCGAACTGAAATTGGTCCAGGCCGAGGGTGCCGATAAAGCGTGTGTGACCTGCACTGGAGGGCTCCAATGGACGGAGAAACAGACGGGGAAGCCCATCACCATTTGATAGTTGGGTGCGTGAGGTGCACTACCTCGTCAAAGAGGAAGGGGCCTGGTGATTCCTTTGAAATGCCGGAGGGGCATCCTCTTCGGCTCCACCAGCAAGCGCTCCCCATCATCCTCTTTTCTAATGATCTGATTGCTCACGGGAGCCGAGGCTCTTGTTCCTCTGTTTCGTCTGTTAGCAGGCTACAGAACAACTATTGTGGCAAGCTGGAAATTCAATTGTCCGCACATCTGTGACAATATGAGAACACCTTCGCAGGATAACCGAGCGAGACTGGCGGGACGGGCGAGGCGAGGGAGGGTTTGAGGTCCGAAGTGCGAAGTTATCGGACCTTATAACCCCGAACTTTGAACTTCGAATCGCTCCTTTCTCGCAAGTCTCGCGCTTCACGCGGAACGGTCTGTAACTGCTGGTGGGTTTTTTCAGCATCCTGTTAAGGAGAAACGAGCAAGCTTAGAAGGGGAGTGGCGAGACAGCTGGTATGGTCTCTGTGCTCGCGCAACGCGCGGCCTCAGAAGGATGGGGAGGGAGCGGCCAGGTGCCCTTCTTGCTCGCAGAACGCGCACGGTGAAACTGTGCTCGTTCGATGCGCGCAGTAAAGGACAGCTTTGGCCACTCCCTTAACGAGAGGCAAAAAGGATTGGCAGGCCCTCGCCCGGGCTAGTGGCACGTCTCGGCGTGCCAGTGGGTGGGCGGGTGAGAAAGTTGCGCGCATTGGAGACCACACCAGCCGCCTCGCCGGATAGGGGTTAGGGGTAAAGAGCAGGGAAATTGCTCGCTCAATGCGCGCAGTGAAGGACAGTTCAGCTACTCTCTCTTAAAAAGAAACGAGCTAGCTTGGAGGGATTATTGTATATAAAAAAACCGCTTGGTCGATGGCCGCATCGGGAGCGAACAGCAGGGACTGTCATGATTAGAGAAGGGAGCTGCCGATCTCCTGGCGTTGCTCTTGTATCCGAGGATGATGGAATGCCACGCTCGGCAGAACGTAGCCGGTTTGTATTTTCCATTTCATACAGAGGAGGGACCCATGTCGCGAATCAAGGATCTCAGAGCCTCGCTCGACAAGAAGCTGGATGCGTTGGAGCACCAGGCACTGGCGCTGGAGGCACAACTGACACAGACGCAAGAGCAGGCAATGCAGCGGCTGGAGCAGCGCAAGCAACAGCTGCGGGATCTGCTCAAGCAGGTCCAGGCCGACGTACAAAAGTCGAAGGAGATGGCAGAGCAGGCGAAGAGTGAGGTGCAGGCCAAGCTCGAACATCTTCAAGTGCAATTGGCCCTCGGCAAGGCTGACGCCCGTGACACATTCGAGGAGCAGAGGACAAAGATTCTCAATGCCCTAAACGAGTTCGAATCCACTGCGGATCAGAAACTGAAAGGGGCCACATTCGAATCAGGCAGGGTCTGGGAGGATCTCGTGGGTTTGACGAGTACGCTCGAAGCCGAGTTTGACGCGCTCAAGAACCGGTTTGACAGTGAGAAAGCCAAGCAGCAAGCCACGCTGGAGTTAAAGAAGGAGGAGCTACTCACCAAGCTGGTGTTGTTCAAGGACCAGCTCGATGCCAAGCGCATGGCGGTGCAGGCCAAGGCCGATGTGCTTGAGACAGACTTGCGTGAGGGGCTGGACCAGATTAAGGCGGGGGTTAGGAGGTTGTTCGAATAGGGGAGAGAGGGGAGCAGCCAGACCATCCTTTTTGCTCGCAGAACGCGCACGATGAAACGGTGCTCGTCCGATGCGCGCAGTAAAGGACAGTCTGGCTGCTCCCCTTAGAGCAAAGTGGGGAAAATCGGAAGGCCCTCGCCCGGGTTAATGGCACGTCGGCACGTCTCGGTGTGCCAGTGGGTGGGCGGGTGAGAAAGTTGCGCGCAGTGGGAGACCAAACATGCCGCCCTTCAGGAGAAAAGGGCTACAAGCTCGGAACGAGCATTTGATAGTGCTCGTTCGACGCGCGGTCTCAGAAGACCCTCGTTGGACAAGCGCAGTGGAGACCACACCAGCCGCCTCGCTGGATGCGGGTAAAGAGCAGGCTAATCGCTGGGTCTATGCGCCCAGTGAAGGATAGTCCAGCAACTTCCCTTGGAGCAAAGTGGGGAAAATCGGAAGGCCCTCGCCCGGGCTAATGGCACGTCTCGGGAAATCGATTGCGAAGCAATCGGAGGGTAGGGCGGCGGGTGAGAAGGCTGTACGCAGTGGCGGACCCTTCAGGCATTCTGCGAAGAAACATCATAGGCAGTCACCGCGCACAGAATATACTGTCCGTTTCTTTGGTGCCGGTCTCCTCAATCCCCTTCACTGATCAGGACAGGACGTGGTGGGTCGTGGAGCCTTCCTTGCGATCCGGCATCCGAATCATGTAGCGACCTCCGGTGTCGAGTGTTACCAGTACCTGTCCCTGCCGGCTCAGCCGATCGACTTCGAGAAAGACTTGGCTCCAGGATAGGTCGGAGAGACTGTTCGTCAATGTATCCAGATCGCACCCATGCGTGCGTTGTACTTGGCCGAGAATGCGATCAGTGACAGGTGTATGCGAAGCCATGATCAGATCCTCCCTCTGGTGTTCGGACGTTCACTGCAATCTCCGGCGTGCACTCCTTCCGTTTACGGCTCTGTTCCGGATCCGGGATAGACAATGCCGAACTCCTCGTCCGGCATGATTCCTTGCGAAAGCACGGCCAACTCCTCGGCCGCATCGTCCCCCAGACCATAGGCACGAATCGCCAACATTTTGAGAAAAACTCCCATCTCCCGCTTTGCGCCCCACCGATCTCCCAGGCTGACCGCACCACGAATTCGGTCCAGTTCCTCCGCGTACGGTGAGAAATCGTATGCGGGATATTTCTTCGTGAAGTACGTCGTCAGCCTGTTTTCAAGGTCGTCCAACCAGGTGACCGTCGGAGAGATACGTTCGGTAGGAGCAGCCGTAGTCAGCAGAAAGGACGGAGTCTCACCGGCCTGAATGGGATTCGGTGCAAACACGGAGAAGACAGACGGCACAAGGATCGGTGCCAGGAGGGAAAAGAGGACTCGGCGGCTGACAGTCACCATGAGGACCCTCGTTCCAAAGGATCCGCATACTGAATGTGATGTGCTACGACAAAGAATCCGACGTAGGAGCGAAGGGGACTGTGCGAGATCCTGCGCGCACGATGACCGACAAGCGCATGCGGAAGAAACAGCAGCCACCGTCACTGGAACGTCACGTGAATATGCTACGCCGATAGAAATGCTCGGTCAACCATCCATCGATGGGCGAAGGGAGCCAGTTCGCGGGATCGTATGATGTACCATTTTAAAAGTAGGAACTGGAGTGAGCTTGAAAGGGGGAGACGGGAATAGCCAGGCCATCCTTCTTGCTCGCAGAACGCGCACGATGAAAGGAGTGGAATGACACCCGTGCCGATCCCTTGCTCCCGGAGCGCGCACGATCAGAATGTGCTCGCTCGACGGCCGCAGTGGGACCATCACGGATGCCATTCCAAGAGAGAGAGGCAAGCGAGCTTGGAAGGGGAGTGGCAAGACAGCTGGCATGGTCTCTGTGCTCGCGCAACGCGCGGCCTCCGAAGGCCCTCGTTGGACGCGCGCAATGGAGACCACACCAGCCGCTTCGCTAGATATGGGTAAAAAACAGGAAAATCGTTCCCTCGATGCGCGCAGTGAAGGATAGTCCCAACTTCCCTTAGGACAAAGTGGGGAAAATCGGAAGGGTCTCGCTCAACGCGCGCGTGAGAGACCAAACCAGCCGCCTCGCTGGATGCAGGTGAAGAGAGGGCTCGAGAAATCAACCAAGAGAATGTCATCGATTCGGATAGGCTCCCGCATGTGAACTCTACCTCGTCGTCGAGAGCGCATCGGAAGCTCGCTTGTCGTACCAGGTTCGATCGGTGTTAGGATTGGACATGTCCGGCGCACCGAGTGCTCCCATCAGCACGAACATCCCGCAGAGGATGGACCGTTTACCCTGGTCGCGATGGCATTGGCTGGTGGTGACGGCTCTCGGCATCACGTGGTTGCTGGATGGGCTTGAGGTGTCTATCGTCGCAGCTCTCGGTCCCGTCCTCACCTATACCACCACATTGCACCTAACCGAGTCCGAAGTCGGGCTGACCGCATCGGCTTACCTGGCCGGCTCTGTTCTAGGCGCCGTCGTCTTTTCGTACCTCACCGATCGGCAGGGGCGGAAGAAATGGTTCATGATCACGCTCCTGCTCTATCTGGTCGCCACGGTCTTGACGGCATTATCCTGGAATCTGTGGAGCTTCATGCTCTTCCGCTTCTTGACAGGTGCCGGCATCGGTGGTGAATATGCGGCGATCAATTCCGCCATCGACGAACTTATCCCTGCGCGCTGGCGCGGGCATACCAACTTGGCGATCAACGGCAGCTGGTGGCTCGGTACGGCAGCCGGCGCGCTCCTCACCATTGTATTGCTGAACCCTTCTCTCATTCCGGAACATCTGGGATGGCGCCTGTGCTTCGGCTTGGGAGCGATTCTGGGTGTGAGCATCGTGCTCATCCGGCGGCTCATACCGGAAAGTCCCCGCTGGCTCATGACCCATCAGAGGGTGGAGGAAGCGGAAGCGGTGGTTTCCAGCATCGAAGACCAGATTTTGCGTGAGGAAGGACTGGCCTCGTTGCCGAAGCCAGAAGGCTCGATCACCGTCCATGCCCGGCCACATGTGACATTGGGCACCGTGGCTCGCCAGCTCTTGAACAACTATCCCAGGCGTACGACGCTCGGCATCGCGCTCATGACCACGCAATCGTTTATGTACAACGCGATTTCGTTTACCTACCCTTTCGTGCTCACGAAGTTCTACGACGTGCCCAGCAGCAGCATCGGCCTCTATATCCTGCCGTTTGCGCTCGGCAACTTCCTCGGTCCGTTAGTACTCGGCCGCTACTTCGATACCGTTGGCCGCAAGCCGATGATCAGCTTCACCTATGCCGTCGCCGGTTGCCTGTTGGCCGTAACAGGGTGTCTGTTTTGGCAAGGCCTGTTCACCTCAGTGACCCAAACGCTGGCCTGGTCGTGCGTCTTCTTCTTTGCTTCGGCTGGCGCCAGTGCGGCCTACTTGACCGTCAGTGAGATCTTTCCTCTGGAGATCCGCGCGATGGCTATTGCATTCTTCTTCGTCGTGGCGCAGGGAGCCGGGATCGTCGCTCCGTGGCTGTACGGCAAACTGATCGAAACGTCCGCCACGAGTGTTTTCTACGGCTACCTACTCGGAGCCGGTATGATGCTCGTGGGCGCGCTCGTTGAACTGTTCCTGGGGGTCAAGGCGGAGGGGCGGTCGCTCGAATCCATTGCTACGCCTCTGTCGGCGGAGAAGATCCGATGAGCCGGGACAGCTAGCCGGCGGCCGCCAGCCGGGCGAACTGGTATTTCATCGCGTTGACTCGTGCGAGATAGTCTCGGACGTCGTGGTCGCCGCACTGTTGCCGGGGAATCGGCCGGAAGCCGCGCGTGGCATAGGCATGGCCCGCCCCAGCTCCGCACAAGTGGATCACTGCGGCCAGATCCTGTTTCTTCTGGAGCGTAGCAGCGGCGATTCGCCGGTGTGCCATCGCGGTCTCGACCTCGCGATCCAACAGGGCTGCTGTCAACTCAATGGCATGGCTCGGCATGACGCGAGTGTAAAGGCTGTTGAACCAACATGATGTCACATCACCCCAGGGACCATCCTCGACCACCTTGTGATCGTGAATGCAGTAACGCTTTGCCTCGTGGAAGGTCGCGTCGGTGATCTGGTACATGCCGACCGCGCTCGATGCCGGTTGGTAGAGCGCTAAGGGATTCCACGTCCGTTGCCACCGCCAGTACGTTCGCGCCATCGGGTTCCCTCCGCCCTCCACCTGCGCCAGCGCAGCCAGCAACTCAGGTGTGATGACCTCGGTCGCATGCTCGCGGAAGAGCGATCCGTATTCGTTCCACGTCTCGGCGGGACGCTTGTCGAGTGAATGGGCTAAGGGAAACAGGATCTCGGCCGGCTTGTAGTACGCGTGATAGGTCCAGTTGACGCCGAGCCATAGACCGAGGATGAGGACAGAGAGCACGACGGCACGCACGGTCGGCGGCGAGGCCAGCACCGCCCTCATGAACGCACGGAACGCCCGCCAGCGCGACCGCGCGAATCGTCGGACGGTCGCGAGCGTGATCCGACGCCTGCGCCTCCTTCGGCGAACGGCTATGTTCGAACGCGGATGTGCCTGGGTAGCCATGATCTATAACTATAACCGAAAAAAGGGGAGAGGGGCAGTCTGGTCTATCCCTCGTGCTCGCGGAACGCGCACGATCAAAATGTGCTCGTTCGACGCGCGCAGTAAGGGATAGATCCAGACCATCCCCTGGGGGGAGGTACGAGCATGCTCTGAGGGGCCATATATAGTTGGACGCGCGCAGGGAAGGGCAGTTTGGCTACTCCCTTGTAGAAGAAGTCGTCTACGGCGAAGCCCCGCAAATGGTTGCATTTCGCTATTTCACTGAGTTGACACGTGCCGGCAACGAGTCGTAGCCTATCGTCGATTCTCATCGCAATCATCTACAAGAACAATGTCCCCGCTTTTTGTCTTTAGGATCGGCCGGTGGTTTAGCATGAACGTGTCGGATCGTTGTCCGACGGACACCTCGCCATGCCCGCGTCTCTCGACCACATCCATCCCGGCATCCCGATGGGGGCCAATCTGATCGCCGACGGCGCGATTTTCCGCGTCTGGGCGCCGCAGGCCCGGGCCGTGTATGCGATCGGCGACTTCAACCATCGGGTGCGCAACGACGCCAGTCTGCTCACGCGCGACGAGTTCGGCCATTGGCGGGGCTTCATTCCCGGCGTCCGGGATCGCGAGCGCTACATGTTCTACGTTGTCGGGGAAGGGAGCGAGGGGCCGAAGCGCGATCCCTACGCCCGCGAGCTCGCGGCGCCTTTTCCCAGCGAGTGCATCGTCCGCAAGACCGACTTCCCCTGGCACGAGAGCGGGTACGTCACGCCGCCCTTTCATGAGTTCGTCCTCTATCAGCTCCACGTCGGCACCTTCTTCACGCCGAACCTGCCGCACCAAGGCGGCACGTTTCTCGATGTCGCGCGCAAGATACCATATCTGGCCGAAGTGGGCGTCACGGCGCTGCAGCTCATGCCTATTCAGGAATTCCAAACCAGCTTCAGTCTCGGCTATAACGGCACCGATTATTTTTCACCCGAGATGGATTATGCCGTGGCGGATGCTGACTTGCCTCCGTACGTCGCCAAGGTGAACGGCCTCCTTGATGCGAAAGGCCTGCGCCGCTACAGGATGGAGGATCTGCGCGGAGAAATGAATCAACTCAAGGCGCTGGTGGATCTCTGTCATCTCCACGCCCTGGCCCTGATCCTCGACGTGGTCTACAACCACGCGGGCGGCGAGTTCGGCGACCAGAGCCTGTACTTCTTCGACCGCCAATCTCCTGCCGGCGGGCTGTGGAACTCCCTCTATTTCACTGACAAGGGACATGCCGGCGGACTCGTGTTCGACTTCGCCAAGCCGGAGGTGAGGGATTTCCTCATCCAGAACGCCAAATTCTTTCTCGACGAATACCGCGTCGACGGATTCCGTTATGACCAGGTGAGCGTCATCGATCACGACGGCGCACCCCACGGATGGCGGTTTTGCCAGGACCTCACCGCCACCTTGCATGCACACCGGCCCGGGGCGTTGAACCATGCCGAGTACTGGAACGTGAATCCGTACGTGGTGGAGGCGCCGCCTGATGGGGCCGGCTTCGACACGACCTTGACCGACGGCTTGCGCATGGCGATCCGCGACGTCATCGGCAACGCGAGCGCGCCTGACGAGCGCCCCCTCAACATGACGGGCCTGGCCCGGAGCCTCTGGCCTGAGGGTTTCCGAGAGCAGTGGCGCTTCATGCAGGGGCCGGAGAATCACGACATCGTCTACAGTGGCCGCGAGTTGCGTATCGCCCGTCTCGGGGATCCGGCGAATCCCCGCTCCTGGTTCGCCCGCAGCCGTGCCCGTGTGGCGATCGGGCTCAGTCTCACCGCCCCGGGCATTCCCATGCTGTTCATGGGGCAGGAATTTCTGGAGGACAAGCAATGGTCGGACGATTTTGTCTCGCACCACGATCTGCTTCTCAACTGGACGGGGCTCGACCGCAGCGATAAGCAGATGCTCGACCATGTGCGGTTCACGCGAGAATTGCTCGAGGTGCGCAGGCATACTCCCGGCTTGCGCGGCCAGGGATTTCGCGCCGTGCACGCGCACGATCAGAACCGGGTGCTGGCGTTTCAACGCTGGGTGGAAGGGGAAGGCCACGACGTGATCGTGGTCGTGCATCTGGCACCCTTCAATCGGTTCGGCTATCGCATCGGCTTCCCCGGCGGCGGGGAGTGGCGCGAGGTCTTCAACAGCGACGTGTACGAGAACTGGGTCAATCCCGACGTGATCGGCAACGGCGGGCTGGTCGTCGCCCATCCGCAACCGCTGCATGACCTCAGCCATTCAGCCGCCCTCGTGCTTCCCGCAAACAGCCTGCTCGTCTTTGCGCGGTGATACATTACAGGAATCTGATCGCGCCGCCTTTCTTGCTCGCGGAGGACGCACGATAAAAAGGATTGGAAGGACACCCACGTTGGTCCTGTGCTCCCGGAACGCGCGCCCTGAGAAGGGCCTCGTTCGACGGGCGCACTTAGACCAACATGGGTGCCCTTCCAGGAGAGGAAAAGCAAGCAAGGTTGGAGGGACCATTATAATATTGCTCGATGCGCGCAGTGAAGGACAGTCTGGCCGCTCCCTTGTAGCACGAACGATAAGAGGTAGACGTCTACCGCGAAGCCCCGCGAATGGGTGCATTTCGCTATTTCGTGAGTTGACACGTATCGTCAGCGAGTCGTAGCCTCTCCTTATCCCCTAGCCTCCAAGCTGGTACCTACAATGGAGTCTTCCCGACAGCCATTCCGTTTTGATGACCCGAGGCATGAGCGAATTTACCGCCGACTCTGTGACTTCGTTGGCCCGGGTCCTGCCGATTTCTTCAAGGATGCATGCCAGCTCATGGCTGACCCTGCTTCGCTAGGCACAACTAGCCACCTTGTCTCCCACTTGTTGCGAGAGATCGAGAGCGCACTCCGTGATGTTTTGGAAACTATGGCGGAACGAGAAAAGCGCCTTCAGAAGTCAATAAAAGATGGGCAAAACCATAAAGAAGAAATCTCGGCTATCCTCCGCGGCCTGCAAATTCCAGAAACCGACCCCGTGGCAGGGGCATGGTTACGTTTACCTGGGAAGGGCAATAGCTATGGGCTTGATGCACGGGCCCATCGCAACGCGCTTACGTCCGCCCGTCCTGTAGACGAAGACTTCCGTCAGTTCTGGAATGAGATGCAGGGGATTTTTGATGTTGTATTGGAGAAGTTCGAGACGAGCTATCTTGGAGTCTACCAGTTCCTGGATCAGCTACTTGCGAAACCGGTACCAGCGCAAACCGACGTCGACAAGCTCAAGAAGAATGTGCCGAACAATTTCGTCGCTCATGGCTATTTCTTCGACCGACTTACAAGCCCCTCGTGGCTAGATCCCCTTCAGACCAATGGATTGTTTAGCCACCCACCAACGCCCGAGGTGGATAACGAGAAGGGCACCATCGGGTATTCAGTGTGGTCGCAATCACGGTATCTCGCCCGCATGGCACCCCAAGCACCTGTAAAAGTCCTAGACATCATGCTGGCCGTTCCTCCCACCGACAACATTCGTGTTTATGAGGATTTCGCCAGCGCAGCCGCCGCTATGCCAGCCGAGCTTGCGGCGAAGTGGAGTGAGCGAGAAGCGGTACGGGTCAACAAACAGGAAGGTCTTTTCGGTCTGCTACCCGAGAAGCTCAGCGCACTCATGAATCATCTCCTCCAGGGGGAGCAAGTAACTGCCGCCCTCGGCCTTGCACGGTCCCTTTTGGAAATCCTGCCGGATCCCAGGCCTGAGAAGCAGACAGAGGATAAGGATGAGTACAGCCTCCCTCCGGAACCACGCGCTCGGTTTTCGACATGGGAATACAGGAGGATAATTGAACGCATGATTCCCTTGCTGCCCCCGGCAGCACGGATACATACCTTTGACCTGTTCTGCGATCTTCTGGAAAAGGCCCTCTCCCTCTCGAAAAGTTCTTCAGAGGAAGAAGCCGAGGACTACTCCTTCATTTGGCATCCCCATCTTGAGGACAAGCCACGGGGAGATCACCTCAAGAATATCCTCGTACCCGCTGTACGCGACGTGGCGCATATCATTGCAGCTCAAGATCCTACGCAGGTATCGGCGGTCGTCGCGAAATTGGAGAAACGACGCTGTGAGATTTTTCATCGAATCGCGCTGGACTTCGTTCGACGGCACCCAGACACCACTCTGATCGCAGCAAGACTAACAGATCGGCGTCTCTTCGATGCCCGCGGTACCCGGCATGAATACGAACTATTGGCCCGAGAGTGGTTCGGCAAACTGCAGGTCGAGGACCAGCAGAAGATTCTTAAATGGATCGAGGCCGGCCCGGACGATGACGAAGCGTACAAGCACCATCATAAAGAATGGTCCGGCCAAGAGCCGTCAGATGAAGAGATCGTACAGCATAAGAAGAGGTGGCAACGCGACCGTCTCGCTCCTATACACGAATCACTCTCATCAGATTGGAAGCAACGGTATGAAGAGCTAATCGGAGAAGTGGGAAAACCTGAACGGGACGTTACTGAGAACTCTCGCGTGGAGATATGGCGAGGCCCGACAAGTCCCATGACGGCGGCTGACTTCCAATCAATGAGCGTCCAGGAAATTGTCACCTATCTCAGTTCATGGGAACCGAGGCGTGAGCCGATGAGTCCATCCCGCCAGGGTCTCGGCCGGGAGCTAACTGAGACCGTGCACAAGGCTCCTATCCGCTTTGCGCCTGAGGTGGCAAAGTTTAAGGGGCTAGATCCCACCTATGTACGATCGCTTCTTGAAGGCATTCGACAGGGAATCAGTGAGACAAAGGATCTCCCCTGGTCAGAGATCCTTAATCTCTGCCATTGGGTTGTCGATCAGCCGATCGTTATTGAAGGACGACAGGTCGACAAGTGGAACGATGATCCTGACTGGGGATGGACACGGAAAACTATTGCTGGCCTCCTGGGAGCTAGTTTCGAGGAAGGCCCTTCGATGATCCCGTTTGACCTCCGGAGTCAGGTCTGGAGCATCCTTGAGATCCTGACGAACGATCCGGATCCTAGTCCAGATGATGAAGCCACAAGAGGCGAACCCCTTGATCCTTCACACGTAGCCATCAACTCCACCCGAGGTGAGGCGATGCAAGTAGTAGTGCGCTATGCCCTATGGGTGAGACGCTGCCTGGAAAAACCTCCGGATGGAGCTCAGAAGATTGCACGAGGGTTTGAGGAAATGCCAGAAGTGCGGCAGGTGCTCGAAGCGCATCTCGATCTAGCCCAGGATCCTTCTCTTGCAATCCGATCGGTCTATGGGCGGTGGTTGCCATCATTAACTTACCTCGACGCGGAATGGACCAAGAATCATGTCCAAGCAATCTTCCCGCACGAGGAGATCTTACGGCGGTACCGCGATGCTGCTTGGGACACATACGTTGTGTTCTGCCATCCGTATAGCATTGTCTTCGACGTTTTGCAGGAAGAGTACAGGAACGCGATCGAACAATTGGGTACGCCAGGCACAACCCGGCTAGCCTCTGATTCCACCACTGCTACTCAGGTGGTGCAGCATCTCATGGTTTTATACTGGAATGGGAAACTCCCTCTCGAAGATGAAACGGGCTTGTTGGCCAGGTTCTTCGAGAATGGCACCGATGCACTTCGTGGAGAGGCTTTGGAATTTCTTGGACGAAGCCTCGGCCGTCCGGACGAGCCTCTGCCAGAAGAGATCTCTGTCCGCCTCAAAAAGCTCTGGGAAAAGCGGCTAGCAGCAATCACGGCCTCGGGCACTCCTATCAACCATACTGTCGAACTGGCCGCATTCGGCTGGTGGTTTATCTCTCAGAAATTCGATGATGCTTGGGCCATGTCACAGTTGCTTGCTGCACTCGTCCTCGTCCTGAAGACGGAGTCAGATTATCATGTTGTCGAACGATTAGTTGCCCTCGCGGAAACTATGCCGCTCGAAGCGGTGCAGTGCCTGACCTTGATGGTACAGGGCGACAAAGAAGGATGGGAGATTGGAAGCTGGCGGGATGACTCCCGAAAGATACTAGCGATTGCGATCGCCAGCGGTAATTCTGCCGCAAGACAGGCTGCCATTGCTCTTGTGAATCGACTCGCGGCACGAGGTATGCCTGACTATAAGGATCTTCTTCAGGCCTAAGGAAGGGGTAACATGCGACTTTTCTATTCGCCACGCCCCCGCGCGCACTTTGCATCGTCGAATCCCTTGAGGGTTCCCTGTGCGCGCTTTAAGCTGTGAGAGGGATCTATGAATTGGACACACATCGTGGCGCTGACCGCAGCGGTGCTCTTGGCCGCGTCGGCGGCTGCCGCTGAAGTCCAAACGAGAGAAATCGAATACAAAGAGGGCGAGGTTGTTTTACAGGGACTCATGGCCTGGGATGACGCTTCGAAGGGTCTCCGTCCCGGCGTGCTGGTCGTCCACGAGTGGTGGGGCCACAACGAGCACGCGCGGTATCAGGCCAAGCGACTCGCAGAGGCCGGCTACGTCGGCTTCGCGTTGGATATGTATGGGAAGGGCAAGGTGACCACGCATCCGCAGGATGCCCAGGGTTTCATGAACGAGGTCCAGAAGGACCCGGCGGTGATCCCGGCGAGATTTCACGCGGCGCTAAAACAGCTCAAACAGGATCCCCACGTCTCGAAGGAGCACATCGCCGCCATCGGATACTGTTTTGGCGGGTCTGTGGTCCTTGACGAAGCGCGTTCCGGGGCCGATTTAGATGCGGTGGTCAGCTTCCACGGCGCGCTCGCGACGAAGAGTCCTGCGGAACCGGGCACGGTCCGGGCTCGAGTTCTCGTGCTCACAGGCGCAGCCGATCCGTTTGTTCCGAAGGAGCATGTGGAGGCCTTTACTCAGGAAATGAAGGCGGCAGGGGCGAAGTTCTACGTGATCACCTATCCGGGCGTCAAACACGGATTCACCAATCCGGATGCGGGCAAGGCGGGGATGGATGCCCTCGAGTACAATGCGGAGGCCGACAAAAAGTCTTGGGCGGCGATGCTGGAGCTGTTTAAAGAAGTGTTCCATTGAAGACCCTTCTCCGTGCGCGGAGATGTCAATTGCGTCAAATTTCTCCATCGACTCCTTTCTCCCTCGTAGGAGTGAGGAAGCCATAATCGGAGGCAACAGATGAGACCACGAAAGAACGAACAAGCAGGACCTCTCACAGACTTTCTTATGGCAGACCACCGGCGACTTGAAAACCTGCTTCAATCGGCTGTGGCACATGCCGACCAGGTTGATCAGGGAGCGTACGAGCAATTTCGAGCTGGGCTTCTCCGTCACATTGGCATGGAGGAAAAGATTCTCCTGCCCGCCACCCAGCGACTTCGAGGCGGGGAGCCACTTCTCATAGCTTCCAGGCTCCGGCTCGATCATGGAGCTCTTGCCACCTTACTCATACCGACTCCCACGGCTGCCGTCATTGCGACGATCCGTGGCATTCTCGAGGAGCACAATATATTGGAGGAAGGCCCGGGCGGCTTGTATGAAATCTGCGACAAGCTGGCCGGCTCAGAAGCTGCGCAGCTTCTGGCCAAACTCCAGGCTGCACCGGAGGTGACTGTACTCCCGCACTCCGACACTCCTACGGTGATGAACACCGTACGCCGGGCACTAGAGAGAGCTGATTATGACTTCCGCGAAGATAAATCTTGAGAGACCGCATGGTAGGTCCTCGGGTCTTGCAATTCAGCAGTACGAAACTCGTCCGCGCGCGAACTAGAAACCAGGGACATTGTTCATTTCTAAACGGCTCCTCCGCGCGCGGCAGAACAATAGCGTTCCCCCCTCCGAAGTAAGGCCCAACATGCCTACATCTCAGACAGTTGGTGACAGATTTTTCTGTCCTCACGCACTCGGAATCTGTCCGAGGAATGCCATTCTACTGCGGCAAACGATCTGCAAGCATCTGCGTCGTCCTCGGCCCAAAAAAATCCTCAACGTATTCCAGCGAATACGCCTCCGGTTTTTTCAAGCCTGCGGCCTCGCATCTACCAGCAGCTCCTTTGCCTCGCGACGAAGGATTACTCGGACAGACTCCTAGCCTGTATTCTTTCCGCCGATCCTTCCGTTCTCCAGTAATCTTTCACAGCCGCAGGGTGACGGCTTTCACCTCGGTGTACAGTTCCAGCGCGTCGTGGCCCATCTCGCGGCCCCATCCGGATTGCTTATAGCCGCCGAAGGGTAGCGCAGCGTCGAATATGTTGTAGCAGTTGATCCACACCGAACCCGCGTGCAGCTCGGCCGCAATGCGATGGGCCTTGCTGACATCGCGGGTCCACACCGCCGCCGCCAGGCCATAGATAGAATCGTTCGCTGCCGGGAGCACCTCGTCCAAGTCCGTAAACGGCACTGCGCATACAACCGGCCCGAAGATTTCCTCCTGCATGATCTTCATCTTCTGCGTGGTGTTGACCAGCACGGTCGGTTCCACAAAGTAACCCTTGTCGCCCAGCTTGCGCCCGCCGACCACCGCCTTGGCGCCCTCGGAGAGGCCCGACTCCAGATAGCCGAGCACCCGCCGTTGCTGCTCGTCCGACACCAGCGGACCCATTTGGGTGGCGGGATTCATGCCTGGCCCGACCTTGATCTTCTTCGCGTCCTCGGCCACGCCCGCCACCACCTCGTCGAAGATACCCTTCTCGACGAAGAGCCGGGATCCTGCGCAGCAGCACTGGCCGTGGTTGAAAAAGATCGCGCTCGCGACCCCGGGAATGCTCGCCTCCAGATCGGCGTCCTTGCACACGATGTTGGGGGACTTTCCTCCGAGCTCCAGCGACACTTTCTTGAGATTCCTCGCGGCCGCCCCAAGGATGAGCTTCCCCACTTCGGTGGAGCCAGTGAAGGCTACCTTGTCCACGTCCTGGTGCGCCGCCAGCGCCGCGCCGGCGGTCTCCCCGTACCCGGGCACGATGTTGACCACCCCGTCCGGGAATCCCGCTTCGCAGATCAGCTCGCCGAGTCGCAAGGCGGATAGCGGCGTCTGCTCAGCAGGCTTCAGGACGATGGTGCAGCCAGCTGCTAACGCTGGACCTAGTTTCCAGGCCGCCATGAGTAGCGGAAAGTTCCAGGGGATAATCTGCCCCACTACGCCGACCGGCTCGCGTAGCGTGTAGGCGAGATATTTGGCGCCGGGCGTGTAGGGCACCGAAATGGGGATCGTGTTGCCTTCGATTTTAGTCGTCCAACCAGCCATGTACCGGAAGAGGTCCACGGCCAGCGGTACATCCGCTACGCGGGCCACGCCGACCGGCTTTCCGTTGTCGAGTGACTCCAGTTGGGCAAATTCTTCCAGGTGAGATTCGACAAGGTCGGCGAGCTTCCAGATCAGCCGTCCACGCTCTGAGGCTGTGAGCCTGCGCCAGGGGCCGCTTTCGAAGGCCTTCCGTGCAGCGGTGACCGCCTTGTCAACGTCGGCGCTGTTGCCTTCCGCTACTTGGGCCAAGACTTCGCCCGTGGCAGGGTTATAGGTCGCGAAGGTCTTCCCCGACGCGGCTTCGAGCCACCTTCCGCCGATCAGCATCTTCCGGGGTCCGCCTACAAAGGTTTGGACCTGCTGGTGAATCGGGATTTCCACCGTTGCCGTGCTCATGGTGTTCCTCCTTTCTGGGTGTATATTGCGACCATGTCAGATGCGTAGAGCCGAGGGCAGAGATGCCCCATTATACATGAATGGGAATACGTTGATGATCGTGAGAGGGTGGAATCTAGTTCGCCTTGTTGTGTCCTGACGACACCGAACGGCGGCGGACAGAATATCTGTGGCTAGACCGCTTGCTCACAGGGGACGAGGACATGCGTCAATAGAGGAGAAAATGAAAGGGACGTAAGGGCAAGGTCTTGTCATACACTTTCCTGACGCTGCATGCTCTTCAGCTGTTCATAGCCCAACGAAAGACATCATTCACTCACGCGTTCGTTTGTTTTGTGTGGGGGCAGAAGGCTGTTCGGTCGCAATCAACGTTTTACCGTACACAGTTCCCTCCTCAACATCGTCCTCCACGATTAGATTCCCCTTCTTAGCGGCATCGCCAGGAAGAGTCGTGACACTGACCAGGAAACTATTATTCAAATGTGAGCTGTTTTGACTAGTCTGTCCACGGGCTGAATGGCAGAATTTCATCGAGCCTCGTTTCTCAACCACTGCGCGACAAGGGGGTTACGTGCTATGGCTCGCCAACTGACTGTTTCAGACCGCATCCTCGAAGTCGTGCGATTCATAACACGCGAAGGTGTAGGGTCTCTTTCAACGAAGAGGGAAACAGTGAAAAATGATAACACCAAGTCTCTTACAGGTCGCAACGACCAGAAATCAAACTCATTGCGCAAGCAGGCAGCGCGTGCGCCTCAACCCTCCAGTGTCCGCCTGACGTGTAATGAAGCTCAGTTGGATGCTCTAATGTCGGAGGGCGAGTCGACCTAATCCTCCAAGAGAGTTCCGTAACAGTAGCCGCTCGTCTTATACGCGCTCCGCAACCATGTGGCTGCCGCGTCGTTCATGCAGTTGGGGCCCCCGCCCGCAGCCGAGCCATTCGCAAGAGGAGGTGCGTATGACGTGTCATCGATGCAGTGGATTACTGGTCAACGATCAATCCGTTTCTAGCGACCGCGATGATTCGAGCGAGATCATAGGCTACATGGGCCCGACGGCACGATGCATCAACTGCGGGTATCTCGAAGACCCCGTGATCCGTGCCAACCGCCTCCATCCGCCTCTGGAAAATTTGCAGGCTACACCGAGAACGAGGACGACAGGCTGGGACATGGACTTCGGGAATCATGCGCCGAACGCCTCAAGATTCAGGAAAAAGTCGAGGGCCGCCTAGAGGTTCACCTGATCGCCTTGTCCACGCGCATTCTTGAGATGAGAGCCATGAAGAGTTTTCCCCTCGCCTTGGTCGTTTCGGATGTGGAGGCTGCTCTGCCGAGCGTGATGTGAGCGGGATGCGTTGGGAGAGCGTTACGTCCGACAAGTAGGCGACAGAGATTCGGAAGATCTGGCTCGCGACGAACTACCAACGGACGTCATGTGGCTAGCTGCTTGTTCGGGGCAAAACAAAGGTGTCGGCAACTGTTTCAGGCGTCCACTGCCCGCAGGACCGTGAGCTTGTAGTCGGCCGTAACCAGTCTCCGCGCCGCTTTCGCCACGTCTTCGTCCCCCCCCGCCGATCCTCCAGATCCACTGCGGAACCGTTCGAACCCTTCCTGAGAATCATTTCTCGCCCTGCTCCGTCCCCTCAATGAAGCTGAGTGTCTCACCCATGTTGACTACGAAGGGATTTGACGTGGTGCAGGTCAACAAGTCATTCTGGCTGGTTTGCACACCGTGCTCATGAGACTGCGTGAGATGCGAGCCCCGTTGCTGGCGGAGCAAGGTCAAAACGGCTGCCAACGGGCAGCAGGAACTCTAGTAGAATACGATTGATCCAACCATGAAACGGTACTATTTCACAGGACCGTATCTCTAGATACCCGTTGCCGGTTTGTACTAGGAGTCTCCCCGATTGCTTCGCCATGATTTCTCCAGGAACTCTCCCTGACGGAGACCCCTCTTGAGGCTGCGCATCATAAATGTTGATGGTCTTACCATTAAGACATGCTGCGAGTGGTTCAAATGGTTGTACTGCGCGCAACAGATTTGCAATTTGTCGCGCAGACCCGTTCCAATCAAGAATGGTGTCGGCCGCTTTCTTCTTTCCAAAATAGCTACGTTCCGCGATATTTTGTGGCTTGCGGTCGATGGTTCCTTGCGCCATGGCATTGACGGCTTCTGTCAGGAGCGCAGCAGATGCATGGTATTGTCGTTGCAATAATTGCCCAGCATTCTCGATCTCTCCGATCATCAGTTCTCGTTGGGCGACAATATCCCCTGCATCAATTTTCTCCGTCATCACGTGAACTGTGATCCCTGCAACCGATTCCCCGTTCTTGAGCATCCAAAATGTCGGATGGGGTCCTCCATAACGAGGGAGTAGTGAGGGATGACAATTTAAGATTCCTAACCGAGGAGTCTGGAGAATTGGCGCCTTTAAAATCTGGGAGAAGAAACAGACCACGATAAGGTCAATGTTCAAGCCCTTCACATATTCGACAAACTGTGGAGCACTAACGTTGGGACAGGGAATGCGCGGGATTTTTTCCTTATCAAGCCATGTCCAGGCATCGAACTTAGGTTTAATTGTCCGGATCGGTTTGGATAGGGACAAAATAGCTTTGACGATGGTATTGACGGCCTGACAAAGGCCGCCACACTTTGGGCCTCTCCCCCACGTAGGGCGAACCCAGGCTACAATCTCATGCCCGCAAGCTTTCAATCGCTGGCCAAAATCCCAGTCGTCAATCTCCGAAAGGACCAAGAGACGTAGAGTGGATACTTTAGAAACCGCTTCCGTGCAGGGGTGGGGGCTCACAACCTTTCACGCCGACGCAATGTTGGAGAATCTACCTTACCACTGGTGGATTTAGGCAATTCTGGCAATACCCAGACACAATTCGGCACCATATCGTAACGCGAGAGCTTTTCATTGCAATGGGGAACCAACTCCTCGGAACTCGCCGTGATCCGAGCTCGGCAAACCACAGAGGCTTTTTTAATTACTCGTCCCAGCATCTCATCCGGCAAGCCCACGACTGCAGCTCCATGCAGTTTCCCACTAAATATAGAGTTTCTTCAACCTCTCATGGGCTGATCCACAACCAAGACGGTTTGGTCATTGTGTCGCGGCGTCCCGCGAAAATGGGGGCGGGTTTTGCAATCCAACGTTGCGGTGGCTCGGCCGTCCGCGTGGCAGGTTCGTTCTTCCAGTTTCCGATCAGATAGTCTGCGGGGTGATGGTCGGCTTGGTTATCAGCTCCCAGCCGCGCCTTGCCAAAGCATGTCGTATCCCAGTTCTTTGGTGTCGGAACACATGGCCGCCAGAGCGGTGAACTTGTTGTTGAAGACTTCGTCCGCATGGGATCGTTCGTGCTCTTCGAACGAACGCCAATAGGTAACGATGACATAATGGTCGTCGGCGGTTCTGGATTCAGAGAGGGATCCCTCGTTCGACACGAAGCCGGAGAATTTGAACACCTGTCCGGCGACGAATCCGCCCTTATCGCCTCCGTAGGTTCCTTTGACGACGCTGCAGAGTTCACCGACGGCCAATTCAACGTCCTCGAACGTGACTCCGGGCTTGAGCTTGACGGTGTTGAACAGCATTTTGGCTCCGAACGGGAGTGTAATTGGACCGAACATGTCATCCTCCTCGCAATCTGTTGAATAAGTACGCCCGTTGCTGTTTTTGTTTCTGATAAGTCTGCTCGGTGCAGAGCCAGTCAATCATTCCGGCCGGTCCGGCGATGTACCCGCCAAAACTGATGGCGATGAAGCAGTCAAGTGGACGCATCGATAGTGATTGTATCGAGTCGCGATGGCAAAGGGAACGGGGGACTAATGCGGTGTCAGTGCTCGATTGTCTTCTTCCTTCCAAGGGCGCAGCCGATGCATCCAGCGATTGCGCAAAGTAAGTGCACAGGTCCGTACATTCTGCGGGTGTGTTGTGAGAGAAGCAGCTGACCGGTCTCATTCTCAGAAAAGGGATACGGTCTTGCTCGCCAACGTTGAAGAACTCGTCCGCGTGCGGAGATCGTAGTTTCTGATTACCGGGCCGGCCACGAAGAGGGTGGGGCTCGCCGGGGCCATGAGTCAGGCGATGTGGTTAGGAGTGGCGATGCTATCTAACAGTGATCAATTGGATGGAATCCTAGGCGGACTGAGCCTGCTGATCCTACGCGCGTCCGAATCGATCTGCTTCAGGGCACTGAGCTGATCCGTCAATTCTGCGATTCGCTTATCGCGACTACGAATCCGCCGTCGAAGAGTGTTTACCGCTAGCTCCGGGCTTTTGGCAGTCTCCACACGCTGTTGTCCCACCCATGTCCGCACCAGCCCTTTCATCACCGCCAGCAACGCCCTATTGGGCTTGTCGGCGGAAGCGGGCTGGAAAGTCTGGTTGGCAAGAAAGCGAATCCAGAGTGCGCTTGAATCCGCCAATGGACCATTCGGCGCGGCGGCAATCGCCTTCTGAAAGGAGGCCACTGCCGCCTCTCTATTCTGGAATAACGCGATCATCGCACGTGTGAAATGCACCTGATCACAGGACTGGTGCTGTGTGCAGGTGCTCAACAGCGTTTCTTGTTCTCGATGTACGGCTTGCAAGATTACTGTGTCGTCCGCATCGGCTTGAAATAATGGCGCAGAGCCCGGCGGCGGTGTACCATTCACCATCGCACATCCCCATAACATCCCTGTCATCAAGAGCACGGATCCACGACGATGCCACATTGCAATACCTCTCTTGCGCCGAGGTCTCGGAGCCTTTGTTAAGCCAAGCTTAGCAGATGGTACGGGCTTTGACGGCCCCAAGGCAGCGACAAAAAAGCGACAAAAAACAGGGACTTGTTACTTTTCAGACCGCCTCGTCCGTGCGCGGCCTTCAGGGGGAGAGGCGTGAAGAGGTTTCATGCCGCATTGGGGGTCTTGGGTCTAAAGATTTCTCCGCCGAGCGTGATGTGAATGGGATTCTCTGGGCGGGGGTACGTCCAATCAGCAGGCGCAAGAGCTTCGATTAGCTTGGCCCTCAACGAGCGATCAATCAAAGTAATCCATGCCGATCTATCCGTGCCTCGCCGGCGCTCAATTCGGGGTTCACCCAAGCCGCCTCTCCTGAATCAAATTCGGTTCCGGTTGTGGGAGGGGATAGCGAGCAAGCTGAGGAAGATCGATTCGACAGCTTCATTGCCCCTGCTGGGCTAACAGACGAATGTAGGCCACCACATCCTGCATTTCCCCGTCCGTCAGCTGGCCTCGCCATGCATGCATGGGGCTGAAGACGACCCCATGTTCAATGGTCTGCAACAGTTCTTCGTCGGACTTCAGGAAGGAAGAAAAGCGGTGAAAATTGGCCGGTGCCACCTTAAGAGCCTTCGCGTCCGGTCCATCTCCCCAGCCTCCGACACCGTGGCAGGCCTGGCAATGGCGCTCATACACGTCTTTGCCGCGTGTGGTATCGGCCGGATATTCTTGCGCGTAAAGAAACGAACAGAGTGCCAGGCCCATCAGTCCGGCGACGACGATGACTGAGACGATGGTCGGCATCAAGTCATGATGGATCGGGCGCATGACAACCTCCTAGCAAGCTGCGGAAAACCCATGGCGCTCTGTCCAACATTGAAATGTTCCGTCGCCCGTCGTTCGTGAAGCGTCAGCCGATGGATGAATTGATTCATCGGACCATTGATTTAGTCGTGCAATGGATCAATGGTCAATCGTCCTGCGAAATACGTTTCACTTTTCACGTCTCACGCGTAATGATCGTCATATGCTGGCGAACGTTTTCAGCATGCTGCTAGCTTTTCTTGGTCGTATGGGCAACAAACGGCGAATAGAGTTGCTGCATCTTGGTGCTGCTGCATTTCGGGCATGTCACTTTGTTGGATTCATGTTGCTTCAGGGTTAAGACCATCAACGATTCCTTCCCGCAGTCCAGACATTTATAGTCGTACATGGGCATGAAGTACCTCCCCTGACCTTGTTTGCAGGGTGCTGAAAACGTCCGCCAGCTGCCTTGCTTGACGGTCTTTTTCAACAGTCTGCGGGCTCTGGCATAGCCGCCGTGACTTGCTCCAGCCCTGTGTTTCCCCAAGGATCAAAATAGTTTTTCAACATTCTCCTACAGGAAGATGGGGGACGGACGATGGACTGTCGTCGCCTGAGGGCCTTTCTCGCCCTCTTCAATGTTGAAAGCCACGTCAGTCCCATCATTCAATTCATCGAACGTGAGACCCTGGAGCGCGTGTTTGTGAAAGTACACCTCCCCGCCGCCTTCCTTGAGGATGAATCCGTATCCCTCCTTCGGGAACAGTTTGCAGATCACGCCTCGAAATGGCGGGATCGGAGACGTGCGCACCTCGGTGCGACCCCGCTTCTCGCGGCGCTTGCGGAGTTCGATGGCCATGGCGTCGAAGGCGGTTCCGATAGCCTCCTCGAACGTCTTATCTTCTTTGCGGGACGTCATGGTCTGGCGACCAGGGAGTGTGACGACGATGAGCGCTTCGGCGACGTTGGCCAACTTTTTGTGGTGGAGATTTTTCGTCAGGGTGACTCGCCCATGAATCAGATCCTCGTGTCTCCGCTGGAGGTCTGCCATACGGGATTCAATCTCATTTTTCCAGCGGGGAGTCATCCCGACGTTTCTGCTTTCAATTTCCAGCTCCATGCTGTCTCCTGTCGTTCATTTGGTTTGTCTGGTCTGTCTGGTTTTTTTGGTTGAACGAAATCAACCAGATGAACCAAATCAACCAAATGAACCAGACAGATCGAGCTTGTCCAAAATATACAGGCCGTCAAAACCCTACTGTGCCGAATTGGATTTTCCGCAGCCTGCTGCTGGTTGATATCAGCAAGCGATGTGCCTGCCACAGAAGGAGGCAAGGGCCTAGAGGCGTGAGGCTATAGGCCTGATTATTCTTAACTCTAGCCCCGCGTCGCTTGCCTCTAGCCCTGGCGATGAGTGGCGCATTTTTCCTCAGTGGCACTCTTGGCAGTGAAGCTCAATGCACCAGTTCACGATGAAGCGAATGGTTGAATAAGTTCACTGATGTGCTCCATCGCGTGCCTGAACCTCACCCCATGTGATGGAACACGAATTGCGTACCTTCATTACGTTACGATGCCCACGCTCAGGAAACAGTCCCTGGAACGATACCTTCGCGGCCGGTTCGGTCCCACGGCCATCTTGCTGACCTATGGGGTCATTGGAAAAGAAAGTTCGCAGGGCACCTATAAACAGTATGGGTATGGTTCGCCCGTCAAATTGACCTTTCAAGTCAGGCGCACAGTCCGGTCGGCGGTGTTGGAGACGATGAGTCCGGGGCCGTTCGGTCATGAGCATCCAGCGGACCGGGCCCAGGCGATCCTCTGGGATTATGATTCCTACGGCCGGCTGCCGCGCCACGTGAAGGCTCTCGATGTCGGAGCCTTTACCAACGATCGGCAGCTGGTTTCGGTGGCCCAGGCGCGCGAATATTTCGTCCTGACCCAGTGGACGGAGGGAACCAGCTATCATCTCGATCTGGAACGATTGGCCAAAGGCGGAAGGCTTCGGAAACAGGATCGAGAGCGGACGATAGCTCTGGCACGCTACCTGGCGGAGATCCATGCCAGAAAACGGCGCGATTCTGCCCTCTATCGGCGTCGGCTTCGGGAATTGATCGGCCACGGCGAGTGCATTATGGGGCTGACCGACAGTTACCCAGACCGCTACGAGTTCATCTCGGCGGATCTCTTGCGCGGGGTTGAAGAAGCCTGCAACCGATGGCGCTGGCGCCTGCGCGGGGAGACCCAGCGTCTGTCGCAAGTCCATGGAGACTTTCATCCCTGGAATGTCTTGTTCCGGAAAGGAACGGATTTTTCAGTGCTCGACCGGTCACGAGGGGAGTGGGGAGAACCGGCCGACGACGTGACCTCGATGACGATCAACTACCTGTTTTTTTCACTCTGTCGCTGGGGCACCTTGAAGGGGCCGTTGGAAGTCATGTTCCGACTCTTTTGGGACACCTATGTGGCGGCAAGCCACGATCATGCGGTCACAGAGTCGGCCGCCCCCTTCTTTGCGTTTCGAGGATTAGTCATAGCGAGTCCTGTTTGGTACCCCAAGCTGCCGGTCAAGGTGCGCAGGACCATCTTCCGATTTATCGAGCATGTGCTGGATGAACCGCGCTTCGATCCTTCTCGCGTGAACGAATATTGCCGGGAGTGAAGTTAGTGAGTGATGAGTGATGAGTGATGAGTGATGAGTGATGAGTGAATACGATGAAAGAACCATCCATTCCTGATCACCCATCACCCAGCACTACTCATCACGGGTTGGCCTTCGCCATTTGGATCACCGGCCTGCCGGCATCTGGCAAGAGTACGATCGTCTCCGCATTAATACCTCAGCTCGAGGCGATGGGGCTAGCGGTGGAGGTGTTGGAATCCGATGCGGTGAGGCGGGTTGTCACGCCGATACCTACCTACTCAGAGGTGGAGCGGGATCTCTTCTACCGCGCATTGGCCTTCACCGGACAGAAGCTCGTGGCGCATGGTGTGACCGTGGTCTTCGATGCGACGGCAGGCCGCCGGGTCTATCGAGACTTTGCGAAGTCCGTGATCCCTCGGTTCATCGAGGTCGCCCTGGAATGTCCCATCACAACCTGCATGGAACGAGACCGGAAAGGGACCTATCAAAAGGGCCAGAGGGGGGAATCTCTTACTGTCCCGGGGCTTCAATCTCCCTACGAAGCGCCGATCAAGCCGGATCTCCGAATCGACACCACCACCACTCCCTCAGGCGACGCGGCAGGCCAGATCATTGACCTGGTCAAAGCGAAATTCCATTAGCAGGATGCTGAAAAAGTCGCTCTTCGCACCCGCCAGACCCTGGCGCGCCGAGACGCGCCTTTTCCCATGCGTCGTTCTCGCCTTGAAAGGATCCTTAACGCAGCCCACTCGGAGAACAAGCTGTCTTGGCAGCTTGGGGTGGGCGGGTGAGAAGAGCTACGCCTCCGGTGCTTTCATCGGCTGCGGCCTTGTTGGACGGCATTTTTGAGCATCCTGCGTAGTGCTCTTCCGTTGTTTCAGACGTGCGGACCGCGTGAAGTTCTGGTGTGCAACGATAACTTTTCCGCACCTGCTAGCCGGGATTCTCAGTGAAACGCAAGCACCGGGCAGGGCGCCCTGTGTAACACGGCATGAGACACACTGCCGAGCACGAAGCGGGTGATTCCCTGCCGGCCCCTCGTGCCCATCAGAATCAGATCCGATCGCAACGTGGTAGCTTCTTGCAGGATCACGGTAGACGGTGTCCCGAGCACGGCGACTCCGTGCGCCTCATAACCCATAGCGCGTAGACGTTCTGCTACACCGTCGATGTAGTCGGCTTGCTCCTCCAGTATCTCGGCGGCGGCGGTAGCGGCGGCGGCATCGGCCGGCCCTGGCGGCTGTGTCGAAGGCAATACGGTCAGCAGCGACACCTCAATCGCATTGTGAAACGGCTTGAGTTGGAGAAAACGAATCGCGGCTTCCGCGTCGAACGGACCTTGGATCGGCAGCAAGATCTGTTTCATGGCCTTGACCGGGCCGTTCACGATCAATGTGGCGGAGCGGGCCAGGGTGAGGACGCGGTGTGACACGCTGCCGAGTAGCAGTTCCTTGACGGGACCAAGACCCCGTGCTCCCATCACGATGAGATCGACTTTCAGCTCCTCGGCCATCGACACGATTACTTGTGCAGGAGACCCGATTCGAAGGTGTTTCGTCGAGGGGCCCGCGTGCATCGGGAGGAGGGACTGAATCCGATCGAGCAGCCGCTCCCCGTCTTCTCGCATGATCTGCTCAAAAGCCTTGTACTGCTCCCCCGCCACTTCCGGCAGCATCATTGGATATGCCGGTTTCGGGACGTCCAACGCGTGAAGCAGGGTGAGCTGCTCTGCCCGGGAAAAGTATTTCAGGGCATGAACGGCCTCATAGGAATTATCCGATCCGTCAACCGCGAGTAATGTTTTCATCGAAGACGCTCCTTTGTTTGCGCACCTGTACCCTCCTGCATGGCAGGACGAAAGTGTTGCTGAAACCAGCTGAGAGCATGCTCCGCAACCTCTTCGAGCCTGCCGGGCTCTTCGAATAGATGTGAGGCGCCCGGCACGATCACAAGACGTTTAGGGCAGTCAAGAAGTCGGTAGGCTGCTCGATTCATCTCAATGACCGGCTCGTCGTCTCCACCGACAATGAGTAGAGTCGGCGTCGTGACCGACGGGAGATAGGGTTCGGCCAGATCTGGTCTGCCGCCCCGTGCCACGACAGCCCAAACAGATGAAGGGTCGCGGGCTGCCGCCTGTAGAGCCGCGCCGGCGCCGGTACTGGCGCCGAAATAACCGATGCCCAGGCCCTTCGTTCGGGCTTCCTGTTCGAGCCAGGCTTTGGCCAATAGCACCCGATCTGCCAGCAGGTCGATGTCGAAAACCTTACGGCGGTCCTCAGCTTCATCGAGGGTCAGTAGATCGATCAAGAGCGTGGCCACGCTTCCTTGTTGGAGATGGCGGGCGACGAAATTGTTGCGCGGACTGAATCGCCCGCTGCCGCTACCGTGGGCGAACACCACGACGCCGACAGCCATAGGCGGGATGCCGAGAAGTCCGTTGAGCGCAAGACCTTCTCCCTTCACGGTGATGGGCTGATCGACCATTTGATATCCCTTGTCGTCCATCATGCTGATCATGTCATCTTCATGATTACCAGTGAAGAACCATCGATGCAATGCCGAGATAGATCACCACGCTGACTGACGGGAATCCCCCGCTTCATGGGCAGTTCAGTGGTATTCCGTGGGACAGAAGAACAAAATGTACAGACCCACGGCCGGGCTCAATGCAACTGCCCCGACCAACAACCACTGGCCTTTCGTCATGGGTCCTCCACAAGAATATGCGTGATGAGCAACGCGCAGCAAGTCCAGTGCCATTTTCTTTATGGGACGCTCTGAGCGCTAAGTTGTGAGGTTTCCCTCACAACTCGGGGCTCAACACTCAAAACTAGAAGTTTTCTGTGGCCTTCCGCTACAGCGTAGAGAATGTTGCTGTAGCAGGGCTCCCCTTTCTGAAGACGAAGAGCCGATAGCCTATGGCCGATGGCACGATGATTGTGTCAAAGCCATTGTTTCTATAGGCCATCGGTTGCCGGCTGTTCGTGTCCTCGGAGTGGCATTGCCCTTGCTGAGTAACGGGTGTCGGCAGGTTGGGCCAAAGGAATCACATCATGATCGGACTGTTTCACAAGATTCTCGTTCCGGTCGATTTCTCGCCCTGTTCTGACGCAGCCTTTAAGACAGCCGTGCAGCTGGCCCGTACGTCGGAGTCGGAACTGGTCATGCTCCATGTGATCGACACCGGCGCGATCGCGGCATTCAATCGGCTCGGCTTGCTGGCAGTCCCGTCCGATGGGACAGCACAGCGACGGCGGTTGCGACATCAGGCTCGCCTCAAATCCAGGCAGTTACTGGAATCCGTGTCCAAGGAAGGGATTGCGGTGAGGAGGATCGTTCTCGAAGGAACTCCTTTTGTGGAAATCGCCAAGTTGACGCGACAGGAAGGGGTCGATTTGATCGTGTTGGGAAGCTACGGTGGACGGTCGGAAAGTATGGACAAGATTTTCTTCGGAGCAACGGCGGAAAAGGTGGTGCGGACCGCGGGCTGTCCGGTGTTGACTGTTCCGCTGCCACCCAAGCCGAAACGATGATGGGGAAATGAATCAAGAGGGAGGTGTGCATGAAAAGTCAGAAGGCGCAGCAGTGGGGATGGGTTCTTGTGTTTGCCGTCACATGCGGGTTCTGGTGGGAGACGGCGGGGCCGGTGTTCTCGCAGTCGGAGCAAGTCGTCGAAGTCACGATCAAGGATTTCAAGTTCGTGACCAAGCAGGGGGTGCTCCGCCTCGGATTCCCTTCAGTGATTAAAATCAGGAACGAGGATGCCGAACGGCACGACTTTGGCTCGACCATGTTTGAAGGCATTCCGACTCAGGTCGAGAAAGATGGGGTGATCGTCTATGGCCGAGGCCTTGGCGGGGTATTTCTCGATCCTAAACGGGATGCGACCATTCGATTCAACATGTCACGGCCTGGCCAATATGAGTTCCGGTGCTCTATCCATCCGAACATGAAGGGTGAGCTGCTCTTGCTGAGTGCGGAGGCGGTGTAAAAAAACAGGATGCTGAAAAAACTCGCCAGCTTCGTTCTCGCATCGTTCAGGCCCTCAACAATCCCCAGAGGGTACGCCTCGGGTCTTCACTCGCTGCGGCCTTGCTGGACAGGCTTTTTGAGCAGCCTGCGGCTGAGTATGAGGAGATGACACCCGTGATTCAGAGAATTTTGTTGGCCACAGACTTTTCACGGTGGGCCCGGCGGGCAGAAGACTATGCCTGCGCGCTTGCCTGCTCGTGGAGGGCTTCCTTGACTGTGCTCAGCGTCGCGGAATTTCCACCAGGGCTCAATCCCGCTTACTCCGTCAATCAGCAATACTTGGCCGATCTGCTCAAGCAGGCATCGTCGCAGTTAGTGGACCTCAAAGCCCGTGCGGAGCGGCGAGGCATCGCGGTCACGACCAGGGTGGCGACGGGGATTCCGAGTGAAGAGGTGCTCACCGTGGCGAGGGCGGAGGATTCGGATCTTCTCGTTGTAGGGACCAGGGGGAAGACCGACCTTGCGCACGTCTTGTTAGGCAGTACGGCCGAGCGAGTCATTCGTGGGGCCCCCTGTCCCGTGCTGACAGTGCGAATGGAGCCGGCAGACACCGAGGATGAGGGAGTCCTGTCGAGGCCTGTCACGCTGGAGCGCATCCTCGTGCCGATCGATTTTTCCGATTGCTCCCTCGATGCTTTGGAGTATGCGACCCTGGTGGCCCAGCGGGCAAAGGCCTCCCTCATGTTGCTGCATGTCTTGGAGCCCGTGTCGTACAGCTTGGACTTTACCCTCAGCCATGTCAGGACAGGCGAACAAGTGCGCGAGAGTTGGACGAAGCGACTCGGGGAGTTGGCGTTTTCCCACCAACATCCCAATGTGCCGGTGGAGTCCCGGTTGCGGGGCGGCCTTCCGGTGGATTCAATCTTAGATTTTGCCCAGACCCTACCCTGCGACCTTATCGTCATGGGTACGCACGGACGCCGGGGGCTCTCGCACGCCCTTTCCGGCAGCGTGGCAGAGGCCGTCCTGCGAAAAGCTCGCTGCCCTGTCCTCACGGTACATAGCCCAAAGATGGGACCTGGCCTTCGTCGGGTGATTCCGACAGAAATGTCTCCTGTAACGCACACTTAACCAAGGAGAGGATGATGACGCGTGCAACAAAACTCACAGTGAAGAAGAAACCCTCGATGCGCTCGCCCTTGGCGGCATCGCCACAACCCATCGAGTTAGCGGATAGCATGATGGAACGGATTTCGAAAAAGGCCTTCGAACTATGGCAAGATCGAGGATATCGAGACGGACACGATCTCGAGGACTGGCTCGATGCCAAGGCCATCGTGATGGAAGAAATTCACGAAGCTCGCGAGTGAAGCGACTGCCGGCCTCTGGGTGCCTCTTGTCCCTTCGCTCGACGCGTTGCTCGCTCGGTTGGAATCCCTTTCGTTGGGCCCGGCGTTGGCTGCCCAGCGGCAGTTCGCACTGCGGTTCGCCCTCCAACCCTATCGTGAGGGCGGTGGAGGCGCGTTATTGTCCCCGCTGCCGCAGGAAACGGAGTTAGCCAACCTCTTACTCTATGCCGACTTCTACCCCCAGGATGGGCAACTGACGTTGATCGAGCAGTTGCGCGACGTCATCACGGAGAATATCCCGCAAGAAGAGCGAGAGTGGTTGGATCCGCTGAAACATTCCTATCTCGCGGCATACTCTTTATAGTGTGTTCGTCTGTCTGGCAGTCTGGTTGTGCATGGGAGCGCGGAGTGTGACTGATAAGATTCTCGCCACCGTCTTCCTTCCCGATCACCGCGTTCGGCGCCTGTGGGTTTGAACATTCCGTCGCCAACATGTACCTTCTCCAGATCGGCATGGCGCTTGCTGCGGGGACTTCGGCACCGCTCTCAGTCACTGATGCGGTCAGCAATCTCGCGCTGGTGACGCTCGGCAACGTCCTTGGCGGGACCGTTCTCGTCGCGTTGGTCTATTGGTCGGTGTATTTAACATATTCGGATTAACATCACAGGAGTCCTCACATCATGAATTCTCCTCGCACGATCGTCGGTATCTTAGTCGGGGGCGGACCGGCTCCCGGCATCAACAGCGTGATAAGCGCGGTCACGATCCGAAGTATGCTCGGTGGTTGCGAGGTGGTCGGCATCCTCGACGGATTCAAATGGCTCATGGAAGGCAGTGTAAGCCAGGTCAGGCCCCTGTCGATCGAAGAGGTGAGTCGCATTCACTTCCGAGGCGGGTCGTGTCTGGGCACCTCGCGGGCAAATCCGATGAGGCAGGCCAAGTTTCTTGCCAACGTTCTGTCTTCCTTGATGAGGCTGGGCATCACACGCCTGGTGACCATTGGCGGAGACGATACCGCCTTCTCATCGCTCAAGCTGGAAGAACAGGCGGCCGGGCGCATTCAAATTGTGCATGTGCCGAAGACCATCGACAATGACCTCGATCTTCCTTATGGCATTCCGACGTTCGGCTTTCAAACGGCCCGGCATGTCGCCGTGGAGATCGTCAAGAATCTCATGGTGGACGCCCGTACCATGTCGCGCTGGTACTTAGTCGTGACGATGGGCCGCAAAGCCGGCCATTTGGCGATCGGAATCGGCAAGGCAGCCGGCGCCACGCTCACCGTTATTCCCGAAGAATTTGGGGAGCGACCCGTGAGACTCCAGCGTGTGTTGGATCTCGTGATCGGAACGATGATCAAGCGTCTCAGCGAGGGGCGTTCCGACGGGGTGGTCGTATTGGCGGAAGGACTGATCGAGATTCTTGACCCGGGAGACCTGGGTGGATTGGACCATGTCGAGCGGGATGAACATGGCCACCTGCGATTAGCAGACGTGGATATCGGCGATGTGCTTCGGCGTGAAGTGACGAAGGGCATGAAAGCCTTGGGACTTGCCACGTCGATCGTCGCCAAGAATGTGGGGTATGAATTACGCTGTGCGGACCCGATTCCGTTCGATATGGAATACACACGCGATCTCGGCTATTGTGCGGCGCAGTTCCTTCTCGATGGAGGCACGGCGGCCATGGTGTCGATCCAAAATGGACGGTTTACGCCGATTCCTTTCAAGCAGATGGTGGATCCCGTCAGCGGTCGGGCAAAAGTGCGGATGGTCGATATCATGGCGCAGTCATACCAGATTGCGCGCCAGTATATGATCAGGCTGTCCGAGGAGGACTTCAAGGATCCGGTGGCACTGGGCCGCTGTGCAGCCCTCGCGGGGCTGTCGCCGGAGGCATTTCGCAGCCGGTTTCAGCCTGCCGGTTCGAACGTGAGCGGAGCTCTATCGAAAGGGGACGCAACTTGAATGTGCTCGTGGCGACAGATGGATCGAAGTATGGGCGATGGGGGCTGAACTGGGTGGCCAAGCTGCCCCTCGTCGAGCGACCATGTGTAATGGTGCTGCATGTGCTCGATATTGCTGCGCTCCGTACACCGTTTCTGGCGCAGCCGATGATGGCCGGCAACGAGCGGTATATCCAGGAAGAAATACAGCGCATGGAGGCGCGTTCGGCCAAAGTTCTCAAGGAGGCCAAACAACAGTTGGCATCGCTGAAGCTCACGGGCACGGCTCGCAAGGAACAAGGGGCGATTGCACCGGTAATCTTGAAACGTGCGCCGAAGCGGGACGGGCTTTTGGTGGTAGGCAGTCAGGGCCTCGACGCCCTCGACCGGTTCATGCTCGGTAGCGTGTCGACGAATCTCATCCATCATGCGACCTGCCCTGTGCTCGTCATCAAGGGCGAGGAGGCGCCGGTGCGGCGGATCAGCTTGGCGACCGATGGATCGGACGCGTCGGCCAAAGCATTGGCGTTTGTGCTGAGCAAGTTTCAGCCGGATCGTTCGATCGGCAAGGGCGGGCGGGGGCCGATTCATGTGAGCGTGATCCATGTGATGCCGTTGGTCAACTACCCGGGGCTAAAGGGGGCAGGCGAGAAATTAATCGAACAGAGCGTGCGGAAGCTGATCAAGGCGGGATTTACCGCGGAGCCTGTGTGCCGGCTTGGGAAGCCTGCCGAAGAGATCATGAAGGTGGCCTCCAAACAGCATGCCGATCTGATCGTGATGGGGGCCAAAGGGATGGGCGCGATTGCCCGGGTTCTCCTCGGGAGCGTTTCGACGCGGGTGGTGCAGCACGCGAACTGTGCCGTGCTCGTTGTTCGATGACAAAGCCAGAACCACCGGGGAGTTCCCTAACCCGCATTATTCATGAACACTTCTGCTGCAATCGCCGATCCGCTGCTCTTGCGCGTGAAGGCAAGAAGGAATGAGTGTATCTGACCGTCGCGTGCGAGATACGAGATATGGTTCACGAGGAACGCGCTTTCGGGCGATTTCTCGACGAACCGTCATGACATGAAGTGTGCGGGCTAACGGTTTTTCTTGTAACCGAGGCTGAGAGAGGCGTACTATGGCCCTGAATGTTTCGACTGCGCCACAACTTCCATGGGAACCGCTCATATCATTACAACGAACTTATTGGCAGCCTCGTGGCGAGAGAAGGTGTTGTGGCAACGATCCGTTCATTTTTTCCCGTCCTCGAGTTTGCGCTGCTTCTATTCATTGTAATCCCGGTCGCGCAGATAAGCTGGTCTTTCGATCTCATGTGTGGTTCGACCGTCAATACTGGGAGTGAGCAAGCCTGCGAGTTCAGTGACGCCGGGACGGCGACCGATTCCGATGACGATTCGCCGCAAGAGATGCCGGGGGATTGCGTTGTTTCTCGAGTGAGTGTGTCAGATTGCGAATCAAGCCGTTCGCATGTCTCGATGAACGAAATTTCTCCATCCACCCTCCTGGTCTCCCGACTGTTACATCCTCCGACCGCACACAGTTAGCGCAGCATCGACGATCTGGTTCGTCTTTGATTTCGACCGAACAAGCCTAATCGTGACACCGAAGGAGGCAGCACATGCCGGCTCGTCCTTGGAATTATGTCGTATTGATGACTGTGATGGTGATGGGGACGAGTGGGACGCTGATGCCGTCCTACGCTGAGATGAAGGAGCAGATGCGCACGTTCGACCTCGACCGCATCATCGATTTGGCGCTGGAACGGAACCCTGCGATCCTGGGCGCCCAGAGCGTGATCGAACAGAATGAGGGCAGGCAGGTCCAAGCCGGCGCCTATCCCAACCCCACGATCGGCGGCCAGACGGGGAGTGCCGCCCTTCGAGACCCCAGCATTGGGCCACGTGTGAACGAGTATGGCATGACGCTTCATCAGACAGTGGAATGGCCGGGCATGCGGGCGGCCCGTCAGGACGCGGCAGACGCCGGTTTGGCCAGTGCGACGGTCGGCCTCGATGAAGCCAAGCTCAATCTTATTGCGGAAGTGAAGCAGGCATTCTACGAACTGCTGCTGGCGGAACGGACGGTAGACCTTCTTCAGCAGAACTTGGAGATTGTTCAGGAAGTGGCGCGCATTGTAAAAGCCCGCGTCCGATCCGGCGAAGGCCCTCAATTCGAAGCGGTGAAGGCGGATGTGGAGGTGCTCAAAGCCAAGCAGGAGATGACGAAAGCCAAGAATGCCGTGCGCGTGAAACTCGTCGGATTGGACACTTTGACGGCGGGAGCCTTAGGGCCTCGGTACAAGGTGCAAGGAGATTTCCGGTTACTCAGGGATCGTCTGGACCCGGAGCAGATGGCGGCGAGGGACCTGTCGCAACATCCCATTCTCAAACGCCAGGGAAAACTGGTGGAGCAGGCTGAATTTACCGTCACCAAGGAGCGGCAGGGCCGTGTGCCGAACGTGACCCTGTTTGGCGGGTATGCCAGAGAGGCAGGCCGCGAGGGGATGGTGGCGGGCGTGAGTCTGCCGACGCCCCTATGGTATCGGCAGCAAGGGCACATTGCGGCGGCACTCGGTACTCAGCGAAAAGAAGAAGCAGAGCTGATTCGTGCCAGGAACGACCTCGGCCGTGCGATCAACCAACACGCTCGCGAGGCGGAAACGGCCCAAGAACAGATCCTCGTGTACGAGGAAGGCCTCTTAAAGCAAGCGCAAGAAGCGCTTCGTATCGCCCAATTGAGCTTCCGACAGGGCGCCTCCAGCCTCCTGGATGTCCTCGATGCCCAACGGGTCCAACGCCAGATCACCGTGGATTACAATCTGGCGCGCTTCGAACTCTCCCTGGCGCTCACCCGGTTTGAGCGTGCCGTGGGCGGTCCACTCTAGTTGCGAAAGGAACAGATGAACGGCATGGTTCTTTCTCCTGGCCGATGTACGAATCGATGCGAGCGTCATGAGCGCATGCGAAGCCGTCTGAGCGCAACGTGCGGGGTCATCTTCGGCATGCTTCTGTTGGCGTCCTCCACGGGTTGTGACCGTGCGCCAGCCACGGCCCCGGCTCAGGAGAGCGGACCGAAACGTTCATCGGACGAGGCACGTCTTGTTCGGCTCCAGCCAGAGGAAATCACCCGGTCCGGTGTGACGGTGGAGCCAGTCGGACGAACGGCATTTCGTACCTACCGTACCTTTCCCGGCGTCATACGGCCGAACGAACACAAGTTGGCGAATATTACGACCCTCGTGCGAGGACGGGTGGCCGAGGTGCATGCTGAATTGGGACAGGCAGTCACGGCCAATCAGTTGTTGGCAGTGCTTCACAGCAGTGAGCTCGGACTAGCCCAGTCTGCTTACCTGAAGGCCCGCGCACGACGACACGTGGCGGAGCAGGCCTATCAGCGGGCGGAGTATCTTTTCAAAGAGAAAGTCATCGGCCAGGCAGAGGCGCAGCGCCGCGAAGGAGAGATGATCAGTATCCGTGCCGAGGCTCAGGAGGCGCGCCAAGGGCTCCGGTTGTTAGGCATGGACGACAAGGAAATCAGAACCCTGGAGCGGACTCAAACGATCCGCTCGCATGTTCCCATTGTGGCGCCCTTTGCCGGTCGGGTGATCGCGCGAAATCTCACCAAAGGAGAGGTGGTTGAAACCAACCGAAAACTGTTTGTGGTTGCCGATCTCTCGACGGTCTGGGTGGTGGGCAATGTACCGGAAAAAGATATCTCCTATGTGCAGCGTGCGACGGCCGTTCCGAATCAGCCGGTCGATGTCCATGTGGCTGCGTATCCTGACGAAGTGTTTCAGGGGACTGTCTCGTATGTCGGCGACGTCCTAGACACCGATACGCGGACGATGCAGGTGCGCCTCACCTTGGGGAATCCCACCGGTCGTCTGAAGCCTGAAATGTTCGTAACGATCCGCGTCTTGTCCGAACCTGCCCCGGATGTCCTGGTCGTTCCCGAAGTAGCCGTTCAGCATGATCGGAATCGCAGCTTCGTGTTTGTGCAACAGGAAACCGGTGTCTTTGAAGCGCGAACGATCAGATTGGGCGACAAGAACGGGACCTTCGCCGAGGTCCTCGAAGGGGTGCGGGAAGGGGAAGCGGTCGTCGGGGAAGGCGCCTTTATCTTGAAATCCGAGCTGTTGAAGCCCAAAGACTAAGCATGGTCGACACACTCCTTGCGTTTTCTCTGCGTCGCCCCTTACTGATCCTCACGTTCGCCGGTCTTCTTGCCCTTGTGGGGCTCTATTCCTTCCGCACGATTCCGATCGACGCGTTTCCCGATGTGACGAGCGTGCTCGTGCAAATCGTCACGAAGGCGCCCGGCTTGTCCCCCGAAGAAGTCGAACGACTGGTGACGTTCCCCATCGAGCAACAAGTCACCGGGGTTCCGCATCTGACGGAACTACGCTCGCTCACCAAAGTAGGATTGTCGTTGATTACGGTGGTGTTCGACGATCAGATGGACATCAACCTTGCCCGCCAACTCGTGCTCGAACGGTTGATCGAAGTGCGGGAGCACTTACCACCCGGGTCTGAACCGATGATGACGCCGAACAGCACCGGACTGGGAGAGGTGTATCAGTACTATTTGGAAGGCCCTTCACATGCCGGTCTGGACGCCGCTGCGGTGGAACGCGAATTGATCGAGCAGCGAACGGTGGAGGACTGGGTCATCCGACCGTTGCTCAAGGGCGTTCCCGGAGTGATCGACGTCAACTCGCAAGGCGGGTATGTCAAACAGTACCAGGTGCTCGTCGAGCCTGAACTATTGCGCAAATACGATCTCTCGCTGTCCGAGGTATTTGCCTCCGTGACGAACAACAACGCCAATGCCGCAGGTAACGTGCTGGAGAAACATGCCGAAAAGTACATTGTCCGCGGCGTGGGGATGATCCGGAGACTGAGCGACATCGAGGACATCGTCGTCAAGGAAGCGGGCGGCACTCCCGTGCACATCCATGACGTCGCTCAAGTACAGATCGGCCATGCCATTCGCCATGGCGCTGTCGTCCTGAACGGTGAGCGAGAGGTGGTGGCAGGGATCGTACTCATGCTGCGCGGCGGAAACGCCCGCGACGTCGTGGAAGGCATCAAAGTCAAGATCGCCGAGATACAGGACAAGGGGCTGCTACCGGCAGGATGGCGGATCGTTCCCTTTTATGATCGTATCGAATTGATCTCCGCCGCGTTGACGACCGTCTATAAGGCGCTGGGCGAGGGTATTCTCCTGGTGGTGATTGTGCTGTTCGTGTTCCTGGGCGATACCAGGAGCGCCTTGATCGTGGCGGCGACGCTCATCGCGACGCCACTCGCGACGTTCTTCGTGATGGATCGATTCGATCTCACAGCCAATCTGATGTCCTTGGGCGGCCTGGCCATCGCCATCGGCATGATGGTCGACGCTTCTGTGGTGGTGGTGGAAAACATTCACCGGCATCTGTCGGATCCCCGTCACCAGGGCCTGCCTCGACAGGCTCTCATCCTCAATGCCGCTCGGGAGGTTGCCCGCCCAGTGGTCTTCGGCATTCTGATCATCATCATCGTCTTTATGCCCATCCTTTCTTTCCAAGGCATGGAAGGAAAAATGTTCAAGCCGATGGCCTATACCATCATGATTGCCCTGATGGTTTCGCTCATTCTGTCGGTCACGCTGTCGCCGGTCTTGTGTAATCTGACTCTGCGGGCAGGGCACAACGACCCCGATCCCTTGGTGCTCCGATGGGCCAAGCGCGCCTATCTTCCCTTGCTCCGCTGGGCGTTAGGACATCGGAGCGCGGTACTGACAGCCACCGTGCTCATGCTGTTAGGGAGTATTGCGCTCGTTCCATTTTTGGGGGGGGAGTTTGTCCCCATTCTAAATGAAGGCTCGCTGGCCCCCCTCACGATCCGCTTGCCGAGCATTTCTTTGGAGGAATCGATTAAGATCGAACGCGAGGTGCAGCGGGCGGTGCTGGAGTTTCCCGAAGTGAAGATGATGGTGTCTAAGATCGGACGCACGGAATTGGCGAACGACCCGCAAGAGCCGAACGAAAGCGATTCCGTCGCGGCTTTGCATCCGATTCAGGAGTGGACGACGGCCTCCACCATGCCGGAGTTGAAAGAGCGAGTCCGCGAGCGGCTGGCACAGGTGCCGGGCGCCAACTTTCTGATCAGCCAGCCGATCCAGCAACGGGTAGACGAATTGGTTTCGGGGGTGCGCACGGAGGCGACCGTCAAGCTGTTCGGGCCCGACTTGGAGGCGCTACGTCACACAGCGAATGAGATCGCCGGCGTCCTCGGCACGATTCGGGGCGTCGCAGACCTGAAGGTGGAACAACTCTTCGGCCAGCCGTACATCACGATCGATATCGATCGGAGCAAGATCGCTCGACACGGCATCAACGTCTCGGATGTGCGCGAGGTCATCGCGATCGCGATCGGAGGAGAAGTTGCGACCAGGGTGTATGAAGAGAATCGACGGTTCAGTTTGACAGTGCGGTTTCCGGAACAGGATCGGAACAGCATCGAGACCATCGGGAACATTCGACTGACGGCCGGCGGTGGGGCCTTCATTCCACTCAGCGATCTCGGCACGATCCGGATGCACGAGGGACCGGGGCGTATCAACCGCGATCAACTCCAGCGGTATCTACCCGTCAGCTTCAACACCCACGGACGGGACATCGGGAGTATTGTGGATGAGGCGCAGCGGCGGATCGCCCGTGAGGTCCGGCTCCCGGACGGGTACACGATCGTCTGGGGCGGATCGTTCGAGAATATGCAGCGGGCGATGGCCCGCATTCGGATCATTGTTCCGCTCACCATTGTCGTGATCTTCTTGCTCCTATTTTCTTCGTTCTCCTCGCTCAAGCAGGCTGCACTGATCATTCTCAATCTCCCGTTTGCCCTCATCGGCGGAATTGTCGCCTTATGGGTGACTGGGGAATATCTGAGCGTGCCGGCCTCGGTCGGATTCATCAATCTCTTCGGCGTAGCCGTGTTGAACGGCATCGTGTTGGTGTCCTATATGAATGCGCTTCGCCAACAGGAGGGGAAGGACGTTGAGCTGGCGGTGCTGACCGGCTGCGTGATGCGCCTCCGGCCCGTCTTGATGACGGCGTTGGTCGCGTTACTGGGATTGGTGCCGCTCGCCTTTGCCCATGGGATTGGATCAGAAGTTCAACGGCCTCTGGCCGTCGTTGTGATCGGTGGGCTCGTCAGTTCGACGTTCCTGACGCTAATTGTACTGCCGGTGCTCTACAAGTGGATGGAAGAGCGAGCCAAGGTCCCGAGCTCTTCAGCGAGAGTCACACACGGTAATTGATCAACGGGACGGATCGGCACGAACAGTCCTGTCGTTGCGCGAATGAAACACGAAATGGAAGCGCAGGGCCGGACGGTCGCCGGGAGATGAAGCAGATGACGCTGCTAGCAGGCTGCGGAAAACCATCTTGGCACAGCGGGACTTCGATGGCCGGCACGTCTGGCACAACAGTGGAACACTCCCGCAGGATGCTCAAACAGGCCGTCCAGCAAGGCCGCAGCGAGTAAAGGGCCGAGGCGTACCCTCTTGGGGTACGTTGAGGGTCTGAACGATGCGAAAACGCCGCTGGCGGACTGTTTCAGCATCATGCTAAGAGACGGTTGACCGTTCACACGTAGGACCTTGCGGATGTCGGAACATCAGGTTGAACCCCACGTTTTTGTCATTATCGGTGCGACTGGCGATCTGACGCGTCGAAAGCTCCTGCCCGCGCTGTATCATTTGCGGGACGAGGGAATTCTGAAAACTCGCAACAAGCTGATCGTCGGCGCCGCCTTGCCCGAGATGGGTGAAGAGGGGTTTCGGCTCTGGGCCTTTGAAGGTCTGCAGCAAGTGGGCAGGGGCAATCAAACAGAGTTGCGCGTCTGGTGCGATGAGTGCCTTTACTATCAGACCCTGCACGAAGGGGGGCCACAGGACTATGAGGCGTTGGCCGGTTATATTCGACGGTTGGAGCGTGCGCACAACATGCCGGAGAACCGGGTATTCTACTTGGCCTTGCCACCGGACACTGTGCTTATTGCAATGGAACGGCTTGACCAGGCGGGACTGCTCAAGAGCCACGGGTGGGTCCGCGTCGTGTTCGAAAAACCATTTGGCGACGATTTTCACTCAGCCCGGCACCTGAACACGACCCTGCATCGCTATATCGAGGAATCTCAGGTCTACCGCATCGATCATTACCTCGGCAAAGAGACGGTGCAGAACCTCCTGGCGTTCCGATTCGCGAACCCAATTTTTGAATCGCTCTGGAAACGCGACACCATCGAGAACATTCAGATTACCGTTGCCGAAGATCTCGGCGTCGAGCATCGCGGGGCCTACTACCAGCAGGCCGGGGCGCTCCGCGATATGGTCCAGAACCATCTGACCCAACTTATGACGGTCGTTGCGATGGAAGTGCCGGTGTCCTTCGATGCCGCTGCGATCCAGAACGAAAAACAAAAAGTGCTCCTTTCCATTGCGCCGATTACTCAGCAGGATGTCATTTTTGGCCAGTACACGTCCTGGCAGGTCGCCGACCAAACGATTCCAGGCTACCGTGAGGAACATGGGGTCCCGAAGGATTCAACCACGGAGACGTATGTCGCTCTGAAAGCGGAGATTCACAATTGGCGATGGAAGGGTGTGCCCTTCTATCTCAGGACAGGCAAACGCTTCCCGCGTAAACTGACCCAGATCGCGGTGACCTTTCGTGAGGCCCCCACCCAAGTGTTTCGGTCCCTCGACCCCGGCAGCATTCCGTCCAACAAGCTGCTGATCACGCTCCAGCCCAGTGAAGGGTTCTCGCTTTGTTTTTCCGTGAAGAGTCCGGGGAGGCCGTTTCAACTGAGCGAACACGCGCTGCAGTTCGACTATGAACAAGCCTTTGGCCAGCTCCCCGAAGCCTATGAGACTCTGCTCCGCGACGTCATGATCGGCGATCAGACTCTCTTCGTCAGCGCGGATTTCACCGAAACGGCTTGGCGCCTCTATGACCCGCTGTTGACCGGCGAGAAATCCGTTCACTCCTACACCGCCGGGAGCTGGGGACCAAGCGAAGCGGATGCGCTGCTGGAAAGGAATGGGCATCAGTGGGCGTTGGGCTGGTAGGGGGAGAGGGTAGCCTGGTCGTCCTCCTGCTCGCGGAACGCGCACGCTCGGAAGGTGCTCCTTCGACGCGCGCACTCGAGGATCGACCAGGCTGCCCTCCTAGGGGAAAACGAGCAAGCTTGGAAGGACCATTTAGAAGAATGAGGGTCGCTTGATGCGTGGAGTAAAGGCAGCCTCGGCCACTTCCTCTAAGAGAGGTGCAGAGGTATAAGGAGTCGGAAGGCCCTCGCTGGAGATGCGCTATCGAGGATCGACCAGGCTACGCTGTGAAGAGCGACTTATTCAGTATTCTGCCCGTCATCGGGGTATGTCGTCTGAATTGGTGCTGCTCAGATGGGCGATGATGAGTTTCGCGTCGACGACGGGGTCTGTCGTGAAGGGGGCTGCGTGCTGACGGGCCACCGAGGTGGTCAATCGCTCGGCTGCCTTGCGGATGGGAAGAGGGAAGGACGCGTCCTGCTGAATCTGCCGGAGATGTGTCATCGCATCTCCGCGCCATCGTGGAAGAGGGAGCCGCGCCAACCACGCCTCGGTGGCGAGGGCCACGGCACGTCGAGCACAGACTCGCGCCTTCCCGTCGTTGCTATTCTGCCGCGCGGCCTCTGCTTCCGCGAGTTCCTGTTCAATCTGCGCTGCTGGTGTCATCAGGCGAGGTCCTTCCGATCGATGGATTCCTGCACGGTGAGCCACTGGCCATTGTGATCAATTGAAGATAAGATCCGCAAGCTGACGCCTGCAAACTCGGGAGGGTTCGTTGGTGATACGACTGAATAACACTTCCGCAGGATGCTGGGCGGGACGGGCGAGACGGATGAGGGTTGATCTGGTTCATCTGGTTAGTCTCGTCCAACCAAACAAACCAAATAAACAAGAGAAACCAGCCGGTCCTCGCGTTTCCCGCGCTACGGTCTGTGGCGCCGGCAGACTTTTTCAGCATGCTGCTAGGGTTCAACGCACTGAGGGGGCGTAACGAAGACATGACAGACAGCGTGATCAGAGGGAAGCGAACGCGAGCGGCGATGCAGAAGAAGGCAACGTCGGTGCGTCGTGAGAAGAAGTCCAAGGCGACATCCGCTGCGGTCCTGATCCTGTCCGGTTCCACGGCGCTCCGCCGGAGGAAATCCGCCGAGACCTTGGCCGAAACCTTGAAGGTGGATCTATTCAAGGTGGATTTGTCGGCGGTGGTGAGCCAATATATCGGCGAGACGGAGAAGAATCTGAACGACGTATTTGATAAAGCAGAAGCCAGTGGGGCGATCCTCTTCTTCGATGAAATAGACGCGTTGTTCGGGATCGGCAGTAAGGTCAACGATGCCAATGACCGATCCACGAATCCTGAGACGGCCCATTTTCTCCAGCGCATTGAGAGTCACAACGGAATCGTCATCCTTACGACCGATGGAAAGCGACACATCGAGCAGGCCTTTTATCCCTGGCCGCAGGTGGTCGTCATGGTGGGGACAACGGGGACCGGGCAGATGAGGAAGAAGTAAGCGTGAGGAATTCCGGCACGACAAACTGGACGAGCGAGACTGACGGGACAGGTTGATCTGGTCTGTTTTGTTCATCTAGTCTGTCTCGTTCAACCAAACAAACCAAACAGACAAGACAAACCAGCCAGTTCTTGCGCTTCACGCGCCACGGTCTCTGGCTCTGTCGGAGTTTTCAGCATGCGGTTGGGCGGGATTGATTATTGAGATGGGGCAGCAGGTGGCCAAGGGGACGACGCACTGAAAGAGGCAACCGCTTGCAGCGTTCTACTCGAAGCACTCGCTACACGTGAGCTCGGCGTTTCTGATTTCCATATGCCATCCATGCACCGAATATTGCGCCCAAGACAATGCTCAGCATGTCCAGAGTTTGTCTGTACCAACCATCCGGACCGATGTTTAGGTCAGCACTCCCAGCTTGAAACAATACGAAACCCAAGAAGCCTATGGCGGCTGCAGATACAAGAGAGGCCACGACGATCGCCACACGTTTATGATAGCGCGGTACGAGGTAGACAATTACGCCGACAAGGGCAGCAGCTGCAACAATCCTAGTTATAAGAATAATGTATGTGCCGCTAATAGGCATCCCATTCATATCCGGCGCTTCCCAAAATTCATCAACCACTTCAAATCCGTGGGCAAAGCCGAATGTCATTCCAATAGAATAGTTCGCTCCGAACCAAGCCAAGAGACCTGCCGGAACCGCGATGATCCATCGAATTATAATAGTTGCCATTTAGGTTGTTATGTAATCGTTGAAGTAGACATCAGAATTACTCTTCTGGTCCCCTCACGGAGGCGACATTAGCTTGAGGCTACGTATGTGCCTATCATATAGCTGGTACAAACCGGGAACGCAATCAGAACCATGCACCTTGTAGCGTACCCACTCTGTGGGGCTGGAGATCCCACGAACAGAACAAGTTCAATCAATCAGGTTCAAGTCTTTCCCTGACACATTCCTGTGCCTCCCGGGAGTGCGGGGATGAACTCACTGAAAGTGGGACGAGCAAGCTTGGACGGATCTTGTAGTAGGGGAACGGCTGTTCCGAGGGCGCGGGAAGATGGACACAGGTTTCATTCCAGATTGAAGGGGATATGAAAACTCATCGCGCAGATCTCAAGAATATCGCTCGTCGCGCCATGATCGAACGCGACTTATTGCCGGATTTTTCTGCCGCGGCGATGGCCGAGGTTGACCGCATACAGGCTGCTGCAGCCGACCGGCACGCGGACATGCGTGACCTAACAGGTTTACTCTGGGCGTCGATCGACAACGACGACTCCCGAGACCTCGACCAACTCACCGTGGCTGAATTACATCCTGATCGGTCTGTAACAATCCTGGTCGCGATTGCCGATGTGGACACGCTAGTCAGGAAGGAATCCGCGCTGGATGCTCATGCCAAGCACAATACGACGTCGGTCTACACGGCCGGCGACATGTTCCCCATGCTGCCGGAAAAGCTGTCAACGGATTTGACATCTCTCGGCGAAGGTCAAGACCGCCTCGCAATCGTCGTGGAGATGGTGATTGCGGAGGATGGGACGGCCCTCAGTTCGACCCTCTTTCGGGCCCTGGTCCACAACCACGCGAAGCTCGCGTATAACAGCGTCGATGCGTGGTTCGCCGGGGAGACGCCCGCGCCTGAGCGGGTCAAGGCCGTTTCCGGCCTCGATGCGCAACTCCGCCTCCAAGACCAGGTTGCGCAGCGGCTCAAGGCACAACGACACCAGCAGGGAGCTCTGAGTCTTGAAACGATTGAGCCACGAGCTGTGTTTGAGGGTCAGGTGCTGACCGATCTCAGGGTCGAGCAGAAGAATCGCGCCAAGGAACTGATCGAAGACTTTATGATCGCAGCGAATCAGGCGACGGTATCCTATCTGAATGGAAAGGGCGTGCCCTCTTTCCGCCGTATCCTGCGCTCTCCTGAACGCTGGCAGCGGATTATTGAGGTAGCCGCCCGTTGGGGCGAGCACTTACCCCCAGAGCCGGACGCCAGTGCGCTCGAATCGTTCCTCGTCACGCGCCGGAAGGCCGACCCCCTCAGATTTCCGGATCTGTCACTTGCCATAGTGAAGCTCATTGGCAGAGGCGAATATGTGTTTGACCAGTCGAAGGATGGCTCTCCCGAACATTTCGGGCTTGCGGTGAGGGGGTACACCCATTCCACGGCTCCCAACCGGCGCTTTCCCGATCTCATCACCCAGCGGCTGATTAAAGCGGCCTTGGCCGGAGCGCCACCTCCGTACCATGCGGAAGAACTGAAGTATCTGGCCGGCCACTGTACCGAGAAAGAAGACGATGCGGAAAAAGTCGAGCGGCAGCTCCGCAAATCCGCTGCTGCCCTGTTGTTGGAATCGCGGATTGGCCAGTGCTTCGACGCCATCGTGACGGGCGCATCAGACAGAGGCACGTGGGTCCGGCTCCTTAATCCGCCGGTCGAAGGGAAAATGGTGATGGGCGAGCATGGCCTCGACGTCGGAGATAGTGTGCAAGTGGAACTCGTAAGCACGGACGTCGAACGAGGGTATATCGACTTCGTCAGAGTCGGATCGTGAGGGAGTCGCCGTCCTCTTGTTTGTCTGGTTACAGAGGTTTATTTGGTTTGTCTTGTTCAGGGAACGAAATAAACCAGACAAACCCCTACACCAGATAAACTGCCCATGTCGCGCTGTTCACGCATTTCACGAACGTCTCGCGACGTACGCTTCACGCTCTTGCCATCAGCGTTGTTCTTCTGGCCGCCTATCCGGTGTCTCCAAGCTGGTGCGGCCGAGTGTACCGTTGCGGTAGTCCGACAAGAGGATCCTCGCGGCTTTGTCTCGGTCCAGCCCGCCGCCGTTCCTGGTCAACAGGCATCCGCGTTTTCTGGCGATGACGTCGATCACACTCGCACCAGTCAGCCCGTCCACAGCAAAACCGTAGCGGGCCGTGAGTCGGGCAGGATAGCGCGCAAGCAGGATGGTGGCGAGAAATTCGCCGACCACTTCGTCGTCTACGACCGTGTGGCCCACGGCGTTGATCGTGGCGAGCAGGAGGCCCACGTGAGGGTCTTTGATGGTCCCCCACAACAGTCCTGGTGAGTCGGTGATAGCCATGTGGTCGTTCAGTTTGTGACGTTGTTGGACTTTGGTCACGGCTGGTTCGTCGCCCACGCGAGCAACGCGGCGTTTGAGGAGCCGGTTCATCAGGGTCGATTTGCCGACGTTGGGAATTCCCATGATCAGCATGCGCAGCGGCTTTGCGCTGCTGTGGCGATGGGGGGCGAGCGGCTGACAGAGCTGGAGCACCTTCGCGGCATCGCCCGCACGAGTACAAGACAGGGCCACGGCGCTGACGCCCGGTTGCTGGTTGTACAGGTCGAGCCAGGCTCGAGTGACGGCGGGATCAGCGAGATCGGCCTTGTTGAGCACTTTCAAGCTAGGACGCTGGCGGGCCAGGCGGAGCTCTTCGATCAGCGGATTGCTGCTGGCGTTCGGTATGCGCGCATCCAGTACTTCGACTATGACATCGATCACCTCCATCGTCTTGGCCGCTTCTTTGCGCGCCGCATTCATGTGACCGGGAAACCACTGGATGGACATGGGGGGACAGACTTTCTGAAAAAAAAAGAAATTGTACTCTATCAGGATGCTGAAAAGGCTGCCAGCAGCGTTCTCGACACCCGCGAAACGTGAGAACGGGTTGGTTTCCCTGGTTCATCTCGTCTCTCTGGTTAGTCTGGTTCACCTAAAGACACAAGACAAACCAAACAAACCAGAGGAACCGGTCTGTTGGTTATCGCAGGCGTTCGCGGCCGTGGGGGGTGGTCAGATCTTGATCGGGCCCAAGGGGGACGATACGGGTCGGATTGATGTCGTCGTGGGTGATGTAGTAATGCCGCTTGATGTGGCCGAAGTTCACGGTGTCGGCGATGCCGTCGGTCTGATAGAGGTCTTTGAGGTAGCTAAAGAGGTTTGGGTAGTCGACGATCCGCCGGAGGTTGCACTTGAAATGACCGTGGTAGACGACGTCGAAGCGTACGAGGGTGACGAATAAACGCCAGTCGGTTTCGACGAATTGTGAGCCGAAGAGGTAGCGTTGGCGCGCCAGCCGGGCCTCGAGTTGCTCAAGGGCCTCGAAGAGGCGCCGCACGGCCCGTTCATAGGCCCGCTGCGATGTGGCGAATCCCGCGCGATAGACCCCGTCGTTCACGTTCTCGTAGATGAAGGTATTGAGGTCGTCAATCTCCTTCCTGATTCCGTCCTGATACAGGTCGATCGTGCTCTCGGTAAAGCGATTGAACTCGCCGTTGAACATGCGCATGAGGTCGTCGTCGGAATTGGTGACGATGCGTTTTGTCACCGTATCCCACAACACAGGGACGGTAAATCGTCCCCGATAGTTCGGGTCGGTGGCCTTGTAGGCCTGGCTGAGGAACTGGAATCCGTTGATAGGATCGAGCGAATGCCCAGGCCCTTCGCTGAAGGCCCAGCCCCGCTCGTCACGGATCGGGTCCACGACTGTCATGCCGATCACGTCTTCGAGCTTCTTGAGTTTCCGCACAATGATCGTCCGATGCGCCCAGGGGCAGGCCCATGAGACATAGAGATGGTAGCGGCCGCTCGCTGCCGGATAACCGGAACTACCATTCGCGGTTACCCAGCCTAGAAAGGTATCAGGCTGCCTGGTGAAGGTGCCCTCGACGCTCTGCTCGTCTGGAAACTGTGCGTGGATGGTCATCGTCGGACTCCTGGTTCCTCTACCGTACCACATCACGGAGCGGTAGGGAGGGAGGGGAGTGGCCAGGTGCCCTTCTTGCTCGCAGAGCCCCCACGATGAAACTGTGGTCGCTCGATGCGCGCAGAAAAGGGCAGCCTCGGCCACTCCCCTTAAGAGAAGTTTAGGAAGTGGAAGGGCCTCGCCCGGGTTAATGGCACGTCACGGGAAATCGATTGCGAAGCAATCGGAGGGTAGGGCGGGTGAAAAATATCTGCCAGTGGGTTTGCGGGTGAGAAAGCTGCGCGCAGTGGAAGATCAATCAGCCCCCATCCCTGAAGAGATAACAAGCGAGCTTGGAAGGATCATCTGTAGCCTCGCTCGACGGCCGCAGTAGGACCAACACGGGCGCCATTCCCGGGAAAGTGAAACGAGCAGGCTCGGAGGGGAGATGGGAGTGGCCAGGTGCCCTTCTTGCTCGCAGAGCCCCCACGATGAAACTGTGGTCGCTCGATGCGCGCAGTAAAGGGCAGCCTTGGCCATCCCCTTAAGAGAGGTTTAGGAAATAGAAGGGCCTCGCCTGGGCTAATGGTAGGACACGGGAAATCGATTGCGAAGCAATCGGAGGGTAGGGCGGGTGAAAAATATCTGCCAGTGGGTGGGCGAGTGAGAAAGTTGCACGCAATGGGGGACTAACTCAGGCCGCCCTGGTGGGATGGGAAAACCGAACACGCCCTTCTGGAGGAGAGAAAACGAGCAAGAAGATTGGAGGGAGCATTGGATTAGGCGGTGCTCGCTTGGGCAAGGGGAGCGTCTCGACGCGCCATAGGATGGGGGTCAGAATGATGCGCGAAGTGAAGAGCAGGCGTTGTTGCTACGGTCGTGAATCAAGGCGCTGAGCGTTGACTGTCAGGACAATGGCTGGCAACGTGACCGCTGAGTTTCAGGAAACACAAGGGGGTGGTCGGAGAATCGATAATCATCAAGCGCGGGCAACAAGAACAATCTCCCCGGCCCCTCGTTATGGCATTGCATTGCCAGAGCTGGGAGGGGTTCTACGCGTATCGGAGTGCGATGACCGTGATCCTATTTGTCCTTTTTGTTCTTACGCCGGCGGATAAGTTCTGCCGCACCTAACCCGGCAAGCCCGGTTGCGAGTAACGTCAGGGTCACGGGTTCTGGAACGTTAACAGGCACGCTTGCCTGGGCTTGAAGCGGCAGCAGCACCCCTGCGGTAACCAGAGCACAAAGAAAGGCTTTGTCTCCGAGAAGTTTCATGATGCTCCCTCCTCTTGTTGATTCTCTCTAGTCTCTTCCGCGCCTTTTATTTCTCTAAATCAGCATTTTCTGTACCGATATACAATTGATTGAAAACACGACGCTATTTAGAATGACGGGCGAAGCTCGGCGTGAAAGTGTGAAGAATTTTTACAGTCAGCAGGTGCGCTCAATATAGAGTCAGACACATAAGTCATTGAAACCGTTTCGAAAGGTGCCTCCCATTCGTCTCATGGTCAGCTGTAAAGAAAATCGACATGTTAAACGAGAAGTTCGATATGCTTTCCCGTAAGATCTTCACGAAAGCCCACCCATGAAATCCTTCCTTACGCTAGACTCGCACTGATGGACCTTCTCGCCTCGGACATGATTGATCTGCGCCTGTCACTCTCGTTAGGCCTCGCCGGCTTGCTCTTGGCCTTGGAATGGTTGCTGCCGTACCGCACCCCGGTCCAATCGAAACTGCACCATGTCTCGACAAACCTGGTCATTTTCGGAGGGAATTCCGTGGCGGTGCAGATGCTCGTCGGGTGGGCTCTGCTACTATGGAGCAGCCACGTGGACAGTGAAACATGGGGCCTGCTGCATCAACTTCGGCTGGAGCCGATCTCCCATGTCGTCCTGTCCGTGATCCTGCTCGACCTCATTTATTATGGAGCCCATCGGCTCAATCACCGCGTGCCGTTCCTCTGGCGCTTCCATCGGGCCCACCATAGTGATCTGGATGTGGATGTGACCACGAGCGTTCGGTTCCATCTGGGCGAGGTCCTGATCACGACTGGAATCAAAGGGGTGAGCGTGCTGGCACTTGGCGTCTCGCCCATCGGTTTTCTGATATCCGAGACTGCGCTCCTCGCTGCGGGACAATTTCAGCATAGCAACCTCAGACTGCCGACGGTGCTTGAGCGACGGCTCCGGCTCGTCATCGTTACCCCGCCGATGCATTGGATCCATCACTCCCGCCGGTTGGCGGAACACAACACCAATTATGGGACCATGTTCTCAGGATGGGATCGGTGGTTCGGAACGTACTTCATGGGAATCCAGCAGAGCCAAATCACGGTGGGTTTGGAGGAGTACCCCACGCCGGAGGATGTCAATATTCTGCGCTTCTATCGCATACCCTTCGATCCGGCATGTCGCCGGATTCACTGACGTCCGCAGTCCTGCCGATACACTTTTCAGACGACGCGAGCATAAAGGGATGGTGGGCTGGCCTGGTTGATCCCCTGTGCTCGCGGAACGCCCGGCCTCCGAAGGTTAGGCGCAAGGGTGTGAGGAGCTTTCTTTGCTCCCGGAGCGCGCGCCCTCAGAAAGGCCTCGCTCGACGACCGCAGTCGAAAGCTTCTCACACCCCTGCTTGGTTGGGTGATGAACTGGGAGAGAGTAAGCGTCTACGTGCGTAATGGAGGACTAATCCAAGCCACCTTGGGAAAGAAAGACGAGCAAGCTTGGACCGGCTAAGTGATTGGATGCTCTTCGATGCGCGTATGTGCGGATTGACTGGGACAATCCTGAAAAAGTAGAATGCACAAATATTTTCCACCGGAGAACGGATGGTAATTAGACGAGAAGATATCCGGCAGGGGATGGTAAGTTGCAGTGTCCATTTAGTCGGTTCAAACAAGGAGGTCGCGATGCATGGGATGGGACGTATCGGGTTCATGGGATTAGGGATCGCGTTAGCGGGCTGTCTCAGTGGAGCACCAGTCTTTGCAGGGGATAAACCAGATAAACCACCAATAGAGGACGGGTCGAAGGTTATGATTACGTCTCCCAAGGACGGGGACAAGGTCAGCGACAGCTTTGAGCTGAAGTACGAGTTGACCAAGGGCTCCCAAGCTGCGCATGTCCATGCGTACGTAGACGATCAGTATCAGAAGGGTTTTAAAGGAGAGCTTAAGGGTCTGAGCAAGGGGACGCACAAGATCACCGTGAAAGGTGCCACGAAGGACCACGATCTTGTCACGGCCACCCATAGCATCACTGTCGACGTGCAATAGGGCTAGGAGTCTGTCCGAGTAATCCTTCGTTGCGAGGCAAAGGAGCTGCTGGTAGATGCGAGGCCGCAGGCTCGAAAAAACCGGAGGCGTATTCGCTGGAATACGTTGAGGATTTTTTCGGGCCGAGAACAACGCAGATGCTTGCAGATCGTTTGCCGCAGTAGAATGGCATTATTCGGACAGATTCCGAAGACCAGCCATCTTCAAAGCTACCAGGGCCTCTGGTGAAAGAGGCCCTGGTAGGCCGCATTTTCACAAACCGTTTCCAACTCTTGGCAAATTGGGGGAAGGAGTAGCCAGACCATCATTCTTGCTCGCTGGACTGCCCCACTCAATTTCTGGGCAGTTTGTTGAATATTGTAAACCATCATTTCTGCAAAGAATTCGGCCCGGTTCGAGTCTCCACTTCGCAAGGGACAGCCGAGTACACTCGATCGTAGCTCTGGTGGGAGATCCTCGGCTGTCTTCTGGTGTGATGGGTTTTGAATAAATTCAGAGGGGTTCCTGAATCTAGCTGACTAAGCCGCCTGTCCACAATTTAAGTGGGGCACGACACCGCCCTTGCCACCTTCCTCGGATTTGAGCGCAACAATCGGATAGTGCCTCGGCCCGTTCCGGCGGTATCATGGCCCAACGAGGAGGGAGGGGCTTATGGCGTCAGTCAATGTAGACCATGCGTGGGAGGCTGTGCTGAGCCGTGATCGTCGCTGCGATGGCAGGTTCGTTTACGCGGTGTCCTCAACGAAGATATATTGTCGCCCCTCTTGTCCCTCTCGCCTTCCGTCTCGCAATCACGTGACGTTTTTCGACTCGGTGCAACGGGCGGAGGCGGCAGTATTTCGCGCCTGTCTTCGCTGTCGGCCTCAGTCGTCTGCTGGCTCCGAGGCAGAAGAGCGGGTAGAACGAGCTCGACGCTATCTGGATGACCATTCGGACGAGCCAATCACGCTTCGACAGCTGGCTGCTCAAGTCGTATTCAGTCCATTTCATTTGCAGCGGGCCTTCACTCGTATGGTCGGCCTTTCTCCGAAGGCATACCAAGGGGCTAAGAGAATGGAGCGGTTTACCGCGTCATTGAAACGAGGCGAGACCGTGACGGATGCGACCTACGAAGCCGGGTTCGGTTCCAGCAGCCGTCTGTATGCACGAGTGAATGAGGACCTCGGCATGACGCCCTCTGCCTTTCGCTCCGGCGGGAGAGGAGTCACGCTTCGCTATACCACCGTGTCGACGGCTGTCGGTCGCATGCTCGTGGCAGTTACGGAACGGGGTATTGTGGCCGTGAGTCTTGGAGATACCGACGCGGCGCTGATCACATCGCTTCACAACGACTATCCGAATGCGGAACTTCGTCGCGACAGAAAGGGATTAGAGAAGCACGTCTATGGTTTGCTCAAGTGCCTCAACGGGAGTTCAGACATGGATCTCCTCCCACTAGACGTGAAGGCGACGGGTTTTCAACGGAAGGTGTGGCAGGCGCTGCAGCAGATTCCTCCCGGACAGACACGGTCCTATCAAGAGATCGCGCGAGCGATCGGACAGCCGGCGGCAGCTCGCGCTGTGGCTAGAGCCTGTGCCAGCAATCCCGTCGCGGTCGCCATTCCTTGTCATCGAGTCGTTCGAGGAGATGGGCATCTTGCAGGGTATCGCTGGGGCCTTCAGCGAAAGAAACGGTTTCTAGCGCTGGAACGAAGGTGAACTGAAAACCAGGGTTCCAGGCCTCCTGTTTCGGAGCGCACACGTCATCTTCTGATAAGTGGTCGTTCTATTTTTTTTCAGCATCGGCACGTTTCTGTTCCAAGCAGTGTTAGCGACTGCGACTCTCTCGCTCAATGAAATAGCGGCGCAATCCACGGGTACACATCGAGCGTGAGCCGCAAGCCGTAGGTTGGTCCATAGTCCTTCCGGTTGACCATATCGTTCCAGGTCTCGAATGCAAAGTTCCTAATTCGAATCGTCACAAGGGAGACAAACCGTTCTTCAAGGGTTTTGCCCTGGAAGTCGACAAAGAGTCCCGAGTCCAAACTGACACCTGTCTCAATCTCAAATTTTGGGAAAGGGCGCTCATCATAGATGCCCCAGCTCACCGAAGTTTGGATGATGTAATTCTGCGGAGCGATATATCGAAAGGCGGGTCCGGCGTACGCCTGTGCCATCCGACCCATGGTAGACCATCGAAAACCGCGAACAAAATCGGCTGCAAGATTGTTCGCCTCACCCCAACCGAGGAGTGATAATGCTGAGGAGCCGACCTCGGCTCCACGGATCCCCGCTCGGGCGAAGACCTCGTGATATAGAGAACCGGTCGAGCCGCCAAGCCCGACGAAGATCTTCTTTGGCTGATCCAGAAGCGGAAGCCACTGCGTGACAGAGCCATCGACCATAAAATCGAATTCTTCGCGGGTCAGGCGAGTAGGGACCTTGGGAATCCCAAGGATCGCGTCATGCAAAAACTCATTCTGGAGGTAGCGGGTCGGCTGCTCTCCTGTAGGCCCCGCTCGATGGTAAGGTTTGTGCTCCAGCCTTCGAATCGCTTCCAGTGCTCTGTCCAACTCATCGTCCCAAAGTTGATCCCCATCGTCTCACGAATGTTGTTGTACTGCTGTCCCTCGCCATTGAATTCAGTGAAGCGATTCCCGGTATACCCTAGCTCAAGCTTCGAATAGGCATCCGGATACGCCAGCCCGCCCCAATGGGCAGTTGGACTCGGAGATCCCGCTAAGGCGAAGTCAGCAGATCCCCAAAGGACCAGGAGAAAGATAGTCCATGTCAGTCCTCGCCCTGTGGCACGGTGCCTAAGTTTCACGCTTCCCTTACATTCGATTTGTCGTAACTTTCTTTCTTCATGCCCAAGATCTCCAACAATTGCTGTCTAACTTTCTCCTTGTTGTCCGCCACGATCTTTGCACCTTTTCCAATCGGGTTCCAGCAGTGCAACGTTTAAACCAGAGATTGGCGAGGTGAAGTAAGGGATCATTATTGGAGTTCAGGGGGGATTCAGGGAAGCCGAGCGTGGAGATAGATCTTGCGCCTGTATCGAATTAAGTCCGGCCAGAGCCAAATCAGATCCACGAGTTGGAGAGGAAATGACATCACCCCCACTTTGTGGCTCGCGGCGTCTCACGTCTTGAGACTACGTTGAGGAATCTACATCTTTATCTTGCTCACAGGCGACTGAGTCTCGCTGACGAGCGTTCGCTTCTCGCCCCGGCGCCTGCCCTCCCCTGAAGAGATAAGATATTTTCATTGACCATTTTCCGGTTTAGTTTTGAAATATGAGTATCGGGGTCAATAGGTTGCTTTTCTCACACGGGTGCGGCAGGAGGGTGTCATGAACCGCTATCAAGTATTCATCATGTTTCTGAGTGTCCTCGCTCTATCCGGCTGTGTCTCTCATCCTCAATCCGCTGAGGAGTTTCGCAAGGCTGTTCCCGCGGCGTTTTTGGCCAAAGTCGAGACGTTTGTGGTCAATCGTCCCTACAGCCAGGTGGCCAGTACCTTCCAAAAGATGGGGCCGAACTGTTTGTCGAAGACGATCAAAACGACGTCTCAAACCAACATGAGCTACCAGGTCATCGTGACCACCTACAAACCCACAGTGGTGGTGACAGGGAAGAAGGCCGAGCTGCACGTGCAAATGCACCATGAACAGGGTGTGATCAATGTCAGCAAGGAGCCTGACGGAGGCTATTATCTTCTGGTTGCTGATGCCCAGCCCGTTACTCAAACGAAGACCCGCATCGATCTCTATCGCCCGTCCATGGGCCACGGGGTCCTGATCCAGGCGGTGAAGAATTGGGCGAACGGCGAGAATATCGGATGTCCTGATCTCACGAAGTGACTCCGCTTGCATGAACCGAGCAATGGCGAACCCTCTCGACATCGGCAGGATCGCCTCCATCGTGGCCTTGATCTATACCGCGAGCTTCCTTGCCGGCTGTTTCGGAAGTAAGACATACCCGAACACGCTCGACAAAAACCTGCACGTTGATACTGTCACTGATTCGGGCTCGTGGTTCTCACGCGTCCGTGCGGCCGTTGACATCCATCGCGTGGGCGGGGATTGTGCCCTCGACTATGAAGGTACAGTCCAACTGGCTGATCCCAAGATTGATATCGGAATCCCACCTCACCGGTGGAGTTATCTGGTGTTCGTCTTTGGCAGCTCCTCCTTTTTTGCCAATCGGAGCGGCACCATCACGTATGAGACGCTGCTGAAGCCACGACCAAATTATCACTATGAGGTCGCGGTGCGTTACAGGGATGATATGTATGACGTGGGAATTCTGGAGACTCTTCCGAATCAATCCACCGGCCGTGAAATTGAACCGCTGGAACTAAGCGCCTGTCGATCATCCTCCGGTCGGAAGTAGGCGTGCAGTGGTAACCCCCATTTCACGGTGCACGGCGTTCCGTCTCTTCCGTTGAACCCCTCACGCCTTACAGTTCACGTCTTATCGGTGAGGAGCAATTTCGGACAGGCTCCTAAAACGCGTACTCATACACCAAGTCAAACAGGGGGCGAACTCCAAAGTCTCGCGCTCTGGTGATCGGCGCCTGGGCGCCGACGCCCAGCGACCAGACCAGCCATTTCACTCGGACTTGTGGAAGAATCGCGCTTTTCGTCTCACCGTACGACGATCCGGATAGGCGCGTGGTGGTATTAAATTCGATCATCGGGGTGATTTGCAGGCGCGGGTCCGGGAAAAAATAACGCCCGATCGCCACGTCGAGCTTCCCCTCGGAGTTGATATCCGACGTTCTCGCAGGAAACGCCAAAGCCCCGGCCACCTGCACGACAAATTGTTTCCAATCCACGCCGGCACGGAGATTGGGCTCAAGCACAAAACTTCCGTCTCCCAAACCTCGCCGGTCGCTTCCGGTCGGCAACGTCAGCTCCACACCCGCGCTTGCCAAGGTCCGATACAGTGGGCTGAACGCCACGACCCTTTTCACGGAAAGGACCGTATCGCCAAGGCCTGACTCCGTCGGGCCGATGTTGGGATTGATGGAAAGAGCGCGGGACTTGATTTCGATGTTGGTCAGCCCGTTCACCCGATAATCCAACACACCCAAGTATTCGTTGACGTTTTTGCCGTTTCGCCCAAACCGTCCGCCTACCAGCATTTCCTGTTCGGGAAAGGCCTTACCCGTGAGAAGGGGGCGTGGGAAATTCAATTCCCCGGGAACCCAGTCGGGATCGGCGCACAGGGATTTGACGTAACGCGCCACGTCGGCGATGTCCGAGCTAGACAGGACAGTCCCGAAAGCAGGCATGGCCGAGGCCCGGCCTGCGTACGGCCCTCCATGCCGAATGATCCCCTGCACCACCTCCACCGAGTCCTCGGCCGTCAGTTTGCAATCGGTCAGGTTGGCCGGTCTGACGGGCAGCGCCGCGGCCAGTTGCCCAGTTCCCTTGGCATCCGCACCGTGACACATGATGCAGTTCTGCTCGAAAACCTCGCGCCCGTGGAGCAACTGGTCCAACAATCCATGGGTGTCGGCCGCATATACGACCACGCCAAGGCAAACGGCGGTGAGAAAGGTGCAGAAATACAGCAGCGGGGTCAGGCGTGAGGATTGAATCATTGGGACTCCAAACTCCATTTCGCGTCGCGCGGCTGCACTGCCTAGGCTGTTCTGTTTATTCCTAAACAGCGCTTTTCCGTGCAAAACGAATCTACCATGTTACAGTTTCATGGAAGCACTCTGTGCGCCGACGCATGCAGGATACCATGTTATGAAAGACCCCACACTGCGACAACTTCAGGAAATCAGCGCCTTGCTGAATTCGAGTCTCGATCACGCGACCATCCGGAAGCGCGCTATCGAAGCGGCCACTCTCTTGATGAATGCCGAAGCCGGATCGCTTCTCTTGTTGGAGGAAGCCACCGGCGAATTGTACTTCGATGTGGCCCATGGGGAGAAGGGCGAGGCTGTTCGCCAGGCTCGTCTCCGGTACGGGCAGGGTATTGCAGGGCATGTCGCTCGAACCGGCGAACCTATTATCGTCAACGATGTCCAGCACGATGTCCGTTTCTTTCGCCATGTGGATCAAGCCAGCGGATTCGTCACGCGCAATATGGTCTGTGTGCCCGTCACGGCTCATGGCCGCCTTCTGGGGGTGCTCCAAGCCATCAACCACAAGAATGGGGATTCGTTCGGCGAAGACGATCTCCAGAATTTCGTGGCGCTCGGTCATCAGGTCGGCATCGCCATCGAAAATGCCAACCTCTACGAGGAAATTCATCTTCTGTTCGAAGGGTTTATTTCAGCCAGTGTGCAAGCCATTGAAAGTCGGGATCCCACCACGAGCGGGCACAGCCAACGCGTGGCGACTCTCACCAGTCGGCTGGCAGAAGTTGTCACCCAGGCCGACTCGGGCCTCTATGCGGGCATTCGATTCAACGAGGAGCAGTTGAAAGAACTCCGGTATGCCGCCGTGCTGCATGACTTCGGCAAGGTCGGCGTTCGTGAGCATATCCTCCTCAAAGCACGGAAGCTGTATCAGCTCCAGCAGGAACTCATCAAATCACGGTTCGACTTCATCAAGAGGACTCTGGAGGTCGATACGTTACGCCGAAAGCTAGGGGTGTATGAAGCGAAAATGGGTGGGAAAAAGCAGACGTTGTTGGCACAACTGGATCGACAACTGGGCGATCGGATGAAAGAGGTGGACGAGATGTTCTCGTTCATCCTGAAATGCAATCAGCCGAGTTCCCAATCCCCTGTCCAGGTCGTGAAGTTGAAGGAAATCGCGCATCTGGAATACCGGTCATACGATGGGCCCCGTCCTTTTCTGACGGAAGAGGAAATCGGCGCGCTATCGGTTCTCCAGGGCACTCTCACGCAGTCCGAACGGACAGAGATCGAGCGGCACGTCACTCACACGTTTGAGTTCCTGTCAAAAATCCCTTGGTCGAGATCGCTCAAAAACGTGCCGTCGATCGCGTGGAGTCACCATGAAAAGTTGGATGGCAGTGGCTACCCCCGTGGGCTGCTACACAATCAGATTCCGCTACAGGCCCGCATGATGACGATTTGCGATATCTACGACGCCTTAACGGCGTCGGACCGGCCATACAAAGCGGCCATCTCTTCTGACACTGCGCTCAGCTATCTCGAGAGCCAGAGCAAGGAGGGAAAACTAGACTCGGAACTCGTGGACGTCTTTACGAAAGAAAAAGTCTACCAAGTCACTCAGTCTCGTTCGACGACCCGCAAGATCGCCTAACCCGCGCCCATCTCTTCAGCCGACGCCGGCTTCGCGTTCCGCGTACCCCGCGCTCTCAGACTGAACTTCCACTGTGTAGGCTCCCACCGGCTCTTGCCGGCCTTTGACGGTGACCACTTGAAGCTTTCGGAGCTGTATCTGATCGAGCCCCAGCCGTCGCGCGTCGGGCTTTCCTCGATCCAGCCCTAATGCGAGCTTTGATGCCGTGAATTCGGTCAGCAGAATCGGGTGCCCCAGCATTCTGGTCAATCCCTGGAAGCGCGCGGCCAGATTCACCTGGTCGCCGATCATGGTGTAATCCATTTTTTTGCCCTCCGCGCCGATGTTACCCACCAGGGCCACACCCGTGTTGATGCCGATCCCGTTCTCGAGCATCGGCTTTCCTTGTGTCTTCCACTGGGCCTGCAAGTCCATCAGTCGCGCCCGCATCTCCAACGCGCATTGCACGGCCAGTTCGGCATGGTCCGGCTGGTCCAGCGGCGCCCCCCAGAAGACGACGATCGCGTCTCCGACGAATTTGTCCAACGTCCCGTTCCACCGGAAAATCACGTCGGTCATTGCGCTGAGATATTCATTGAGCTGATCGACCACTTCCTCTGCCGGACGATGTTCGCTGAACGTAGTGAACCCGACCAGATCGGCAAACAGCATGGTCAGTTCTTTGCGCTGTCCCCCTAACGTCGCCTTCGAGGGAGATTTCATGAGTTCCTGCACGATTCGAGGGCTGACGTAACTGGCAAACATGGAATGAATCTCTCGAGCCTGTCGCTCCTTGAGGACATAGTTGAGGACTGTGGTTACCATAAAGACCGACCCGATGGTCACGGTCGGCATCACGACGGGCAGACAGATTCCCTTCACGACAAATAGCGTCTGCACGGCGCCCGCGTAACCGATCCAGGTCATTGCCGTCAGAACCGTTCCGTATACGGCACGCACGCGCGGCAAAATGTAAGTCAAGACGAGCCCGAAGAGCAGGACCAGACCGAATTCGACGGGACCGGTCCAGAATCCGGCGGTGAGAAACCGTTGGTGGAGAATGTTCTCGATCACTGTGGCATTCTTCTCGACTCCAGGAAAATTGGCGGAGAAGGGTGTACTGAGCTGATCGTATGTTCCCAACGCAGCCGTTCCGACAAGGACGGCCTTCCCCCGGAAGAGATCCGATGGGATTCGATGGTGGATCACATCGGTCGCGGACACCCACGGAAACCGCAGGTCCCGTCCCGCGTAGTTAATGAGCATTCGGAGCTTCTGATCCGTCGGTACGACGGTCGAGCCAACCTGCACTCCGTCTCCAAGCAAGAGCGCCATGTGCTCTCTGGTCAGGCCGAGATAGAGCCGCGCGACTTCCATCGCAAAAGAGGGATAGTAGGCATCCCCGTGGCGCAGGGCGAGGACCTCACGACGGGTGACGCCGTCGTGGTCGGGCAATCGATAGACATGTCCGAGGCCCCTTGCCTGTTGGACAAACATGTCGAGCGGAGGAAGCAAAGCCGTCGCCTCGTAGGGGTGAGATTCTTCGGCGGACTTCGTCTGCTTGACGAGCATGAACTCACTTCGCCTAAGGTGTTCTGGAACCGCATGGGTTGTGTCAGACAATGAGTTGGCCGGCTGACTTTCCGGCACGAAAAATGGCAAGGCCAGCACGACCTCGCCTGCTCGCGCCAAGCTCTGGGCAAACTGCTGGTCCGTGTCTAACGCGTGGAGACGTGCTTCCAACAGTCCGAGCATTTTGTTGGGCAGCGGTTCCTTCTGTCGTGCCGCGGCCAACCATGTCTTGATATCACGGACGGTGTCGGATTCCTCCGGTTCGGCGTAGATGATATCGAGGCCGAGCACAGCCGGCTCGCCCGCGTGAATCTGATCGATGAGAAGCGCTTGTTTGTTGCGAGGCCAGGGCCATCGTCCAATCTCTCGGAGGCTCTTCTCATCAACCAATACGAGCACGACTTCCTGCCCCGGACTTCGTTCACCCCGCAGCCGGAACTGAAAATCCAAGGCGGTATTGTCCAGACGCACAACGACATTGGGAGCCAGCCAGGTCAAAAATGCCAAGCCGATGGTGACGGCCACGCCCAAGCCGATGCCGAGTGGAAACCCGAATCCTGCGTTGTTGTCTGCTGAGAATTTCACGAGACGTTATACACCGTTCAAGGCTTGTGAGCGGCCTCGCCGCGTACTGGTTACCATTGTGCCTGGTTGCATTGGAGGGACAAGACAATTTGCACAGTATGCAGCGTCCTCTCTCTTTAACTATAGCGATCACCGACCAAAACGACTGCGGCCCTGGGCTGACTGAGCCGAGGACCGCAGAAACCATAGCGATCATTGCAGAACGTTACTTTAGCAAATCCAAGGCACCGTTGATCACCGCAGGAGGGGTTGCGAGTATCGTCGTAATAAGAGGGGCGACGGGGGCCACAACAGCCGAGATCACGGGAGCCACTGGAGCCACAACAGTCGAGATCACGGGAGCCAAGGGAGCCACAACAGTTGAGATCACGGGAGCCACTGGAGCCAGAGTCGTAGATCCAACAGAAACAGAACCCGTCGTCGCCGTCCCCACCGAAACAGACCCGATTGTCAGCGACCCGTTCGTGAGTGTCGTCGTCGTCACAGTTGACGTCCCTCCGTCGCTTCCGCCAAGAGATTCGGCGGACAGACTGGTCAAGGTTGTCAGCGTCTTTATCAAGCGCGCATCAAGGTTCATGGCTTTGAGCATTTGTGCCGGCGATTCAACGAGAAGCGCTTCGCGTAGTGTCGTGAGCTCAACTGCCGCCAATGCCCGAGGGAGTCCAGCCGGAGGAGATGCCGGAGTCAGCTCGGCCTTCTCGAGGGGGCGGATAACATTCGGACCTTGATCGTGAATCAGCACGGGTGTTGAGGCAGTCTTCTCGGCGCTCTTCACCGTTGCTTCCGACTGGTCATTGTCTTTCAGGCCAAGGTGATGCGGCAGGGGAACCGACGGAGCCTGACCTTCGTAGGCGATCGAGAAGAAACCGGGATCAACGGCAACCGTCATTCCGCCCGACGTAAAATCAACGCGCCCCTTCTCACCAATGTTGATAATGCCCGACTGTCCATTTTCGACCCATACGGTGAAATAGGTTCCCCGCGCCGCCGCGACAGCCGAGGGAGTATGGATCTCGAATCTTGACCCATTCGCCTTGAACACCTTGCTGACCAGGGCTCGCACCTGGCCTTGCATGAGCTTCACGATCGCCTGCCGGACATTGGCTTCCGAGTTGTAGATATACTCGTCGATCTCCACCCGGCTGTTTTCTCCTACTGTGAGCATGCTGTCATCTTGAAATAAGGCTCTTGCGCGCGATTCGTTCTGGGTCTGAATCACATCCTTGAACCACACCTCGTCATAGAGCTTGACTGGAAGGACTCGAGCCTCACCGGGATGCGTGACACTGGCTTGGCCCAAGACTGTCGTGTAGAACCCGATTCCGTCCTTGTTTCCTTCCGCCCCCATAGCAAGGGATGACCCGAAGGCCAAGGGGATTGCGATGAGGCTTAAAAGTAGTCGTTGAGTAGTCATTATTAGCCCTCCCCTTTAACAAGAAAGAATAGTCGTCTGGGAACTCTCTCTGCCCCTGGTATTGGCACTAACCGTACCGAGACAGGCCTTTCTTGAGCGACCGCAGCCCTGACGCCAAGCCGTTGATAAGACAAATCACTGGTTACGAACGCCTCCCCAAAGGTGTTAACCTTTTCGTAGTGTTAGCAATATGTTGAGTGACGTATTCCGTCACTTGGTATGACAATTTGCGTCATGGAACATGGAAGAGGTTGCTGGGAAGGTTTAGAAACGGCTGCTGAGGGTGAGCGAGAAAATATTGCGGGCGTAGCTGAACACCGGGAGGTTGGACTGATCCCTCATGTAGTTGTATTCCGCTGCAATCGAGAGCCAATCGGTGAGGGGCCGGCCAATCGTGGCAGTGAAGAACATAACGTTATCGCGACGCTTCGTTGTACCGCCGACAGAAAAAGAATTCGGGTTGTCGTAATCCATGTGGTAGTAGTCGAAGGCAAAGTTTGATTTCAACGTCCAGAAGTCCGGCACACCTAGGCCGACTGATAGACGATGCGCTTTGTAATCCCAATCGGCATTTGTCTGCACGCTGGGCGTCGCCACTAATGGATTTCCGCCACCAGTGCGATCGGAGTCGAACGTATAGCCCAGCCGTACGTGTCCTGTTCCATTGGCGAAGTAGGCGTACTGCGTGACGCCCGCCAACCAGTTTTTCCCGTCCCTAAAGGAGTTTCCAGCAAAGCGATCATCCTGGAAGTCCTTGTTCTGATACCGGAGCTGTAGCTGGGTGAAAAGACTGTTGCTTTCGGCAAGTGTGATGATCGGTTGCAGGGCATGGGAGAGCAGAAACGGATCCTGTCCAACACGCACATAGTCGAAGGCATATTGGAGCCGTGCCGTCACCATACCGATCTGATGTTGAACAAATACCGAAGGCGCATGGTCCTGGATATCAAACGTCGTCAGTTTCTGATGAAAACTCTGATAAAAACCGTATGTGCCTCCTGCGGTCCACCCAGAAGTTTGAATCGGTCGATATTCGCCGCGCGCATAGACCGTGGTGCGGAAGTCGTCCTTCTGCGAGATACCCGTCGTTCCGCCTGGAGGTTGAATTCCGATGGGAAGCAACACGACATTGGTATCGTACTGGCCGCTAATGCTTAGATTCAGATCCCACTGCTTGGGGCCTTTGGGAGCGGGGGTTCGTTGCTGGAGCATCGCCTGAGCCAATCGAGCCAGTTCGGATTCCGGTTCGCCAGAGGCGATCGCAGTTTCGAATTCTTTTTGGGCCTGATCAAGCAATCCACGCTCATAGTACGATATCCCCGTGTAGTATCGAACGGTCGGCGTGAGATCAGGGCTGAGCGCCATGGCCCGAGCAAACAAGGCAGACGACTGATTGAACGATTTCAATTCATGCGAGACGACCCCTTGATAGAAATAGACGAGCGGATTCTTTGGATCGAGTTTCTGGGCCTGCTCAAGCGATACCAGCGCTTCGTGATACTCCCCGAGGTGACTTTGCGAAATGGCGAGCCCCAGCCAAGCTTGTGCACGAGCCGGCTGGCTGATTGTCAAGTCGTGAAAGAGGACTTCTGCTTCAGAATACTTTTGCAGGCGCAACAGCGTCTGTCCCAGGTATTCGGTCGCCTCCGGGTCGTTCGGCATGGCCTGTCGTGCCTGCTCAAAGAGATCGGCGGCTTGGGCATAGTGTCCCCGACCAAACTCCACGATCCCTTTCGTAATGTTGAAATCATAGGTCTCATTCGGCACCTGTGCCCACGCGACTTGCTCGAACACAAGCCAGATAGTGCACACACACACCAACCAGTACCAATTGGTGAATCCCGGTCGCTGTTGCATGGAGATTGTTTTCGATACAGGCAATGGACGAACGTCTTCGAACAGTTTTACGTATCAGTCAGAGTAACAAACCAAACGTATCAGTCAACGAATTGCAGGAATTCTTGCAACGCGTACGATCTGCCCCGTGCGCTGCAGCTGGACTAGACCGCCTAGGATACTGAGAGATACTAATGGGTCTCGTTTTGCGGCGCGTGGCGTCGGTCCCTCCGAAAGTTGACACCTGCCTCTCCGAAACGTAGCCTGTCTCTGGTTCCTTTTCATGCCTCACAAACAGGTCGTCATCATTGGGGGCGGTTTCGGAGGCCTGGCGGCCGCGCAATCGCTGCGTGATGCCGACGTCCTGCTCATCGACCGCACCAATCATCACCTGTTTCAACCGTTGCTTTACCAGGTGGCCACTGCCGCGCTGTCTCCCGGCGATATCGCCTGGCCGTTGCGCACTATCTTTCGGCGGCACCCGTATGTTCGCGTGGTAATGGATGAAGTCCTGTCCATCGATCGTGCAGCACGTCTCGTGCGGGTGCGGGTCGGCGCGCCGATTGCGTTCGACGTCCTCATCGTCGCACCCGGATCGCGGCACTCTTATTTCGGGCACGACGCGTGGGAGCAGTCCGCGCCCGGGCTCAAGACCCTAGCCGACGCGGTCTACCTTCGCGAGAAGATGCTGCTGGCATTCGAGGAGGCCGAACGACGACGAATCGCCACCGGCACCAGGAGTCGACTCACCTTCGTGATCGTGGGGGGGGGTCCCACCGGAGTTGAGTTGGCAGGCGCGCTGGCGGAAATCGGACGGAAGGCCATGGGGCCGGATTTTCCGAACTTGCGCCTCGATGATCTCGCCATTCTGCTCGTAGAAGGCGGCTCTTGCATTCTGCCCGGGTTCAGCCCCGACCTGTCAGCGAAAGCGGCTACCGCGCTCAAACGCATGGGAGTCACGATCAAGCTCAAGAGCCCGGTGAGTGAGATCCGTGCCGATGGCGTGATGATCGGAAGTGAATTCGTTCGCTCCACGAATATCATCTGGGCGGCAGGCAACAAAGCGTCGCCTCTTCTGACCTCGCTCGCAGTTCCCCAGGACGGGTCCGGTCGGATCAACGTCCAACAGGATCTGACGATACCAGGCGACTCCTGGATCTTTGTCATCGGTGACGCAGCGCATTGTACCGGTCCGGACGGGAACCCCCTGCCGGGACTAGCTCCCGTTGCCGTGCAACAAGGCCGCTATGTCGCGATGCTCATTCGTGAGGGGACCGCTCCGGACCAGCGCCGGCCGTTTGTCTACGCGGATCGAGGCATGCTGGCTACCATCGGACGCGCACAAGCCGTGGCGCAGATCGGCCTATTGCGCCTTTCCGGACTGGCCGCCTGGCTGCTTTGGTGTGTGGTTCATATCTTCTTACTGATCGAGTTCCGCAGTCGCGTTCGGGTGATGTCGGAATGGATGTGGTACTACCTTACATTCAAGCCGGGCGCGAGAATCATCTATACGCTGCAGCGCCAATCCGGCGGAGAAAAGAAAACATCACCGTCAGGCTCCTCGGGATCTGACTCGAAGGAATGAGTCGGTCCCGAATCATTTAGTTAGAGTCAAGTGTTGCAATCCAACATCATGCGGCGAAGAAATACATTAGCCCGCTGTTTGACGGCGCGCGGCATGACGTCTCTTCTGTTTACCCCCTCACGCCTTACGTTTCAAGGGTCTTAGATTGCACCTCGTAGGGTAATCTTGATAAAGAGTAGTGGTATCCGTTGTCTGAGAGATTCGTTCTTTACCGCCGTACCAGGAGTACTCGCGTCCATGTTTGACATCGTCGCACGATTGACTCGAACCCGGCCTGTCCCTTACCTGATTGCCGGTCTCCTACTTGTCCTGATCCTCATGAGCCTCCTTCCTGCCTCGCTCGACGCTGCGCAAGGAGACCAGACGGAGGTGTTCCCCGTGCAAAAAGCTGCACCCGCGACGGTCTTTATCGAGACGGCCGGGAGTGAAGTGGAGTTGCGGCGTCAATTGCGGGCCAAAAACGGGGTGTCTGAACTGAGTTCCTCCACCTCGGTGATCCGCTTCTCGGTCGCGCCAACAGGGAGCTTTGGGTTTATTACCCCAAAGCTCCTGGGATTGGCCTTGATCACGCAGAGTCCGGATCTCCCGTTGGAACAGATGCCGCCCGTCTCCAATGCCTTTGAGATTCATAAGCTTGCCGACGGCAGTGGAATGCTGGTGGGATTCGTCGAGGCAAACCTCAAGCCTCAGCTGACGGCGAGTCAGCGGCCGAAGAATGTTCGGCTCGGGCTCTATTCTAATCCCTCGGACAAGGCTCCGCACATCGTTGCTGTGCCTTTGGTCAAACTGGTTGTCGATCGGATGCCGACCAGACTCGATCCCAAGGAACCCGGCAGTGCGGTCCTGCTCGATATGGATTTGCAGAGCACCGCCAACCGTACGTCGTCTCAAACCGGGCCTTAACCAGGACTATTCATGAATACCTGCTGCGTCGTCCGATCCTCTCGCCCCGGCGGGGCTGTTCTCGTTCGGCCTCCTCAACGAATTGCAAGTAGGCCTAAGTTGGCCTTACTTGCGAGAAGTCCCGGTGGGCTATGGTCTCACGCCTCGCGACGGCATTCATGAATACTATGGGTTAACAGCAGTCTGTTCGTCTTGGAGAACACATCATGTCCTTGACCGCCTATAATAATGTACCGGTTCCTTCGTTCTTGTATGGCACGGCGTGGAAAAAAGAGGCCACGACGCAACTAGTGCAGTTAGCGGTGGCGGCGGGCTTCACAGCCATCGATACGGCCAACCAACTGATCCATTACCAGGAAGCCCTGGTGGGGGAGGCCCTGCTGGCACTCGCGCAGCAAGGGGTCTCGCGAGATCGCCTCTTTCTTCAAACCAAGTTTACGCCGACGAATGGCCAGGACCATCGCACCCCGTACGATGCCTCGGCCACTTTCACGACACAAGTGACACAGTCCTTCGACAGTTCGTTGGCCCACCTGTACACCGAGTATCTGGACTCCTATGTGTTGCACGGGCCTTATCAGCGGCGGGGATTGGGAGACGCGGACTGGGAGGTGTGGGCCGCCATCGAAGGGCTCTATCAGTCAGGGAAAACAAAAATGATTGGTATCAGCAATGTCACGGCTGGGCAACTCACCCAGCTCTGTGCACAGGCAGCTGTGAAACCCATGACGGTACAAAACCGCTGTTACGCCGCACTCGGATGGGATAAAGAGGTACGGGAGATTTGCCGGGCCCATGGCATCATCTATCAAGGATTTTCGCTGTTGACTGCCAATCGAGAAGTCTTTGCTGATCCAGGCATTCGGGCCATCGCCCAACGATTACGGACGGGTCTTGCACAAGTCATCTTTTGCTTTGCGATGCAGGTCGGGATGCTCCCGTTGACCGGCACTACGAACCCGCAACATATGAAAGACGATCTCCTGGCTGAACAGCTTACCCTCACCGCTGAAGACATGCGGTTGATCGAAACGATCGGGATGTAAACACGAAGCCCAAAAAGATTTCGAGGCGGGGTTGCGCGCCGCCAGCAGCAACGCATGGTAGCGGGTGGTATTCGCGCCCGCGACTGTGCCGGATGAGAACCCACCGCGACCGTTGGTCTCCAGCCACTCAAGGCCCAGTGCCTGCTCGAAGTTTTGGCATGCGGTGGCGTCAACCTTCATGGCTTCTCTCTCATCAAGAGCGTATGGCCAATGGCAAGAGTTTCTTGCTATACGCCATCAGCCATTTGCATAGGCTCCCCTATTCCCCTGATTGTTGAATCAGCTTTGCCACCAATCCCGTCCAGCCCGTTTGGTGACTCGCGCCAATGCCGGCGCCGTTGTCTCCATGGAAGTATTCGTAGAAGGGAAGCGTGTCTCGCCAGAGCGGATCTTCCTGGAACTTGGCGGTGCCTCCGAAGACGGGGCGCCGCCCGGTTTGGTCGCGGAGAAAAATGTGGATCAGCCGCCGTGACAATTCCGCGGCGACTTCGTTTAAGGGGATGGTCCGACCAGAGCCGGTCGGACATTCGACTCTATAGTCGTCGCCAAGGAAGTAATGGAACTTCTGGAGCGATTCGATCAGCAGATAGTTGACGGGAAACCAGATCGGGCCACGCCAGTTGGAGTTCCCGCCAAAATTTCCCGTACTCGATTCAGCCGGTTCATAGTCCACTCGATAGTCCATGCCCATCGCCGAGAGCAGATAGGGGTGGTCTTTGTGGTAGCGTGAGAGGGCGCGGATGCCGTAGGGAGACAGGAATTCCTCTTCATCCAGCATATAACGCAACACGGATTTCAGCCGGTCGCGGCTCACCAGCGACAGGAAGCGCCTGACCTCGCCATCCTGTGATTGGGTTTCCACGTGCGCGCTGAAGTCGGGACGGTTTTCGATGAACCACTGCATGCGGTGTTTGAACCGGGGGAGACTATCGATCAGTTCAGAATCTAACGTTTCAACCGCAAAGAGCGGGATCAACCCGACCAGCGACCGGACCTTCAAGGGAAGCGTCTGCCCGTCCGGAAGTTGCAGGACGTCGTAGAAGAATCCGTCTTCTTTGTTCCACAGCTCGATTTTCTCGTCGCCGATGTTGTTCATGGCCCGGCAGATGTAAACGAAGTGTTCGAAGAACTTGCTGGCGACGTCCTCGTACGCACGATTTTCTCGGGCCAGTTCCAACGCAATCGAAAGCATGTTGAGGCAATACATGCCCATCCAACTCGTCGCATCAGATTGTTCGATGTTACCGCCGGTCGGTAACGGCGCGCTGCGGTCGAAGACCCCGATGTTGTCGAGCCCTAGAAAGCCACCCTGGAAGATGTTTTTTCCTTTGGCATCTTTACGATTCACCCACCAGGTGAAATTCAAGAGCAATTTGTGAAATATGCGCTCCAGGAAGAGCCGGTCTCCCACGCCTTTCCGCTTCTTGTCGATCTTGTAGACGCGCCAGGCGGCCCACGCATGCACGGGAGGATTCACATCTCCAAACGCCCATTCGTAGGCGGGAATCTGACCGTTCGGATGCATGTACCACTCACGGAGCATCAGGACTAGCTGTTCTTTGGCAATGGTCGCATCCACCAAAGCTAACGGAATGCAGTGGAATGCGAGATCCCAGGCGGCATACCAGGGATACTCCCACTTGTCTGGCATGGAGATAACGTCTGCGTTGTAGAGATGTGTCCAATCCGAGTTGCGTCCATGGAGCCGCTCTCTGGGCGGTTCGGACCAAGTCGGGTCGCCTTTCAACCACCGATTGGCGTCGTAATGGTAGAACTGCTTGCTCCAGAGGAGGCCGGCAAACGCCTGCCGCTGCACGCGCCGCGCGTCTTTGGAGAGATCGGGCGGCGCGAGTTCGTCGTAGAACTCGTTGGCCTCTTGAATACGCTGCGTGAACGTGGTGTTGAAGGCCTCGCGCGGGAGACCCTTCTCGTTATTGTCGTTCGTCAAGCGAAGATGAACGGTGTCCGATGCGCCGGGAGCCAGTGAGAGGGTGTAGTGAGCGGCGGCTTTCGAGCCGATCTTGTCGGGGCTCACCGCTCCTTTGTCGCCGCGCACCACGTAATCGTGAAAGCTGTCTTTCACATAACGGGCCCCCTCCGTATCGCCGTATAACCGACTGGTGTTTGTCTCGTTTTCCGTGAACAGCAACGTCGGCTGCCGCTCGCACCAGAGGCATCGTCGACCGTAGTACTCGTGATCCAGCTCGATAACGCTCATGCCCTTGGCGGCCCCTCCTTCACGCATTCGCGGCCGTCGCGCGTCGAGCCCCCAGGACCAGGTGTTCCGAAACCAGAGGGTCGGCAAGAGTGTCAGCTCAGCGGGATCGGGCCCATGGTTGACGACGTGAATGCGGATCAGTAGATCCTCGGGGGAGGCCTTGGCATATTCTACGACGATGTCGAAGTAGCGATTCTCGTCGAAGACGCCGGTGTTGATCAGTTCGTATTCCACGTCCCGCCGGCTCCGTCGGCGATTCTCTTCGACGAGCTTCGCATAGGGGAACTCCGTCTGCGGGTACTTGTAGAGGTATTTCATGTAGGAATGGGTCGGGGTCGAATCGAGATAGAAGTAATACTCTTTGACGTCTTCGCCATGGTTCCCTTCATTGCCCGTGAGGCCGAAGACCCGTTCCTTCAGAATGGGATCTCGTCCGTTCCAGAGGGCGATGGCGAAGCAGATATATTGGTGACGATCGGAAATGCCGGCCAGTCCATCCTCATTCCAGCGATAGGCGCGCGAGCGAGCCTGGTCGTGAGAAAACGATTCCCAGGCAGTCCCGTGTGGGCTGTAGTCTTCGCGGACGGTACCCCAGGCCCGTTCGCTGAGATAGGGTCCCCAGCGTTTCCAATGAGTCTGCCGGCGGGCGTCCTCATCAAGACGCTGCTGTTCCGCGGTGAGCGGTGATGGACTGGCTGGTTTTAATGCGACGGTTCGGCGTGAAATTGGCATGGGACTCCTCAGGGGCTCGCGTAGGAGAACAGTCGGTGAAGCAGGCTTTTTCTTACAACCCTAACAGGAGAATGACCCAGTCCGCCAGCTGCGCTTTCGATACCCCTAAAGCGTGAAGCGTATCTCGTGGAAGGGCGAAGCTGATAGCTTATGGCGTATAGCACGGATAAAGACAAGCTTGTGATTGTTCTACGGGCATGCTCTCGGTCATACGCCATAGGCCCTTTACTTTTGGACGAGCGTCGAACGACGCTTCATGAAAGAGGTACGAGGTGGACGGCCTGTTGGGGCATCCTGCAGGCTCTTCTGTTATCGGTCGGCCTAGGATAGAAACTGAGACGAGTTGTGGAACAATCGCGGCAAGTCCTCGGGGCTTCGCCCGCATTATTCATGAAGGATCGTTGCGAAAGTGTGCAGACGCGACGCGAGACGGGTATTTGGAGAAGTGAAGCTTTTAAGCATACCTGTGCAGTATGTCGAAGGGCTAACCGGCGGGGCTGCCTGTCACCGCCCGGTATCCGTGCTTGCAGCAGTAGCTTCATGAATCATGCGGGGTAGGAGGGGAGTTCGATGAGCCGAAGGGTGTACAGGTATTGGTAGAGCCCTTTACGGTCCATCAGTTCGGCATGGGTGCCGGTTTCCACGAGACGCCCTTTGTTGAGGACGAGGATGCGATCAGCCCGTTGGATGGTCGTCAAGCGGTGGGCGATTACAAACGTCGTCCGGCCTTTCATGAGTTGTTCCAGCTCCTCCTGGACGAGTCGTTCCGACTCACTGTCGAGGGCAGACGTGGCTTCATCCAACAACAAGATCCGTGGATTTTTCACAATGGCCCTGGCGATGGCGATACGCTGACGCTGTCCGCCCGACACATTGATCCCCTTTTCCCCCACGATGGTCTGGTACTGGTCCGGGAAGCTCATGATGAAGTCGTGGGCATGGGCCGCACGGCTCGCCTCCACCACCTCTTCCTCAGTGGCCTCACTGGCTCCGTAGCGGATATTGTCGAGAATCGTGCCGCCGAACAAGATCGTCTCTTGCGGGACCAGCGCGATCTGCCGATACCAACTGTCCATTGTGACCTGGCGGAGATTTTGCCCGTCGATGGTGATGTGCCCCTCAGTCGGATCGTAGAAGCGGTGGAGCAAGTTCATCACCGTTGTCTTTCCGGCGCCGGTGGGACCGACGATGGCGACTAGTTCGCCTGGCTTGGCTTCAAACGACACATCTGTCAAGACCGGTTGACGTGGATCGTAGGCAAAGCTGACCTGTTCCGCTCGGATGTGTCCCGAGACGGTGGACAGCGACGTGGCCGTGGGGGAGTCGCTCACCTCGGAGCGTGTGTCTAGAATTTCGAAGACCCGTTGGGTGGCACCCTGTGCTTCCCTGATCTGCGCGAACACCCGGGCCGCGGAACTAAAGGGGCCGATCATAATTCCGGCAAAGAGGACGAACGCAAAGAGATCGCCCGGCGACACGCTCCCGTCGATGACCTGGCGTCCCCCATACCACAACACGGCCGCTGCGGCGGAGAAGGTGAGGAGGCTAATGACAGGAATAAACACCGCCATGGTGCCGGCCCGTCGCATCGCCACTGTCAAGGTCTGTTCGACTTGCGCGGCAAACCTAGTTCCTTCACGCTGTGATTGGACGAAGGACTTCACGATACGGATGCCAGAAATCACTTCCTCGATCAGAGTACTCATGGCAGCGGTTTGATCTTGAATCGAGGTCGAGAGGGATTTCAACCTTCGCCCGAAGAACTTGGCTACGAGGACGAGCAAAGGGAGCAGAACCAGGATCAAGAGGCAGAGCCGCCAATTCATCGTCAGCAAGAACGTGATCCCTCCGACGAAGGTCACGAGCTGTTTCACACTGTCGATGGGCGTTTCGGTGACGACCGACTGGATAACCGTCACATCGTTCATGAGCCGTGAGAGGAGTTCGCCGGTTCGCCGTCGAGCAAAGAAGCTCACTGATAAGGTCTGCAAATGCGTAAAGAGGTGCTGGCGGAAGTCGGCGACGATGCGCTGCGAAATCCATGCAGTCAGATAGCTATGGCCCATCGAACAGAGCCCTTGCAGGACGACGAGTCCGAGAAAGACGGCGATCAAGTCCGTCATTCTGGACTGGTCGTGCTGCACGGTTATGATGTCCCACAGGGTGCCGGCCAACCGCAGCAGGGCCAGATTGATGGCGGCGACACCCATGACCAGCAGGCCTGCCAGCACCATGCGGGACAGGTAGGGCTTCAGGAACGGGAGAAATCGTGAGAAGGTGGACATGATGGAGGCGATCTTAGAGGAGGTGGCTAGGGAAAACCAAGAAAGAACGGCAGAGGGGGAGACGCATGCTGGAAGCGTTGTCGATAGCTACAGCTGTGCGATGGATTCGATCAGGTTCTTGTTTATGGCCACAAAATCCGAGCGATCCTTATTATCGACCACCACGTCGGTGAGGCTGATGAAGAGACGTTGTTCTTCGTTGATCGCATCGGACACACGATTCCGCATGGGAGGAATGAGAAAGTCGCCAACGTAGACGCAGTTCACAGTCCGGACGCGGATGCGAACCTTCTTGCCTTCGGGCACGGACCCCTCCTCCCCCTTCCCGGGTGAGCCTAGCTTTTACGACGTTCAAACTTTTGACGCCGGCGCAGCTTCTTGTACTTGTGCTTGCGCATTTTCTTACGGCGTTTTTTTAGCACACTGGACATGCGTTCTCTCTCCTGCAACCGGAGAAGTGTAGAAGTTTTCGCCTCAGATTGCAAGGTCATCAACGGATTAAATTCATCATAATAGTTGGGCCGGAGCCGTGCGACTGGGCTGGGGGACCTGGGATGCGGTGAGGGTTGGCTCACGAGCGCTTGACCTACCTGATACCCATTCCTATACTGGAACAAGGATGCGCCCGTACAAATACCCACTGTTTCCCGTCTTGGCCCTGCTCGGCTCGATATCCTTGATCGGCGTCGGCTGCAGTGGCAAAACGATTCAATATCCTGAAGATCACGAACGGTACCTCCGTATCGATCGGGCGGTGGAATCGCTTCGCCAAGCGTATGTGAAGAAAGATTCGTCAGATCTGGCCTCGCTCATGGTGCCGAATGACCAACTTGAGCGGCTGCGGGAAGAAGCGCAGGGCGATTTCGAGATATTTAGTACCATCACGTTGGACTTCGTGGTCGAGCGCATTATGATCGAAGGAGACGACATTGATGTGTTTGTGCATTGGCAGGGGCTGTGGAAAAAAGATGCGGACGATCCGGGTCTTCGTCAGCGAGGCCATACGCGATTGCAATGGGTCGGAACACAGTCGATTCTTTTGCGCGGGGTTCAGGGCGATGCTCCCTTCGGTATGAAAGTTCGGCAGGCCACGATCGATCCGACACGTTCTTCCAATAAGAAGTAATCCATGTCATCTCGTCGATCTCGTGTCCCGGTGCAGGCCGATTTCTTGGTTATTGGGAGCGGTGTGGCCGGTCTTCGCGCGGCACTGGAACTGAGCCGTTCTGGCCGTGTCATGGTGCTGACGAAAGGGCATCCGCTTCAGAGCAGTTCGATCCATGCGCAGGGCGGGGTGGCGGTGGCGATGAGTGAAGAAGACGACGTGGCCATCCATTTAACCGACACGCTCAAAGCGGGGCATGGACTTTGTCGGAAAGAAGCGGTGCGGGTCCTCGTCGAAGAAGGACCTGAGCGGATTCAAGAATTGATCGGGTGGGGGGCCAAGTTCGACAAAGTCGGCGGCAAGTTCGCGTTCGCTCGGGAGGCCGCCCACAGCCGAAGTCGCATTCTGCGCGCGCGGGGGGATGCAACGGGGAATGAGATGGTACGAGTGTTGATTGCCGAGGTCAATCGGCAGGAACGTATTCGGCGATTAGATCATCACTTTACCGTGGATCTCGTGGTCGACGCCGGCCGTTGCTGCGGGGCCGTTGTGCTGGATGAAGGGTCCGGTCGCCAGTTTGTGTTGTCAGCTCGCGCAATCGTGCTGACCACCGGCGGGGCCGGGCAGATCTATGCGCGGACGACGAATCCCCCGAACGCCACCGGTGATGGTATGGCCATGGCACTGCGCGCAGGCGCGGTGCTTCAAGATATGGAGTTCGTGCAATTCCATCCCACTGCACTATATCTGCCGTCGAGTCCGCCGTTCTTGCTGTCGGAAGCGATGCGAGGGGAGGGTGCGCAGCTGCGCAATAATAAAGGGGCCCTGTTCATGCAGCGGTACCACCCATTGGGGGCGTTAGCGCCGAGAGACATCGTGTCACGGGCAATCTTGGCGGAGATGGCGGCGACGAAAGCGCGTCATGTGTATCTTGACGTCACCCACTTGGGGGCAGAGTTCGTGAAGCGGCGATTCCCGACAATTTATTCGACGTGCCTTCGTTATGACATCGATATCACGGAAGAATGGATCCCTGTGTCTCCCAGCGCGCATTATATGATGGGTGGCGTCTGGGCTGATCTGAACGGTGCAACAACGGTTCCAGGTCTCTTTGCCGCCGGGGAGGTGGCTTGTAGCGGTGTGCATGGAGCAAATCGCCTGGCGAGTAATTCCTTGCTCGAAGGATTGGTGTTTGGCGTGCGTGCGGCATTAGCAGCCGTGGCTTTTGCCGACAGGCACGAGATCTCCGCACTGTCATTTCAAGAGGCCACACTTCGAGCGGGCCAATTCGGTACACTGGAGGATGCAGAAAAGCTGCGCAGCTCACTTCGGCGAACGATGTGGGGACAGGTCGGCGTCATTCGTTCGGGTGAGTCACTCATCCGGGCCTGTGCGCAACTGTCACGGTGGGCCCAAGTCGTGACCCAGCCGTTTGCAAGCCGAGCCGCGCTGGAAGTGAAGAACATGGTGCAGGTGGCGCAATGCGTCGCGGAAGCGGCGCTGTGGCGAGAGAATAGCGTCGGGGCCCATTACCGGTCAGATTTCCCAGAGGCCAAGCGGGCCGGTTGGCAACAACACAGTCGCCTAGCGAGCGGAGAAGTCGCTAGTGGGAAGACATCTCAGAAATCGCGGGGGTTGCTGTTGTCTCTGCGGGGGCGTATCGGCTAATCGGACGTTCCATGATGACGCCATCGCGGACAAGGAACGTGCGGTAATATCGGAGAACCTTCCGGACGTATTGCCTGGTTTCATCAAACGGGGGGAGTGCCTGATAGTGGTCAACTGCATTCTCACCGGCATTGTAGGCCGCCAGGGCCAGTGGTAAGTTCCCATGGAAGCGGTCGAGCAGTTGGCGTAAGTATTTCGTTCCTCCGCCCACATTATCATCCGGATCATACATATCCCGCACATCCAGACGCACGGCGGTTTGCGGCATCAGTTGCATCAGGCCAATAGCGCCAGCGCGAGAAACCGCCCGTGGATCAAAGTCAGATTCAGCTTTGATAACGGCTCGGATCAACGCAGGATGGAGCTGGTGCTGTGAAGAGTGCCGACGAATGACTGGTTCGAGTTCTCGCTCTGACAAGGTGACGTGGAGTCGGCTGGACTCGACCTCAATTTTTCGATAGCGCGAGTCTGACGGGACGTTGGTGAGGGAGATCGAGCCGTCGCGCCCGACGAACTGATAAATTTCTGCCTTGGTTGTTGGTACGGAAAAGGACAGCGAGCCGATTCCCGCGATCACCGTCGTGGTGAGTCCAATGGCTACGTGCCGCCGGAGGGTCGTCTTTATTAAAGAAAAGGTGTTGTGCATGGTTGAAACGATACCAGGCTGCCAGTGGGTGTCAAGAAAATGCATGTCTTGTGCCTGGATGCCTGTAATAAAATAGTACGGGAAAACAACAGGGTTTGTGGGGTGTGGAACGGCTAAGGTTCTAGAAAACGCGTTCGGTTGGCCATAAATAGTCTGTGGAGTTGCTGGGTAAGAAGTCCCGGTGCCCCATTCCCCACCGGATGTCCGTCCACCATGGTGACTGGCATCACTCCCATACTTGTGTTGGTGAGAAAACACTCGTCTGCCTTATGAATTGCCTCAATCCCGAAATGTCCTTCTTCAATCGGAATCTGTGCCTCCTGCGCGAGGCTGAGCACGATGTCGCGCGTGATCCCGTCCAGCAGGCCGCATGCAAGTGCCGGGGTGCAGAGCTGGCCTGCTCGGACAAAAAAGAGATTGCTGACGGTGCATTCCGTCAGATGCGACTCCCAATTGAGCAGGATGCTGTCGAAGGCACCTGCAGCGATCGCTTCCCGTTTGGCCAGGATGTTGTTCAAAAAGTTGGTGGCCTTGATCTGGGGCGAGAGCGCGCTGGGCAGGTTCCGTCTCGTTCGGGCGACGATCAGGTTCACACCGATACGGTATTGTTCAGGTGGGGGAGGGTGAAGGGGTTTGGTCATGATCACCACGGTGGGGGTTGGGCACAGGGCCGGATCGAGACCGATGTCGCCGGCTCCTCGGGAGATGGTGATGCGAAGGTACGCGTCAGTGCGTTCGTGTCCGACGTCATTCCTTGTCATGGCTTCGTGGAGGAGTGCCGGCCACCTGTGCTCGGGAATTGGGATAGTCAGGCCGATCGCGTCCGCAGACCGTCGAAGCCGAGCAAGATGCAGGTCCCGCATGAAGATTCGGCTCCCGTAGGAGCGAATCGTTTCATAGACGCCATCGCCATAGAGAAAACCATGATCGAAGACGGAGACAACGGCCTCCTCTTCTTTTACGAACCGATCATTGAGATAAACCCACATCATCACGTCTGTTGCAGTGCGCTGAAGAAAGCCTGAGCCTTCTGGAGCGTTTCCTCGTATTCCTTGGCCGGATCGGAGTCGGCGACAATCCCGGCACCGACTTGCAAGTAGCCCTTCCCCCCACACCATACTAAAGTTCGAATCACGATATTGAGATCGAGGTCGCCGTTCCAGCCGATGTACCCAAATGACCCGGTGTAGGGGCCACGGCGTACCGGCTCCAGTTCCTCAATAATTTCCATGCAGCGGATTTTTGGCACGCCCGTGATTGTGCCTCCAGGAAATAGCGCCTGAATCAGATCGAAGGGCGTGGCGTCCGGCTTCAAGGCGCCGCTGATATTGGACACGATATGGCTGACGTGGGAGTACTGCTCAATCGCCATGAATTCATCGACCTGCACACTGCCGAACCGGCAGACGCGGCCCAGGTCGTTCCGTTCGAGATCGACAAGCATGAGGTGTTCCGCCCGCTCCTTTTCATTCGAGAGTAATTCGCCGATGAGGCGATGATCTTCAGGAGCGTCGAGCCCGCGCGGTCTGGTTCCAGCCATCGGGCGCGTGTCCGCCTGCCGGTCGTGCAGGCGGACTAGCCGTTCGGGCGAGGAGCTGATCAACGTGACATCGTCGAAGTGTATGAGCCCTGAGAAAGGCGAGGGATTAACGGCTTGGAGACGTCGATAGAGTTCCTGCTCGTAGGATGGTCGATCCGCGCCATCGTTATAGGCGCTGGGAGGTTGCAGGGTGAATCGATGCGACAGGTTGGCTTGGTAGATGTGTCCTGCCGCAATGTACTCCTGGCAGCGCCGGACTCGATCGAGGTAGGCATCCCGCGTTTGGTTCGGATGAAAGGCCATCTGATCGAGGGAGGAGAGATTCTTGAGGGGAGCGGGCCTTCCACTCAACTTGGCCTCCCACTCGGCCAGCCGGTCTAAGCCCTCGCGATAGAGTTTCTCTCGTGGCTCTCCCAAAAACCGTTCCATGGGCGGACAAAAAATAATCTGCAGACGATCGGTTTGATGATCGACGGCGGTGATGAGGTCATACAGACCGAATTGCAGATGGGGCAGCAGCAGATCGTCTTTGGCAATGGATGGAAGCGTTTCAAATTCTCGCACGAGGTCGTAGCTGAGGTAGCCGATGGCCCCGCCCCAAAAAGGGGGCAGGCCTGGAGGGCGCTCGATCTGGGGGGAGGCGAATAGTCGGCAGAGGCTTCCGAATAGATCTTTCGACGAGCACTCGTGTCCTTCGTGGGTCCGAAGTGAGGCCCGTCCATGTCGCTCAGTCAGCACCGAGAAGGGGCTACTTCCAAGAAATGAATAGCAGGCTCCGCCGTCTGCCCCCTTTCCGCTCTCAAGTAGGAACGAAGGCAGAGAGGGAGACGCTATCAGGCGGTACAACTCAAATGGTGTCTTCCCTTGGCTGTCCATCGTGAAGACCAAGGGCTGTGGAGGACCGTCCAGGAACGATGGCTGGGAGAAACGAGTCATGGGTGAATGCGTATCATTCTACACATATGCGCCACTCACTATACCCCACTGTTTTGGCTGTGTCACAGCGCATAGTCGGCTTGACAAATTTAGGATGATTCTGCTTGAATTGCGCGCCCGCCTTCGGCAGAGTCCTTGCGTTATGGGCTGCATTGCACTCTCCTCCGTGGGTACGACATGCCCCCTTCACAAGATCCATTGTATGCGGGGCTTGGCCAAGCGGTTCGGATCGGAACCGAACTGCTTGCTGCGCTGATTGTCGGAGGAGGGTTGGGTTGGTTGTGTGACACATACCTCTTCGGCTCCACTCCCTGGGGGATGGTCGGAGGTCTTGTGTTGGGCGTCGTGGCCGGGATCAGGAATGCATACCGGTCGGCGCAGCGGTGGCCGAAGACATAACGCGATTCAATAGAAAGTACGAAAGCGCCATGGAAGAAAGTCCGCTTCATCCGTTCGAGCTTCACAATTGGATACCGATTTCACTCGGCGGATTGGATATTTCCATTAATAAAGCCGTTGTCATCATGTGGGTTGTCGTCTCCCTGGTGGCGGTGCTCATGGTGGTGGCAGGATCGGCACGCAAGCTGGTGCCCGGCAAGTTGCAGAACATGGCGGAGATAATGGTGGATTTCATTCGCGGCATCATCATGGATACGATGGGCAAAGGGGGGATGCGATTTTTCCCGCTCATCGCCACCCTGTTTCTCTTTATTCTCTTCTGTAATCTTATCGGGTTGATCCCCGGCAGCTACACGGTGACGAGCCAGATTGTCGTGACGGCCGTGTTCGCCTGCCTGGTGTACGGACTCAGCCTAGTTATGGGATTTTTGTTACACGGGGTGAAGTTCCTGGGCATTCTTGTTCCGCCCGGCACGCCAGCGTGGCTACTGCCATTGATGGTACCGATCGAATTGATCAGTCAATTGGCACGGCCCATTTCACTGGCCGTTCGGTTATTTGCGAATATGACGGCGGGCCACGTGATTCTCGGGGTCTTGTTCGGCTTGGCGATCAGCGGCGGATTGTTGATCGGGTGGTTGCCCTTTGCGTTCACGGTCGCGATGAATGGATTGGAAGTCGGTATCGCGTTCATTCAAGCCTATATTTTTACCGTGTTGACCTGCGTCTATTTGGGGGACGCATTCAATTTGCACGGCCATGATGAGCACGCGCACTAGCGCGTGTCAGTTCAGACAAAGGAGGAGTAGGACACAATGGATTCAGCAGCAGCAGCATTGTTGGGTATGGGGGTAGCGGCGGCAGGATTTGCCGGAGCCGGTGTGGGGATCGGCTACATCTTCGGGAAGATGATTGAGGCGGTGGCCCGCCAGCCGGAAGCAGAAGCCCGCGTCGGAAAGTATATGTGGATCGGGTTCGCGCTGGTGGAAGCCATCGCGCTGTACGGCCTGGTCATTGCCTTCATCATCATGGGACTCCGAAAATAAGCGGGAGACAGGGATAGCGGGGTAAGAGAGAGAAATGGATACTTCATTATCCCCTTACACCTCTACCCGGGGGAATTCACATGCCGCAGTTTGAATCTCACTTTTTTTCTTCGCTGATTTTTTGGGAAGTCCTGTCATTTGCGATTCTCCTCTTCGTGCTCTACAAGTTTGCCTTTCCCGGCATCTTGAGTGCGTTGGAAGAACGGGAAAAGAAAATTAAGGACAGTCTCGATCAAGCCGAGCGACACCGGTCAGAAGCCGAACGGAAACTCAAGGAATACGAGGCCAAGCTGAACACCGCTGCGAAAGAGGCGGAAGGAATTCTGGCTGCCGCAAAGGAACGGGCGCAGCGGCTCATGGAGGAAAATGAGCAGCGGTTGACGGCCGAAGCCGAGCGAATCAAGGGCGATGCGACGCGCGAAATCGATCATGAGCGTCGCAAGGCGATTCAGGATATTCGCGCCCAAACCACCGATTTGGCCCTGATGGTTGCGGAGAAGGTTGTGCAGCGAAGTCTGAATGATGCGGACCACCGGAAATTCGCGGACGAGGCGCTCGAGGCGCTGTCAAAATCCTACCAACGATAATTCTCGGACCGGGCGGGGTCAGCCTAGGCTGATCCCGCCCGGTCTGTATCCTTCCAAATCCACACAGACGAAGCGAAATCCGGCCTTGCGGAGGCGGGCACTGATGTGTGCGCGCAGGTCTGGCTGATTCAGCCGAGAAAACTCCTCCGCCCCGACCTCGATTCGCGCCACCTCTCCGTGCTCCCGTACACGCACGTGGCGAAACCCCTCAGCCTGTAGAATTTCTTCAGCCTGCTCCACGCGACGGAGACTCTCGATCGTGATCGGAATGCCGCGAGGAATTCTGGAAGAGAGGCAGGCGGCTGCCGGCTTATCCCAATTTGAGAGTCCCAAGACCTGGGCGAGTGCCCGCACATCGGACTTCGAAAGGGAGGCTTCGACCAGTGGGCTTCTAACTCTCCACTCGCGTGCGGCTCTGATTCCTGGTCGATCGTCCCCGAGATCGTCGAGATTCGTCCCGTCCACAATCCACCGGCTTGCGCGTGGTTCGCGCAGTCCGTCCAGCAATTGATAAAGATCGGTCTTGCAATGGAAGCAGCGGGCTGCATCGTTTTGCACAAAGGCTGGAATATCCAGTTGATCGGTGTGGACCATTTCATGCCGCGCGCCGATCTCTGAGGCCACCTGCTTCGCGCTGTCGAGTTCAATCGTGGGAAACGTCGGTGAGACAGCGGTGACGGCCAGCGCGTGTTCACCGAGTTGTTCATGGGCGATTTTCAGAACGACGGTGCTGTCAATCCCGCCAGAGAAGGCAACCAGGACGGACTGCATGTCCGAGATCGCCTGGCGGAGTGTATTGAGTCTGTCGTGGAGGGATTCGGTCATCATAAATTCCTGCCTGTAACGTTGCGCCTAGTAGGCCGCGGAAAACCTCTGTAAGCACGCGAACACGTCACTGATCTGCACGTCTGGAACAACAGAAGAATACCACACAGGATGCTCAAAAAGGCCGCTCAGCAAGGCCGCAGCGAGCGAAGAGGAGAGGCGCGTACGCTTCGGTACGTTGAGCCTCTGAGCGATGCGAGAACGACGCTGGCGAACTTTTTCAGCATCCTGCTAGTGTTTGACCTTCGCTTTGGCAAGGTTGCCAACCACCACTAAGGCGTACCGCTTGGGGTCTAGGTACTGTTTGGCGACACGCTGCACGTCTTCCTTCGTGACCCGGTCTATCCATTTTGGGTATTGCGTAAAATATTCGAACCCCAGGCCGTAGAATTCCACTTGGGCGAGCACCTGCGCGAGCTTCGCGGTGGAGTCAAATCGTAATGGAAAGCTGCCCATCAAGAATGATTTGGCCTCGGCCAACTCTTGGTCGGATACCGGAGCGTCACGAATGGACTTTATTTCAGACAGGACGCCGGTGATGGCTTGATTTGTCGTTTCCGTCTTGGTTTGGAGGTTGACCCAGAATGAACCGGGCATCAGCCGGGCATCGAAGTGGCTCATGATCCCATAGGCCAACCCCTGTTTGTCGCGAATCGAATCCATCAAGCGCGAGGAAAATCCACCGGCTCCCAGGATGTAATTCATCACAGTGACTGAATAGAAATCCGGATGTGCGCGCGGAAGGCCTACATGACCAAGCACAATGGTGGATTGGGTGAGATCCTTCTCGATGAGTTGGACCGTTCTACGTTCGACCGGCGAGGGCTTTTTCGTATTCCGTACTGTCGCCGTCCCTTTTTTCCAGGTTTCAAAATGGGCCTGTACCAGTGCGGTGGCCTGTTCAAGCGTGACGTCGCCGACGATGGTCAGGATGACTTGAGAAGGGGAGTATTCCCGCCCATAGAAGGCCTGCACATCGGCCAGCGTGATCTTGTTGAGCGTCTCCTCCGTTCCATTGACGGGCCAACGGTAGGGGTGTCCGTGGAAGACGAGCTGATTGAACGCCTTCATGGCGATATGGCCCGGGTCGTCGTTGTCGCTTGCCATCTCGCCCAGGAGTTGGGTGCGAATCCGTTCGAATTCCTGCTTATAAAACGCGGGGTGTTGCAGCATGTCCGCGAGCAGGGTAAAGCCGAGGTCGATGTCTTTCTTGAGTACGCGGGCGGAGGCGGTGGTGAAATCCTCTGAGGCTTTGGCTTCCAGGGCACCGCCGACGAAATCGATTTGTTCCGCCTGCTGTTTCGACGTACGCGTGGTCGTCCCTTCGTCCAGAAGACTGGCGACGAGGTTCGCGAGCCCTGCTTTGTCGGGAGGATCTTGCGCAGAACCGGCCTTGATCAGCGTGTGGATCTCAACGATAGGGAGGAAATGTTGCTCAAGGACGAGCACCGTGATGCCGTTTGCGGTCACAAATTTCGTCGGCGCGATCTCTGCCGCTACACTGGGACCGCTTGCAAAGAGGAAAGCGCAGAATCCCATCACGAGGGTCGGGAGCGTCTGTCGTTGAGGCGCAATAGGCAGTCGTCTCGTCGTTGGCATGGTTAGGGCCTTCCCTGTTGCGCGGGGGTGGAGGGCGCCTCTGATTGTTTGGGAGGCACGGGAATCAATGTGCCGACAGTTCGATTGTCTTCCGTCAAGTATTGGCGGGCGACACGCTGAATATCTTTGGTCGTCACTGCCCGGATCCGTTCGACAAACTGGTCGATTTTCTGCCACCCAGCGCCGACGGACTCAGCCTGTCCGAGCAACATGGCATGCCGGAAGTTGGAGTCCTGTTCGAAGACATGGGTGGCTTCGACCTGATTCTTCGCCCGTTGGAGTTCTTGCTCTGTCGGCGGATCGGCCTGGAGGCGTTTGATCTCTCGATGAAGGGCTTCTTCAACGAGCTCCGGTCTCTGGCCTGGGCTCACGAGGGCATAGAAATAGAAAAGGCCAGGATCGGTCTGCAGCAAGCTGTATTCTGCGCCGACGGCAAGCGACGATTTTTGTTCATACACGAGGTTCTGGTACAGGCGCGAACTTTTCCCATGTGACAGGATCGAGTCCAGAATGTCCAGAGCATACGAGTCATCGCTCGTAAAATTCGGCACGCGATAACCCATCATGACAAAAGGGACTTGTGCATCTCGCTTGAGGAGGAAGCGGCGTTCACCTTTTTGTTCCGATTCCATGGCGGCGATCAGCTTGGGTTCCGGTCCTCGCGGAATCGGTTCGAATAGCTGTTTGATCGTGGGGAGCAGGCTGTCTGCTTTGATGTCGCCTACCACGACGAGGGTCGCATTGTTGGGTGAGTAATACGTGTCGTAATGTCGTTGCAAGTCGTCCAGGGTCATCGCATCCAGGTCGCTGAACCAGCCGATCACCGGCCAATGGTACGGATGGCTGAGATAGGCCTGGGCGAAGAGCGCCTCGACGAGCGCACCTTGTGGGTCGTCCTCCGCGCGAAGGCGTCGTTCTTCCTTTACGACCTCTCGCTCCGTCGTCAACTCACTCATGTCGAGCACGAGCCCCTGCATGCGATCGGCCTCGAGTTCCAGGGCCAGCTCGACGCGGTCGGCTGCGAGATTCTCGAAGTAGGCGGTGAAGTCCTGGCTCGTGAAGGCGTTGTCCATCCCGCCGTTCTTGCGAATGAGACGGGAGAAGGTGCCTTTGGGATATTTCGCGGTACCCTTGAACATCATATGTTCAAGCATGTGAGATAAACCCGCACGGCCCATGACTTCGTTGCGTGAGCCGACTTTGTACCAGACTTGGACGGTGGCAACCGGAGCTTTGGGAACTTCGACTAGCAGAACTTTCATCCCATTGGAGAGGATGAACTCACTGGGTTCTGTAGCGACAGCGGGCGATGTGAAGGCGAAGACGAGACTGCTCGCGGCAATCAACCAGGATATTTGCATGATTTGTCGAAAATACAGCCAGGTCATGTTTGGGCGGCGCGCACACAGCATGCTAGCAACGAGATTCGATTTGTGTCAAGGAACGTTCTGCGTACTCGGGTGAAAGATTGCCCAATTGGCCGCAGGCGCCGAGGACATCGCGCCCCCGGCTCTTACGGACGAACACATCGAGGCCTGCCCGTCGCACGATGGCTTGAAAGGCTGAAATGCCGGCTTCCGATGGACGGCGAAAGGGGTTTCCAGGGAATTCATTGAACGGAATCAGATTGATTTTGCACGCAATCCCGCGGACGAGCTTGGTGAGCCGGCGAGCATCGTCGGCGTGATCATTCACACCCGCCAGCAGCACATACTCGAAGGTGAGTCGTCGGGTCGGCGGCAAGGGGTAACGGCGGCAGGCGGCGAGCAATGTCTTAAGCGAGGCGATACCATTGACGGCCGGCATCAGGATGGCGCGCTGATCGTCCGTCGTGGCATTCAGTGAGATGGCCAGATTGACGCCGAGTGGTGCAATATCTTTCAATCGTGCCGCCAAACCGGCAGTCGAGACTGTGATACGTCTCGGCGACCATCCGAGTCCCCACGGTTTGTTGGTGAGTCGCCGAATGGTCTCTGACAAGGCCTCCATGTTTGCCAAGGGCTCGCCCATCCCCATGAAGACGAGGTTGGTAATCCGTTCACCGGGGAGAAGGCGATCTTGGGCGGTCAGCACCTGCTCCATGATTTCATGTGGTTTCAAGTTCCGCTTCAATCCCATCGTGCCGGTCAGACAGAATCCGCAATCCAAGGTACAGCCGACCTGCGTTGATACACAGAGGGTTATGCGGTCTTCATCTGGGATCAGTACCGTTTCGACGGTGAGTCCATCGTTGAGCGTAAGCAGTAATTTTCTCGTGTGATCGATCGAACGGAAGACTGTGCAGCCTGCGGCGCGCGGAATCGTTGCCAGTGAAGCCAGCGCCGTTCGCTCCGTTTGGCCGAGGTCCGTCATCTGGTTGATGTCTTTGACTCGACGTTGGTAAAGCCAGCGTAAAATCTGACCGATTCGGTAGCGGGGCCATCCGAATTGCTCCACGAGCCGGCCCATCCCTTCAAAATCAAGGGCCAGGAGGTTCGTGGGAGCTGTCCGTGATGGGAGGGCGTTTTTTTCGTGACCCATGAGGGCAGCCTAGCACAGCCTCGAAAAGTGGAACAAGGTACAGGACTCACGCGGCTCTGCTGGCAACAGAAGAGGCACACTGCTATATATGTTACAGATCGAGAGGGAGACGACGGGTGCAAGACAATCTGCATCAATGGGCCATACTAAATCTACTCCTTGCCACCGCTATTGGCCTCTGTGGGTTAGCGCTGCTCTCCGACCAGGCGTCAGCCGGTCCTTCCTCTCCGTCGATGTCGACTGACAGCGACATTTGTGAGAAAGCGGAAGATTGCTTTCAGGCTGCCGCACTGCCAAAGGAACGACTCGGCAAGGCCCTCAATAAAGAGCAAGTCTTGTTGCTCAAGCTGGGTAGGCTGCAACGGTTGATGGAACGATTCCCCGCCACACTCTGGGCCAAACGCGCAGGATTGCTGTCTGGAGTGTTGCTCCTTGAACGGAATCCCGCCGTGGCGATTCAATTTCTTCGCACGGCACAGCGAGACTTTCCGGTCTTGGGTGACTATATCCGATTATGGACGGGGGAGGCATTGTTGAATCTAGGAGATGCGAAACAGGCGGCGGACATGTTCGAAAGTATTCCGCAGGCGGTACCTGACTCCTATCTGTTGACGAAGGCTGTGTATCGAGCAGGGGAAGCGTGGTATCAAGCGTCGAGTTGTCCTGAAGCGACGGCGTTGTTTGCAAAAGCGATCGAACTGAATGATAAGGAGCCAGGGACTCCCCAGGCGCTTCTTCGGCGAGGCGCCTGCCAACTGCGAGACAACAACATACCGGAAGGTCGCGAGACCCTGATGCAGCTCTGGGTTCGGTTTGCATACAGTGCGGAAGCGAAAGAAGCAGAAGTACTACTGGCCTCGAATCTTGGTGGTGAGCCATGGGTGGTTCAGTCGAGCGAGCGGCTTGCCCGGGCTCAGGTGTATCTTGGCCAATCCTTCCATGCCGAAGCGATCGAGGAACTCCGAAAGTTTCTTGTGGCTGACCCACATTCGCCTCGTCGCGCCGAGGCAAAGCTGAAGCTCGGCATCGCGCAGGTACGGCTGAAACAGTATGACCAAGCCCGAGAGACGTTCCGTGCGCTGGTGAAAGACGGGGGACCGGAGTCCCACGAAGGGTCGGTCTGGCTCGCCCGCGTCTATCTTCGACAAGGACAGGGGGACAAGTTGTTAGATCTCGCTCGTACGATGCAGGCATCTTCTCTCTCTGCGGAACAAAAGGGCCAGATCACCTTGTTCGCCGGGATGTGGTTGGAAGATCAGAGCCGCTTTGACGACGCGATTATGCGCTATCGACAGGTGGCCAAGGTCGGAGAGCCGGCGTCTCAGCGAACCGAGGCACGGTGGCGCGTGGGCTGGGTCTATTACCGTATGGCGCGATATCGTGATGCGGGTGATGAGCTGCGTCAACTCGCCGATCAGCACGACGGCGATTTTGAGCCACAGGCACTCTATTGGATGGGGCGCGCGGCCGAATTGAGCCAGCAGCCTCATGCTCGTGATGTGTATATGCAACTCTGCCGACGATACATCTATACCTATTACTGCCAGCTGGCTCGCGAACGGATCGATATCCCGTTGTCAGAGTCCCCTACATCAGAACCGATTTCGGCGATTGTCCCGGTGGATGGAGGTACGCATGCGAATGGTGAGGCCACACGCTCGGTGCCTGCCAGGACAGAAATCGAGCAGCAGTCGGCGTACCGTCGAGCGATTGAGCTCAAGACGCTGGGGTTGGACTTGGATGCTGCGCGCGAGTTGGCGGGGTTGACCGATCGCTATAATCGAGACCCCGATGTCCTCATGGCGCTTGCGACGATGTTGAACGAGGTGGGTGCCTATCACCATGCGCTCCGACTCGCGAGGGCTAGGTTCCGAGATAAATTGGAGCGAACCGGCGGTGTCGTCGACCCGTCGCTGTGGAAAGTGGCCTATCCGACAGGTCTCCTTCCCACGATCAAGGGCCAGGGTGCGAGCGGTGTCGACCCCTATCTGGTGGCGGCGATCATTCGAGAGGAGAGTCAGTACGATTGGCAGGCTGTGTCGCGGGTGGGTGCAATTGGCTTGATGCAGGTGATGCCGGGAACCGCAAATAATATAGCGCAGCGACTTGGGCTTCCCGCGGTCGGACGGGATGACCTCTTCGATCAAGAGACCAATATTAGGATCGGCGTCCACTATGTCGAACAGTTACTCGAACAATTTTCCGGGAATGTCGCGCTCACAATTGCCTCATACAATGCAGGGCCAATGGCTGTCGGAAGTTGGATCACGCTGCACCGTGGGCGAAGTCAGGATGAGTTCATCGAATTGATCCCGTATCAGGAGACGCGGCAGTATGTGAAGCGCGTACTGCGCAGCTACCGAGAATACATACGGCTAGACAAGGCCTCCTGAAGGCCATTTCTTGACAAGATCTAGACAAGTTTCTATAGTACACCACAACCTGTAGGGGCTTCTTAAGGAAGAGTGTGAGGGAATGGCACTCGATCGATTGGATGCGCTCGAAAGTCGTATCAGAGATCTGGTTAAGCTCGTTCAAGAGCTGAAGAAAAAGAATGCAGCAGCTGAAGAAGAACTAAAGATTATTCGCCAACGACTTGCGGTGAAGGATGATTCAAATCGACGGTGGGAGCAAGAACGTGCCGATATCAAGTCTCGTATAGAAAGAGTCCTCGGCGATATCGAGTTGTTGGAGTGCCTTGAAGAACGTAAGGAGGTGGCCCTTGATTAAGACTATTGACGTGGAAATCTATGGCCAACGATACGCGATTCGTGGAGAGGCGGACGAGGGCGATGTCCGGCGCCTCGCGAGCTTTGTAGATGGCCAGATGCGCCATCTCGCGGAGGGGATGAATACAACGACCCCCTCCAAACTCGCAGTGCTGACTGCCCTCAATTTGGCCCATCAGTTGTTTGAACTCGAACGGAAGCGTGCTCAAGGTGAGGCGGATGTCGAGCGGCGGATGAATTCGCTCATGGAATCGATTGAGGAGCAGGTACCGACCTCGCTCTTTCGCTAGATTCAGCTTGCAAAGGGCGGCCCCCTTTGTTATCGTGGTTCGTGTGCGTCGGGACGTAGTGGATTCTACCATAGGGATACGTATAGGTCATACTCGAACCGGTTCAGTGATCCAGGAATACGATGCGATTACCGCGGAATGGATGTAGGTTCTTGATGCTGGCGAAATTGCAGCAGTTAGAATGTGCACAAGGGTTCGTCCACCTCATGTATAACTTCTTGAAGTTGTTGGGCAAGGCCATGGAGTTCATGCTACCGTCAGCGAGTGCGGTCTGCGGAAACGGCCAGCGGCTGCTTCCGGTTCGCGCGCTGAATCATCTCATGCGGATGAGAGAGAACCGAGGTAGATGGACTTCGTGGGATCTGTCCTGCACAGGGCGCACTCGTCATCTCAATCCAGCAAGGCATCCATCCCCGTGGAGTCCGTTCTCGGATTAAATCTGTAGCTTGCGGTTCTGGTTGTCCTCTCCTATTCCCTTACCTACCCACTGCGCTCCCTTCTCATTCAGGACCGTAGACTAACCTTGTACCAAGACGAGGCTGAGAAGCAGGATTCTTCTCGTCTCGCGACTGTAAGGGGGTGAGTCCAATTTCGACCTCAATTATTGCCTATCTGTTGACAGGACTCGTTGGAGGGTTGCTCGGAATCGGGCTCTTTGAGCTGATCCGTCGCTCATCGAGCACTGCGAAGAGGGCTCAGGAAGAGGAGCAGGTACGCCAGGTCGCGCAGAATGCCCAGCGTGAGGCTGACAATATCGTCAAAGAAGCGAAGCTTGAAGCGAAGGACCTTGTGCTGCAGGCGAAAGCGGACCTCGAGAAGGAGCAAAAGGCCAAGATGGCCGAGTTCGCCGTCGCAGAAAAGCGTGTGATCCAGCGAGATGAGGCCCTCGAGAAACGGATCAGTGCAGTAGACAAGCGTGATGGTGAGGCTCAGAAGCGAGATCTGGAGCTGGCGAGGCGGGAAGAGAAGTTGGTGGCTAAAGAGGCGGCTTGTGCTCGAGTGGAGCAGGAGCATCGTGGGGCGTTGGAACGCGTCGCGGGGATGACGGCCGACGAGGCGAAGAAGCAGCTTATTCAAGAAATGGAAAGCCAGGCGCGGCTCGAGGCCGTCGGGCATGCCAAGCGGACGTTAGAAGAGGCGCGAGAGAATGCGGAACGGGAAGCGCGCGAGATCATTACCACCTCGATTCAACGGGTGGTGCGTGATTACGTCTCCGAATCCACGATTTCCGTCGTGCCAATTCCGAATGACGCGATGAAAGGGAGGATCATTGGGCGGGAAGGGCGCAACATCCGTGCGATCGAAGCCGCAACGGGGATCGATCTGATTATCGATGAGACGCCTGAAGCCGTCATTGTGTCGGGCTTCGATCCGCTGCGTCGCGAGATCGCCAAGGTCTCGCTCGAACGGTTGATGCATGACGGGCGCATCCACCCGACGCGGATCGAGGAAATCGTTGAGAAAGTCAAAGTCGATATCGATAAACTCATGTATGACGAGGCCGAGAAAATCATATTTGAGTTGGGGCTCTCGGATTTTCACCCGGAGTTGATCAAGGTGCTTGGTCGGCTCAAGTACCGGACCAGCTATGGACAAAACAATCTCTATCATTCGCGTGAAGCCGCGTACATCTGCGGCATCATGGCTTCGGAGCTTGGTCTCGATGTGAAGTTGGCGAGGAGGGGGGCGCTGCTGCACGACATCGGGAAAGCTGTCAGTCACGAAGAAGAAGGCCCGCATGCCATGCTGGGTGCTGAGATTGCCAAGAAGTACGGTGAGAGTGAGAAAATTGTGAATGCCATTGCGGGGCACCACGAACAAGTGGAGCCGATCTGTCCCGAATCAGTTTTGGTTGCTGCGGCTGAAGCATTGTCCGCAGCCAGGCCTGGGGCTAGACGGGAAGCCTTGGAGACCTACGTAAAACGGCTGGAGAAACTGGAGTCGCTTGCTACGACCATCAAAGGGGTGCAGAAGGCCTATGCCATCCAAGCGGGCCGAGAAATCCGCGTCATCGTTCGACAGGAAGACATTACCGATGCCGAGTCGTTCCAACTGTCCCGGGACCTGGCGAAGAAGATTGAGCAGGAACTGACCTATCCCGGTACGATCAGAGTGACCGTGATTCGAGAGAGCCGGTATGTGGAGTATGCCAAGTGAAAGTCCTCTTCATTGGCGATATTTTTGGTGAGCCTGGGCGCCGTGCATTGGCCAGGGCTGTTCCCAGGCTGGTGGCTCAGCGGCAAATCGACATCGTTATCGGGAATGGAGAGAACGCGGCTGGCGGGTTTGGTATTACGCCGGAGTTGGCAGAAGAGTTGTTCGACCTCGGGCTCGCGGTTATTACAACCGGGAATCATGCGTGGGATAAAAAAGAAATTCTCGACTATTTTCCGCGAGAACCACGCCTACTTCGGCCGGCTAACTATCCAGATGGTGTGCCGGGTCATGGGAGCGTGGTGGTCGAGTCGGCCGGCGAAGAGCAGCTCGGCGTCCTCCAACTGATGGGGCGGGCGTACATGCCGACTTTGGACTGTCCGTTCCAGGTGGCCAAAAAAGAATTAGCCGCGCTGAAGAAACGAACTGTTGCCGTGATTGTTGACATGCATGCGGAAGCAACATCAGAGAAAATGGCGATGGGGCACTATCTGGACGGAGAGGTCGTCGCCGTGGTCGGTACCCATACGCATGTGCAAACGGCCGATGACCAGATTCTCCCGAAGGGGACCGCGTATGTGACGGATATTGGGATGACCGGTCCGCTCCATTCCGTAATCGGGGTGAAGAAAGAGTTGGCGATCGAAAAGTTCTTGACCGGGATGCCACGGCGCTTTGAAGTGGCCTCGGGTCCCTCCGTCTTTTGCGCGGTGCTGCTCGAACTTGATGCGCGTCTCGGCAAGGCGCTGTCGATCGAACGAATTCGCATCATCGATTAAAGGAGGCCCACCACGAGCCTTCCCGGTTTCCCTGCTTTCCCCTCTCAGGCTGCTCCTCCGAACCGGATTTTAACGGTTTCGGAGTTGACGGGGCTGCTGCGCACCTCAATCGAAGAACAATTCTCCGACGTCTGGTTAGAAGGGGAGCTCTCCAATCTCCGTGCTCCCGGATCGGGACACGTCTATTGCACGCTCAAGGACAAGACGAGCCAAATTCGCGCGGTGCTGTTCCGATCCACCGCGGTGAGGTTGCGCTTTGCCTTGCAAGAAGGGCTTCAAGTTATTGTGCGGGGGCGGCTGACGGTATACGAACCACGCGGAGAATATCAGATTGTGATTGACACGGTGGAGCCGAAGGGAATCGGCGCGCTGCAATTGGCATTTGAACAATTAAAAGAACGATTGGCGATGGAGGGACTGTTCGATCAGGACAGAAAGAAGTCGATTCCGACATTTCCTCGGGCGGTGGGTGTCGTCACATCTCTGACCGGCGCAGCCATTCGGGATATCTTGGCTGTTCTTCGGCGACGCTGGCCGGCGCTCCATATTCTTATCGCTCCTGTTCAAGTCCAGGGGGAGAGTGCCGGGCGGCAAATTGCTGCGGCGCTGGCTGCCTTGAACCAGCTTGGGCTTGTGGATGTCATCATTGTCGGGCGAGGCGGAGGATCAATGGAAGACCTCTGGAGTTTCAATGAGGAGATCGTGGTGCGCGCCATTGCGGCCTCTCATGTCCCAGTGGTGTCCGCTGTCGGACATGAAATCGATGTGACACTTGCAGATTTCGTCGCCGATCTCCGGGCACCGACGCCGTCGGCGGCAGCGGAGGCTGTGGTTCCGGTGTTGGCTGAGATCGTGGAACGATTGCTAGAGCTGAAGGTCCGTCTGGGACAGGTGATGCTCCGGCATTGTGCCTTCGAGCGGCAGCGGCTCGATTCCGGAATTCGAGGGGTGACGGATGTACGCTTCCGCCTCCAGGAAGCAGCGCAACGGACAGATGATATAGTGGATCGATTGCGCGAGATGGTCCAACAACTGTTCGCGGCCGGGCGTGAACGGGTTCACGGGGTGCAGCGAAATCTATCCGGCCTCAATCCTATACTTGCGATCACGCAAGGTCTGGCGACAGTCCCGCAACTCTCCAAGCGCCTTGAAGGGCAGATGGGGGTGAGGTTGGCGCAGCATCGTCACCGGATCCACGCGACGCTGGCGCAGCTCAATACCCTAAGTCCCTTGGCGATTCTTGGACGTGGCTACAGTATTCTTCAAACGGTCCCGGCTGGTCAGATCCTCCATCGAGCGAACGACGTGGGGATTGGACAGGAGTTGGAGGCTCAATTGGCAAGCGGACGATTGGGTTGTACTGTCACGCAGGTGTTCGATGATTCCTCAGTTTGAAATCGTTGTGCGGTCGAGTATAATGAACCCACCCATAAATAATAACGAGGCGCGTTGTGGCAGCGGTGAAATTTGAACAGGCGATGGCGCGGTTGGAAGCCATTGTTGGTGAGCTAGAAAAAAGCGATCTTCCTCTTGACGAATCGCTCAGGATCTTCGAGGAGGGCATCCGTCTCTCTAAGAATTGTCTCAAGATTCTCGAGGAGGCCGAACATAAGGTTGAAGTGCTCGTGCAAGATAAGAACGGCAAGAAACGAATCCACGCCTACTCTCCAGACGACGCAGCCGATGAACCGTCCTCCTAGGCTCCCTACTGCCGGCTTCTATTTCCGCCCATGCCCCGATGAGTGGTTTTTCTAGTCGATATGGCCTCCCCTTCTCGTATTCACAAAGAACGGTTAGACCGTGTGCTTATGTTTCAGGGCTTGGTGCCGAGTCGGGAGGCCGCGGTCAGAATGGTATTGGCGGGTGGAGTATCGGTTGATGGAATTATGGTGGATAAGCCTGCGAAGTTGGTGCCGCCGGATGTGCGGATTGAGATCGTGCAGCCTGCGTTGTTCGTCAGTCGATCAGGTGACAAATTGGCTGCGGCGCTTGATGCCTTTCATATTGATCCAAGAGGGGCAATCGGTTTGGACGTCGGGTGTTCGACCGGTGGGTTCACCGACTGTTTGTTGCAGCGAGGAGCTACCCGCATCTATGCCATCGATGTGGGATATGGACAGTTTGAGTGGAGGCTCCGTAAAGATTCGCGTGTTGTCTTGCTCGAACGGACCAACATTCGGTATGTTGGCCGTGCAGCGGTTCCTGAGCCGATCGACCTGGCGGTGATCGATGTTTCCTTTATTTCTTTGACACTGGTATTGCCCGCGGTCGTCCACCTGCTCAATAGCTCCGCAATGGTCGTGGTGTTAGTGAAGCCACAGTTTGAGGTTGGTAAGGGTCAGGTGGGACGAGGGGGGATCGTGCGAGATGATGCGCAGCGCGAGGCGGTGACTGAGAAGGTCATTGCTTGCGCCGCTCATTTGGGGCTTCGGCTGAAAGGCGTGCTCGATTCTCCTGTGATAGGGCGAAAAGGAAATCGGGAGATTCTTGTTGGTTTTGCACGCGAGATCATAACCTGATCGAGTAGACGGTGGACAGATGATGACACGGATTCATAGGCGATGGGGGCATGCATGAAAGTACTCGTGACCGGAGGCGCCGGTTTTATCGGGTCGCATTTGGTTGATCGTCTTGTCCAAGAAGGGCACGAGGTTGTTGTTGTGGACAATCTGTCCACGGGGAAGCGGAGAAACCTCAATCGCGCCGCTCGTTTCTGCAAGTTAGATATTCAGAGTTGGCGACTTGAACGGGTGTTTCGCAACGAACGGCCCAATATTGTCATTCATCTTGCTGCACAGATGGACGTTCGCAAATCTGTGGAAGATCCAGTCTTCGATGCCCAGGTAAATGTCCTTGGGACGCTGAACGTACTGCAGCAAGCGGTCAGGCATGGTGTGCGGAAGGTGGTGTTTTCTTCTTCCGGTGGGGCCATCTACGGCGAGCAGGAGATCTATCCTGCCCCAGAGTCCCATGTCACGCGGCCCCTGTCGCCTTACGGCATCAGCAAGCTGTGTGGGGAGCAGTATCTATCTTACTATCAACGAGTGAGCGGACTTCAAATGGTGAGTCTGCGCTATGCCAATGTCTATGGTCCACGTCAGGATCCTGATGGAGAGGCCGGAGTGGTCGCGATCTTTATTCAGAAGCTGCTGAATAACGAGCAAGCGATCGTCAATGGGAATGGACGGCAAACGCGAGACTTTGTCTATGTCGAAGATGTCGTTGAGGCAAACCTTGCGGTGATGGGTCAGGAAACGCAAGGGACATATAATGTTGGAACGGGAGAAGAAACCTCAATCAACGATTTGCTAAGGATTTTAATCACCCACACGAATTCGACATGCAAGGAAGTTCATGGCCCAGCCAAAAGTGGCGAACAGGCGCGGAGCGTGATTGATCCGGGCAAGCTCCGTCAAGAATTGTCCTGGGAGCCGAAAACCGAACTCGGTGAAGGGCTCAAGCGCACCGTTGACTATTTCCGCGAGCGCATGAATTAGAATTGACCGTGCCGTTCAGGCGGAGTGGGTAGAGCATGTGTGCCACGGGCTTTGGTGGGGCTGGGTTAATATCGAGGGACGGTTCCATCCACCTGGGTCGACCAGGCATCCATTCCCCCCACCAAATTCTTCACATTCGTGAATCCTTGTTGAAGCAGGAAATTCGTCGCATCGGCGCTTCTCATGCCATGGTGGCAGATGGCAATGATCTCCGAGTCGCGGTTCAACCGAGCGAGCGATTGAGGGAGTGTTCCGAGGGGAATTAGGATTGAGCCATCCAGTTTCGCAAGGGAATATTCCCATTCCTCCCTCACATCAACCAGTACTAATTTGTCGCCTTTATCAAGCCTTGTTTTCAGTTCTTTCGGGGAAATGGCAAGGCCCATTGAATGACCTCCATGCTTGATGACATCATACTATGTGAGAAGTGAAAAGCTTGTCAATGAGCCCGATGCCCCCTCGGTCAAGCCTTTTCTGAGATAGAGAGCAGTCAATCGAAGAGGTGGTATCTGTTTCTTTCTTGAGAAAAGAGAGGGCAAAATGTGCACATTTTTGTCAACATCTGGTCTTTTTGTGGTTATAGCAGCTCAGTTTAGGCATGAAAGAAAACTGGCAATGGTTAGTTAGGTTGGCAAGCATAAGATCGTAAGATATTGATAAATTGTTATAATAATTTGTTTTCATACGTAGTACGTAGTAGGTCTAGAAATTGCTTTATCATTCTATCAAGAGAGAATGCCAGGGGCCATTGCAGGGCGAAAAGACTGTCTTACAATGGTTGCACTCCTTATGAATAAATCAGTAGGGCAGGTCCTTGTTATTTTGGTTACGACGGTAAATAAGGAAGAAGCGGTAAGGATTGGCAAAGGAATGGTAAATGCGAAGCTGGCTGCTTGTGCGAATATTATCCTAGGGGTTCAATCGATTTATCGGTGGAAGGGAAAAGTTGTTAAAGCACAAGAAGCTCTCCTCATATTGAAATCCACCAGACCTCGGTATCGTGCACTCGAAAAAGCGATCAAGGCGATGCATACGTATGAGACTCCTGAAATCATCGCGTTGCCGGTTAAGGAAGGCCTTGATCAATATATCGGATGGGTGCATAGTGAGACCCACAGCTAATAGCTGTGAAGAAGGATTTTTCATCACCAAAGTGAGGGGTTGACTGAAGTGATCTGGATCGGTACACTCGTTGAGAGTTATCGTTAGGAAGCGGAGGAGCCTATTCAGTCGGGGGTGAAGTGCATGGGACAAATGAACGGCGCAGAAGACAGCGATGCCTATACCGTCGTGATCTTTCGTGGCTCAACAGCCAAACCGCTGCGGTTTAGTTTCTCTCGAAAACTTGTCAGTAAGCTATTGATAGTGGGAGCTATTTTCGTCCTAGTCGATATTCTTGTCATCTCGCATTACGTGATCAGAACCGGCGAAGTCTGGGAACTCTCAGCGTTCCGTGCAGAAGCCATGAGTGCGCGGGAACAGACAGGAACCTTTTCTAGCGCCGTAGACGATCTGAAGAAGCGTTTAACGAGCATGAAGGAGGTCAATCAGCGACTTCGTGTCATGTTGGGAATCGAGGCGTCTAAAACAGGGGATATGGCTAATGGCCGAGGTGGTGTGGATGTTCCCCTTCCTGACGGCAATACTCTTCCTACCTCTGAGAAGACCCCCAAGAATGACGCTGGAGCTCAGCACCTCAGTTCAGTGGAAACCAGTCAGAGTGATCTGACTGGCCAAACGAGCCCATCGGCGGGTTCGAACGGTCCCACCGAGCAAGAAATGATCACCTCAATCAAGGACGGTATAAATTGGCTGTCGAAAGAAGCTGCGATCCAGGAACAATCGCTTCAAGAGTTGTCCTTAGCTGCCGAACAGAAATCTTCTCGATGGGCAGCAACCCCGTCCATTTGGCCAGTGAAGGGATGGGTGACCTCTGGCTTCGGGCCAAGGGTTTCCCCATTCACAGAAAAGCCCGCATGGCATGACGGGCTGGATATCGGAGCTGCCGCCAATGCGCCAGTTCAGGCTCCAGCTCAAGGACGAGTCACAGCGGTCGGCTTCGACCCTAAGCTGGGAAATGTCGTGAAAGTCGACCATGGATTCGGTATTGAAACTCTCTATGGCCACCTAGCCAAGGCATTAGTCAAAGAGGGGCAGCGAGTGAAGCGTGGGGAGGTCGTTGGCTTAGTCGGTAGCACCGGGCTAGCCACGGGGCCCCACTTGCACTACATGGTCAAGGTTCATGGCCAAGCACTAGACCCGGTAAAGTATATCCTCGAATAGCTCGTTAGGCTTCCCGCTTTGCTCACCCGCTCGTCATCAACCGATTCGGTTCATGACGAGGCCACACTGAACTAACCCCTCCTATCCAAACAACGCCAACCGAATCGACTCATCTCCTATGCTATACTGCCTCCGCCACTAAGGCGACTAAGGCGGTGGAGATCATGTCGTTACTCACCTATGACAGATATTGAGATCAACCGATCAGTAAAAGCGCGTCCAATTCAGGATGTCGCTGACCAGCTCGGTATCCAGGCCAGCGAGCTACTTCCGTACGGAAAGCTGAAGGCGAAGGTTTCGCTTGACGTACTTGAGCGGCTTCATGCTGTACCACTCGGCAGGTATGTACTCGTGACCGCCATCAATCCGACCCCGCTCGGGGAAGGCAAGACGACAACTTCCATTGGGCTTGCCATGGGGCTTTCCCGCCTCGGCCATCGAACGGCCGTCACGCTTCGGCAGCCTTCGTTGGGGCCGGTGTTTGGAATCAAAGGCGGAGGAACAGGAGGAGGGCGGGCGCAAGTCCTTCCGATGGAAGAGATCAACCTCCATCTGACCGGCGACGCCCACGCTGTATCTGCCAGTCACAATCTCTTGTCAGCATTTGTTGATAATCACCTGTTTCATGGGAATGCGCTTCAGGTTGATCCGAATCGGATTACTTGGCCGCGGACGTTGGGAGTCAGCGATAGGGCGTTACGGCAGATCTCGCTGGGTGAGGGGACTGCGGGTCGCATGGGCCAGTTTGTGATCACGGAAGCTTCAGAAATCATGGCGACGCTCGCTTTGTCATCGAGTCAAGCCGACCTGCGACACAGGCTCGGGCAGATCGTCGTTGGGTGTACAACGGATGGTAAACCAGTGCGAGCAGAAGAGTTTGGATGTGCCGGGTCCATGGCAGTCTTGCTTAGAGAAGCGTTGTTGCCGAACTTGGTTCAGACGCTCGAAGGAACTGCGGCGTTCGTGCATACGGGCCCATTCGGTAATATTGCCCACGGGAACTGCTCGATTCTTTCCGATGCCATCGCATTGCGTTGTGCGGAGTATGTCGTTACGGAGGCTGGATTCGGGAGTGAGCTCGGGGCGGAGAAATTTTTTAACATCAAGTGCCGCCTCTCAGGATTCCAGCCAGCGGCGGCCGTGGTGGTAGCTACGCTTCGCGCACTCAAGCTTCACGGTGGCGGAGGAGCGGTCAAGCTTGGAGCTCCGCTTCCGGCAGGGCTTACCGGACCTAATCAAGAGGCATTGGTAAAAGGCTTTGCGAACTTGGAGCAGCACATTGCGAACGTGAAGGCCCATGGGGTTCCTGTGGTGGTGGCGGTCAATGCCTTCATCGATGATCCGGTGGCTGAGCTGGAATGGGTTCGAGAGCGGTCCCGAGAGGTTGGCGCGTTGGATGCCGCGGTCTCAACCCATTGGGCCGATGGCGGTAAAGGGGCAGAAGAGTTAGCGAAGGCAGTGGTCAGAGCCACAGCGGAAACGTCTACGTTCAAGCATTTATATGACGTTGCCTGGCCGATTAAGAAGAAAATCCACACCATTGCCGCGAAAATGTATGGGGCCTCTGCCGTGTCGTTCGACGCAGAAGCCGAACGAGACATCGAAGTGGCGCAGCAGTTCGGACTTGATCGGCTACCCATCTGCATGGCCAAGACGCCGTTATCACTGTCGCACGATCCGGCGCTGAAAGGGCGACCATCCGGGTTTACGTTGCCGATCAAGGAGGTGCGAGTGCTCGCAGGGGCTGGGTTTCTCACGGCGGTCTGTTCAGGCATTCAACTCATGCCGGGCTTGCCTAAGAAGCCAGCAGGGGAACGCATTGGAATCGATCCAGGCACGGGCGAGATTGTGGGGCTGTCCTGAAGGCTAGCGCTGCTTAAGATAGCGGAAGAATTCTGAGTCTGGACTCACCACCAGGGTGGACTTATCTTTAAAGGTTTTCTTGTAGGCTTCCATCGAGCGAGTAAATTCAAAAAAATGAGGGTCTTGCCGGTAGGCGTCAGCATAGACCTTAAAGGCCTTCGCATCCCCCGCGCCACGTAGCTCTTCCGATTCCCTGTATGCTTCAGCCAGAATAATCTCGCGATCTTTTTCCGCCTCTGAACGGATTTTTTGTGCTTCCTCAGCGCCTTCTGCACGGTATTGCTTTGCCTGTCGTTCCCGCTCAGCTTGCATCCGGGCGAACACGGCCTTCTCATTCTGCTCGGGAAGGTCGGCGCGTTTGATCCTCACGTCCTGAATCTCGATCCCATACGCGGAGGCTTTCTCATTCGACCGCTGGGTCACAATTTTCATGATATCTGCGCGGTCCGTCGCGACGATTTCCAGAAGGTCGTGGCGCCCGAGTTCTACCCGGAGTTCAGAATAGATAATGTCGTGCAACCGTTGCAGCGCTCCCCGTTGGGTTTGAAAGTTCTGATAGACCTTGAGTGGGTCGACAATCCGCCATTTGGCATAGTTGTCCAGAAGGAGGGTCTTCTTGTCTTGCGTGATTACATCTTGGGGCTCTGAGTCGTAGTCCAGCAGGCGCTTATCGAAGTAGGTGACTTCTTGAATAAACGGCACTTTCACATAGAGCCCCGGCTCCGTGATATTGCGAACAGGCTTGCCGAGTTGGACAACGATCGCATTCTGGATGATATCCACGGTGAAGAGTGGTGAGGCCCCAAGGAGAAACAACCCTATGACGACCACCACCAGTGCAATGATGAACCCCTGCTTGGTCATGGTTTCTGGTCCTCAGGGGCGGTGCCGGTCCTGGGTTTGAGGCGCTCGAGAGGAAGGTAAGGAAGCACACGATCGCCGGTCTTGCCATCAATGATGATTTTCTCGATATTCGGCAGGATTTCTTCCATTGTTTCGATATAGATCCGCTTGCTGATGATGTCTTTGGCCTGATTGTATTCTTTCAGGGTCACCATAAAACGGTTGGCCTCACCTTGGGCACGATTCAGTCGGGCCTGGGCGTTGCCCTTGGCCTGGTTCACCACCTGAGCGGCTTCGCCTTTGGCTTTGGGGAGAATGTCGTTGCGATAGCTCTGAGACTGGTTAATCAGCTTCTCTCGGTCTTCCTTCGCATTTGTCACATCCTTGAACGCAGCCGCCACGGCTTCGGGAGGATCGACATCCTGGAGCTGGACGGCTGCTACCTGGACTCCGCCCTGATACTGGTCGAGGAGCGATTGGAGGAGTATCTGGGTATCCTGTTGGATCTGGGCTTTACCGGTAGTCAACGCCTCGTCGATCTTGCTCTTGCCGACCACTTCTCGCATGGAGGCCTCGGCAACTTTGCCGATCGTCTCATTGATTTCTGCGACGTTAAAGAGATAGTCCGCAGACGTTTTAATCTTGTATTGCACAATGAATTCGATGGCCAGGATGTTCATGTCGCCGGTGAGCATCAGGGCTTCTTGCGCCAGCATTTGCTGGCGGCCTTGCCGATCTGTGCGGAAGCCTACCTCGATACGGTGGAGTTTTTGGACTTTCGGCTGGAGGACTGTTTCGACAAAGGGGATTTTTCCGTGGGGGCCAGGTCCCACGGTTCGAACAGGGACGCCGAATCGCTTGACGACGCCCTCCTCATCCGGCGAGACGATAAATACGCTCTGCCAGGCAAGAAAGACGAGAAGCCCTGCCAACGCGATGTTTCTGAAGCCGCTTGAAGGCATCAGATTCTTGAATGAGGGCATCAGATTCTTGAATTGCGATTGGGCCTGCTTGAGGGCATCCTCAAGCGGGTCGCTCTTCTTACTCCAAGGATCTTTAGGGTCCCAGACCATGCGAGGTATTCAGCCGAAGACGATTGCAAAGGATCTTTGTCCGCGTCACCTTAGCAGACTGCCTAGAAGCTGCGCAATCACGATAATCTACAGTTAGTCCATCATGCATTCTTGATGGACAAGAAGGGATGTCTATGCTGTCGGAGAAAACTCGAACCAAACAGCTTAAATGTGCCACGCGTTCCCAGATGAAACGCGGCTGGACATTCTCGATCGCCTCAAGGGGGAGAGTTGTGTGTGTGAACCGACCGATGCCTTTCAGACCGGGCAATCACGCCTCTCTTTTCACCTAAAAGTACTTAGGGACGCAGGCTTGACTCACGATCGTCCGGAAGGCGTTGGAACTATTACTCAATTCTGATGGCGTCGAGAAGCTTAAGGATCTTGTGGCATCGCTCAAGACCGTGAGGAAGACGGTTCGGCCAAGTCCGCGCTGCTACCTTTTTTGCTCGGTTGATCAATAATTCTTGATTAGTTATTCAGGGGGCCCATGGAGACCAGGCTGACGGATGTGCCACCAGTAGCCGAGAAGCAACTTAATCCCTTTGAGAGGTATCTGAAAGTTCTGGGTCGTGCTCTGTTCTGTATGGTGTGAGGTCGCGCCAAAGAGAGTTGCCCTCGTTGGTCCGGAGCAGTTCGACTCAGCCATTGGAGTTTCGACGACCCGGCACCTGTCACAGAGTCCGCAAAACAACGGTGGCAAGTTTTCCGGCGAGTCCGCGACGAGATTGCTTCCTCCATTCGGGAGTTCCTGGCCTCGGTTTCGACATGATCACCTTGCCAGCGTTACCCCAGTCATAAGAGAGAGACAGATTCGGGTCGCTCTCATCGCGATTGTTGTGCCCAGCAACGGTGAACATCCTGTGAGCAGACTGCGGGAAAACCATTTTTGGCATAGCAGAACTTTGATCGCCTGCACGTCTGGGACAAGAGGAGTATGCCCCCGAAGGATGCTCAAAAATGCCGCCTTGCAAGGCCGCAGCGAGCGAAGCGGCGATGCGCACTCTGTTCGGTACGGGGAGCTTCTGAGCGAAACGAGAATGTCGCTGGCGGACTCTTTCAGCATACTGCTAGAGAAATCTGATGAGGATGAGGTAAGCGATACAAGCGAGGAGAGCCGACGCTGGCAGCGTCACCACCCAAGCCAGGACCATGTTACGCACCGTCGTCCAGTGCACGCTGTTCCGGTCTCTGAGAAGGCCGATTCCAATAATGGCGGAGCTGCTGACGTGGGTGGTCGAGACCGGCAATCCGAGAGAACCGGAGACGAGAACCAGGGACAATGTCGTCAGGTTTGCAGACAGCCCCTCCGCATGATTCATCTTCGTCACTTTCTCAGCGAGGACTTCCGTCACGCGGAGCCCGCCAAAGTAGCTACCGAGCCCCATCGCAATGGCGATTCCCCCGAGGGCGGCAAGCTGGGACGAGACGGTGGGCCACGCAACAGTCGCGCTGCCGAGCAGAAGGATGGCCACGATCTTCGGCGCATCGTTCGTGCCACGGGCAAACGACGCAAGGCCGCTGGAGATCCAGTGAATCGTATCGAGTCCCACGGCCAGCCCCCGCAAGTCGGCGTGGTCGCATTGCGACGGTACTGCCATGATCGGCGGGCTGAAGCTCGTTATCTGAAACAGGGTTCTGGTGTCGCCGTGCGCATCAATGGCCACTAACGCACGGGAGGTCGGCAGCACGCACAAGCAGGCCCCTTCCCACTTCCTCGCGAGCGCACGAACAGCTGGATGGATGAGTAGAGAGAGGGCGAAGGCAAGGAACGGACTGAGCAACAAAGGAAGGGCAATCTTTTTCCAGAACGCGGACCAGATCAATCCTTCTCCAGCGAAGGCGACGAAACCGGTGCCGACGATGGCTCCAGTAAGTGCATGAGTGGTTGAGACAGGGAGACCCGTGCGTGAGGCGAAGAGGACCCACGCGATCGTCCCGGTCAAGACGGCCAAGGTGACGGCCGGTTCAATGATCGTGCCGGTCTGGACGAGGCCATGACCGAAGGTCTTGATCATCGCACTTGCCACAAAGGTAGCCAAAGCTGCGCCGACCACTGTCCAGACAGTTCCCCATGCGATAGCCGACCGATAATCGGTGACCCCGCTGCCAACTAAAGTCGCGATCGCTTTCGAAACGTCGTTGGCTCCGTTTGCGAAAGCGAGAGCGAATGCAAGAGCGAAGGCAAGCAGGGAGATTTCCATCGTAGTCGTTAGGAGGTGACGGAACCGCCGCAAGACGACCCGGCCCCTGCCGTACAGCCGTAGCAATGGTTGCGCGTCGTGATCTGGCGCTGATTGAGTGGAGCCGGATCGAAGTCGCGGATATGAGCGGGCGCACGATGATCCACCGGCAGATCGAGCATCTGGTTGAAGTCGCAGTCGTAGAGGGTGCCATTCCAACTCACGGAGATCGTGTAGCGGCACATGACACCGGCCGCGGCAGCGGGATTGAAGGCGTTGGCCAATCGCTCCATATACTGCTGGTAGTTGCCGCTCTCCAGGAGGAAATCAAGAAATCGGCTGATCGGCATGTTGGTGATCGTATAGAGATGGTTGAACTTGACACCATGGCGAGCCAGAAGTTCTTTGCGAAACTGCGCTTCGATCGCCTCTTGCTTGGTAGGGAGAAAGGCTCCTACCGGATTGCAGACGAGATTCAACGACAACCCACTGCCAGGCTGGCCGTAGCCTAGTCGATTGAGGAGGCGAAGCGCCTGGATCGATTTCTCAAAGACTCCTTCGCCCCGCTGCGCATCGGTCTGGCCGGCACGGTAATAGGGCAGCGATGCGACAATTTCCACACGATGCCCGGCGAGGAACTCTGCCAAGTCCGCTTGGGACGGAAGGAGCAACACGGACAAGTTACATCGATCCATCACGTGGCGACCCAGTGCCCGACTCTGTTCAACCAGCCAGCGAAAGTTTGAGTTCAGTTCCGGTGCTCCACCCGTGATATCGACCGTCGGAATATCGGTCTTAGCGAGAGCGCGGATGCAATGTTCTGCCGTTTCGCGGGACATGTGTTCAGTTCGGTCGGGTCCCGCATCCACGTGACAATGTCTGCATGTCTGATTGCAGAGCTTGCCGACATTGATCTGAAAAACCGTGATCCCGGTGGCGCGAAGCGGGAGCAGGCCAATTCGATCGAGTTGTGTCTCGAAGGGGGGGCAGCTCGTGGTCCTCCCGAGCATTTTCAATTGCTCCGTTGGGGAGGCGAGGGAGTGATGTTGTCCCAGCAGGGTCAGCGCCATATCTGTGCCTGTCAGAAAGGGAGAAATCCTCTCAGGAACCGATCATCCTCAGCGCGCATCACCGATCGTCACCAAAGCCGATTCTGGAAACCGCAACTCACAGCAGCCGAAACCCAGAGCCTGTCCTTGCCTGTTTGCCAGGGCTCGTTGGATCGCGGGAGAAACTCTGTAGCAAACTTGTTTGCCGTACCGATGCCCCTCGACGAGACCCGAGTCTCGCAAAATACGGAGATGATGGGAGGCATGGGGTTGAGAGCACTTCAATTCCTGCACAAGATCTGTCACGCATTTTTCACCGAGGAGCAAGGATTCCAAGATACGCAGTTACGTTTCGTCGGCCAAGGCCTTAAGAACCGTGGCGCATTGGCGCGTGGTCAGCATTTTGGTGGTTAAGGGGGCCTTCATCAGCAGCAGCCCCCCTCGTCGGGAGCGCAGGTGACAGCGTCACCGCTGATGGTCTGGCCCGCGCGGTTGATGATCGCGAAATGAGGAGCGTAGCCCTCGGCTTCCAATACTTTTAGAGTCTTGGAACAGATCTCCAACGGTTCGCCTCGGCGATACACATGGTGATCGTCATCGGCGGCTTCGCCGAAGGGTCCGGCGAGTATGGCGAAATGCCCTTGCCAGAGGCAGGGAGCGTTTGCCGGATAGACCGCAGTCCATCGGTCATCGGCTCGATCCAGCCATAGCGGGCCGGAGGACAAGACAAAGTGAGACGCCAACGGAGCCTGGCTCAATAGGCACACAGCGTTCTGCGTGATTGGCTGGGGAATGCCTCGGAGATAGGTCGTGCCCAGTTCATCGACTACTCGGCTGAACGGCCCGCGGAGCGTGGCATAACGAACGGCCGACACAGGCGCGCGCGCGGGAAGTTTATATCCCGTCAACGTGACGGAGAAAAAATGAATGCCGTCGATCACCTGCCAGGGCGAGGATTTGAGCAGATGAATCCCCAGGAAGCCGGCTCCCACAATCCCCGCGATATAGTCGGTGAGCGTCAGCGCCCCGGAGAGGCAGTCGCCCCACTTTTCAACGTCATGCACCAAATATTGCGGAACGGGCTGATCGGCCACGATGTCGGAGATCGTAAACCGTCCATCCGGTTTGGCGACACGAAACATTTCCCTGAAGACCTTCCGTTTATCCGGTGCCAGGTTGATCACACAGTTGGAGATGATCAGATCGACGGCGCTGTCCATCACCGGTATCGCGTCTGCCATCCCTTTGCGAAACTCGACGTTGGAGGAGGTGTATCCAAGACTGGCTGCGACGATGGGGGCATTCTTTCGGGCGATGGCCAGCATCGTGTCAGTCATGTCGATCCCGATGACATGACCAGTGGGGCCGACGAGGCGGGAGGCTTCGAAGCAATCGATGCCGCCACCTGCACCGATATCCAGCACGGTTTCCCCGTGGGAGACAGTCTTTAACCCGGCTGGCGTTCCGCAACCATACGAAATTTTGAGGACTTCTTCCGGGATGAAGGACTGGAGATCGGCAAAGTCATAGGTGGTCGGGCAACATATCTGCTCGCCCGTTGACGCGGCCCGAGCATAGCGATCGCTGACCTTTTGGGTAATTTCATCTATTGGCATAGCGACCTCTCAGTCGAATGAAAATAGGTACGTCTCTCCATGTATCAACTCATGACGACTTCCGTCAACTCTTGTTTCTGCCTATCCTCTAGGAGTACGGAAAGCCGATGTTGTGTCGTGTGGGAATCCGTTTTCTTACAGTGGGCCTGCACAAACCTAGAAGGCGAACAGGGCGCCGGGCGATATCCGACGGCTCCAATGATGAACGAGGCGCCTGCTAACCCGCATTATTCATGACGTCTTGTTGCAGCGGTGAATTTTCGATTGCAGCAGAAACGTTCATGGAAATTGCGGGTTACGATCGTCGTAATTCGGCGGTAGGGCATGGGAACGGCTATGCCCCGCCGTTTGCCTGTCGCGGGCTGACCTGACTGTTACTGGGACCGACGCCACAGCCAACCATACACCGAAACATTGATCGCGAGCACGGCCGTGCCAAGCATGAGTTGGACGTCGCGAGTCAGGTCATCGGGATACAGTACCGGCAATAGGTAGTAGGCGACAAAATCTGAACGGTAGCCGGTTTCGCCTGCTTGTTGGCGCAACCAGTTCTCGAGCGGAGTCAATGGACATACCCACCCGCTGAACTCGGCGATTGCGCCCCACATGGCAGCCGGCAGGTGCAGCCACGCAATCCGCCGCCACCTCAGCACAAGCAGCCCGCCACAGATCACGAAGAGGACAAAGCCGGCATGCATGCATAGGATCAGGTCGGCTAGCCATGATTGCCACATCACGTCAGAAGAGTCGGGGAGGATCAAGGGGATCGGCTGGTTGAGGATAGGCGAGTGTGTCTCCGTCGATGACCGCGAACGGCGTCAGCCGATGTTCGTCTGTCTTGACCTGCGAGAGGATATGCCTAACCTCCCAGCCGCGCGCGACCAGCGCATCGGCGATCAGCGAGCGGTGGCAGCGCCAAGGGACAGCCTCGGCGCACATAATTGCGGTTGGGCCTTGCCTGCCATGCATCTTTAACTCTTCCAGCGCGCTCCAGAATTCTGGCGTCTGCATATAGTCAGCGTACCCGCGAAAACTGGCGTTGCGCCATCCGTTGTTGATCGAATCCTTCCGAGGCTTTCGAAGACCCCCAAGCGCCGGCATGTGGAGAGAGACGAGACCGGCTTCTTTCAGGCTCTCGGCCAACGTGTCCGTATTGAACTGCGGATTGTGTCGTGAACGTGGAATCGTTCGGACATCCACGAGGAGCCGGATCTCATGCGTGCGCAAGAATTTGGTGAACTCACCGATCGGTCTGGTCGAATGGCCGACGGTCCAGATTGTCGGTCGTTGAGGCATGGAGTAGTGTGGCACAGCGCGCAGGGAATCGCCACGGGCCGGTAGAGAAAAGGATCAATCCGGCGGCAATTTTTCGGGGTCGATTTCGAGAAGCAGCAGCCGGCCGTTGGCGATGTGCTCGGTCTTGTAAAGGTGATCGTCCAGCTGCATGGTCCCTATAAGGAGATTGCCGCTGACGACAAAGGTAAAGTCTCCCCTCGAAGGCAGTTTGAAGGTACCACGGATGCTGGAGCTATCGTTACTACGGGAGACGGTCGACGTAATATCCAACTCGTGGTTGACGCCATCAAAGAGCTCAACGGTTATTCTTGGATGGGGTCTGGCTCCGGCATCCTTCAACACCTGAAGCAGTGGGAGATCGAGAGCGATCTCTCGATCTCGGAGCACCCATGGCCTTCGCGGCGTCGGTGGCTGATCGGCAGCTGAAGGAGTAAGGACTGTCTGCCACAAGCTCTTTGGTGTCGGGCGTTCATCGGCCCACACAGGAAAAGAAAACACACAACCAAGTAGTCCGACAAGAAGCAGGCATAGGAATGGCAAGCGGTCTGGCCTGTGCCATGCGAATGCCATCAGAGGTCGCTGGCCTGTTGAGCCCATATCGTCAGCTCTCCCGCATCTTCCAGGACGTCCACTGGGACTTCATAATAGGCGTTGAGGGTTTGTTTGGCGTTGGGTCTGAATGGTTTCATCTCGCGCTTGCGATATCGTGGTGCCGTGGTCACATTCGTCTTGAAATAGAGCCGGCCCTTCTGGATGATGCCGAAGAACACCCTACCACAGTACAGCCCATATCCGCCGAACATCGCCCGGTGGGTCAGGCCGGGTAGTTCGTTGAGTTGATCCAGCACGAAATCTCTGAACCCGTCAGGCTTCGGCGCCACGGTAGTCTCACAGAGGTTTGCGTGCCGCAACCATTCTGACGGCGAGGGGAAAGGTGATTCTGTTGTTACGCTGGTATTGAGTCGCAGCCTGGGTGATGAGGCGCCTTACCTCTTTCACTTGGGGCGCAGAGAGTTTGGCCATGAGATTCTGTATCGGCGCCGCAATTTCCAAAAGGCTCGTGTAATACTCCTCGGCTGAGGCATACGACCATTCCGCGAGAAACTCCTGGTCTGTCACATCGACCAATCCGACCTGTTGCAACATCCCGGCGAGATCGTCGGGCTTGGCTAGGCGAAAGATGCCGGGAGCAGTGGGGTCCGACGGGGGCAGTTCAACCACCTTCTTAATCGCCTCCATCGAGAGGCCGATCGAGGGATTCTTCTCTGGCGCAGACCAAACGGCGGTTGCGACCCAACCACCGGGCTTTAGCACGCGCGCAATCTCAGCGGCGGCCTTCGGAATCTCTGGGAGAAACATCAAGCAGAAGCGACTGGTCACTGCATCGAACGAGCTCGCCTCAAATGGAAGCGCGGTCACGTCGCCCGTGCGGAACGTCACGTTCGCGAGGCCCAACGCCGTGGCCTTGCGTCGCGCGATGGCGAGCATCTGCTCGGCGAGATCCAGCCCGATCACGCTTCCACTTTGCCCAACGGTTTGTGCGCCGAGCAGGGCGGGATAGCCGGTGCCTGAACCGAGATCGAGCACGCGCATCCCGAATCGCAGCCGGGCATCGGCCACGAGCCGGTGATTCAGAAACGCCATCTGCTCGTCGAAGAATCGATCCCACTTCTCCCAGCCCCCTGCGACGCGGTTCCAGTCCTGACGCTGGCCTTCGACGACTTGTTGTGGAGTCTGCGATGACATCGATGTTTCTCCTTGCCTGAGTCTAACGCTCGCCAAAGCCGGCAGCAAAAAGTAGACCGTCGAAGGAGCGACGCACTATGCTGTCCATGTTGATGCCGTGGTTGACCAGTTCGTTTTCGCGCACTACCGCTTCTCGGGCGATATTGTCCTGATCTCCGTTGCCAACTGTGCGTGAGCTACCGGATCAACCGGACTGTGCTTGACCTTGGTGCTCGGCGGGTCCTTGCCTAGAAAGTTGTCGTTCCTCCAGTTTTTCGACGGTCTGATTGGTCTGGAAATAAAGCCACCGCCGCAATTTGGACAGACATTGCCCAACACAGCATCAACACCTGCGGTACAGAACGTATGTTCATAGGTGCAGATGCGTGCCTCAAGTGAGTTGGGTGGCAGGGATTTGTTGCAGTGCTCACAGGTCGGTCTAAGATCAAGCATAGAGTCTCCTTTATCTTCCCGCTCAAGGCGCAGATAATGTGGATCTAACCGTCTGGTTGAAGCGCAACGACAGATCCTGCACCTGTTCTTCATTGACGTTCCGGTGAGGCCGCCTTCCTCGATCTCGGCATCGGTGCTCTCCCTTCCGAGGGGTTACTAGATCGTCTGCAATGTGTCGCGCAATTCCCTTAGCTCGGCTCTCAAGAGGTCAAGATGCAGGTCGCGATGTGGCTGGTCGCCCTTGAATTTCCAGAGCCGCTTGAAGATGACCGTTAATTCCTTCTTGTGCGTCACCGCAAGGTCGTAAGCCGGCGTCTTGGCCTGCGCGTCCGTCACACCGCAGAACGCATCACTGAGCGCATGGAACTGATTGTGCAAATCATCGAAGTCGGAATCGACGCCTTTGCCGCCCTTGGCCTTGGCTGCCGTTGCCTCCATCATATTGGCGAGGTTGATCATCGTTTCGACGCCGCTGGCGCCTTTCGCTTGTGTCGCGTAGTCGCCTGCGCGGGGATAGAAGAGATAGCTGCAGCCGCTGAGCCCAATTAGGAGCATCGAGAGAGACAACAGTCCGATTGCACGCGTCATGTGAGCCTCCTTGGGTATCGTGACCGCCGAGCTTTTAGATAGTTTTTCCGGGGTTTCCAGTAATGCTTGGGCCACCCTCCATTGATATTACGGTAGGCATGCGCAGGAACATTGACCTGCACGAGCGTGATGCGCCCGCCGTTCTTGACGAGGTCGAACTGAAGAGCAAGCACCGAATCGGGATCGTTCTTCTTCCAACTACTGGCCCGTCATGATTGCACGATCATCAACGTTCGCCCCCGCAACATCCCGCAGAATGCCGAGAATCGGCTGCCGGCTTTCCTGCTGACCGACACCTTGCCGTCGATCGCCGCGCAGTGCTTTTTCGAGGCGAGATAGATATTAAACAGTTCTCGCGGCGATGCACTGAATGTCACTTTCTGGCGGATCAGGCTCGCCATGGCGACCTCACTTCGTTTCGACGGTCAGGGAGACACGTCTCCTGTGCGATGAGCAGAGGGGGTGGTCTCCCTGCGTCAAGATTTGCCTTAGCAGGATGCCGAAAAAGTTCGCCAGCTTTGTTCTCGCGTTGCTGCGGCCGCGCTGGACGGCCTTGTTGAACAGCCGGTGCGCCATTCCTGCCCATCACCGCTCGTAAGATCACAGTGGGTCCTGAGCACAAACTGAGTTTTCCCCAGCCTCTTAGACCGTGACAGTCACGGTCTTGATCGCCGCCTTTACTTTGGCAGCCATGTCCGGAGGCAGTGCTTCCAACTTATGGCACTGCTTCGCGTGCAGGGCCACTTGTTGCAACATCTCTGCTTCCGTTTCGGCTCGCACCTGGAATGCGCAGCCAGCCTTGGGATCAACATCCAGACATCCCAGTTGCTTATACTGTTTAGTTGCCATGATCTTTCCCTCCTTTATGATGTGGGTGAATGACAGGGGTTCTACTTCACGCGGGCCAATTCAAATCGATGCGGCAGAGTTCTTTCCCATCCTTGCTGAGCATCCATTCCTGGGTGAAATGATCCTGATCCTGGAAGGTAAAAGATACTTTGTGCATGTGCGCGTCCGTCGGGTTGGCGAGATTCGTAACGTCGACGAAGTTGAAGGACAGCGTCTTGGCGACCCCTTCGGGCATGCCAGCGCGCATACGAGGCTGGTTGCCGAGCTTACAGTAATGAGTCAGCATAAGGCTTCCCTTGTCGGCATGGTACATCGTCATTATCATCGGCTTCTGATCCTTCGTCATCGTTTCCACCAGACTCGTGCCTCCGCCGGTCCATTGATATGACGCGGTCATCGGTTTCCCCTCCGGGTCCTTGCCTTGCCATTCGCCAACGAGCGAGGCCAGGGGGCCGAAGTCGGGAGGTGTCGGGTTATCGGCCTGCGCAGCCTGGAGTGGCATCGTGATGGCGAATAAGGTGAGGGAGCGGGTAATAAGCCATTTCATAGGAAGCTTCCTGAAGTGAAATGGTAAGAGAGATAGTCAAGCACTTTCTCCAACCCAGGTCAATGTGGCCCAGCCTCCTGCGCTGACATCGTATATAAGAACTCCTCCTTGACGATCTTTCCATTCTGAACCGTGTAGAGACCTGTCTCGTCCATGGTCATGCGCTTTCCCATGTGTTTAGGCGTGACGTCATACTTGAATCGCACGATGAAGCGGTCGCCATGGGGGAACGGTCCTTCGGCTACGTTCCCATGGACTTCGTGGTTGTCCACCCACCATTGATTCTTTCCTTTGATCTTCGCGATCCCCCTTTGGGTCTGTTCCATGCCCGGCATTGCGACGGGTTCGACGCTCTCGATATTCGGAGAGTAGAATCGATCGATCGCCTCCTGATTCTTCCCTTGCTTGCACAGGGCGACTAGTTCTTTGCCGATCTCCATTGTCGTCATGATGCCTCCTCCTCTTTCTGTGGTAAAACAGGCTAGACCACCGAATTCTTCTTGCCGGGTCTCCTGGGCACTCATCCTGCCATCATTCCCCCGTCGATAGGCAGAACGCTGCCGGTTGTCCAGCGTGACTCATCAGACGCAAAATAGATCGCCGCTTCCGCTACTTCCTCCGGCTGCCCCAAGCGACCCATCGGATGTATCCCTTCGAACCAAGCCTTGGTCTGAGGATCCTCCAGTATGCCCGCAGTCCCCGGGGTAATAACTCCAGCTGGGCAGAGACAGTTACACCTGATGTGCTGCTTGGCATAGTGCAGGGCCACGGTCTTCGTCAGCATCACGACGCCTGCTTTGGCTGCCTGATAGGCATGGGCTTCAAAGTTCGGGATGGCCTTGAGCGCGCCCACCGTCGAGATGTTGAGGATTGAGCCTCCTCCTTGTTTCAGCATGTGCGGGATCGCCGCTCGAATGAACCGGAACGGGCCCTTCATAAACAAATCAAACGTCTCATCCCATATCTGGTCTGGCGTTTCGTGAAGCGGCCCGGAATAGAACAGGTTACCCGCGTTGTTCACGAGGATGTCGAGACGGCCAAATGTTCGGACCGTGGCCTCTACCGCTTCCCGTACATCCGGTTCATTCGTCACGCTTCCCTGAAGTACCTGTGCATGGCCGCCATGTTGTCCAATGTCTTTCACGACACGCTCCAATTCCTCCTTTCGCCGACCTGTGATCGCGACCTTCGCGCCTTCCCGCACAAAAACTCTCGCAATCGCTTCCCCGATGCCAGTCCCTCCACCCGTGACAATTGCGACCTTATTTTCGAGTCTCATGGGTGCATCCTCCTTGAATGGTTTGTGGTGAGCGTGTCTCGCTTCATATCTTCGTGACGCTGTGAATGGTGATAAGTCTCTTATGCAGCTTTCACAAGGTCTTTCAGCCGTCGTCTCCACAACTGATCTGGCTCGGTCTTGTGAGCGGTTTGATGATGAGCCGCGATCACAGGATCGACGATCGCACCGCAATTGAGACAGCGCCAGGCGGAAATCTCATATCCCGCAGAGCCCAATTCAAGATCGTCATACCGCTCTCGAACCATCAGCCCATCACAACGTAGACATATCATACGGCACCTCCTCTCCTGGATGGCCACTATAACTTCAAATGTGGAACGAGCGTTCCATAATAGGTCAAAAAAAGAGATCGGTTCAGCCCAAGATCGAGAGCGCGGTCTCCGCTGTCTGCTTCACCGCGTCGGCCGGCGTTCCGGCTTTGATCATCACAATGGTTCCTTGCATCATCGTCGTGAGAAAGCGCGCCAGCGCGCGCGGATCTTTATCATCCTTCAATTCACCCTGGTGTTTCGCGCGGGCCAAGACCTTGAAGAATGTGTCTTCAGCCATCTTGAGGGCCTGGCGAAGCGTGCCTGCGATCTCTTTTTCGTGCGGCGACAATTCCATAACTGTGTTGGCGATCAGGCACCCGCGGTGCTGCGGATCGGCCAGGCCGCCTTCAATCATACCATTGATGAACTGACGCAGGGTCGGAAGTGCCGGGCCTGATTGGTCGAGGAGGGAAAACTTCGAACTGGCGAAGGTGGTGCAGTACCGGTCTATCACTTTCAGGAACAGTTGGCGCTTATCGCCGAAGGTGTCGTAGAGCGAGCCACGGTTGAGATCCATCGCGTTCAGCAAATCTTCCATCGACGTGGCTTCATAGCCCTTGTGCCAGAAGACCTGCATGGCCTTCTCGATCGCGTCGTCTGGATTGAATTCTTTCGGGCGTGGCATCCGGGATCTCCTGCATTCCCGACTCGGCAACCAATCTAGCATATATTGGAACGATCGGTCAATAACGGCACTCTATCATCCCTCCCGCTGGATGGTGCCGCAAAGCTGGGCATGTGAGGAAATAGGTAAGATAGCCTACGTATCTCTAGGGCAAACTTTTGGATTCTAGACAATAATGCTGACGATGTATTACAAAGTCTTAACCGCAAGGGTGCCGACAATTCGGAAGTCGGGGGCGACAAAGGTCCTCGTGACGGTGAAGAGAATTCAATGAAACAGATCGTGGAATACATCCGGTCATACAGCAAGGCACTACTGCGGAAAATGGGCATGCAGGTTGCCGAGCAGCCTCGTCATGAAACCGTACCGCGGGGCGGGATGCCTCTTCGGGCCGAACGTCGGCAGGAAACACGGAGCCCGAGGATTAGTCCCTGCACCTATGGCTTGATGCGCTCGGTGGATCGCGATGGCGGGATCCTCGAAGAGGGGCATGGTACGGCGGTGAACGATAGTCCAACAGGAATGCGACTCCTGCTCGGCGTCGCTCCGTCCAAAGGGCAGCTTTTGGAAATTCAAACCAGCCATTCGACACTCGGGGGTGCGATCTCTCTCGTAGAAGTCTGTTGGACGAAACCGCTGCGAGAAGATGCGCAAGGAGCGCTTTACCTCGTCGGCTGTCGCCTGAACTTCGGCCCCACGCGCGCCGAAGCCATTTAGCCCGCATTATTCATGAGCGCTTCTGCTGCAATCGCCGATCCGCTGCTACGACGAGCCTTCGGCCAGCGGGCTCGCCCCTCGGACCCTCACCGTACTGCACGAATACGCATCGGGTCCTCACGGCTCCGCGCGCCGGTCTCGTGACGCGGCTCAGCGATTTCGCGACGAACCGTCATGAATAATGCGGGCTAGCCGCAATGCGCATTCCCCGCGGTGATCTTCTTTATTCTCATTACCGTCATGCTCGATATGCTGTCGTTCGACGATCGTGAAGTGCAGGTCCTTATGAGAGCTGCGGCTTGTTCGTCCATCTGCTTGCCTGCCCTCTTCGGCAAGGCGTAAGATCGGCCCTCCTCCCTCACCGACATTGATTAGGAGATGCTATGGCCGTGCGTATCGTGAAGGAGCTGGCGACCAGGCATCTGGCGGTGACGCGGGACGGACAGTTCATCGGGATCATTTCCCTGTCCAATATTCTGCGGTATATTCCGGAGTAGTCTCACACCACGTCGTTCGTGGTTCGTGAAACGTGAAGCGCAATCGATCTGGTGAGATACGAGAAACGTTTCACGAGAGACGCCCAAGGCGACACGCGAGGGGAAGGATGCGATGCATACCAAGGAATCGGTCATCGAGCACATTCGGCAGGCCTTCTGCGACACCGAGCGTCCCGGTGACGCCTTTCTGCAGGGAAGCCACGAGGGTTGTGAGCCTGGTGAGTCGGTCGCGCCGTTCATCGGCGTCGCCGATTGGTCGCAACTGGCCCCCGCAATGCTTGACGCCAGCTACAACGCGCTCAGTTTCTTTTCCGAAGGGGGCTTTCGGTATTTCCTTCCTGCCTATCTGATCGCCGACCTCCAAGACCAGCTGCAGACCGCCGATCCGGTGTTCCACCTCACGAATGGCTTTTCCGACAAGCTTGTTAAGATTCCCGCTGGGCAACGGATCTATGAGAAGACGATCGGCAAATCGGCGTTCGTCAATCCACGCCGATACGGGGCCATGACCTGGCACGATCATGCGCGTTGCCAGCTCTCCGTCTTCACAAGCGAGGAAGCCGGCGCCATTGTGGCGTATCTGGAATACAAACGAGACGCGGATCCCCATGGACTCAATGCAGAGGATATCAACGCCGCACTCGACGGCTTCTGGCGGGACCGAGCTGCGAACGGACCTACGCATCACTTAGTTCGACAGGCCCTCAAGGAAGAAGCAGAATACCTGAGAGATATCGGGGGTGGGAAGAGTGGATAAAAGATAAGAAAGGGGTGACCCAGTGGTCAAAGGTCGATTGACTCCGGCGAAGATCATGCAACTCGGTACGGGCTTTTGGGGATCGAAGACCCTGCTCAGTGCCATCGAACTCGGCGTATTCACAGAGCTGGCGAAAGGCCCGCTCGATGCTGCAGCTTTGACTAAGCGACTCCAACTCCATCCCCGGAGCGCGCGGGATTTTTTCGATGCGCTGGTTGCGCTCGGCATGCTCAAACGGACCGGCCAGCGCTACGCCGATACCGCGGAAACGACGTTGTTTCTCGATCGAGCCAAGCCCTCGTATGTCGGGGGCATACTCGAAATGTGTAATGCGCGGCTCTATCGTTTCTGGGGTTCGCTCACAGAAGGCCTCCGCACCGGCAATCCGCAGAACGAGGTCAAGACCGGCGAGGACTTCTTCGGCACCTTGTATGCCGATCCGCAACGGCTGGAAGGCTTTCTCAAGGCCATGACCGGCCTCAGTGTCGGCTCCGCGCAGATCATCGCCAAGAAGTTTCCGTGGAAAAAGTACCGCACGTTTGTGGACGTCGGCTGCGCCCAAGGCGGCGTGGCGGTTGAGATCGCGCTGACGCATAAGCATCTGACGGGAGGCGGCATGGACCTGCCGGTGGTGCAGCCGGTATTCGAGGCCTATGTGCAGGCGCGAGGCGTCGCGCAGCGGCTTCACTTTCACCCAGGGGATTTCTTCAAAGTACCGCTGCCGAAGTCCGACGTGATCGTCATGGGGCATATACTCCACGACTGGAACCTTGATGAAAAGATAATGCTTCTTCGCAAGGCCTATGAAGCCCTGGCGCCCTGTGGCGCGTTGATCGTCCACGAGGCGCTCATCGACGACGCGCACAAGGAGAACGCGTTCGGGCTGCTCATGAGCCTCAATATGCTCATTGAAACCCACGGCGGATTCGACTTCACCGGTGCAGACTGCCGCAAGTGGATGAAAGAGGTGGGGTTTAAGCGGACGCAGGTTACGCGACTGGCCGGACCGGACGGCATGGTGGTGGGGTTTAAGTAAGGGTGGGTCAGGAGCGGCCAGGTGCCCTTCTTGCTCGCAGAGCCCCCACGGTGAAGCTGTGGTCGCTCGATGCGCGCAGTGAAGGGCAACCTCGACCGCTCCCTTTAGTAGATATTTTGAGCAGGGGAAGAATTTCCCGTGACGCGCGCATTCGAGGATCTACTAGGCCGTCTACGTTCCGGGTGGCGGACTTTTTCAGCATCCTGCTAGAATCTTGCCGCCATGCCGATCGAAACGTTTACCGCACAGGTCGAGTCGATCAAGAATCTGACGCACGACGTGCGTCAGCTTGATTTGCGCCTGCGCGAGCCGAAGACCATCACCTTTAAACCAGGCCAGTTCGTCTCGTTCGAAGTGCCCCATCCTCAGACTGGCCACGTCGTGACGCGGCCCTATTCCATCGCTTCGCAGCCCAGCCGATCGAATGTCATCACCCTGTTGCTCAATTTGGTGCCGGGTGGACCAGGCTCCACCTATCTGTTCAACCTAAAAGAAAGGGAAGAGACGCACTTCAAGGGGCCAGCGGGGAATTTCTATCTGCGCGAGGACCCGGGACGCGAACTGCTGTTCATCGTCACCGGTACCGGCATCGCGCCGATCCGGTCCATGTTGCTGGCGAATGCGGAACGTTCCGATGCGAGACAAGCAACCTTGTTCTGGGGACTGCGCGGCCAGCGGGATTTGTATTATCAGGGGGAGCTGGCCGAATTGGCCAAGCGGACGCCGACCCTTACGGCCATCACGACGCTGTCTCGCCCAGAGCCAGGCTGGTCCGGTTCATCCGGCCGCGTCCTGCGGCTGATCGAGGAGCGGATCCCCTCGGTCAAGAATCTCGCCGTCTATCTGTGCGGGAACAGTGCCATGATCGCCGATGCCACATCGTTGCTCCAGAAAAAAGGCCTCTGCCCCATCTACCGCGAAAAATACTACGACGACACTGGTTCACCGGAGGATTAATATGATCCCATGAATCGGCTGACACACAAAGTTGCGATTGTGACGGGCAGCAGCAGTGGCATCGGCAAGGCGGTTGCGCTGCGGTTTGGAGCCGAAGGGGCGAAGGTCGTCGTCACGGCCAGGCGGATGGCGCTCTGTGAGCAGACTGTCGCGCAGATCACGAAGGATGGCGGCGAGGCCTGGGCCATTCAAACCGACGTGGCCGACGAACGTCAGGTGGAACGATTGATCGTGGAGACGGTCAAACGCTATCGGCGACTGGACATTCTCGTGAACAACGCGGGACTCATTGCCGGAGGGCGCTTAGCCGAGACGACGACGAAGGCGTTCGACGAAGTGATGAACGTGAATCTGCGCGGCACGTTCTTCTGTTGCCGGGCCGGGTTCAAGCAAATGAAGAAGCAGGGCGGGGGGATCATCATCAACATGTCGAGCGTCGCCGGCGTGCAGGCCTGGGCTGGCACGGGCACCTACAGCGCGTCGAAGCACGGCATCATGGCGTTGACAAAATCACTGGCCGACGAAGGCCGCCCGCATCACATTAAAGTCAGCGCGATCTGTCCAGGTGGCGTGGCCGACGATCTCGTCGACGTGTCGCCGGAGGAGATTCTCCGCAGCGAAAAGATCGATCCGTTCGACGTGGCGGAAACGGCGCTCTATTTGGCGACGCTGGGCAAGTATTCCGTGGTGCACCAAGTGGTCATTGATCGGCTGGGAGCCGATTGGTGAGAGCGACGTGCTCAGACCCCTGCGCCCGCAGAGATCGCACTCGACCCATTCGCCCATTTAGTATGTGTGGTGCCATACGCCATGAGCTATCAGCCATCAGCTCGGTGATTGCACCGCCACCTCGCGGTATTTGGCGAAGCAGATCAGGTCCAGGTGGTCGTAGTGATCGGGGAGAATCGATTCCGCCTTGTAGTCGAGGCTCATGAACAAGTGGATGTTCCGGGCGGTACGCAGCATGGTGCAGGCAAAGAACTTATGGGCATTGGTCGCAACCCGTTCGATTTCCCGTATCAGCGCCTTCCCCATCCCCTGACCCTGGTGCGCGGGACTCACGGATAACAACCGAATCACGCACACGCCGGCCACAATCCAAAAGCGTACGGATCCGACAACCACTCCTTCCGCCTCCGCCACCAATATAAGTTTCTCCTTGGCATCTTTCTTGAGACTATCGAGCGTTTCCGTCGTCCACCCGCTGACTTGATAGACATTGGCGTATTCCCCGAACGCGGCTTGCTGTACGTGAAGTAGGGCTGCGAAATCCGCTTCGGTCGCTGGTCTGATGTGAAACATGAACGGCGCTCCAGGCTGATGCTCCTCACCTCGCGATCGTGAAGATAGCAGAGCCTGGCCCTATCTTCTATCTGACACGCGTAGTGGGAGACCACCTAGTCCGCCCTCAAGGGAGCAGATGGAAGAGCGGTGGTCGGGTCGCTCGATGCGCGCAGTAACGGACAGTCTGGCCGCTTCCTTTACGGCAAAGTGGGGAAAATCGGAAGGCCCCCCGCCTGGGTTAATGGCACGTCGGGGAGATCAATCGCGAAGCGATCGGAGGGAGGGGCGGGTGAAAAATATCTGCCAGTGGGTGGGCGGGTGAATGAGAAAGCTGCGTGCATTCGAGGATCAACCAGGCCGCCCTGGGGAAAGATAAACAAGCAAGCTTGGAAGGAACATTTAAAAGCTCAGCTCTCGACGTGACCCTGCAGAAAATTTGGAGTTGATCTTTGATTCGGAGAAAGTCCAGGATGGCGGGGATGGATCGCATGCGAGGAGGATCCCCGCACCGCGCCTCGGTTGAACGGTCGTTATGCTGCAGTGATGGCATACCAACCCATAGAAAATTACGGCATCATCGGCAACATGCGGACGGCGGCGCTCGTCGGCATCAACGGCTCCATCGATTGGTTCTGCGTCCCATCGTTCGATTCACCGAGCATTTTCGCCGCCATCTTGGACGACCAGAAGGGAGGCCGGTTCGAGATCGCGCCCCGCGAGGAAGGAACCCGGACGAAACAGTTCTATTGGCCGGAAACCAACGTGCTGGTCACCCGTTTTCTCTCGCAGGACGGAGTCGGAGAACTTGAAGATTTCATGCCGGTAGGTTTGCCTCGCGAATCGCCCTGGCAGGATCAATTGATTCGGCGCGTCAGAGTCACGCGAGGGACGATGGCCTTTCGGATGAGATGCCATCCGGCCTTCGATTATGCGCGCATGCAGCATCGCGCGACGATCGATGAACATGGCGCCGTCTTTGAGTCGGCCGTTCTGAACCTGGGACTGGCGAGCGCCGTCCCGCTCTCCTGCGACGGCGAGAGTGTCCACGCGACATTTGCGCTTCAGGAAGGCGAGGAGGCGATCTTCGTATTGAGCCCCTTGAAGGCCGGAGAGGGCTGCTGCCAGTCTCCCTTAAACGCTGAAACGCAGGACGTATTCGAACATACGGTCAATTACTGGCATCGGTGGCTGTCCAAATGCACCTACACAGGCCGCTGGCGCGAAATCGTGTACCGATCGGCGCTGACCCTGAAGCTGATGACCTTCGAACCGACTGGTGCGATTATCGCGTCGCCGACCTGCAGCCTGCCAGAGTCGGTCGGCGGAGGGCGGAATTGGGACTATCGCTACACATGGATTCGCGACGCCGCCTTCACGTTGTACGGCTTATTGAGGATCGGCTTCACGGAGGAAGCACACAGCTTCATGCAATGGCTGGATGCGCGATCCGAGGAGGTCGAGGCCGACGGCACAATGCAGATCGTCTATGGAATCGACGGTCGCCACGACCTCAAGGAGCAAACCCTCGATCACCTGGACGGCTATCGCGGCTCCCGGCCGGTCAGGATCGGCAACGGCGCCTATCGTCAATTGCAGCTGGATATTTTCGGGGAGCTGCTCGATTCGCTCTACCTGTATAACAAATACGTCATGCTCATCGGCTATGACGCCTGGGAGCGCATCCGGTGTCGCCTCAATTGGCTCTGCGAACATTGGCAGCAACCGGACGAAGGTATCTGGGAAGTGCGCGGAGGCCGGCGTCATTTCGTCTATTCGAAAATGATGTGCTGGGTGGCGATGGACCGGGGAATTCGATTGGCTGATAAACGGTCGTTTCCGGCCGATCGGGACCGATGGCAGAGGATCCGGGATCAGATCTATGAAGAGGTCATGTCCAAGGGGTGGAGTCAGAAACGCCAGGCCTTTGTGCAGCATTATGATGGCGATTCGCTCGATGCGGCAACCCTCATCATGCCGCTGGTGTTTTTCATGGCTCCCAACGATCCGCGAATGTTGAGCACGCTGCACGCCATCAATCGCTCACCGAAGGAAGGGGGATTAGTCTCCGATGGCCTCGTGTATCGCTACGACAGCGAGACCGGAGAAGACGGGCTCAAAGGACGAGAAGGCACGTTTACCATGTGTTCGTTTTGGCTGGTGGAAGCGCTGACCAGGGCGGGGCATGTCGATCGCGCGAAGTTGACGGAAGCCCGGCTGCTGTTTGAACGGATGCTGGGACACGCCAATCACGTCGGGTTGTATGCCGAGGAGATCGGCGACAGCGGCGAAGCGCTCGGCAACTTTCCGCAGGCCTTCACCCATATCGCCTTGATCAGCGCCGCCTTCAATTTGGATCGTGCCCTGGACGGCAGACCGCATAGCTGACCGGTTGCACAAGCCGGCCGTTGGTCACATTCTGAACGTAGTCCCTAACCACAAGGAGGAACCATGCAACGCAAAGGGTCGGCCATCTGGCAGGGCGACTTGAAAACCGGAAAAGGCACCATTTCCACCGACAGCGGCGTCCTGTCGCAGACGCAATATTCGTTTTCCACGAGGTTCGAAAGCGGGAAAGGCACCAATCCGGAGGAATTGATCGCAGCCGCGCATGCCGGCTGCTTCACAATGGCGCTGTCGGCTCAATTGGGGAGTGCCGGCTTGACTCCGGAAAAATTGGAGACCTCGGCCAACGTCACGTTCGACAAGCTCGAAGCCGGATGGACCGTGACAAATATCTTGCTGGACGTCAAAGGCAAAGTGCCCAAGGCCGATCAGGCCGCATGGGATAAGGCGACACAGGCGGCCAAAACCGGCTGCCCGATCTCGCGCCTATTCAACACGACGATCAACATGCGAGCCAAGCTGGAAGGCTAGGGCGGCGATGGCGAAAACCAGGAACTTCGACTCGCTGGCCTTTCTCTTCGATCTGGACGGCACCTTGATCGACAGCGTCTACCAGCATGTGCTGGCCTGGCGTGAAGCGACGCAAGCGGCTGGCATCGAACTCCCGGTCTGGCGCATTCACCGACAGATCGGCATGAGCGGGGGTCTGATGCTCAACGCCCTGGCGCGAGAAACGGGACGGCCGGTCTCCCGGAAAGGTGCAGAGCGTATTCAGCGGGTGCACGAAGAGGTGTACGCGAAGCAGGCCCCGTCCTTGCGCGTGCTTCCCGGGGCGCAAGAACTGTTGAACAGTTTGGCGGACCATCGCGTGCCCCATGCCATTGCGACGAGCGGACGGATGCACAGCGCGCGGCATGCGCTCAACCTGCTCAAGCTTCATGAGAAAGTTCCGGTGATCACGCGCGACGACGTCCGCTTTGCGAAGCCAGATCCCGATCTGTTTGTCGCAGCAGGGAAGCAACTGAAAGTTAGCATGAGCCGCTGCGTCATCGTCGGAGACAGTGTCTGGGATTTGCTGGCCGCGCGTCGCGCGTTCGCCCTCTCGGTGGGGCTACTCTCCGGGGGCTATGGCCGTGAGGAGTTGGAGCGGGCAGGAGCCTATCGGGTCTATCAAGACCCGGCCGACCTGCTCAGACACTTGGATGAAGTCGGGGTCAGACTATCGCAGCCATAGCCGTCGTCTCCCTATGCTTCTACCAGAATACCCCCGAGTAGGGCATTTCATGTCTCTCTCGATGCTGTTGGGCCGTTTCACGTGCCGGCAACCCTGCATCGAACCGCTGAAACCGCCCGGCCCGCTCACCTGACATAGACATCTGTCCTCGCGTGGCCCATGCAATTTCTGTTGCGAGTTTTCCCCATGCCCCTTACAATCCGCTTCGCTGAAAGGCTCCATGTTGTTGTTCAGCCGGCATGACAATAAAATGCTTCCTCTACCCGACTCGACTCTAGGTCACTGGGCAGCGCGAGCCCATGCCACCACATGGATTGTGTGCCTGCTCTTCGTGCTCGGCGGATGCTCTATTCTGCCAGGTCACTGGCGGCCAGGATGGAATCAGCCGTTGCCCGCCGACAAACCGGTGCCCGACACAGCCGGCTCATGGAAGTTGACCGAATTCGAATCGAAGGACGACCGGTTTGTCGCGCTGGCCATCTCGGGTGGCGGGAGTCGAGCCGCCAACTTCGGCGCCGCCGTCATGTTGGAACTCCAACAGCGGGGTTTGCTGGAACAAGTTGATGTGATTTCAGGCGTGTCCGGTGGAACACTTCCGGCCGTGTACTACGGACTCGGAGACAAGGCCGGTGCATTTACCGAGCCGGCGGTTCGCGAGGCACTGGGCTACGATTTTCAGAGCAGCTGGATTCGCCGGTGGTTTCTACCGCAGAACATCTTTCGCTATTGGCTCTCCGACTTCACTCGCTCAGATATTATGGTGCAAGTCTTCAACAACCACCTGTACCACGACGCCACCTTTGCAGACCTTCAGCCGCATCCCAAGATCCTGCTCAATTCGACCGTCCATAACAATCACACCCGGTTCACGTTTACGGATGACCGCTTCGCCGCGCTCCATTCGGTGCTCGCCCCCTATCACGTCGCCAATGCCGTGAATGCGTCATCCGCATTTCCCGGCGCATTCCAGGACGTGACCCTGCAGTGGTATATGGAGCCGATGCAGTTCTTGCACCTCTACGACGGCGGTCCCATCGACAATCTAGGCGTGCAGGCGATCACCCAATATCTTAATCGGAACATTTTAGGCACGACCCTCGATCGGCTGTTTCCCAAGGGATGTGTCATTTTTGTTATCGACGCCACGCCATCGAGCGACCATACCGAGCTCGACGCGAGGCAGTCCAGTCGGTTCTTCATCGACTATTTCGTCGACACCAATGCACTCGATGCCACGGATGCCATGTTGATCGAATCCCGCCGCTCCCTACTCGAGAGATTGGGCATCCCGGTCGAGAAGCAAGACCGGGAGCCGAGAGGCCGGCTCCCGGTGAACGATCTCCGGCAATGCGGCTGCGAAGTCCGCCATATCTCACTTCGGCATCTGCTCTATGCCGAAGTATCCGAAGCGAATGAGGATTTGGCCGAACGTGTGACGCGAATTAAGACGAAGTTTTGGCTTTCCGACGGAGAACAGAACGATCTCTATCAAGCCGCCAGGGTCATCATGCAGCTGCTCGACGACAAACATCTATTGTCGGAACCGTCATTTAAGGTTCCTTGTGGCAGCGGACCAGCCCAGAAACCACCAAATTAAGCGGGAGGGTAGGGAAGGGGAGCGGCCAGATGCCCTTCTTGCTCGCAGAACGCGCACGGTGAAAGGGGCGGAATGACACCCGTGCTGATCCCTTGCTCCCGGAGCGCGCACAATCAGAATGTGCTCGCTCGACGGCCGCAGTGGGACCAACATGGGTGCCATTCCAAGGGGGAGATGTTAGCGAGCTTGGAGTGACCATTTATATTGCTCGATGCGCGCAGGGAAGATTGCGACCATCAGAATACAGAGGAGGGCAGGCTATGGCGTGGGGATTGGATGCGAATACAGAAGAAGAACTGGAAAAGCTGGCCGCCGTGCGGGGATATTTTCAGCAACAGTTCCCCGGCGCCTCGATTCGTGATTCATACGACGCCGGCAGAATGGCGCAGGTGTTTCGGGTCGAAACCGACGTCGGCGAGCTGCGTGATGCGGTCGTCTCGACCGAATTCCTCGATGAATATCCGCCTGAAAAAATGGGGAAGGCTTTGATCGGATTGCGGGTCGCAGAACATCTCCGCTCAGCGAAAGGCAGGGAGGTGGTGCTCACAAGTTGGGGGGTGGAAGAAAAGGAAGACTGAGAGCGGGAGTAGCCTGGTTAGTCCCCTTTGCTCACGGAACCCCCACGATAAAGCTGTGGTCGTTCGACGTGCGCAGTTGGGGACCAATCCAGGCCACCCCCTTGAGAGAAAAATGAGCAAGCTCGGTAGGACCATTTGTATCGTTGAAAGCGCGGCCTCGGAAGGGCAGATCGAGATCGGTCAGGTGCCCTTCTTGCTAGCAGAACGCGCACGGTGAAAAGGATTGGAAGGACACCCACGTTGGTCCTGTGCTCCCAGAACGCGCGCCCTGAGAAGGGCCTCGTTCGACGGCCGCACGTGGACCAACATGCGTGCCCTTCCAAGAGAGGAAAAGCAAACAAGTTCAAAAGGATCAATTATATGGATGAGGGTCGCTCGATGCGCGCAGTCAAGGGCAAACTCGTTCGCTCTCTTTAGCAAATGTTTGAGTAAAGAAGGAGTCCCTGTTGAAAGGCAGGTTCGAGGGTTACCCAGGCTGTCTACTTGGAGGAGGAAAGTAGCAAGCTCGGAAGGAGTATTTGGATTTGTGCTCGCGCAACGTGATCGCCTCAATCCACATTAGTGCGTCACGCCCGCTGGGACCCCGTCTTGTGTGGCGAGTACGGACTGGAGGCTCGCCATCAGCGCGTCAACTTGGACGGGTTTTGACATATAGGCAGCCGCGCCAAGACAACGCGCCTTCTCTTCCACTTCTTGTCGATCGCGGACCGTGACCACGATCACGGGAATATCGCTCAGCAAGCGGTTGCTTTTTAATCGTTCGAGGACGACGAACCCATCCCCGCCTGGCAATCCGATGTCTAAGAGAATGGCCTGGGGGTGGTGGAATCGGGCAGCAGCCATGGCCTGCATCCCATCGGCAGCCCACACGGGAAAGAAGTTATGGGTTTGGAGGATCGTGCTCAGCAAGTGATAGCTATCGACGGAATCATCGATGATGAGAATTTTTGGTTTCACGAGGAACCTCCCTTTTCGGATGATTCTTTTCCCCTCTAGCCCAACACCAGCCTCACAACCGAGACCAATACACTCCTTAAGATCAATGTACCTGATGCACTGGCTGGTGATAGACCCACAGGAAGTACTTCGGAAGCAGGGGAGGGAGTGGCCAGGTGCCCTTCTTGCTCGCAGAACGCGCACGGTGAAACAGTGCTCGTTCGATGCGCGCAGTAAAGGGCAGCCTCGGCCACTCCCTTAAAGGGAGGTATAGGGAATCGGATGATTGTAGTTGGACGCGCGCAGTAGGAGGCCAATCAGGCCACCTTCCTGTGAAGAGGGCATGAGCAAGCTCAGAGGGGATCATTTTTAGCAAGGCCAGCGGAACAAGAGTCTTGCAGGCCTTGTTGTGTGGAGAGGGTGATCGCCGAGCCCTGCTCATGATTGCATTCCGCCGTATTGCTGAGTTGACTCTTCCGCCAGCGAGTCGTAGCCTTTCCAGAGTTTCCCACTGCAACCAGCTGAAAAGTAGAATGTCCCTATTTTCCGTCTCCACGTCTGACTACTCGAGCGCGCCGGATCTCACTGGTGCACGGAAAGTCATTGCGAGCTTCCTGCTCGGAGGACTCCTGACCGTCCTGCATGCGGTACCAGCTCTGGCGGGGAAGGAATTATCGCCGTCTTCGGTCGGGAAAGGCGTGCTCTTAGTGGCCAGCCCATCGCTGGATGATCCAAACTTCCGCCAAGCTGTCGTGCTCGTCGTGGAGCACGGGCCTGAGGGAACCGTCGGGCTCATTCTGAATCGCTCCACGAAAGTCCTCCTATCCGAAGTGTTGCCGGACCTCACCGTGCTCAAGGGGACCAGCTATCGGTTGTTTGTGGGTGGGCCGGTCGAGCCAACCCTCGTTCTGCTGCTGTTCCGACTCAAGGAGCCTCCAGCAGACGCACGATCGGTCTTCGACGGGGTCTATGTGGGGGGCACACCTAAAGTCCTGGAACGCATCATTACGCAGGCCAAACCAACCGAAACCTTCCGGGCTTTTGCGGGATTCGCCGGGTGGGCTCCGGGGCAGCTGAAATTCGAAATGCTTCAGGGGGCATGGGCGATTCTGCCGCCGGATTCGACCGGCATCTTTAACAACAACCCGGCTACATTCTGGCAGGACTGTATCGACCGCCTGCAAGCGCCAAGAGTCATCTCATATTAATCGGCTGTCCATAATGCCCGCCAGCTTCGTTCTCAGCTCACAAGAATCCTCAACGTACCCCAGAGGGTACGCCTCCGGTTCTTGTTCGCCTGCGGCCTTGCTGGACGACCATTCTGAACAGCCGCCAACTGATTGAGGAACAGAACACGCAGGATGAAAGTGTGCTCGCCAGTTCGATCTAACCATTGGTTGACGCACATCTATAAAAGTCGCCGGGTCGAAGATCCCGCCGTGAGACTATGATCCGTCTGAACTCGCTCGCAAATTCTTTTCGACGCGGAGCCTGCGATCGTTTTATCTCGACAGGCTGAGGTGTGGGCCTGATAGGATGCGTCGGCTATGAGCGACACATCTGCTGCCTCCACCCCGCGGCGAGCCGCGGTGCTGTTCATTCTCATCACGGTTCTGCTCGACATGCTGTCCTTCGGCATCATCATTCCCGTGCTGCCGAAACTCGTCGAGGAGTTTCTCTCCGGCGATACGGCCCAGGCGGCCATGATCTATGGTCTGATGGGCACGGCCTGGGCGGTCATGCAGTTCTTTGGCTCGCCGATTCAGGGAGCGCTGTCCGACCGGTTCGGCCGGCGGCCGATCGTGCTGCTGTCCAACCTGGGATTGGGACTCGACTATATCGTCATGGCGCTGGCGCCGAGCGTCGCCTGGCTGTTCCTGGGTCGCGCCATCTCCGGCCTCGCCTCATCCAGCTTCAGCACCGCCGGTGCGTACATTGCAGACGTGACGCCTCCGGAACACCGGGCGGTGGCATTCGGCAAGATCGGCATGGTGTTCGGCCTCGGCTTCATACTCGGTCCTGCCATGGGCGGGTGGCTCGGTTCGATCGAACCGCGGCTCCCATTTTGGGGCGCAGCGGTGCTCAGCCTGGTGAACGCATGCTACGGGTTCTTTGTGTTGCCCGAATCCCTGGTGCGTGACAAGCGGATGGCCTTCTCGTGGAAGCGGGCGAATCCGGTCGGCTCGCTGGTTCTGCTGCGCTCGCACCCTGAACTCTTCGGGCTCGCGGCCGTCGCGTTCTTCGGATATCTAGCCCATGCGGTGCTGCCGAACGTGTCGGTGCTGTATATGGGCTACCGGTACGGATGGGGGACCGCCGCAATCGGTCTGATGCTCGCGGGTGTCGGCGTGGCAGCGATGATCGTCCAGGGGGGACTAATCCGTCCGGTCACGGCGTGGTTAGGCGAGCGCACGACATTGCTGACGGGATTGCTCTGCGGAGCGATCGGGTTTTCGGTCTACGGCGTTGCGCCTGAAGGATGGATCTTTTGCCTGGGCATTCCCGTCATGGCCTTTTGGGGTCTCGCTGGTCCGGCGACGCAGGCACTGATGACCCGCCATGTCAGCAGCTCCGAGCAGGGCCAGCTCCAGGGGGCCATTGCGAGCATCAACGGCTTAACCGGCCTGATCGGGCCGACGCTCTTCACGCAAAGCTTTGGGCATTTCATCGGACCGAGGGCCGCCTGGCATCTGCCCGGCGCGCCGTTCCTGCTGGCGTCGCTCATGTTGCTCAGCGCCGCAGCTATCGCCTGGCGGGCGACGCATCCCGGACGATCAGCCATCCCGAACCTTGAATCAGAAATGGAATGACACCCGTGCCGATCCCTTGCTCCCGGAACGCGCACGATCAGAATGTGCTCGTTCGACGGCCGCAGTGGGACCAGCACGGGTGCCATTCCTGAGGAGAGGTACGAGCAAGCTCTGAGGGACCATTTATATAGTTAGACGCGCGCAGTAGAAGTTCAATCAGCCCCCATCCCTGAGAGAGAACGAGCGAGCTTGGAGGGGGAGTGGCGAGGCGGCTGGCATGGTCTCTGTGCTCGCAGAGCCCCCACGATAAAGCTGTGGTCGCTCGATGCGCGCAATGGAGACCACACCAGCCGCCTCGCTGGAGACGGGCAATGAACTGGGGTGGAGTAAGAGGTGGCTACCACAAAGACCTGCATATGGTTCTATTTCGCCTGCCTAGTTAGTTGACACCCCCAGGTGGCGAGTCGTAGCCTGTCGCCAAATTCTCATCACAACCAGCTGAAAATGAGAATGCCCCCGTTTCCCCTTGCTCAATCGTCTGCGAAGCGGTTCCCGACACCGTTGTTCTCAACAGCTTGTAGAGTTCTCGGTTAGGTAAACGGGTAAAGGAGGCTTGATGATCCGGAAGATCGACGATATTACGTTGGATCTAATCAGCGGGATTCTTCGTGAGCATTTGCACGAGAACCTGGAGCTAAAAGCATCATGGAGAGAGGAAAACGGCGAGCGAGTGAGCGCGCTCGCAAATCGTCTTGAATTTGAAACGAGCTGGATGGTCATTGGAGTAACTGACAGTGGTGCGTTGGTAGGCCGCGATGAAAATTGGGCACGGAACACCGAAGAAGTGATTTCTCAACATCTCAACCAACGGCTTGATCCCATTCAGGCGCACACTAGCTTATCTTGTGTTCCTGTTTCCGGGTTTTGGATTGTGGTGCTCTCTGTAAAGAACCCAGGGGCAGTTGTTTATTGGAATAACATGGCTTACAAGCGTGCGGGAACAACGATTCAAGAAATGAGACCAGAGGAAGTACTCGAACTAACGATCAAACTTCCTGGCCTCACTGATTACTCGAAACAGCCGTGGGTTGGTCAGGTTAAGGATGAGCTAGTTAATGCTTATTCAAAGGCGGTGGCAATTCGCCAGCGGGATAACTCGTTTGCGTCCTGCGAGTCTATGAGTTGCGAGCACATTCTAGCGCGACTTGGTCTCTTAGGTAAGAACGCTTCTAAAATTCTATTCGGCAACTGCGGATACAGAGTCGTAACTTATGACCTCAATGGAAACCCTGAGACAAATACTCCATATCAAGGACTCTTCGGCCTCCTCGAGAAAGACTTCATCAGTAGGATTCAGCAGAAGGCGCAGCAACAACTCAGCTCACCTGGAGCGCCTTTCCCAGAGCTGGCTGTGAAAGAGTCGCTAGCCAACGCCGTAGCGCACGCCGCCTATTTTGAAGGCGACGGTGACGTCGTGATTGAAGTGTTTGCTGACCATATTGTCAATCCGAACCTGTGTCTTCCGGAATCCAGATATTTCGCCAATAAGTGGTTCTCGCGGAGTCGGAAAACTGTAAACAATCTCTTGATGGAAACTTTGCGCCTTGCTGGCTTTGTAGACGAGCTAGGACGAGGCAAGAACCTCATATTTCGCGAATCAATTGTACATGGGAAAAGGCCTCCGCAGGTAGTTGTTGAAAAAGCGGGCCGATACGATCGTTGGCGACTGTACTTGTACGGCGGGACCAGAGATCCTGTCCAGTTGAAGCTCTTTCAGCGGATTCAGGACGTCTATCCAGACTCTCATAAGGCGCTCATCGCGTATGTCTTGGTTCTCTGGCGTGACCAGCCAATTTCACAGATACGAAATTATATTGACGGTGAGTCGCTTCGAACGTTTGCCGAGGTATTAGCAGACCTTAATGGCCCAATCTTTTATTGGCAGGAGCAAGACCAGATTGTGCTTCGACGCTGGGCTAGAGTCCTTTTGGATGAAGGCAAAGACTCAAAATCTTTGACGCCTGCTGAAGAGATTGGCCTGTACGACTTTGCATATGACATGAGAACCCGGTATCACCATGGACTATTCTCGCCGAAGGAGCTTCGTAAGCTTGCAGATATGGGTGAAACTCCATCTGAACGAAGTGCGACATCCAATCTAATGAGCAAGTGGATGGCAGAGCAAAAGGTACAAAAGCTTAGAAAGGGAGTGTATCAATTCGTCCCCAAGCCAGCACCAGCAATGGACTTCGATCGTCTCTTTGCTTTGCTACAGTCCAAGCCCGGAGTGGACACATAATTTGGCAAGCATCATCGGCATCGAGAACATTTTCGCCTAGTCCGTGCGCGCGTTGTGATCTCGAATAGCTTGAGGGTTTCTTGTGCTTGCGCGACAGAAAAGGGTGTCAGGAACCATTTCGCCTTGTCCGCGCGCGACGGCCGCTTCCGGACAAAAGAATTCTGGAGGGCAGCGCTGGAACGACTGGGGGAAGTGCCTGCCTAACGAGTTCCCTTCAGGCCTGGACGCGACCCTTCGCCGGCCCGCACTTGGCAAGCGTTCATGTGTTCCGCTAAGGTAGCAGCCATGAAGGAACCGTTCACAATTGGCACTGTCGGTCACTTCGGACTAGCCGTCCGTGATCCGCGGCGTAGCGCGAAATGGTTTGTGCGCGTGCTGGGATTGCGCAAGGAGTTTGAGTTCGAAGAGGGGGTTGCAGTTGGCAACGACAACGTGACAATCGTCTTGTCGAAAGGTAAACCGTCACCGAAAACGATTGGTCACATGTCGTTTCATCTGCCGACCATGACCGCGTTGCGAAAGGCGCTCGAACACCTGAAGAAGCACAAGGTCATGATAGAAGATCCTGGCAACGAAATCGGCCCGGAGTCACCCGGCTCACCTCACATGGGCTTATGGTTCCACGATCCTGATGGCTACCGCTGGGAACTGTCCGTCCAAGGCGGAAAGTAGAGGCTGAAGGCTAAAAAGGTGTCATGAACCGTTTCGCCTCGGCCGCGCGCGGCGCCCAATGTCTTGGCGCCTGCGAGAAACATTCCGACCACGATGCAAGTCTTCTGTGGGAACGCAGCCTTGAAAGTGGGCCGACCCCGGTTGCTTTCCGCCATGTTGAGCGCCTAGGCTATAGCTGTATTACTTCATCCCATCATTACTGCGGAGGTGTCTCTCCGGGATGGGGATTCCACACACTTTCTTTCAAAGCATGTTCCGCTAAATGATACTTGCATACGGATGGGGAGTGGATGAAGCCACGACACTGTGGCTGACTCCGCCTCTCATCGCCGTCGGCCAAGATGTACGCTTAAACCCAAGGAGGCAACCATGCGTCTCACACTCATTACACTCACCAGTCTCTGTCTTGTCATGTCCGCATCTCTCGTGGCGGCAAAAGAAAAGAAACCACAGAAGCAGATGGACCCGCAGGCCATGATGGAGGTGTATAAGAAACTCGCCACGCCCGGCGAGCCGCACAAGTTGTTTGCGAGCCTGGCCGGTAGTTGGACAACCCAGACTAAAGAATGGATGGAGCCCGGCAAGCCTCCGATGGAATCGACGGGGTCCTGCGAAGAAAAGGTGTTGCTCGACGGCCGATTTCTTCAGCAGGAATGCACGGGGGAGATGATGGGACAGCCGTTCACCGGCATCGGCGTGACCGGCTACGACAACTATACGAAGAAGTATGTCTCGACCTGGATGGATTCGATGGGGACCGGCATCTTCGTCATGGAGGGGACCGGCAGCCCTGATGGAAAAACCGTCAAGCTAAAAGGCGGTCACCAAGATCCGATTGAAGGCACCATGAAGCACCATGCGGTCTGGAAGATTGTGGATGCGAACACTCAGGTCTTTGAACTATGGGGCAGCGGCATGCGCAGCAAAGACATGAAGATGATGGAGATCACCTATATGCGAAAACAAGGATGAGCATACCGAGCTACCAATCACAGCGATTGTGAATGTCGGCTCGTCGGGAGTCTTTGTCGCAACGCCTTGTCCGCGCGTGGCGGCGCCTCCGCACCGGCTGTTTCTCCACTAGTCAAAAACTGAGAAAGCGTGCAGGGGGGATGACAGGGCGTACTGATTCTCTGGGCGTCGTGAAGTGAATCGACGCCTGCGGAAATCCAGAATGCCCCGCAGTGTCCTCTTTCGGGACGGCACTTCAAAATCTGATGCGGCCAGCATGGAGCCGAGAAATGAGTGCGAGCCTCCGGCCGTTCAACTCTTCCGACTTGTCTTGGCCATGACGCTGGAGATCAATTGCTCCATGCGCTTGCTCTTGCAAGACGGACAGGCAACCGACCCGCTCTCGTGATCCTTCAAACGCAAGGAGAGCTCCACTTCTTTCCCACAGTCCAGACACTTATATTCATACATAGGCATGAGCGCGACCTCCCTTTCGTAGGATGTGTAACCAGTCCTCCAGCATCAACGACCGTAACCCGTGATGCAGGTGCGGATCTCATAATCGCCCCTGATCCTCCGGAATGGGAGGCTCAGGTCGCTGGTACCTTGAGAAATCACCACACTCTCAGACTTCTTGCAGTCCTGTCGTTTCTTGGTAGATTCCACGGCGAGATCTCCTTCCGTGGTGTTCGGAGGCGCCACTCACTGAGAGTGTATCTCAGCGAGTACACTTGTGAGTCGGTACTCTGTCCTGTCGGAACGGCGGGGCCGGAGAGTTTGTCTCAGAGAGCGCACAAGGGGACGTTGAATCTTCGTTCCCGTCATTCTTCTGGCGAGACTACGATAATCCCCCCTGGGCGGCCTAGTCAATCTGTGGCGAACGGGCAGCGGGAGCGCTCCTGCGGGAGTAGCCCAGTCCGAAGGGGAAATCGGGAAGATTTTCCTTTTCCGGGAGAAAATTAAAAGAGGCTGGGATTTTTTGATGAGAATACTCTTGGCATTCTTTGCCTGTCGCTGCGTGGGGCGTGGTGTGCGATGAAATATTGAGTGAACGAATCGAGTCTTCACTCTTGACAGCAAGGAACTGGTGTCACCATTTCTAAGCGCCGATGGGAGAGGCCGAGCAGTGAGGCTTGAGGGTTGTTTTGACTCGGCTGGCTTGCGGTGGCACAATCCGCAATTCCATGAGGTTCTATCGCCATGGCCGATCTCGTTAGGGACGACGATTCTTCCGCTTCGGTTCGTCTCCGAGGCCATACGCTCTTGTGTCTGCAAGGGTTTCGCGGGGAAGGGTACAGTTCTGAATTTATCGCGAACATGGACGCAATCCACCGTACGTTAACCGATCACCCCGAGGTCCTGGTCGAAGTTCTTGCGTCTCCGGATGCGGTCTGTGCGGCCTGTCCACACCGTCACCCATCTGGCTGTATGCTCAACGGCGAGAGATCGGAGGAGGAGATGATTGAACAGGATCACGAGGTGCTGCGGAGGCTCGGGCTGAAGGTAGGGGATCGTCTTCGCTGGCACGACATTCTTGCGCGGATTCAGACTTCAGTGACGGGGGATGATCTGCCCTCCATTTGCGGCGGTTGCCGGTGGTTGCCACTTGGGTATTGCCGTGAAGGAATTAATCGGCTGCATAATCCCATTCAGGGGACCAACGTTGGACTGGTCTCGCCGCAGTCGTTTCGTCAGGGGTAACCAAGCACTTCGGCAGGAACCTTTGCGGCAACATCCGTGGTGCGCGCAGCGTTCACAGACGTGGGGATCTGTCAGGGATACGGCGACATTCTTCATTTCTAATCGCCTCGTCCGCGCGGGGCGGGTCGGGGGGTGTTCTTTTCGGGCGGGGTGAGTTCAGTCGTCACGGCTCCTTGGGCTAGCGCGTCGTTGGTGAGGTGGTGTACGCGCATGAAATAGAGCCGGGTGACGCTAGTGCCCTCGTCGAATTCAATCACAAACAGCAGAATCATGCCGGCAAGCCAGGGATGCTGCACGAATCCCGATCCGCCCCAGCTCTCCGCGATCATCCTGCACCTGACACGAAGAGTATCACGACGCCGGGCACCACGACCCCATCGTAGAAGATGAATTGATAAGGCAGCAGGCTGCATCCGGACAAAAGAGTTCTGGAGGCAGCGCTGGAGCGGCAGGGTGGAAGTGTCGGCCTAACGAGTTCCCGTCAGGCCTGGATGCGACCCTTCGCCGGCCCGCACTTGGCAAGCGTTCACGAATTCCGCTAAGGTAGCAGCCATGAAGGAACCGTTCACAATTGGCACTGTCGGTCACTTCGGACTAGCCGTCCGTGATCCGCGGCGCAGCGCGAAATGGTTTGTGCGCGTACTGGGATTGCGTAAGGAGTTTGAGTTCGAGGAGGGGGTTGCAGTTGGCAACGACAACGTGACAATCGTCTGGTCGAAAGGTAAACCGTCACCGAAAACGATTGGTCACATGTCGTTTCATCTGCCGACCATGACCGCGTTGCGAAAGGCGCTCGAGCACCTGAAGAAGCACAAGGTCATGATAGAAGATCCTGGCAACGAAATCGGCCCGGAGTCACCCGGCTCACCTCACAGGGGCTTATGGTTCCACGATCCTGATGGCTACCGCTGGGAACTGTCCGTCCAAGGCGGAAAGTAAAGGCTGGGCCAAAGGCTCAGGAGCCACGGGCACGAACGTTTTATGAGGTGTTCTTGCCCGCGCTCGGGTTCAGGCGCGATGCCCAGATTGAGCCGGGGCAGTATGATGCGGAAAAGTTGGCAGGAGCCTTTTTCGCCTCGTCCGCGCGCGGCGGTTGTCTTGCCCGGTGTACACCAATAGAATTTCAGATAATCGCGGAAACAACAATGTTGGGAACCGTTTCAGTTCTCATATTGCTGTTCACTCTCGGATTTTCATCGGTCTCGTCGGCCGATTTATGTCATTGCGTCAGGAGGGCTCTTCATATGACAACGCCAACAATGCGCTTCAACGCTTACGGTAAGGTGTGGTGCTCGCGGGTACCTGGCTTCGTGCTCTGTGCGCTGCTTGCGCTTCTCTGCTCTGGTTGTCTCTCGTTGGTTGTGGGTGCAGCCGGGGGAGCTGCCGGAGCGGTGTATGTGATGGGGAAGTTGCAAGACGAGGTGAGCTACAAGATGTCCGTCGTACACAGCGCAACCGTCGCCGCCTTGGCTGAACAAGAGCTGAAGCTCCTGGAAGACAAAGTTGACAAACTATCAGCGCATGTGGAATCAGAGTTTGCCGATGGGGAGCATGTGTGGATCGATCTGGAATCCCTTTCGGATTCGCGAACCAGTCTGACGATTCGGGTCAGTGTCACAGGAAATGAGGTACGCGCGCGAAAAATCTACGATGCGATCAAACAGCATCTTTCGTAACGTGAAAAAGGTGCCGGGAACCATTCTCATCACGTCCGCGCGCGCGTCTTCTCTTCTTCGCACGGCCTTCTCTCCTGGTCTGTTGAGCTTCGCTCTCTGAAGGGGTAACGTTTCGGCGAGGATTCGCGGATCGTCTATGCCCGAGAGATTAGACACAGCAATTAGAGACCGGCTGGCTCGGCAACGGACTGAGTTGGCGAACGAGCGCACGCTGCTGTCATACATCAGGACCGCGCTGGGGTTTTTCATTGTCGGCATTCCTGCTGTGTGGTGGCTTGAGATGCCCGGCATTCAACCACTGGGTGTGGTGTCGTTGGTGACAGGTCTCGTGTTCTTAGGGGTCGGGGTTCGGCGATTCTTCACCATCAAAGCAGTGATCGATCAACAACCGGACTAGATGCGCGGATCCTCGCCTCGTCCGCGTGCGGCGGACGCTACCTTCAGCGAAGCGAGGGTCAGTTGAAGCTGGCTCGAAGGACATGGGACCATCTTTAGGAAAGACCGTCAGAAGCCGCAACTCTGTACCTGAAAGTGGACTTTACCTGTTGCATTTCGCCTGGTTTATGGCCTAGGCTATACCACGTAAACTTTCATCCCATCATTGCGCGACTCCTGCGGAGGTAGGTCCCCGTGATGATGATTCCATCACACATTGTTTTCGCGCGAAGCATTCCCTGTCGGATGATACCCGCTATTCGGGCGGGTAGAGGAGGGTATGATGGCCGATCTGATTCGAACTGCCCAATATTTCAAGGTCCAGATTGCGGATAAACCAGGGACATTAGCCGGCGCGCTTGCTCCACTCCGTGAGGCAGGAGTGAATTTGCTGGCAGTGCATGCCTTTCCTCGGAATCGCCGCACACAGGTGGATGTGGTGCCGGAAGATCCCACCGCTTTCAAGAACGTAGCGAAAGAGCATAAGTTGAAAATGCAGGGACCAAAAATGTGCTTGCTGGTGGACGGCGATGATCGCCCGGGAGCGCTGGCCGATCTGACTGATCGACTTGGTTCGGCCAGGATCAACATGACCGCGGTGACCGGCCTCACTGCCGGCCAGGGACGCTTCGGTGCCATTCTATGGGTCAAGCCGCGGGATGTGAAAAAAGCAGCCAAAGTATTCGGCATCGGGCTGACTTAGCTACGCACGTCCGCACCTCCGGCAAGCGTGTCCTGTACAGAAGCGACTTAAATCCACCCTGTCGCCCACCACGGGTACAAAACGGTTTCAAATGGATGAATTCTTGTAACCTCTCACTTCTTCACTTGGTCGGATGTCATTGAGGCACGCTTCATAGGCTCGCTTTGGTTCCCCTCAGCTTTGCCGAGAAACTGGATCGGTTCTTCGCCTCTGAGATGGGCTGGTCGGAGGATGTAGGTCCCATAGACGGTTTTGGTCCAAATGGACTGTGCCGTTTCTGAGTTTCCCCCGGAAAATGCGTATCCCAGGCCACCGACGACGCTGCCTGCGATAGCGAATGCGCTTTTGCCGGCACAATAGGGAACCGTAAGCAGCCAACTTGCCACTTGCATCCCTGTATCTTCTTCTGAACTATCAGTGCCGGACGTCTGATCTTTAGCCAGGGTCGATCCCGGCGGGATCATGGTCAAGCCCATGACGGTCATGATCAGTACTATGGCAACGGATCTGCTCCATTCCGCGATTCGATGAGCCTCTTGGGGGCGAATCGGATAATTCCGAAGTCCATCTCCTGCAACAAATCGTTCGTCCATGGCGCACCTCCTGATTGAACTGTCATGACGGATCATCCACACGCAAGATCGAAATCTTGATGCTCAGGGGCTTTCCCGCCAGCGGATGATTGTAATCCATCACTGCGTACCTGTCTGACAACTGGGTTACGGTCGCCTGCTGCCCGGCGCGATCCTCAATGACATCTCCTTCCTTTGTCCCGGCTGGCAGGTCGCTCTTCGGAATGGTTTTCGTTTTATTCGCATCATAAGGGCCGAAGCCTTCCTCCGCAGAAAGTTCGACTTTCTTTTTGTCGCCGGTCTTCATGCCAGTGACCACCAGCTCCAAAGCCGGCGGCAGTTGGTGTCGTCCCTGGACGAATTGACCGAGATCTCGAACTTCGAACTCGCATTCGCCGGGAACGGTAATCTGGGAAAAGTACGTGACTCTTGAGCCGTCGATGATTCGTGAAGGCTCTGCGCCGACACTTTGTTTCCAGAGAAGCCCCAGGCACGTAAGCAAGGTCACCAAGGCAACGACGACCGCCATATTCCGGTGAGAGACACCCATGATTCCCTCCCTAATGCTGCTCCGGTGGATGGCTCTGCTGGGCCGTTCATTCTCGTTAGAAGTTGCGAGCCATCATTCTCACGTCTTTCAGGGTCATGGCCTGACCTCATCACGGGATTGGGTTTGTTCATACCGAGGCTGCCCGGCCAGCTTGATGATCTTGCTGATACTGTCAGTCAGGTCGAGTTCGATCGAGACCTGATCGCCCTGGGAGAGCTGCTCCTTCATCAAGATATTGGGATCTGCCACGGGGAGCGTCCAGGATTGACCCTCCAGCGTCCGGAATGTGAGGGTGTGCCGGGCCTGATCGATGCCTACGATTGTGCTTCTTATAAAGGTGGTTGTCGCTTTACTGGTGAGGGTGCTCAGGCCCAACAGCAGGCAAAGGAGACTGATTGCCACTATTGTGAGCTGGTAATTTTTCATGTTGCACCTCCGACTGGCGACAACAGGGTTGTAGGTGGGCAGCACCGCGTTGATACGATTTCCTTAGCGCTGCCCTGTGAGGATGGTCCGATCCTCTCCATGCTCTGGGCGCAAATCATTTGCCAGAGACTGAAAGGAAATAAAACGGTCAGTATTGCAAAGACTTAGAGCTTCTTGACTAACGGTGAGGGTCAGAAGGAGATATGGTTCTGAGAACATGTTGTCCCATGCTCTCTCTTAAAGAGTTGAATTTCTGCAAGGATGTGGCCGCTGACATTCTGCGTTCGTCGGACAACTTTTCCTGGATTCAGGAGGGGAAGTACTATCTCAACTGATGGGAATATCAACTCGAGCGAAGCTGGGACTGTTCCTGCGTACTGTTCGGACTAGGCGGGAGGCGGTATTGTTCTCATTGAGTTGATGCCGTATGTGGTTTGTCTGGATGATCATGAGCTTGTCCCTACTCGGATGTGCCGGTTTCGACTTGGGAGAGCCGGTGGACCTGAGCGAATTGTCGGCAACGCAATCCCAATCCGATGATGAAGGGGAGAAAAATCTGGCAGCAATTCGGGCCATGATGGCTAAGGAGCGCCTACGGACTTCGTTTACTTCCGAATCGAGTGACACACCGAAGTCTGAACGGGAGTCGTCTTCGTGGCCTCCCGATTGGCTGTCACAATACTTCTCGCCGAGTCTTTCGCCAGGTGAGGAGTCCGCTCTCAGTTCTGAGCATGTGACACCGTCATCGTCAGCTCTCTCCACGCGTCGAACCGTTTCTGGGACCATCACGGCCCCGAGTCCCCGGGTCCCGAAGTCGTATTCTCGTGGCTTTGAAGCTGAACCTTGGCCGCCTGTTCCCCCGTACACGCTTTCTGCGCCGGCCGGATCGGTGTATCCAGGAACGATCCGGTGCATGCCGGATATGCTCGGCGGCCAACGGTGTGGTGTCACGCCGACTGAACGTGCAAATGGTCACTTTCCATTGCCATGAAACTTTCGGAGTTGACATTTTGTCTGGTGCGGAACATTCTTCCCGAACAGCATGATCAACTCGAAGTGATCGAAACAGCGAGTCATTTGCAGTCATAACATTCACGCGGCCTTGCTAGTGCCGGACAGATTGTTCTCTGGTCCTCTGTGTGGTCACCACTGCATTCGAAGGTTGTGGAGTTGACCTGCCGAACGATTCTCCTCACGTGATCCGTGAGGTTCCGCTCACTTCCTCTGTCTCGATACGTCTCATTCTCACCAGGTAGCCATAAGCGGCATTAGCCTTGCACAACGCGGGCTGGTTTAGTTAAGAACAAGGATCGGCAACGAGGGCGGTGGAGTGTGCCGATCACGTCAAAACATTTCCAGTCCACGGGCTATTCACACAAGGGAGGATGCCATGGCACCATCAGTGACACCAATTCCAGCCGGCTATCATGCCGTCACCCCGGCGCTCACCATGAAGGATGTGGAGAAGGCCCTCGGGTTTTACAAACGCGCGTTCGGGGCGGAGGAGCGCATGCGTTTCCTCGGACCAGATGAGAAGAGTATCATGCACGCGGAAATCAAGATCGGGGATTCGATCATGATGCTGGGTGAAGAACACCCCGAGATGGGATGTCAGGGGCCGCAGAGCCTGGGAGGCACGCCCGTGAGTCTCTATCTCTATGTTCAAGATGCGGATCAGGCCTTCACCCGCGCTGTGGCAGCCGGTGCGAAAGCGGACAAGCCGGTGGCGGATATGTTCTGGGGCGATCGCTGCGGGCAGCTCACAGACCCATTTGGTCACAAGTGGAACCTGGCGACCCGCAAAGAAAACCTCACGCCGGAAGAAATCAGGAAACGCGCGAGCGCGTTCTTTGATCAAATGGCTATGCAGGCCCGGTAGTGATTTGCGGAAGACGTACCTGAAACGTGAACTCGTAGGCACGGGGGTAACTCGAAATAAAAGGAGACAGGGAAATGGCCCACCAGCAGGCAAAATTAACGTCGATCGAACCTCGCTCAACTGCATGGCTTTCCGAGATTACCTCGCACGACATCAATGAACCGGGAGCCTATGTGGAAGTGGGGAGCGGAGATCTGTATAGATTCCCGAAAGAATCGCTGATGCAGGGTGCCTCACCATTGGTGCGCAAGGAAAGCGCGGGGGCTTCCAGGCTAGTCAAAATCAGCGACAATCCGCACGTCACTACCTTCGAAGCACGAATGATATGCGCTGAACACAACGTCGCGCCTAACTTCTAGCGCGTCAGAACGCAACCGTTTGGAGAGAAAGGCAACCCCCCGTGCCTACTCTTTGCACTGCTTCGCTACGGAGTTCACCCCAGGGTTATGGTTCATAGGCAGACAGCACGTTGAAAAATTTCAAAGGAGGCTCGCCTGAATAAAAATAGAGGATGGGACCAGGCATCACTATAGATTTGATGGAAAATTGTTTCACCGGTTACGGCAAGAGGCGTGGCGTGTGATTCGAATATGTGTGACTGCAAGACCTGGCTCTCTCCCTTCGGAAAGCTTCCCCTAAGCTCGACGGCCCCGCAGTCCCTTCAACTTTCCTCGTGTCTGAGTACATTTTCCTTCTCTAGACGTAGCATATCAGCACTTACGCCTTCCGAACTGCGCAAGTGTGCAAGCTGAACAATAGATGAGAAGACGGAGGCCTTCTACTTTTCCCATCGTCTCGTCCGCGTGCGGCGATTGAACTGTATCGAAGGAAAGTTCGGCTCTGCTGGTTTCGAGGCGGTCCATGCAGTCTTCGATAAGTGAGATGTGGCAGGTACCAAGAGCGTCCGTCCAGCAATCAACCGAGCGCGATCAACATGTCGGTGGCCGACCGCGGACTACCGACTTAATCCAGCCTATTTCCCCTGAACCGATTGCCCGGGGGCTGTTTCAGCAGTTGCGCTCTCTGCTGAGCCGCTGTGCAATTGCTCCAACCAGTCACTGATCTGACCTTGGGCAATCGGCCGCTCCATCTGTCCACTCCGCAGCCGCTCTTCTAGTGCCCGTGTCCGGTCACTTGGTACCGGTGTCTGGCCTGGTATATCAGGGGGTCGCATGCTGCGCATAGTGCCATCTGGATGGGACCCCCTCGGTTTTGTCGGTGGTATGGGTGTCTCATGGCTTCCGCCAGGACGCGATTCCACTGACCCCGATGCGGCGGCTGACTGGGAGTGTGCTGGTGTGGAACCCGCGACAGCAGCGGATATGCTGATGAGGCTGAGCGTGATGACCCATCTGCACGACGTCGTGGCTTTCATCGGATCCCTCTAAGGTTTCGAGACAGGATCTCACGAAGTTCGAGTTCTGAGGAATCACCTTCTTGATAAGATCGGGACTGTATTCACTCGGACCTAGGTCGAGCCGGTTTGCCGAGTGCGAAATTCTTGCCAAAGCCTTCCGTCTACATTCGAACCGGAGGACCTTGAATACACAGAAGCTCCAGTAGTCTTTTGGTTCAGCCTCCCGCTTCTTCTGAGTCGAGAAACCGGGGACATTCTACTTTCTGACCGCCGCGTCCGCGCGCGGCGAGTATGCATTGGGTTCGCGCTCATGGTGACTGCCAACCTATCCCTGCCGGTCTCCCAAGGCTGCGACTCTCCTCGGTTGTGCCTGACCGATTGGCTCTAGTTCGTCTCGTTGATATTGGTTTGTCTCGTCCAGTCAAACAAACCAATCAAACGAGAGAGACCACCTATACATTGTACCCACGAGATACGCTTCACGTTTCACGAGAGACGGTTAAAAACCGTATCAGCATCAAACAAACAGGTGAGCCTTTTCAATGTCTCACTTGTTCGCTTGATCGGATGTCACTGAGGCACGCTTCATAGGCTCGCTTTGGCTCCCCTCAGCCTTGCCGAGAAACTGGATCGGTTCTTCGCCTCTGAGATGGGGTGGTCGGAGGATGTAGGTCCCATAGACGCTTGTGGTCCAGACGGACTCTGCGGCTTTTGGGTTTCCCCCAGAAAACGCGTACCCCAGGCCACCGACGACGCTGCCTGCGATAGCGAATGCGCTTTTGCCGGCACAATAGGGAATCGTAAGCAGCCAACTTGCCACATGTATCCCAGTGTCTTTTGAACTGTCCGTGCTGGATGACTGATCTTCAGCCAGGGTCGATCCCGGCGGGATCATGGTCAAGCCCATGACGGTCACGATCAGTACTATGGCAACGGATCTGCCCCATTTCGCCATTCGATGAGTCTCTTGGAGACGAATCGAATAATTTCGAAGTCCGTCTCCTGCCACAAATCGTTCGTTCATGGCGCACCTCCTGATTGAACTGTCATGACGGATCATCCACTCGCAAAATCTTAATTTTTACAACGACAGGCTTTCCTGCCAGCGGATGATTGTAATCCACCACCGCAGAGCTGTCTGACAACTGGGTCACAGTCGCCTCCTGCCCGGTGCGATCCTCAATGACATCTCCTTCCTTTGTCTCGGCCGGCACGTCTCTCCTCGGAATGGTTTTCTTCTTCTGCACGTCATATGGGCCGAAGCCTTCCTCAGGAGCCAGCTCGACTCTTTTCTCGTCGCCGGTCTTCATGCCAGTGACCTCCCGCTCCAAAGCCGGTAGCAATTGGTGTCGTCCCTGGACGAATTGACCGAGATCTCGAAGTTCGAACCCGCCTTCGCCGGGAACGGTAATCTGGTAAAGGAACGTGACATTTGAACCGTCGATGATTCGTGGTGGCTCTGCGCCGACACTTTGTTTCCAGAGAAGCCCCAGGCACGTAAGCAAGGTCACCAAGGCAACGATGGCTGCCATATTTCGGTGAGAGCTACCCATGATTCCCTCCTTAATCATCCTTCGGTGTATTGCTCTGCTGGGCCATTCATTCTCGTTAAAAGCTGCGAGTCATCATTCCCTTGCCTGTGTGACATTATGGCCTGACTTCATTGAGGGATTGGGTTGGTTCGAACAGCTGACCCTCGCGAACCTTGGTGATCTTAGTGATTCTTTCGCTCAAGTCGTTTCCGCTCAAGTCGACCTCAATGCTGACTCGATCGCCTTTGGCGATCTGCTCCTGCTTCAAGATGTTGGAATCGGCGACAGGTAGTGTCCAGGTTTGTCCGTCCCTCGTCTGGAATGTGATCGTCCGCTGGGCTTGATCGATACCTACAATCGCACCTGCAAAGGTGGTCGAGGCTTCACTTGTGAGGACAGTCCCACCTACAGTGCAGAGCAGAAAGATTGTCGCGATTGCGATCCTAGTCTTCTTCATTGTGGACCTCCGAGCAATGACAATAGGGTTGTACTTGTGCAACAAAAAGCCGATGAGACTTCCCTGGGGTGCATATGGCAATTTCAGATGTCTGCTTCTGCCTTTCGAACCCGCAAATGGTTTGCCAAACATTACGAGGCGAACAAACGTAAGTATTTCAAACGGTTTAAAGGATAGAGGAAGAAGGAGGGGGGCAAGGAGTTAATGCTTAGAGGGCATGTTGTCCCTGGTCTGTCCAAAAGAGTAGTAATTCTGCCAGGATTTGAATTTTGACATTCTGTCTTGGATGGATAACTCTTCCCCTTGACCAGAGTGGACGTTCTTCATATGTTGGAGACAGAAGGAAAGAAAACGGTGCCAAAGTGCCTTCTAGATCCACTGTAACAGTTGTTGAAATGCATGTGCTGGAGTATGCCAGTTTAGGTTGTTCCAGGGCAGATCGTTGAGGAGTGCCTGGACGACAAATCAGGGGGTGCTACTTTTCTGACAGACTCGTTCGCGCACCGTCTGGAATCGATTCGTGCGGCATCTACTAACTTTAAATAGAGGGGGGTTGGCCGATGTCTGAACACAAGGTCACGCTGGAGTGGAAGAGGGGCACGGAGGACTTTTCCTACGAGTCGTATAATAGAGACCATGTGCTGGTCTTTGAAGGTGGCGCTCGGATTTCTGCCTCAGCCGCCCCCGCCTATCGTGGGAATCCCGCTCATGTGAATCCAGAGGGAGCCCTCGTTTCTGCCTTGTCGAGCTGTCATATGCTGACCTTCTTGGCAGCGGCAGCCAAGAAACAGTTTGTCGTGGATCAGTACAGCGATCATGCCGTGGGATTTTTGGAAAAGAACCAGAAGGGAAAGCTCGCCATCACGCGAGTCATTTTGCATCCTCGGGTGGCATTCGGAGGGCCGACTCCTCCGACGCCGGAGCAGATTGCCGCACTCCATGAGCGAGCCCATAGCGACTGCTTTATTGCCAACTCGGTGACCACGGATGTCACGGTCGAAGCAGGGTAACAAAGACTGGTTGCCTTCTCACCACACGCGGGAAGAAAATGGTATCAAGCCCCTAACTCGCCTCGTCCGTGCGCGGGTTTGTTTTAGTTCTTGAGTAACGCCATGGCCTACCTCCGGTATTCACAAGACTGTGATTGGCATGTCTTCGAGGAAGTCAGGACTGGCGAGGGGGAGAGTCGTCTTGCCGTATGGCACAAAGATCATGAAGCTCAAGGTGCGTCGTATACGGTAATCATGATTCAGAAGATGCTGGAATTGGAAGATTACTCCAGCATCCCCGGGTACCAACCACACCATAAACGCATGCTCCGTGATGCGTTCGAAGCCTGGCTCAGCGAGCAATCAAGCGCAGAGATATAGTCGCGTGCCCTTTTCTTCAACTCGCCCGCGCGCGGGATGTGTTGATGTGTTAATGAGCTGTCCTGTCGATGGGTGTTAGCTGTGACCGGCTATGGTTTCGAGTTGCTGAAGGGTGCTGTTCAGCCGTTCCTGATGGGGGGAAGCGAGGGACTGAAACTCAATGCCGATCCCGTGCGTGCCTGACCAGCGTACGACGGCACCTTGGATGAGGATCGGGGTCTTTTCTTCACGGATGTAGAGCAGAAGATCCACCTTCATTCCTGTGAAGGCTCGAATAGGACTTTCGAGCCGACATCCTTTGCGCGAGAGATCCAGCGCCCTGTCAATCGGATGGAGGTGACTCTGGTGGAAAAGGGTACCGGAAAAAGTCGCTTGGAATCGAGGATATTGTCGCACCACCATAACGTGGTCCTTTCCCCCGGTCTTGCCGATGGAAGGTCGTACGGACTTTCAATGGTGGGATTATGCAGATGTGATGCCAGTCGGATGCGGCGGCGTTTGTGCTTTTGCCTGTGCTTTTGCGCAGTTTAAATTCTAATGATTGAGACAGCCCTGTCCGTTCATGAGCAGAGGTGAAGGCTATCGGAAGCGCCATGTTGACTTTGCGTGCGTGATTACAGACGAGAACGGGGGCTTTCGACAAGTACGCGACTGACACAGTCGAAGCATCACTCGAATTCTTCCCATCCGCTTAAGCGGCTGCCGAAAACAAGTGTGCGGTTGCTGGTGGTGACGATCACGAGGCCTTTCTGGTTGTCCAACTGCGTGATGTGCTCGTGAATGCCGAGGGCCTTTGAGGAGAAGTCGCCTAGCAGAGAGGCAAAGCCCACGAGCCGTTCGTTCGTGACGAACACCGCCCCATAATCAGTCGTCTGGGTCATCTTGACCGTTTCTCGTACCCCGAGGGCTTCATCTAGCCAGATTCCGTCCGCTCCGCGAAATCCGTACAGATGCTTGTCCGTTCTCACCACGCTGAATATGGGCAACACCCGCCGTTCGAGGACCTTTTCATTGAGATCGCGATCCGTCTCAGACCAAGTCAGGGTACGGCTGGAAAACCCCAGCAGTCGGCGCGAGGTCACGACAACGGCATTGATGCCGCTTGCACCTGAGCCGGTCACGGTTTCTTGTGCGTCGAGGGGAATCTCCCGCCGGCCGCTCACCAAACTGGTGGCAATGGCCCGGCCCTGTTCGATCCAGACGGTGACCTCGTTGCCATAGTCGACTGCTAGTGCGACGCTTGGCCAGAAGAGCCAGGCAAACGTCGCCAGCAGCAGTCGGAGAGGGAGGAGAGTCCAATTCTCTGGGCGGGGTGTAGGCATGGCCTGGATGATTCTACCGCACGCCCCTGTCGTTATGGAGGCGGCGGTGCCGGCTCTCTGTTTCGAAGCGTGAGCGTGACGGCGAGAGACACGGTCGCGCAAAAGATTAAGTAGAAGGCGGGCGCCAAGACGTTGCCGCTCCATTCGATGAGGAGCGTGGCAATCAGCGGGGCAGTGCCGCCGAACAAGGCTGCCCCGATGTTGTAGCCGACCGAGAGGCCGGTATAGCGTTGCGGCGTGGGGAACAGCTCGGCAACAGCGGCAAAGAACGGTCCCATGTAGCAGGCGACCAGCACTGTAAGCAGGATTTGCGCCGCGATCATGCGGGGCAGGTCATTGCTCGTGAGCCAGAGAAAGCACGGGTACGACAAGAGCGCGATTCCCATCGCTCCCGTCGTCAGCAGAGGAGCTTGCCCGGTTCGATCCGACCAGGCACCCATCAAGGGAATCAATAGGGCCAGCAGCGCCATGCAACCCGTATTGAGAACGAGTACGGTGGCAAGTGGAACGGTCGTCACCGTCACGAGGTAGGCCGTCAGGTAGACGTACAGTAGGTAGAACGCCACGCCGTGCAGCCACACGAGGCCGGCGACTTTTGCCACGGCAAGGCGCTGCGTTGTGAACACGTCGCGGACGGGGGAAGATGCGAGTCCTCCTGCCAGGCGGATGGTTTCGAAGGCGGGCGACTCCGGAACTCCGGTTCGCACGTACCAACCCACCACGGCAATGAGGCCGCCCATCATGAAGGGAATCCGCCACCCCCACTGACGGAGTGCCTCGTCCGCAAGGTTTGACGCGATCAGCGCCCCCACCCCGGATCCCAAAAGTGCGCCGATCTGGGCACTGAAGCCCGCCCAACTCCCGACATAGCCGCGGCGCGAAGCTGGTGCGTGTTCGACGAGAAACGTGGCGGACCCGGTGAATTCTCCGCCGACCGACAATCCTTGGAGAAACCGGCAGAGCGTCAAGGCTATGGGGGCGATCACCCCCATGGTTTCGTACGTCGGCAAAAGCCCCACCAGGCAAGTCGGAATAGCCATGAGGAGGATCGACCAGGCCAACGCATTGCGCCGTCCCAGCGTATCGCCCCAATAGCCGAACAACATTGCCCCGAGGGGCCGTGCGAGAAATCCTACGGCAAAGACTCCGAAGGCTGAGATCAACGACACCGAGGGAGAATTGGACGGAAAGTACAAGGCGGCGAACACGGGTGCGAAGTATCCATAGAGCGCGAAGTCATACCATTCGAGCACGTTGCCGATCGCTCCGGCCAGCAGCGTTCTCTTCATCGTTGAGGTCGTGGACATGCCTATGCGGCGTTCGAGGCCCCTGTGTCGGAACCATGCGGCTCATAGAGTGCGACAGAGTGGATCGCCTATACAAGTTCTTTCTGGTGTACAAGCAATTAGGGAATCATCGGAGAACGAAAGGCGTGAGTTCTTGTCGTACGTATCGACGTTGCGTATGGTGGTCGCTCGCGTGTCCTTACCGACGATCTGCGCAGCGCTCCGCGCTTTAGGGGCCAGAAAACCGAGCTAGCTCATAATCTCCCCTTTCCACCTGCGTATTTCTCAAACTTCAACGGGTATGGCATGGATTAACGACGGTCGTTGTGCGAGTTACCTTGAATGGATAGGAGAAAAAGAATTATGGTTTGTGCTACTGTGCGCTGTAGAAAACAGTCCAGGCTCACATGATCCGCACCATCTCCGCCCTTGTACTATGTAGTGCCGTCTGGCTTATCGGCTGTGCTGCGTCTCATTCGATTGAACCGACTCCCATCGGGAAAGCCTTGCTTGGGAAAAGTAAACAAGATCTCGTCGCCTGTGTCGGCAGCCCTCTTCAGGAAACGAAGACGACCGAGGGAACAATACTGACATACTACAAGGAAGCGTCGATGCTTGAGGAATCATTTTCCTTCTCCAAGGGAAGTAGGTCAGGAGTGCATCATGGGTGTTGGGCGCACCTCCTCATGGGAGATGATCGCGTGGTAGGGGTAGAGTATAGGTCGGCGCCCCGGTCGGTTGATGCTACCGATCACTGCGATGAGATTTTTCACACCTGTGTTCAATAAAGACTGGTCCTGTCGATCTTGAAACACATGGTCGAATTTTCTGGTTGACACATCTTGTTCATAGAGGTAGAAGGCCCCATCTGTCTGCTGTTTGAACGCCGCTACGCGACAACGTACGGATACTGGACAATCGTATTTGCATGGGATGATTGATATGGGTGCGGGTGGTTGTAACCAATCTGACAAAGGCGGCTTGAACCCCATGCCCTTGAGCATATCCCAATCTCCCCGCGTAGCCCCTCCTCTCGTGGCCTAATCCAACGAGCGTGATGATGGCTCCGCCCGGTCTCCTCGGGGACAGGGAGAATGGAGTACATTATGACGTTTCTCATAGTCCGTCATTCACAGTTTTATCTCGTCGATTACTCAATTTGGTTTCTTACTCGAACAGGGAGAGAGAAGCGTCTGGAACAGCGACAGATCACCAGCCTCGCCCGTGCGGTTTGCCTCCTGGTCCTGAGTATCATTGGGCTCCTGGCTTCACCTTCCTTGTCCCATGCTTTGGAAAAATACGGTCGTCCGTTGCCGTCGATGGAGCAGCCGGACGACGCGGCGGCACGGGAAGCCGAAGAGACCTTATTCGGGGGATATTTTCTCACGGCCGCCTTCGTATCCAACCCGACCTTTGCTGCTCGTCCCGATAACACGGGATTGGTCGGCCTCCGGCACATGCTTCACCTGGAAACCGACCTCTATAAGCAATATCTTACCTTTTATACGGATCAAAACTTCTTCTCAGATCGGACAAAAGGATGGATCGAGCTGAGCGAATGGGATGGTACCTTCGCTCTAACAGGTCTCGTGAATCGATTTGGTTGGCGCATCCAATATGAGCGAGACGCTCCCCTCGATAACAGCGGAACTAAACAAATTTATGCGGATAGTTTGCTGACGTCTCGATTTCAGGCAACAGATGATTTGAGTTGGTGGAAAAGAATCTTCCCTTACCAGAACTTGACTGCCTATGCCGGTGCCGGCTGGCTGTTTCATAACAGTAACTACTTTGCGCGACCAGATAATACCGGGAAAGCCCTTTTTCGGTATGTGGCCCACGCGGACCTCGACCTCTACAAAAATAGGGTGGTGCTGTACGGGGATATGAATCTCTTTACAGATCGGGAGGCTGGAAACAAGCTCAACCCTACCGAGTTGGATTGGATTATAGGGCTCGCGTTGCGGTTTCGCGAGGACATGGAAATAAGCGTCTATCGAGAACAGGACCAACCATTGGACAAGCCTGGACTCGTTCAAAAATATATGGCCGTTCAACTCCGGTACTCGTTTGATGTTCCTAAGCGGTTTTGGAAGCAGGGAGGTATTCGGTGAAGCACCCTATCCCACCCCGGTTTCTATGCAGAGGTGAAGGACATGGTGGTTCGTTCCCATTCTGAAATAAACGAGATTCTTCGGAAACGCGACCTGCTCGCGCTTCGGGACAAGCTCAAGAATTGGTCCCCTTCAGCATTAGTTCGGGTTATGACCGAGCTAGCCATTGAAGATCAAATGATTGTCCTTCGCATGTTACCCTGCGAACTCGCTGCCGAAGCATTTTAATCTCTAGATCTCCCAGGGCAAGAACGGTTGTTGAAAGCCGTGGGACAGGAGGAGTTGGCAGCCTTGCTGAACAACATGCCGCAGGATGACCGTCCCCTGTTACTCGGAGAGTTACCTGCCAACATGATCAGGCAGCTCTTGACTCATCTAAGCCCGGAGGAGCGAACTGTCGCAGTCACCCTCTTGGGATATCCCGAGCATAGTATCGGCCGTTCATGACCCGGGACTATATAGCGGAGGAACCGACTTGGTCCATTAAGCAGACGCTGACCCACATTCGGGAGCATGGGCGGGATAGTGAAACTCGCTCCATGGTGTACGTTATCGCTAGGCTGGGCCATCTTATCGACGATATTCATATCCGTTCTCTGCTTCTTGCTCTACCCGCCCACGCTGTCTCGAATTTGATGGAAAACCAGTTTATCGCGTTAAAGGCGACCGATGACCAAGAGACAGCCGTGGCTGTCTTTGAACAGGAATGCCGCACGGCACTGCCGGTGACAGATTCTTCCGGGGTGTTGATCGGCATCGTCACGATTGACGACGTTCTGCGTGTCAGGGAAGCTGCTGCTACGGGGGACATTCAAAAGATTGGTGGGACCATCGTTCTTGGTGGGCCGTACATCAAGATCGCGTTGCGTCGTATGATCCAAGAGCGCGCAGGATGGCTTGTGGTCCTTTTCGTGGACGAAATGTTCACGCTACCGCAATGAGGTTTTTTTTGAGAAGGAAATTGAAAAAGCCGTGGTGCTCGAGCTCTTTATTCCACTCATCTTCTCCAGTGGAGGCAACGCCGGGTCGCAGGCTTCGACACTGGTAATTCGGAGTCTGGCTATGGGAGAGATAGGATTGCGTGATTAGTGGCGAGTTATTCAGCGCGAAATCTTTACCAGTCTGGCGTTAGGATCGATTCTGGAGGCGATCGGATTTTTAGAATTGCCCTATGGTCCCTTCTGCCGACCTCTATGGGCCACACTGGCTCTTAGTGGCTCTGACCGTTGGACTTTTGTTGATTGGCGTGGTGATGTGGGGAGTTCTCACGTGTACCCTGTTGCCGTTTCTCTTGAGACGTTTGGGGTTTGATCCAGCCGCCTCCTCAGCTCCGTTCGTAGCCACCCTTGTCGATGTGACCGGCCTCGTCATCTACTTCAGCATTGCTTTCGTCTCTTTGCGAGGGACACTTTTATAGACTGTCCCTTATCCCCTAGTTCACCCAGAAAAGTCCGTCACAAAGCCGAGCATAAAATGAACAACTTTCTTAGTGTGAATGGGTCGGCAATTGGTCATGTGTGTGGTCAGAAATGACATGATGACGTTCACCAGAAGCCGTGGCAGGATCAATGTGGATTGTAGCATTGGCAAGGTACGGCAGATGGTGCAAGAGTTGATGGCGGACTTCTCGTGCAATTTCATGACCCTGTTCAACTGAAAGATCCGACTCTATGGCGATATTGACGTCAGCCAAGAGCCGATGTCCTATCCAGCGGACCCGTACTTCTGTCATCTCTAAAACTTCGGGCACGTGTTGTGCCGAATGCGTCACCTCGTCAATGACTTCCGGATCAACCCCATCCAACAGGCGAGTAAAAAGCGATTTTCCAGACTCCCAAACGATCTTAAAAATTACGAATGTAATGACAAGGCCGACAACCGGGTCAGCCTGAGTATCCCCCAGCCATACACCAACTGCTCCAAGAAGCACCCCTAAGCTCGTGAAGGCGTCGGTCCGAGCGTGATACCCATCGGCAACCAGGGACGCACTCCCAATCTCTTTGCCAACACGAAGCCGAAACCTCGCCACGAGTTCATTGCCGGTGAAGCCAAGCAGAGATGCAGCGGCTACCGCGAAAAGCTGGTGAATCTCCTGAGGCTGGAAAAGTCTACTGATGGACGTGTACGCAGCAAGGACGCCACTCACAAGCATGATAAACACAATGATGATTCCGGCAACGTCTTCGACGCGTCCGTAGCCATAGCTGAATCGTTTCGTCGGTGGCTTTCTCGCCATTGCAAAGGCTACCCACAGAGGGACTGCGGTGGCCGCATCGGCAAAGTTGTGAATGGTGTCGGCCAGAAGGGCCGCACTGGAAGTGAAAGTAACGACGGTGGCCTGGAGCACGGTCGTAATCAGAAGGATGAGCAAGGACCACTTTACAGCCCAAATCCCTTTCTCTGACGCGAAAAGGCTTGGATCCAGCGTTCCATGGTTGTGATCATAGCCGGCATGGTCATGCGCATGCGCCGGGTCATGATGATGTGACTGATTATGGCCGACCATAAGCGCCTTAGCTGGGTAGGGTAAAAGGCTCCCCTATAATCTTAGTTAGATGATACGGAAAAACGAAGAGAATTCTTCAAGACTCGGAATCCCAGATAGAGGTCGATCTTGCAATCCAACATTACGGAACTCGTCCGCGCTGGCTTTTCGACGCGGCGGTCTTCTCCGCGAGAAGACCGCTGCTGTTCCGCATGATGGCGGGGCCGGAGGTCGGGGTGTCTTCGGCGTGGTGTACGGGCGCAGTTGCCGTGGTGATCCTTGGGGCGGGGTTGTGCAGCGGGAGCGGGTGGCTGCAGCCGAAGATCAGAGGGGTGGGGACTCTGTGGCCCGGTCACTTCGCAATCGTGATGCTGGGGACTCCGACGCGAGGCACCTCGCTGACGGTCATTTGGAATAATAGATACAGCATTTGGAAGGCCTCGCGGTTCCAGCGCGCCAGCGGTCCCGTAGTGTTCACGGCGTAATATTTTCCGTTGGAATGAATCGACAGGTCGGCTGCCGAGGGAGCTCCATCCGACAGCAGGAGTTCCATGGTGTGGATGGGATTGTCGCGGACCGTTGGGGTCCGCGGATCCTTGTCGACGTGGTATTCGGGGTCTTCCTCAAGAGATCGGCCCAGAAAGTTGAGAATGGTATTGAAGCTTCGCAGCCGGAAATCTCCCTTGAGCGGGTATTCCCCTCCGACGTATGCCGGGCGGATGTCGAAGGATACATCGTTGAGGCGCCCTTCCTCCGTTTCGTCGATCAACCGGGCCCGTTCGTCGAGTGAGAGCGTGGCGGGGTCATAGTTGGTGATGAGAATTTGTCCCGTGATTTGTTTCCGAAGGGTGTAGCTGCGGTCTTTCTGGCTGTAGGTCACGAGATACTCTTTCTCTAACGCCTGGAAGCCTTCAGCTGTGACGGAGTCGGCGGGAATGGTCCAGGTCCTATTGTAGACGAGCGGTTCGGCATAGAGATGGTTCTGGTCTTGAATGGCCGATAGGTGCGTCACCGCCCGGCGGAATATCTCGTAGCCTGTTCGATCTGCCGGCGTATTGCGGTAGACGACCTCCTGGCCATTCTCCATGATCCGCAGTTCCTGCGCCATCAGCCGGAGCAACAGATCGATGTCGTACCGCTGCCGGAGGAGGAGGAGGAACTTGGTTTCATGAAAGGGGGTCAAGAGTCGCTTGGTGAATTCTTCCCCTTCGATCGGCGCGATACTGATGGTGGGGTTCTCCGCCACGCTGCCACCGAAGATCGGCATCAGCGCCCTGCCGGCCTCTCCCGTGAATGCCGGAGTGGCGCCTGCGCTGACTCGGAAATCGAACGTTGCGGCGATATTCGAGACCCCGGTGAAGTGAATCGGTTGATGCTGATGGGCGCGGGCGATGTTGATGAGCAGTTGTTTGGAGATGGCATCCGTGATCGCCTCATCATAGGTCGTCACTGCGCGATTCAGCGTGATGGGGGAGAGGCAGCCGGTCACGGCCATGCTGCATACGATTCCCGCCAGGGTCAATCGCGCGAGGGATGTTGAACGCTGCCCCTTCATCATGTGAACGACCTTCGAGTGAGCCCGACAATCCTTCGGCAGGTTTGTAACACAACTGGCACGGGATGCCTAGGAGCATGTCCGACACTGACCTTTCTACTACGGCGAACGATCCGCGACCATCTGCGTCGTTCTCGGCCCGAAAAAATCCTCAACGTATTCCCGCGAATAGGCCTCCGGCTTTTCCGGGCCTGCGGCCTCGCATCTGGCCGCACCTCCTTCGCCTCGTCACGAAGGTAATGTCGGACAGGCTCCTAGCAGGTCGCACTAGTTTCGTTGGGGAAAACAATAGGGGTCGAGTGTCTGTGTTGAAGTATGCATCGCACGTATCAGAGAGGAAAAAAGGGTTAGGAGTATTTCTCGACTCCAGTGGTTCATCAGATCGTCATTGATCGAGTAGGGGCTGATTGGTGAAGAGGGGAAGTCTGGAAGTGTGATCAACGCAAAGTGGTCGGGAGTCTTTACTCGCCCGTTCAGAGCAATGAAGACTTCCGACCCCTTCGATCCCTGCAGTTAGTTCACAGAGGTGGAACCACCCCGGCAAAAGTCAACAGATCGGTGATGCGAAAGTCTCCTGGCGTCGTAGACGGCAACGTCGGTGTCCAGCCCGGCTGAGCGGCCAGATAGGAAGTGTTATCGGCCTTCAGCAAACCGATAAACACTTCACCGACGATGCGGCCTCCCACCGGTCCTAATCGAAGACCATCCTCCATGAGCTCCGCCTCCTTTAAAATATAAAACCAGAGAGGTGTGCTATTCTCCATGCCAAAAGGCTTGAGCGCGTCCAGTTGTGCGGCAGCCAGGACTGGAAGACGCATCTTTTGCGCAATCGCCTGGCCGGACGGGAGGCCGAAATTCACATGACGCATCAGGTTGCGGGACGGCAACGACTGCACTCCGTCGGATGGCAGGCCGGGAGCGGGCCCGCGTGACCCCGGGAGCAGCATCACCGTGCTCGAAACTTTGCTGTCAATCCGCTTGTTGGACCGGGAATTGCCATCGCCGAAATTGAAGAACGTTTGCCAGTCGACGAACCGACGAGGCGCGCGTTTCCCGCCCCGCAGATCGTTCGGGTCCGGATTATTGGGGTCCAGAGTATCGTCGAAGATAAACAGGAAAACCGGCGATCCTCCTGTGGGGCCAAAGTTGAGGCGGTAGCTTGGACGAATTTGCGAATGGCCGAATCGGTAGGCTGCCACTGAAAATTCGATGGGGATCAACGGATTGTTTTTATCCACCTCATAGAAGCTGTCTCCCTTCTTCAACTGGAGGGCGAAAAGGACGCGCTCTGGCCCAATTGTCATCGGCAGGAATTCGTGCAGGATGATCCATTGATAGTGCCAGCGGACCTGGCGTTGGGCCAGCTGAAAGATCTCCTGGGCTGATTTGCCGGCAAGAAAGGGATCGGCGCGCAGGCGGTCGATCACCGCGTTATGAAAACGCAGGATCGCGACGTGGAACTGGCTGATAATGACATTCTCATCGTTCCGGGGGTCTCCCAGGATGGCGTTATTGTTCGGATCACGCGGTAGGTCGAAACGGATGGCTCCGTTGCGAGAAACGAGCTCCGACCCCGGAATGGGTTCCACGCGTAGCTTGATATCGCCAGAACTCGTGTCATACAACGCCGGGGATCCTTCCGGCCCGCCGCCGTATACACTATCAAGATCGAACGCCGCGGTGCGAAAGTTCGTCGTCTTTCTCGGATCGCTGAGTTGGAGCAATGCGGATCTCGGGTCGAACGTCAGATCGTGGTCCAGGAACTGACCGAAGAAGGTCACGCCAGCCGTCATGTTGGGATTGTCAGGATTGTTCACCCTGCGCGTGGGATCCGTGATCGACAACACAGGATCGCTGAGGTCATCCAACGCGTCGATGAGGCCGCCTTTTTCACCCAGCTTCTTTGCCTGATCGCGTGCGGCATCGGTCGCCGGGGCGAAGGGCGGCAACGAGGGAAACATGCGCGTAAAGGAACTGTCCGGAGAGAAAGACTGGTCCTTCAAACCGGGAAGGGTCAGATTGTTTACGCCATCAGCGTGAGCCGGACTGACTCCGATTAGTACTGTGCAACACAACGCTCCCGCAAAACTGATCGGGGAGAATATCCGGTGATCTGGTGGTGACATCATCCCCTCCTGTTCTCGTGCGTGTTTCAGCACGGTGTGATGGGTACGTTGCCCTCGAGCCCAGGCCTACAAAAGCTGCGGGCGGCGACCGGGTATCACACTATGGTGAAGCAATCAATACGTCATATAACCTAGATAATATATCTGCCTGTATGAACCTATAGGTCACACTCCCGGTAACGCCACGTATGTCAGCGAAATCCGCACGCAATCAGAAGGTTGGTTAGTAGTCTCGTCGGCAGGAAAGCGGAGACATTCTCCAATTCCGAACGCCTCGTCTGCGTCGGCACGACTGCGATCCTGAAGCGCATGGCGTAGCGAGGGAAAGAGAAATTGTTCTCTGGGGCATGCCTGGCATGAATTGCATCGAGAAAGACAACTCTGATTGCATTGCAGCAATGGTCTCCGGATAATGCGTGAAAGCTTCTGAGCCCCGCGTCATCCTGCAGGCGGCAATAGGTATTGAATGTCTTCCATTTCTTTGGCCCTGCTCATCTTCGGTGTGTGTTATCTGGCAATCATGACCGAACGGATACACAAGACGATTGTGGCGCTGTTCGGGGGGGCGGTGATGATCGGGCTCGGCGTGGTGTCGCAAGACGAGGCGTTCTATTCCCATGAGTTTGGTGTCGACTACAACGTCGTGTTTCTGCTGATCGGGATGATGGTAATCATTAACATCGTTCGAGAGACCGGTCTCTTTGAGGTGTTGGCCATCTGGGCGGCGCAGCGGGCCGACGCGAAGCCGTTTCGCCTGCTGGTGTTGCTGGCACTGTTGACGGCTGGGCTCTCGGCCATGCTCGATAACGTCACAACCGTGCTACTCATGGCGCCCGTCACCTTGGCGATTACCAAGCGATTGGAGCTCAATCCCATTGCATTTCTGTAACCGAAGCGCTCGCATCGAATATTGGTGGGGTTGCGACGCTGGTCGGTGATCCCCCCAACATCATGATCGCCAGTAAGGCTGAATTGGGCTATCTCGATTTTCTGGTGGTTTTGGGTCCGATCGCGGCATTGATCATGGCCGCGTTCGTGGCTGCGCTGTGGGTCATGGTTGGGCGAACAATGACCGTGGCGCCGCATCTCCAAACGGCGGTTCTGGCATTGAGTTCACGGGAGGCGGTTGTAGATCGACCGTTCTTGTACCGCTGTCTCTGGCTACTTGGGATCGTCAACGTAGGGTTTTGTATCCATTCGCTCATTCATCTTGAGCCTGCCACGATTGCCCTCCTTGGCGCGAGCATGTTCATGCTGATCGGTCATGCGAGACGGAAGCCGGAGGATGCAGAAGAGTTGTCGTATCTCACCGATGTCGAATGGAAAACCATATTCTTTTTTATCGGGTTGTTTATACTGGTCGGTGGATTGGTGAAGGTCCGCGTGATTCGCTACCTGGCAGATCAGTTGGTTTCGCTGACGCAGGGGAATCTTGCGGGATCCACGATGGCGGTGCTCTGGGGGTCGGCAATGCTATCAGCTGCGGTAGATAACATTCCCTACGTCGCGGCTATGAATCCGTTGATTGTGGACCTCGCCCGGTCGCTTCACCCTGAGATTTCTGATTATGCCATCTTGGTGCATCAGCCAGACATCATGCCGCTATGGTGGGCGTTGGCGCTCGGAGCTTGTCTGGGGGGGGGACGGCACGATCATCGGCGCGAGCGCGAACGTCATAATTGTGGATATCGCGCGCAAAGCCGGCTATCCCATCTCATTCTGGCAGTTTCTTAAGTTTGGGTTTCCCGTGATGTTGGGGTCGGTACTCATGAGTGCGGTGTATCTTTGGTTCCTCTTTCTCCGCTGAACTAGTCCGCATTATTCATGAGTTGTCCTGAGCGCGAGGCGCTCATCCTGCACCATGAAAATGACCCTGTTCCGCGAGGCACTGCTTCTGGACAATTATACACTGTTGTCGTTTTTCAAATACTTCGGTGGTCATTTTCAAAGCAGCGCTTCTGCTGCCATCGCCAATGTTCGGGCGAGGGGCACAAGGCCAGAGCCTAGGGGTGACCAGAGGGAATGTCTTCTCTCTCGCCTCATACCCCTCGCCCCTCGCCAGCAGCTCCTCCTGTCGGCCCCTTGCTCTCGCTGATCCAGTGGGGGTAAGATCGCCCGTCCCCGCTCACCTACATCGATAGGAGACGCTATGGCTGTCCGCACCACTCCCTCAAAAGCACGGGTTTCTCTCGACCGAAGCATCGAACGGATGCGAAAACAGCTAGCCGAATTCGCCCCGTTCCTGGGGAAGGGCAAGCAAACGCGCAGTCTGGAAGAATTCGACCTGGAAACCGAACGGTTGATCGAAGATCTGCTCGGGCAAGCTTCTAACTTGCTGAACGCCTATGAATATGCTGAGCTGGGCGAGGCGGCAGGACTGGTCAACATGACGGACGAGGCGCCGGAGGGAACCGGCATGGATAGTCAACGACAAAGCCTGTTGCAGCGCGGCCGCGTGTTGGAGAGCTGCGTGTCGGAATTGGAAGCGCGCCGGTCGGCCGAGCCGATGAAAGCCAAGATCGCGCAGACGCTTATCGGCCCGCAGATCGCCGAACACATGTCCACCGAGGTCCGGAGCGTGTCGCACGACGCCACTCTGCGAAAGGCCGGGCAGCTGATGCAGCAATGGAAGTTGGGGTCTCTGCTCGTCACAAACAGCCAATCGTACGTTGGTGTCATCACCGATTCGGTCCTGGCTCGCGAGGTCGTGGCCAATGGGTTGGATCCCGTTACGACCGCTGTCAAAACCTGCATGCGGACGCCGGTGGTAGCCATTGAAGGTGCTCGGCCGATTATCGATGCCGTGCGCATAATGAAGGAGCAGGCCACCAGGCATCTGGCCGTGACGCAAGATGGACAGATCATCGGCGTGATTTCCGTTTCCAATATTCTGCGGTACTACTCAGGCGTCGCCTAGTAACACGTCGCGCGTCGTTCGTAAAGCGCAGTTGATCTTGCGAGATACGTTTCTTGTTCATGCCATCGGCTATAAGCCATTTGCTCCTATCAGAACGGGAGGTGAGAGATGGGTCCAACCAAGGCCATTGTGAAAGAGAACAAGCTCTATGAGGTGGTGGGGGGAAAGCTGATTAAGGACGGGTTCGCCAGCCGGCAGGAACTTGAAGATTACGTGAACCATCATTATTTAACGTTGCCAGTGCTCGACAACGCGGGGAACCAGTGGCTCATTGATGGGAAGCCGGTGTATTGTCTCCGTGGCACGCAATACGAAACCGTAGACGATCAGAGGGTCCACCTCGCGCGCTGCCCGGATTGCGGTGGCATGGGAATCAGATCAGACGAATTTACGGTCGAATCGGATTGCATCCGTTGCACGACCTGCGGGCATGAATTCGATGCGCGATTGGAAATGATGGAAACATGAGGGGTGGGGGAAGGGCACCCGTGCTGGTCCATTGCTCCCGGAGCGCGCGCCCTCAGAAGGGCCTCGCTCGACGGCCGCAGTAGGACCACCAACGGGTGCCCTTCCTGGGGGAAACAACGAGCGAGCTTGGAAGGAGCATTATATTGTGGTGCTCGGTTGATGTGCGCAATAGGGGACAGATCTAGACCACCCCTTGAGGAGAAAGTACAAGCGAGCTGGGAGGGATCATTTGGAGTAGCGGTGCTGGTTTTCGAGCGCCGCGCTGATTTGAAAGAAGAACCTCAGTCCTACGCCGGTTTCCAGCAGCAGTACCGGCGTCAGTACTTCCCGGTAACAATCTGCCCGCCTAATCCCGCCGCGTAAGCGAACGACACAGTCCGCGTCTCACCTCGCATCCGTTCCATCCAGGTCTTGAAGGGGCTTCCACCCACGGGACATGTGTGCCGCAGGCCAAGTCTCGTTCGGATAACCAGTTGACGCCTCTCAGGCATCAAAGTCGCCCGCCCGATGACAATCTCCTTTCCTAGCGTGCCTTTTGCCGTCCCTGCTCCGCCTGGCCACTGTAACCTTTTCCCTAGTCGGAGCGACTTGATAGATGAAGCGGTGGAGTGGCAACACTGAGGAGTTGGTCCAAAAGGCACTCTTTTTACCAAGGAGGTTCCTATGAATAGCGGAATGAAGATGCTTCTAGGGGTTGCGGCGGGCACGATTCTGTTGGGAGTAACTATCCCATTCGCCTGGGCGGACGGAGGGGCAGCTTGCAGGGGTGGTGGCCATGCGTTCGGCATGGTTCGGCACGACATGTCGGGTCACGGAGCCATGACGTCACATGTCCTTCGCAACCTCCTAAGGCATCAACAGGACCTCGGTCTGACGGACGAACAAGTCACCAAGCTGAAGGCCCTCGCTCTTGACCAGGACCGCGCAGGGATTCGGGCTCACGCGGATGTGCAGGTGGCGGAGCGGGAGCTCAGGGCGCTCGTGGCGGATGAGAAGACCGACCTGTCCGTCATCGAAGCCAAGATCAAAGAGCGCGAATCGTTCGAAGCCAAGCTGAGTTTCATAGGAATCAAAGGCAAGCGCGATCTCTACGCAGTGCTGACCCCCGAACAGCGTGAGAAAGAGAAAGCCTTTCGTGACCAGATGCGGCAGATGCATCGCGCACGCATGTTCAGCAGTCAGGGAATGGATGCGGCTGATCGGGAACAGACGGCCGAGGGGATGAACCCGGCATCGGAGCGCACACCACGTGAGCCAGAGGGAAGTCTGCAGACCAGTTAAGCCATGGGGTGACGTCACCGCACGACAAGTGTTTATCCATGATCTGGTGTGGTCACGTCCCGCGGATGAGAGGTATGATGCGATGCCTGGGCACGTGGTGGCGGGATGCCCTGGCCTCATTGGAGTGCAGGCTCTGGTGTCCGATGATCTTGAGATTATCCGGCAGGTGTTGCACGGAGAGATCGACCGTTTTGCGGAGCTGATCGTGCGGTATCAGCAGCACGTCGCGAAAATCACGAATCGGCATGTGCCGTCCGATCGCGTGGCGGAGGTCGCTCATGACGTCTTCGTCCGGGCCTACACCAGCTTATCGAACTTTTCGGGGCAGACCCCGTTTGAACATTGGTTGTCCGGTATCGCCGTCCGGACGTGCTATGACTTCTGGCGTGCGAGGCGGCGGGAGGAACTGCCGGTGAGCGCTTTGACCACGGAGCATCAGGCCTGGATGGACCATGTGCTGGCGGCGGAATCCGACGACCAATTTCGAGAGCAGGCCAGGCGGCAGGAGGCGGCGGAGTTGCTGCAATGGGCCTTAGGCCATCTCTCCTCCGAAAACCGCCTGGTGCTCACCCTGGTCCATCTCGATGGCTATTCCGTTCGCGAGGCGGCAGGCCTGCTGGGGTGGAGCGTGGTCAACGTGAAGGTGCGAGCCCATCGAGCCCGACAGATGCTCCGCACACTATTACTCGAAAGGAAGCGGCAGGAAGATGACACGACTCAATGATGAAAACCTCAAGAAAGTAGAGCGCGCGCTCACGGAAGCCCATCGATTACGCCAAGAGCCTTCGCTCGGGGCCGACTGGACCCTTCGTGTCATGCGGGACATCCGCCGGGAAGCCGCAGGGCACGAACCATCGATGATTGCTCTGGGGCTTGATCGGCTTGTGTGGAGAACAGCCGCAGTGGCCGCCGTACTGGCCCTGGTCTTCACCGGTTCCGTGTTGTTCTTCACCAACCGGGATACAGCCGAACTCACGGCGTTACTGTCGAATGAGATCGATGGGGTGATGCCGCTCAGCGAGTAAGTCGGACGTAGGGAGGAGGAACCCGTCATGGTACCAGGGAAATTGTGGGGCGGACTCGTTGTCTTGTTCTTCGCGGGAGCGCTGACGGGCATTGCCGGGGCCACCCTCTATCACCAATACGAACAGGAACATCAATGGGAGCGAGGCCCAGCCGCGAAACACGAGAGAATCATGAAGCATCTGACCCACGAATTGGCCTTGACGCCGGCACAACAAGCCGACATTGAGCCGATTATCAGCAGGACTCATGTAGAAATCTTACACTTGCGCTTCTCGCATCAGCCGGAGGTCGAACAGGCTCTGACCCAAGGGATGGCCGAGATCAAGACCAAGTTGTCTGCGAAACAGCAAGAAGAGTTGGATGAGCTCTACGCCAAACTCCAACGACGCTGGCAGGTCTCGCGCGACTACTTGCAAACCACCCAGGAACGACTGAAATGGACGAAGTAAGAATGTGGCCGGCTGGTGTAAGGCGCGTTGTAGGTCGATAATGACGACGTTCACCCAGGAACCTAGAAAGGGCGAGATGCCAGAGTCGTCTGTTGGTTTCGCCAAGTCGCTCAAGCGTTGGGTGCTCGGGCTATTTGTGGCCTGTGTCCTTGCCGTCGGCGGTTATGCCCTGTTGACCAAGTCCGACGAGACGCAATCGCGTGCCGCCGGTCAAGGACAGAACCATCAGGCAGGGCGGATTACGCCGGTTGTGACCGCAGCTGCGAAAACGGGCGACATCGGCGTCTATCTGAACGGACTCGGGTCGGTCATTCCGCTCAATACCGTGACGGTGAAGAGTCGCGTCGACGGGCAACTCATGCAGGTACGGTTCAAAGAAGGCCAGACTGTCCGCAGCGGAGAGCTGCTAGCCGAAATCGATCCGCGTCCATTTCAGGTGCAATTGACTCAGGCCGAGGGACAGATGGCGCGCGACCGGTCGCAGCTGAGAAATGCCCAACTCGATCTCGAACGATACCGTGGACTGTTGCAGCAGGGATTCATTCCCAAGCAACAACTCGATACCCAGGAGGCAATGGTCCGCCAGCTTGAAGGGATGGTCCAGTCCGACCAGGGTCAGATCGACAACGCCAAGCTGCAGATCACCTACTCCCGCATCACCGCTCCCATTACCGGGCGCATTGGGTTGCGCCTCGTGGATCAGGGCAACCTGGTCCGTGCGAACGATGCCAATGGGCTGCTGGTCATCACGCAACTTCAACCGATTACCGTGGTATTCACCATCGCCGAAGACAGTCTCCCCGCCGTGCTCGATAGGCTCAAGACCGGGGAAACGTTGACGGTCGAAGCGTTCGATCGGGAGCAGAAGCGAAAGCTTGCCACAGGAACGTTGCTGACGGTGGACAACCAGATCGATCCGAACACCGGCACGGTGCGGCTGAAAGCGGTCTTTCCGAACGTCGACAATGAATTGTTCCCCAATCAGTTCGTTAATGCGCGCTTGCTATTGGACGTCAAACGCGGGACCACGGTCGTGCCGTCTGCTGCCCTGCAACGAGGGCCGAAGGGAACATTTGTTTACGTGGTGAACGCCGACCGGACCGTGGGCGTACGCCCTGTCACAGTCGGGGTGAGCCATGGAGAGGAGGCGTCCATTGATACGGGCCTGTCTCCCGATGAGCTCGTCGTGGTGGATGGCACCGAAAAGTTAAAGGAGGGCAGCAAGGTCGACATCCGGATTCAGAACGGGGATCACTCTACAGGAACGGACCAGTTGCCGAAAGGAGCCGATACTCCAAGGAAAGGAACGCAGTCGTGAATCCTTCCCGTCTGTTCATTCTGCGTCCCGTTGCGACAGCCTTGTCGATGGCCGCTATTTTGCTCGCCGGATTCATCGCCTATCGAGAACTACCGGTTTCGGCCCTTCCCCAGGTCGATTACCCGACCATTCAGGTGCTCACCTTCTATCCTGGTGCAAGCCCGGACGTGATGGCTTCCTCTGTCACCGCGCCATTGGAGCGCCAGTTCGGGCAGATGCCAGGGCTGAACCAGATGACCTCCACCAGTTCCGGCGGCAGTTCGGTCGTGACGCTGCAGTTCAGTCTGGAACTCAACCTGGACGTCGCCGAGCAGGAAGTACAGGCCGCCATCAACGCGGCCTCTACATTTTTGCCTCGCGATCTGCCGAGCCCGCCCGTCTATAGCAAGGTCAATCCAGCTGACGCGCCGATCCTGACACTGGCGTTGACGTCGCGCACCCTGCCTCTGTCTCAGGTGGAAGATCTTGCTGAAACCCGGTTCGCCCAGAAGATTTCGCAATTGTCCGGCGTGGGGCTCGTGAGCATCAGCGGCGGGCAGCGGCCGGCCGTGCGGATTCAAGCCAACCCGAGAGCCTTGTCGGCCTACGGACTCACGCTGGAGGATTTGCGCGTCGTCGTGGCTGCGGCGAACGTCAATCAGGCGAAGGGCGGCTTCGATGGGCCGAAGCGGTCATCCATCATCAATGCGACGGATCAGTTGCTCTCGAGCAAAGAATATCAGCCGCTGATCGTGACCTATCGCAACGGCGCGCCGGTGCATTTGTCCGACGTCGCCGACGTGATCGACGATGTGGAGAACGTCAAGCAGGCGGCCTGGATGAACGAGGTTCCGGCGGTGATCGTCAATATCCAGCGACAGCCGGGGGCCAATGTCATCGAGGTTGTGGACCGCATCAAGAAGCTGCTCCCGCAGTTGCAAAGTGCCCTGCCTTCGTCCGTCCAGGTCGCCGTGCTCACGGACCGCACGATCTCCATCCGTGCGTCGGTTCGGGACGTGCAGTTCGAGTTGATGCTGGCGGTCGCGCTGGTGATTATGGTGATCTTTCTGTTCCTCCGCACCCTGTCCGCCACCGTCATTCCCGCCGCCGCCGTGCCGTTATCGCTCGTGGGCACCTTCGGCGTCATGTATCTGATGGATTTCAGCCTGAACAACCTGACCTTGATGGCGCTCACGATCTCGACGGGCTTCGTGGTGGACGATGCGATCGTCATGATCGAGAATATCGCGCGGTATATCGAGAAAGGCGACTCGCCGCTGCAGGCCGCTCTCAAGGGGTCGAAGCAGATTGCCTTCACTATCCTCTCCCTGACCGTTTCTCTCATCGCCGTTTTAATTCCGCTCCTGTTCATGGGCGACGTGGTGGGCCGGTTGTTTCGAGAGTTCGCGATCACGCTCAGCGTCACGATCCTCATCTCGGCCGTGGTCTCGTTGACGTTGACGCCGATGATGTGCGCCAGGCTGCTTCGCCACACCACGAAAGCAGAGCGAGGCAGGTCCTACCGCATGTCACAAGAGCTGTTCGATCGGACCATCGCGGCCTACGGCAGGACGTTGCGATGGGTACTGAATCATCAGCAGGCCACACTGGCCGTGGCGGTGGGCACGCTGATCTTCACCGTGCTGCTCTACGTCGTCGTACCCAAGGGCTTCTTCCCTATTCAGGATACAGGTGTGATCCTGGGAATCTCCGAAGCGCCCCAGTCGATCTCATTCCAGGCGATGGTCGAGCGGCAGCAGGCCTTGGCCGGAGCGATCCTGACCGATCCGGCCGTCGCAAGCCTTTCCTCGTTTATCGGGGTGGACGGCACCAACAGCACGCTGAACAGTGGACGCATTCAGATCAACTTGAAGTCCCTCGCCGAGCGGAGGATCAGCGCGAGCGACGTCATCCACCGCCTGCAATCTCAACTGGCGAGGGTTGAAGGGATCGCCTTGTTCATGCAGCCGGTGCAGGATCTCACGGTGGAGGATCGCGTGAGCCGCACACAGTACCAATACACCCTCGATGACGCGGACCCCGAGGAGCTGAACCGGTGGGTACCCAAACTCGTCGAGGCCTTACAGGCGCTTCCCGAGCTGCGTGACGTGAGCAGCGACCAACAGGACCAGGGGCTGGCGTCCATGCTGGTCATCGACCGCAACACCGCGTCGCGCATGGGCATCACCCCGCAGCTCATTGTCGACACTCTGTACAATGCCTTCGGCCAGCGGCAAGTGTCCACCATGTTCACCCAGTTGAACCAGTATCGCGTCGTGCTGGAAGTTATGCCTGAGTTTCAGCAGGGTCCACAATCGTTGCAGTTCCTCGATGTCCGGTCCCTCAGCGGCGGCCAGGTCCCGCTGAATGTGTTCACGCAGGTCACGGACACGACCACGCCGCTGGTCGTGAGCCGTCAAGGACAGTTCCCTGCCGTCACGCTCTCGTTCAATCTCGCGCCGGGCGACTCGCTCGGCGACGCGGTGGCGGCGATTGAGCGAGCCACTCAGAAGATCGGCCTGCCGCCCAGCGTCCGGGGAAGTTTTCAGGGCACAGCCCAGGCCTTCCAGACATCGTTAGTCAACGAGCCGTGGCTGATTCTCGCGGCGCTCGTCACTGTCTACATCGTGCTCGGGATTCTGTACGAGAGCTATATCCATCCGTTGACAATCCTCTCCACGCTGCCGTCTGCAGGAGTCGGCGCGTTGCTTGCCCTGATGCTCTTCCATACCGAGTTCAGCGTGATCGCCTTGATCGGCATCATTCTGCTCATCGGAATCGTGAAGAAGAACGCCATTATGATGATCGACTTTGCGCTGGAGGCGGAACGGAAAGAAGGGAAGCAGCCGGAAGAGGCGATCTATGAGGCCTGTCTACTCCGGTTCCGGCCGATCATGATGACGACAATGGCCGCGCTGCTCGGGGCGCTCCCGCTGGCGCTCAGTGCAGGAGAGGGGTCCGAGCTCCGCCGCCCTCTGGGGATTGCCATCGTCGGCGGGCTGATTGTCAGCCAGATTCTGACCCTCTATACGACACCGGTGGTGTACCTCGCGTTCGACCGATTGGCGCGACGGATCGGGGAACGCCGATCCCCGACAGCGAGTCGTGATGCCATAGACACGAGCCCGGCATGAATATCTCGGCCACGTTCATCCAACGGCCGGTTGCCACCACGTTGCTGACGATTGGCGTCACGCTCGTCGGGGCGGTCGCCTTCCGGTTCCTTCCCGTGGCCGCTCTTCCGGAAGTAGAGTTTCCCACGATCAACGTCTCGGCGAATCTGCCAGGTGCGAGCCCCGAGACCATGGCGACCTCGGTTGCGGCCCCACTGGAACACCAGTTCACCCGGATCGCAGGCGTGACGGAGATGACCTCCACCAGCATGCTCGGGTCCGCCAATATCACCCTGCAATTCGAGTTGAGCCGCGATATCGACGGCGCCGCCCGCGACGTCCAGGCTGCAATCAATGCGGCGCGCGGCGATCTGCCGGCGAACCTCCCCAGCAATCCCTGGTATTACAAGGTCAATCCGGCCGACGCCCCCATTCTCATCCTGTCGCTGACCTCGGACATTGTGAGTCGGGGCAAGATGTACGATGTCGCGTCGAGCATTCTGCAACAGAAGCTCTCGCAGGTTGATGGTGTGGGCCAGGTATACGTGGGGGGCGGCTCGCTCCCGGCTGTCCGCGTCGATCTAAATCCCAGCGCGCTAAACAAGTACGGGATTGGGCTGGGAGACGTCCGTCGGATGCTGAGCAGCACCAACGTGAACCGGCCGAAGGGCCAACTGGCGGACGGGACTCGAACCTGGGAGATCCAGACCAATGATCAACTCCACGCCGCCGAGGACTATCTGCCTTTGGTGGTGGCCTACCGAGGTGGCCGGGCCGTGCAGCTGTCGGACGTGGCGACCGTCGAAAGCTCTGTGGAAAACCTGCGGACGATTGGGCTAGCGAACGGCAAGCCGGCAGTGCTCGTCATCATCTCCCGACAACCGGGGGCGAACATCATCGAAACGGTGGATCGGGTCCGCGCGCTGCTCCCGCAACTGGAGGCATCCATTCCCGGCAGCATGACGCTTTCGGTGGTGGTCGACCGGACGCCGGTGATCCGCGCGTCCCTCCATGATGTCGAACGGACGCTCGGCATTTCCGTCATCCTTGTGATTTTGGTGGTGTTCGTCTTTCTTCGAGATGTCCGCGCCACGCTCATTCCCTCTGTGGCTGTGCCGGTCTCGCTCATCTCGACGTTCGGCGTCATGTACCTCTGCGGGTACAGTTTGGATAATCTCTCGCTCATGGCGCTCACGATCGCGACCGGTTTCGTTGTGGATGACGCGATCGTTGTACTGGAGAACATCAGTCGGTACCGGGAGCAAGGCATCCCCCCGCTCCAGGCCGCGCTGCGTGGCGCGCGGGAGATCACATTTACCGTGCTGTCGATGACGCTGTCGCTCGTCGCGGTCTTCCTCCCGATCCTTTTAATGGGCGGTATGATGGGCCGGTTGTTTCGGGAGTTTGCGGTCACGCTCTCCGTGGCGATTCTCGTCTCGCTCGTCGTGTCGCTCACCACGACGCCCATGCTGTGCGCGAAGGTGCTGAAGTTGGAACAGGGCCGGTCTCATGGATGGTGGTACCGGGTCAGCGAGCGGCTTTCCCAGGGCATGCGCGGTGGATACGCCAGGAGTCTTGCCTGTGTGCTGCGCCATCCGCGCAGCATGCTTGCGCTGACGCTGGCGACCATGGCCTTCAGCATCTATCTCTACACCGTTGTGCCCAAAGGATTTTTCCCCCAGCAGGATACTGGGCGTATGTTCGGCAACATTCAGGCTGCTCAGGATATTTCGTTTCAGGCGATGCGCCAGAAGCTCACCGAAGTGGTGGAGATCGTCAGTAGCGATCCAGCCGTTGAGACCGTGACGGGGTTCAGCGGAGGTGGGGGCAGCGGCAACACAAATGCCGGCCGCATGTTCATCGCGTTGAAACCGTTGCAGGAACGGAAGGTGAGTGTGGACCAGGTCATCGCCAGACTGCGTCCCAAGCTGGCTGAGGTGCCTGGCGCACCCACGGTGCTCCAGCCGATTCAAGATTTACGGATCGGCGGTCGCGCGAGCAGCGCACAGTATCAATACACGCTCCAAAGCGTGGATCTAGCCGAGCTGAATGTCTGGGCGCCGAAGGTCGAGCGGCAGTTGCGCAACCTGCAGGAAATCACCGATGTGAACAGCGATCAGCAAGACAAGGGGCAACAGTCGCTTGTGGTCTTCGACCGCAGCACGGCCTCGCGGCTCGGCCTGAGCCCGCAGCTCATCGACGACATGCTATACGATGCCTTTGGCCAGCGGCAGGTCTCGATCATGTATACCCCGCTCAATCAGTATCACGTCGTGATGGAGGTCGCGCCGCGCTACTGGCAAAATCCATCGACCCTACACGACATCTATGTGCGATCTGCCACAGGAGCGCAAGTGCCCCTGAGCGCGGTGGCGCGCTACGAACCGACCAATGCCCTGCTGTTAGTTAACCATCAGGGACAGTTTCCTGGCGTAACGTTATCGTTCAATCTGGCGTTAGGGGTTTCACTCGGCCAGGCTGTGCAAGCGATCGAGAAATCCATCCAGGAGATCAGTCTGCCGGCCGGCATCCGGGGCAGCTTTCAAGGCACGGCCAAGGCCTTCCAAGCTTCGCTGGAGAATCAGCCACTGTTGATTCTCGCGGCCCTTATCACAGTGTACATCGTGCTCGGGATCCTCTATGAGAGCTACATCCACCCGCTGACGATTCTGTCCACGTTACCGTCCGCTGGTGTGGGCGCGTTGCTCGCGCTGCTCCTCTTCAAGACGGAGCTGAGCATGATCGCGATGATCGGCATCATTCTGTTGATCGGGATCGTGAAGAAGAACGCCATTATGATGATCGACTTTGCGCTGGAGGCGGAGCGGAAAGACGCGAAACCGCCGGAGGAGGCGATCTATGAAGCCTGTCTGATGCGCTTCCGGCCAATCATGATGACCACGATGGCGGCGCTGCTGGGGGCGCTGCCTCTGGCAGTCGGGATGGGGGTGGGGTCGGAGCTGCGGCGGCCCCTCGGCATTGCGATCGTCGGCGGCCTGCTTGTCAGCCAGCTGCTCACGCTCTATACGACGCCGGTGGTCTATCTTTACCTGGACCGTTTAAGACTCCGGTTCCGCTTCTCAACTGAAACGAAGTTCGTGAGGCAGGTAAGACTTCCCGATTGATCTTTGGAAGGTAGGGGGGTGCCCGGGCGCGGTCACTCAACGACACCCGGACTGGCAGCGCCGCTGGTTTTACCTCGACAAGAGATCACCAACACGAAACCGTAAGGCTCTCTGTTAGATGCTCCGGTTCGCATGGCTTCTCAGTTCTGGCACGACCCAGGAGAATGCGGGAGGTCCTGGGGTGCCGTCTCATCCAACTCAGTCGCCGGCCGGTGATGCCGGACGAGGCGAGACGCTCTACAAGGCAAGTTGTACGGTGGCCATGGTCCTGAGGCGGCGGCTGCTCCGGCCCGCGCCTCGCCGGCAATCCGATTCTCTCCAATGACAAAGCCTTCAAGGAGTTCATTCGACGAGGGCGCCATGTAGTGCCGCGGTTAGATACGCTGACAGGTCAACACTGGCCGATATTCAAGCTTGGCTGCAGACGTTTCAATAAAGTCAATGAGAATCTTCCAACCTGGTTAAAGGAAACGAAAAGCGGTTCCAACCTTGTCACAGGTTATTAGCCCATCTCGTGGCTCTGCCATGGAGTTTGTGTACACGAGACCGCCAGGCAGAAGGTTCATCCCCTCGCGAAACTCAACGCTCCTCCTGATTGCTCTACGTTGGATATCTAATGTGGGCTCGAGATGTCCTGTAACCTTTTCAGCATTCAGCGCGACTAAGGAATAGAAGGACCCGACACATCTAGACTCGCCCCGCAATGACCTGATCGATCAAGGAGTCCAGGAGGAGACATCAGCCGCGATGGTACAAGAGGAGCGTCGCCATTCTAAAGACCGAGCGATGACAAAGAGTGGTCGGTCGGTCTGACGTCTCCGATTGCCGTCATGATTTGATGGAACACACGGTATACAAGAGATAAGAAGGAGGTACGTATGATGCGTTGGAGACTTCCCATAGGGCGCCTTCTTCCCTGGTTCGTCGCCTGCCTGGTACTGACAGTGTGGATGGGAACTCCCTGGAATCCGGCAGTTGCCTTGGTCACACAGGAAGAAATGAACAGCGTACGGGTCTACAAGAAGATGGCGAACGCCACCGTTTTGATCGCCTCAGCCTACGTCAGCCACCATCACATCGCGGAGGCATCGGGAAAAGGACTTGGGTCGGGTGTGCTGATCGATGAGCAGGGCTCGATCGTGACCAATGCGCACGTCGTGGAAGGGGCGGCCAACATCATGGTGACGTTGCATGATGGAACTCGCCTCCCGGCGGAGCTGATCGGAAGCGACCCGCAATCGGATGTCGCGCTGCTCCATGTGACGCTTCCGAATGGCCAGCATGTCCCGGCTCAACTGGGCGATTCCGACAAACTGGAAATCGGGCAGAAAGTCGTGGCGATCGGACATCCCTTTGGGTTGGGCTATGCATTTTCGACGGGCATCGTGAGCGGTTTCGGCCAACTGCTGGAGACCAAACAAGAGGTGTTCCAAGAGCGAGTCATTCAGACCACGACCCCGATCAACCCTGGCAATAGCGGCGGACCGCTGGTCGATTCTGAGGATCGTGTGATCGGGATCAACTCAGCAATCTTGATGGGAGCGCAGAACATTGGATTCGCCATTCCCATCAATACCGTCAAGTCCATCGTAACGGAACTGCGGGCGAATGGCCGAGTGATCAGGCCCTGGCTGGGCATCAAAGGGAAGTTTGTGACCGACGAAGTACGGAATCTGATTGCACTTCCCCTTGTGAGTGGGTTGCTCATCATCGATGTGGACGAAGGGAGCCCGGCCCAGACGATTGGGCTCCGTGCTGGCGAACTGGATGTGAACATCGAGGGAGAGCCGTGGGTCTTGGGGGGCGATATCCTCGTGGCCGTCAATGGGCAGGACGTGAAGACCAGCGAGCAATACGCCAAGGTGTTCCCGCAACTGAAGGTCAAGCAGACCATTGAGATCAAAGTAGTCAGGGACGGAGAGTATCGTACCAAATTTGTGACACTCGATGAACGCCCGACTCCGCCCAGTCCCCTACAACATCCCAAGATCGAGGTGCCTCCCGTGGTTCCACAGGGACTGGAGTTTGTTCCCTTCTGAAGAGGCCTGAGGGGCGTAGGAATGGAGCGTAATCGCGATCCGTTCCGAAGAAGGAAGGGGAGGCCTTCTCATATTCAGAATGGCCTCGGCGGAGCCAGCCTCCCTTGCGCAGCCGTATTCACCTAATTGCCCGAGCTCGATTGGGAAGTGGTTCTGGCTGATCCGCTTGCCTGCTGATATATTGCCGGCAGGTCGTCGGCGATTTCGCTGGCGAGCTTGTCGATGAACAAACCATAGTGTGCACTAGCCTGAACTATTGTATCCGATGATCCGGATGCCGAGGCAACTCCACTCCTCGTGGCATTCTGGAGAACTGAAACCACACCAGCCGCCCGCTGAATGTGGCGGGGAAGAGTAGCCCTCGCGAGGGCTGATGGCACGGCTCGGCGTGCTAGTGAGTGGACGGGTGAGAAAGTTGCCCTCAGAAAGCCCGTGTTTTAGGGTTGACTCTCTTCTGGCATAGCAGTAGCTTCTGCCCGCATCCTCTTCTGCCATTGGCAGGACGTATCCGATCCACGCGACAGGCATTGTGTAGGAGTGCACGACCTGACTCGAGGGGAGAAACGTGTCTATTCCAATTGTCGTATCACTCGATGCTGCGCATTCAATGATTGCGTTGCCTGTCGAAGCGCCGCTGTTTCATGTCAGAGGCGACCACGGTGTCACCGGGACTGATAGTGCGCCAGGAGAGGCGCGTGTCTATGAAGAATGGGGCTATGCAGAGCGCGCATGGTATTTGGAGAAGCGCCAAGGCTTTACGGGGGTGCTCCGTGCGCTCTTGTGGCCGACGGAAGGTGTCGTCGAAGTCGGGATTTATGAATCGATCTGGGCCGAAAGGACACAGAAGCCTCCGGTTGAAGCCTTCAGGTTTCAGATCAGTGAAGCCGGGCATCGGAGCTTGCGGTCCTATCTCCGAGCGACCATCGCATCGGAAGAGCCGGTGGGCATTGTCGGCAACAGCCGGTTTTGTGTTGCCCGTCCGTCGTATCATCTATTCCACCATTGCCATCACTATACGGCGAAGGGCTTGCGCGAAGCAGGGCTGCCTATCCCGATGTGGGCAGCCGTGAACCGCAATATTTTTGCCAAGGAGCTTCGGCGCATCATGCCGCTCTCTTAGTCCGCATGCCTAGGCGACGGGCGACCGCGCCCAGGTGCGTCGCCACCGCGCTTGCGAGATCGAGCGCCCTATGGATGATCGTGGCGCGAAGAGAGAATACCGCATTGGATTCTGACTCCTGTTTCTGCGATTGCAGCAGAAGTGTTCATGAATAATGCAGGCTAGACACACAGTCCGCGGCCTTCCTCCTCATTGTTTCCGGCAGGAACATTGCTAGTCAGAGAGGCTGGATACAGGGTTCTCGGATCCTGCCTGAAGGAATCCTCTAGAAGGAATGTGCGGACAGTCGACTGGATGATCCTTTGTAGGCGACATTTCCACTTATGACCACGCTGATCGGGCGCGAGAGGTTCACCGTCTGATCATTCGAGTAAAGGGTCAGTTGCCGGATACATATTTTATAATTTGTGTTCAAATCGATAATTATTGTCTTTCCGAGATCTTCATTCCCCGCCAAAGTTTGCGTGGGATTTAGCGCGAGCTATGCCTATGTAATGCCTGGGAAAATTCTGGTGCAACGAATGTGTTGACACATATTGGTAAAGAGAGTTAGGATTTCCCGTCAGTACGCATACTGGTGAGCCCATCGTGGTGCACCGGGGGTGACACGATGAACACAAACGGCTTCGTAACCGCACAGGGGTGGTTCTCAATTACTTAAAGGGAGGTCAGGGTATGGCGAGTACAACGTTCGGAGGTAGCGACCGTGGGTATGACATGTCCCTCTGGTACGATTCGAGGCCCCTCAAGATCGGCTGGTTTACGATGTTGGTGGTGGTGGGAGCCGAGGTCGTGTATCAGCGC
>DASYRC010000004.1:0-11916 GCA_036004925.1 Nitrospiraceae bacterium | reverse complement strand
ACCCCGCCTATCTTCTGCTGGTTCAAATGTTTGCCGGCTTTTCGTGGAGTGGAGTGACGCTCAGCGCCGGCAACTTCATCTACGACGCGGTGACGCCACAAAAGCGGGTGCGTTGCATCGCTTATTTTAATGTCATCAATGGCCTCGCACTTTTTTTGGGTTCCTCCCTCGGCGGCTTTTTTGCGTCACGGATGCCGCCGCTTTTCGGCTATCGCCTGCTTGCTCTATTTGCTCTCTCTTGCTTTTGCCGGGTATCCTTTTACCTGCTGCTCTCGCGGACTTTTCGCGAGGTCAGAGCGGCCCACGAGATTTCCATCCAGGAGCTTTTTTTCAGCGTTGTCGGTATCCGTCCGCTCGTCGGCCCGGCGCGGGACTGACCGTTTACCTCACCACGCTTTTATAGACTTGATTAAGGATCGATTCTCGAATCACGGAACGGAATGTTTGGAAAAGATACGCAAGATTAGAAAGCCTGCCCCTAGAGATGCCCCTTGGCTTAAAATGCTCGAGCTGCCGATGAAAATGAGCTGGACGTCGAGCCCATTCTCTTTGAAGAGCCCGGCCTCTTTGGCAACCCACACAAGCGATTGGCCCACGCCGATGGAGGAATAGCCGACTTTGATTTTCGTAACCTGAGCCGGCGCCATAGAAGCGAAGAGGAAGCCCAGAATTGTGATGAACGCGACGATCAAGCTCGGCCGATATATCATCTTTTCTCTTTATAATCTCTGCGAGGCACTTCCCGTATATTGCTGTTTACAGTTAATCAGGATCTCAAAAAGTCCGTCATTCCCGAATGCTTCTATCGGGAATCCAGACGACACTGACTAGACCCCCGATTAAAACATTCGGGGGTGACAACTTTGGGATAGATTCTCATATATATTTTTTGGGCCGTCAGAAGTTCGGCATGTATCGGCCGACCAAAATCATCCCAATTCGTTCAGCTCCGCCTCCGACCTCTCGAACCAAACTCCCATCTCCCGCATCATTGCGACGCCATCGGTGAGATGCGCCTTCGCTTGCTGCTGATTGCCGGTTCGCCGATGCAGTTTTCCCAGACCAACGTGGCAATGCGCGATGAGCGGGCGCATTCCGAGTTCTTCAGCGAGGGCAAGAGCTTGGCGATAGTGATCCTCTGCCTCCCGGACATCAGGAGGATCTTTGTGCGCCACGATCTCGCCGAGGAGCCGAAGAGTGTACGCCTCGTTTCCTCTCTCTTTGTGCTGACGGGCGAGACCCAGGGCGCGCTGCGCGGCGGCACGGGCATCCGTTTCCCGACCGGCCAGCAGATACGCTTCGCTCAGCCAGATGGTCCGCAACGATTGGCCCTCATTGCTTCCGGTCATGACGGGTCGCTCGACGGCCTCCTCCAGAAGAAGTATAGCCTCAGCAGTGCGTCCAGAACGCGCGTACGCATAGCCTAGGGCAGAAGTCACCACGTGAAAAAGAAGGGAGCTGTCCACTCCCCGACAGATCTCGAGCGCGTGCTCAAGTGCGAGAGTGGCCTGGTGAAGATCTCCACGCCTGAGATAAAGATGACCGATCCCGCGATACATCGCCGCAACGCTGAAAGGATGGTCTACCGCCTCCGATATGCGGATCGCGTCTGTGCCTCGCGCGATGGCTTCAACGAATTCGCCGCACTCTGCCAGCGATAAGGCTAGCGCTTCCCACGAGAACACGAAGGGGAGGCCGACCCCACCAAACCGCTCACGCACCACCGGGTTGTCAAGAGGTACCAAGTTGCCTCTCAGCACCTCCACTGCTCTAGGATAATTGCCCAAGGTAAAGTAGGCCGACCCCATATAGAGAGTCGCCAAAACCTGCAAACTGTAGTCGTCTTGGGTTCTGGCCATCCGCATGGCATGTTCACAAGCTGTGACGGCTTGTTCATGTTCCCCCTGCGCCGAGAGCTGTCTGGCTATGTACACACTGACCCTCGCCAGCCGGCGTTGATCACCCAGAGCACGCGCCAGGCCTTCGGCTGTGCGCAGGTGTTCCAGAACGCGCCTGTGTTCTCCAAGCGGTAACAGCGAAATACGCAGGTTGAAGTGCAGATCGATGGCCTGTTCGCGCGTTTCGCGATCGTCCGGCAGATGCCTTAGGGCGGTCAGCGCTTGCTCGAAGTACGATGCCGCTTCTCGATTCGCCGAGCGGGCGTCCGCCTTGGCGCCGGCCTGCCGGAGATAGGTCACAGCCTTGTCCCATACCTCTCCCCGCGCTGCGTGTTGTGCGAGGCGCTCGACCTGCTCGATCAGCCGATCAGGATATAGTGTCTCGATGGCTTCCGCGATCCGCGCGTGAAGAGCGCGCTGGCGCTCGTGGAGTAGACTTCCGTACGCCACTTCGTGGGTGAGCGCGTGCTTGAATGTGTATTCGAGATCAGGAAACAGACTGGTCTCGTAAAGGAACTCCGCCCCTTGGAGGTGGGTAAGGCTACGACGGAGTTCCTCGTCAGATAATTCAGTAATGGCCTGCAGAAGGGAGAAGGGAATATCCTTGCCGATGACCGCGGCTGATTGAAGGAGCTGCTTTTCCTCAGGCGGCAGCCGGTCAATTCGCGCGGCAAGCACGGCTTGAACCGTAGCCGGCACCTGGGTGCGCTCCACCTTTTTCTCCAGATGATAATTCCGCCGCTCGCCCGCCAGAACTTTTGTCTCCACCAAGGTCCGAACGCTCTCTTCAAGGAAAAAAGGGTTCCCCTCTGTTCGTTCGATCAAAAGCAGCTTGAGGGATTGAAGTCCATGGTCATTCCCCAGAACTGAATTGAGAATCTCCCCCGCGCTCTCGGGCGGCAGCGGATCGAGCCGCAGTTGGGTGTAGTAAGTCTTGTTGGCCCAACCGTGCTGGTATTCCGGACGATAGTTGACCAGAAGCAGCAGCCGGCTCGTCCGGAGACTTTCCACTAAGCTCTCCAACATCGCCTGGGTCTCGGAGTCGATCCAGTGCAGATCCTCGAATAGCAGGATCAGCGGCTGGACCTGACTCTCTCGAAGCAGCAGCCGCTTGACGGCGCCAAGAGTCTGCTGACGGCGTTGGGAAGGATCGACCGCCTGCCACATGGGGTCATCAACAGGCACATCTAAAAGTGCCAGGAAGGCCGGTAGCGTGGACTCGAGAGATTTATCCAAGGTGAGCAGCTTGCCGGTCACCTTCTCGCGAATTTCGCGCTGATCGTCGCGGTCCTGAATTTTAAAGTAGGCTTTGAGGAGATCGATGACCGGCAAATAGGGTGTGGCTTTTCCATAGGAGACAGAGCCGCTTTCGAGGATCAGCCACCCCTGGGTTCGATGCGAGTGAATGAACTCAAAGAACAGCCGTGACTTACCAAGACCAGGTTCTCCTACGACACCGACCACCTGACCATGGTCTGCTCGCGCTTGTTCAAGTGCTTTTCGAAGCTGCTCGGTTTCAGCATCGCGTCCGACAAAGCGCGTCAATCCTCGCGCGGCTGCCGCTTGCAGACGAGAACGTGCGGCTCCAACCCCCGTAACTTCATAAACTTCCGTCGGCTCAGTTAATCCCTTGACGCTGACCGGGCCGAGCGGCTTCACCTGAACATAGCCTTCGGCTAGTTGTAGTGTGTCTGCCGTCATCATGATTGATCCCGGCATCGCCATCTGCTCCATCCGAGAAGCGAGATGAACCGTCTGGCCGATCGCCGTGTAGTCCATCTTTAAGTCGTTGCCGATGGCACCGACCACTACTTCACCGGAATTCAAACCCACTCTGATTTGAATCGGCACACCTTCCGACCGCCGCACTCCGTCAGCATATCGATTCACCGACTCCTGCATTCGGAGCGCCGCATAGCAGGCTCGCACCGCGTGATCCTCATGAGAAAGTGGCGCACCAAACAGCGCCATGATTCCATCACCCATTAAATTGCTGACTGTCCCCTCATAGCGGTGCACGGCTTCCATCATATGCCCGATCACAGGATCAAGCAGTTTGCGCGCCGCTTCGGGATCACGGTCAGCGAGCAACTCCATCGAGCCTTTCATGTCGGCGAACAGCACCGTGACCTGTTTGCGCTCGCCTTCAAGCGCGCTTTTCGAAGTCAAGATTTTTTCGGCGAGATGTTTGGGAGTGTAGGATTCAGGCGAAGCAAAGCGCGGTTGCGCGACGGCGCCAGCAGCTACGGGATGTGCGCACTCGGGGCAGAACTTCGCAGTGGCGGAAAGCTGGGTGCCGCAGTTTGCGCAGGTGGTTGCCAAGGGGGCAGCGCATTCTTCGCAAAACTTTGCCTGCGGCCGGTTCTCGTGCTGGCAACGCGGACACTTCATGCTACGGTCTCGGTATCGTCTCCGGGCGAATGTTCTGGTTGAGGTGAAACAGGTTCATCGGGTCGTACTTGGCTTTCAATGTTCTGAGACGCGCATGATTGGGGCCGTACGCTGCCTCGACAGCGTCTTCCCCTTCATCTTCTCCCAGGTAATTCACGTAGCGACCGCGCGTGAAGTAAGGCCGCATCGCGTCATACGACTCGTGCGCCCATGCAATATTCCGCGCGTTGTCGGCCGGCTCTTGCCACTGAGACACCACGAGTAACTGATATCCCTCGCGCTGGTGCGGGAACGCCGTCTCGCTGATATCAACACGTGTCGCTGCCCCATGAATATGCTCCAGTACCAGCGCGCTCATTGGCGAGGGGCATGCCGCAAATCGGGAGATGAGTGTCTCGATGGCCTGATCACTCGGTTCTGCGATCAAGCTCGACTTCCAGTAGTTGAGCGCCCCACGTGGAAATCCGGCGTCTAGCATGGTGTTGGTTGCTTCGTAGGTTGCAGCCCCGATGGCATCCATCACGGGCGTCCCGAACTTCTTGATCGGTTGCAGGGCAACCTCGGCGTCACCGACCGGGCCACAGTGGCACACCATGATGACGGCCAGCCGGGTGCCGTCCGGGGCGTGCAGCAAACCGCCAAAGATCGTAAGTTCGTTGGGCAGCGCCGAGGTAATCTCCCGGAAAAACCTCAGCACGTCGCGAGCCCGGTCGAACGGATAGGCGATGAGGCCGCTCGTGACTCGGCCCACCGCATGCAGCCGGTACTCGAACCATGACACGACACCGAAGTTGCCGCCCCCGCCTCGTAATGCCCAGAAGAGATCAGCATTCTCTTCCACGCTCGTTCGTACGACTTCGCCGGAAGCGGTGATCACTTCCGCCGATAGCAGATTATCAGTCGCGAGGCCGTACTTGGCCATGAGCCACCCAAGGCCGCCGCCGACCGTCAAGCCCGCGATGCCGGTTGTCGAAATCACGCCGCCGGTTGTGGCAAGACCATGCAACTGTGTCTCGCGATTGAATTCACGCCAGGTAACACCGCCTTGGGCGCGCCCAATGCGCCGGGCCGGATCGACGTGGATGCCCTTCATGAGCGACAAATCGAGCATGAGCCCATCGTCACACACGGCCCGACCGGCGACGTTGTGACCACCGCCACGCACGGCGAGTTCCAGACGGTGCGTGCGAGCAAAGTTCACTGCGTCAGCAATGTCGGAAGTGCCCAGACAGCGCGCGATCAGCGCGGGTCGCCGGTCAATCATGCCGTTGTGAATCCGGCGCGCATTGTCATATCCAGATTCACCCGGACGCAGGAGCACGCCCGAAAAGCGAGCGGACAAGTCGGCGATACTTGCTTGATCGAGTGAAGTCATGAGAGTTTCTCCCAGCAGCGTTCGGGCTTGCCGCAAATCGGCCGTGTCAAAACCCTCGGTAAACCAGTTGTAAATTTCCGACAACGCCGGTGTAACGGCTGCCTCAATACGTTCGTTCACGGCCTGCTCTCTCCACGTTGTTGATGGACCCAGGCGGAGTAGTACAGCGCGTGAACCATGCTGCACGGGTGAGACAGCTCACATGCCAGGGCTAATGCTTCCTGGCTTCTTTCCAGAGCTTTGTCTGGATAGCCAAGCAGCCAGAGCGTCATGGCCGCATGCCTCCGCCAAACACACTCCAGGATCGTGCCTGCCGTTGAGAAAAGGATGGCGATGGTGCTGCCGAGCTGCAGACGACAAACCACACGAAAGTGTTCTTTCCTGTAGGCAAGAGCGGGCTGTATCTTATATATAATATACTCAAAATGTCGAGTTCGTAGCATCCGAGGATCCCCAAGCTTGAGGTTGCATGGCGCAATTGTCAGTAATTTGTTGGCAAAGCCGCGGATCCACACTAACCCAGTGCTTTGCCGTTGTTGTGACGAGGTCACAAAATTCCTCGACAGAGGATGACAATGAAGATCGTCGTGATCGATGACTATCAAGACGCGTTCCGCACGCTTCGGTGCTACGCGAAGCTCAAGGGACATGAGGTCGTGGTCTATAACAATACAGAAAAGGATCCGGCTCGGCTCGCCGAGCGCCTGAAAGAGGCAGAAGCGGTCATCATGACTCAGCGACGCTCGCCTTTTCCGCGCGCGGTGATCGAGCGTCTGCCCAAGCTCAGGCTCATCAGCCAGACTGGGCGCAGCACAGGACATATCGACATCGAGGCGTGCACGGAGCACGGCGTCGTGCTCTCAGCGGGCGAGGTGACGGGCGGCACGGGCCCGACCGCAGAGCTTACCTGGGGCCTGATCCTCGCCGCGCTCAGGCACATCCCGTACGAGGTGCAGCGTTTGAGAGAGGGGCACTGGCAGTCGACACTTGGGGTTGCGTGCAGGGAAAAACGCTCGGCATCTATGCGTATGGCCGCATCGGCAGCCTGGTGGCGAATGTGGGGCGGGCGTTTGGTGCGCGCGTCCTGTGCTGGGGTCGAGAGGGGTCGCTGGGGCGCGCGAAAGAGGCCGGATACGAGATCGCGGAGAGCCAAGATGCCTTCTTCGCCGAAAGCGACATCCTGAGTCTCCATCTCCCGGTCAACCCTGACACGCACGGCATCGTCGCAGGTGAGGACCTCGCGCGGATGAAACCCAGCGCGCTTATCGTGAATACGAGCCGCGCCGGCATCATTGCCGAAGCTGCGCTGGTCGAGGCTCTAAAGGCCGGTCGCCCGGGCTTTGCAGCGATGGATGTCTTTGAAGACGAACCGGTGCTCGGCGCAGCTCACCCGCTGCTTAAGATGGATAACGTGGTCGCAACGCCTCACCTGGGCTACGTCGAGAGGGATAACTACGAGGCTTACTATGGAGCGGCGGTCGATCAGATTCTCGCCTATGCGGCCGGCAATCCCATTAACGTGGTTAATGCCGAGGCCGTTGCCAAAAGATAAATAGCCGTGCCTCCTCAGGATCGCGATCAGCCAGAAGCTCCATAGAGCCTGTCATGTCAGCGAAAGCACCGTGACTTGCTTGCACTCCCTTCGAGAAGCTTAAGCAGACTTTTTATATTCTCCGCTTATCAAATTGGAGCCGACCGAGAATCAACAAAAGGGAAATAAGTGCAATGAAATACCACCTGATGGGCTCATATTCGCTCCATTTTTCACGATAGTTCTTCGAGCAAAGTCTTTGCTGCTTTCAGGTCAGCAGTATCAAACCCTTCAGTAAACCAGTTGTAAATTTCCGCCAGCGATTGTCGGGCTTCGGTTTTCTTACCTTGGCTCTGCCACAGGCGACTCAAGCTCATTATTGCCCTTAGCTCCAGGGACTTCGCCCGTTGGCGACGCGACACATCCATAGCCTCTTCAAAACAGGCTTCGGCCTGTTCTTTGTTTGAAACAGTCTCGCTTAGCAGTAATTCACCCGTTACTCGATGCAGTTCTGCTTCGTAATAGCGCAGCCCAGTTTTGCTCGCTCTATCCACTGCTTCGGCCACCACGGCAAGTCCCTTCTCAGGCTGGCCAGCTTTTCCGTAAGCCTCGGCAAGAAAGGCGAAACATGCCTGCTTCTCAGCGATGTTCATCTGAGCGGCCAATCCCTGGTGCATCTGCCCAATTCCCTGCTGCACGAAACCGTGCTCGACAGAGAGCCAACCTCGCAAGATAGTTCCCAGCGTCATCCAGCGAGGGAACCCATGCTCCGTCGCCAGTATCATGGCTGCCTCGCTTCGGTCCTGAACGGCCGCCCTCTCCCCACGGAATTTATGGACCATGGCGGACGAAATAAGGGCAAAAGCCAGACTGAACGGGTGAACCAGCTCGCGTGCCAGGGCCAATCCGTCCTGGCTTCTTTGCAGCGCCTGATCCGGATAGCCAAGGAGCCACAGCACATGCGCTGCATGGCTACCACAGCACACTCCCGGGTCGTGCCCGCCGTAGAGAAAGGCATGCTGGCGATGCTGCTGGGGATCATACAACGCTCGGCCTCCCTCGCAGTGCTCCTTGACGGAGAGTAACTCGCCGAGACTGAACAAGGTGGACCACTGCGTATGATGCGCCTCCAATATTAGCGCTGGATCTTGCATATTCTCGGCAAGGGAAAGGATCTGCTCTCCTAGTTCTCGTGCCTTGTCCAACTCGACTCGCGAATGATACACGCGGCACAGACCCCACAGCACTGGAAAAAGCTGGGGCGTCTCCCCTAGCCGCTGGCAAATCTCGCGTGCCTGAGTGTAGGTTTGTTCCACTTCCGGTGCCGAACCTCTCATGATGGTTCTTAGCGCGGGGCCGAGATCAATCCGGATATCGACCGCCTGCTCGAGCGTCTTGCGTGTCTCTGGAAGATGTCCCAGCGCCTCCAGCGCCTGCTCGAAATAAGACACCGCCTCCCGGTACGCCGAACGCGTGGCCGCTTTCCGACCGGCCTGATGGAAGTAGGCAACGGATTTCTCCAACAGCTCGCCCCGCGATGCGTGGTGGGCAAGCAACTCAACCTGTTCGGCGACGCGATCGGGATAGAGCCGTTCGATGGCTTCGACGATTCGGGCATGGATTGCGCGCCGGCGCTCTTGCAGCAGGCTTCCGTAGGCGACCTCGTGTGTTAGCGCGTGCTTGAACGTGTATTCGAGATCAGGGAAGAGACTCGCCTCATAGAGAAACTCAGCCGCCTGGAGATGAGATACGCCCCGGCGAAGTTCCTCATCAGATTGACCGGCGATGGCTTGGAGAACCGCGAATGGAACGTCTTTCCCAACAACCGCGGCGGACTGGAGAAGCCGCTTCTCTTCTAGCGGAAGTCGGTCAATCCGAGCAGCCAACACCGCCTGTACTGTAGCTGGGACCTGCGTGATCTCAATTGGTTTCGCAAGACGATAATTTCCCCGCTCGCCCGTGAAAACTTTTGTTTCTACCAGTGTCCGAACAGTCTCCTCCAAGAAGAACGGGTTTCCCTCAGTACGCTGGATCAAAAGCTGCTTGAGCAGCTCCAGATTCGCATCCTCCCCCAGCAACGCTTGGAGCAACTCACCAGCACTTTCCGGAGGCAGCGGATCGATCCGAAGCTGGCTGTAGTACGTTTTGCTTCCCCAACTATGCTGGTACTCAGGACGGTAGTTTACGAGCAAGAGAATACGTGCGGTCGGCAGGCTTTCAACTAGATTGTCTAGAAGCGCCTGAGTCTCCGAATCGATCCAGTGAAGATCCTCGAAGACAAGCACCAGAGGCTGGACTTGACTCTCCCTAAGCAAGAGGCGCTTCACCGCGTCCAAGGTCCGCTGACGGCGTTGAGGAGGATCAAGGCTCTGCCACTGCTCGTCTTCAACTGTCACATCCAAAAGTGCAAGGAACGCGGGCAGCGTAGGCTCTAGAGACTTATCTAATGTTAGCAGCTTGCCTGTAACCTTCTCGCGAATCTTCCGCACATCATCTCGGTCCTCAATCGCGAAGTACGCCTTGAGCAGGTCGGTGACGGGCAGGTAGGCAGTGGCTTTGCCGTAGGAGACCGAGCCGCTTTCGACGATAAGCCAGTCTACGGTGCGACGGGAATGAGTGAACTCCCAGAACAGACGAGACTTGCCGACGCCTGGCTCACCGACAAGGGCCACCACCTGGCCGCGGCCGGCTCTGGCTCGGTCCAACGCTTGGCATAGCGTCTCGAATTCAGCGCTGCGCCCGACAAAGCGAGTGAGTCCGCGCGCGGCAGCAGCTTGCAGCCGGGAACGTACCGGACCCGCGCCCATAATCTCGTAAACTTCCACCGGTTCGTTTAGACCCTTCACGACCACGGGACCCAGGACTTTGACCTGCACGTAGCCTTCGGCCAATCGAAGGGTATCTGGCGTCATCAAGATCGATCCCGGCATGGCCATCTGCTCCATGCGCGCCGCCAGATGCGCGGTTTGACCGATGGCCGTGTAATCCATGTGCAGATCATTTCTTATGGCGCCAACAATTACTTCACCGGAGTTCAAGCCGACACGAATTTGAATCGGGATGCCTTCGCTGCGCTGCACTTCTGCAGCATAGCGTTTCACCGACTCCTGCATCCGAAGGGCCGCGTAGCAAGCCCGCACCGCATGATCCTCATGCGCCAACGGCGCACCGAAGAGCGCCATAATCCCGTCACCCAAAATATGATTAACCGTGCCCTCGTAGCGGTGCACCGCTTCCATCATGTGCTCGATCACAGCGTCGAAAAGTTTGCGCGCCTCTTCGGGATCACGGTCAGCCAGCAGCTCCATGGAACCCTTCATGTCGGCAAACAACACCGTGACTTGTTTGCGCTCGCCTTCAAGCGCGCTCTTGGATGTAAGGATTTTTTCGGCCAGATGTTTAGGGGTGTAAGTTTCAGGTGAAGCAAAGCGCGGTTGCACGACTGTGCCGCCCGCTACGGGATGCGCACACTCGGGGCAAAACTTCGCAGTTGCAGAAAGCTGGTTGCCACAGTTCGCGCAGATCCTTATCAACGTAGTGGCACACTCTTCGCAAAACTTCGCCTGCGGCCGGTTCTCGTGCTGGCACTTAGGACACCGCATCAAGCCAACTCCTTCAACTCACCCTCAGCTTTCTTCAGTTAGTTCGTCGAGCAGGCCCTTGGCGGCTTTCAAATCACCTGTGTCGAAACCCTCGGTAAACCAGCCGTAAATCGTTCCGAGAAGTTCTCGTGCCTCATCGCGCTTTCCCTGTCTTTGCCACAGACGGCTCAAGCTCATCGCCGCCCGGAGCTCCCACGATTTCGCCTGTTGGACGCGAGCGACGTCGATGGCTTGTTTAAAACAGCTTTCAGCCTGTTCCTCGTCCACTACAGCCTGCCTCAGAAGTAATTCGCCCTTGATTCTATGCAGCTCGGCTTCGTAAGTACGGGACTCAGTCTGGCGCGCTTTGGCTAATGCGTCGGCCACCACGTTGAGCCCCTCGACCCTCTGCCCTGTTTTCCTGTAGGCCTCAGCTAGCAAGGCAGCATAGTACGTGTCGTCCCGCACTGCAGCTGCCCTAGCTCGCCGAACAGCCATACCCTCAAGCATCTGTATTATGCCGGCCTCCCTCTGACCCTGTTCGACCAGAAGCCATCCTCGCAGGACAGTTCCCCGCCCTAGCCAGCGTGGAAACCCCTGCTCGGTTGCGAGCGTCATGCCTTCGTCTACTCGCGCGCGAACGGACTGCCCCTCACCACGGTGCTGATGGAGCCAGGCGGCCCAGAACAAGGCGTGAGCCATGCTGTAGGGGTGAGCTAGCTCGCGTGCCAGGGCCAGTGAGTTCTGGCTTCTCTGTAGAGCTTGGTCTGGATAGCCAAGCAGCCACAGCAACGTCGCCGCATGGTGACCACAGCAAACTCCAGGGTCATGCCCTCCATAGAGAAAAGCATGGTCTTTATGCTTCTGCGGATCGTACAACGCTCGGCCTCGCTCGCAGTGCTCCTTGGCAGAGGTCAACTCGCCGAGGCTAGACAAGTTGGCCCAAAGTTCGTGGTGAGCTTCGAGTAGCAACGCGGGTTCCTGTAGGCGCTGCGCTAGGTTAAGGAGCTGCTCACCCAACTCTCGACCAACCCTCAGCTCGCCGCGGCTGTCATGCATCCTCGCCAGTCCCCACAATACTGGGAAGAGCTGAGGCGTTTCACCCAACTGCTCGCAGAGCTCTCGCGCCTCGATGTATGT
>DASYRC010000003.1:0-6267 GCA_036004925.1 Nitrospiraceae bacterium | reverse complement strand
TATTGCCGACCAAAGGCACGGCATGAGAACGGCCAAGACCTTAGTGGGCAAGGAATTTTTTAACGGATGGGGTGTCCGAACCGTGGCCGCCACTGAGACCCGCTTCAATCCGATGGCGTACCACAACGGATCAGTCTGGCCACACGACAATGCCCTGATAGCAGCCGGTATGGCTTCCTACGGATTCAAACAAGGCGCATTGAAGATTCTTGGCGGTCTCTTCGACGCCAGTCTGTTTCTCGAGCTGCATCGGTTGCCTGAGCTGTGGTGTGGGTTCCCGCGCCGGCCCGGTGAAGGTCCGACGCTGTACCCGGTAGCCTGTTGTCCTCAGACTTGGTCCTCTGTCGCCCTGTTCCTGCTCCTCCAATCCTGCCTCGGCTTGCGAATTGAGGCCCCGAGGGCGCGCCTGTCATTCTCCCAACCGGTCTTGCCGCCGTTCCTGGAGCACATTGAGATGAAGAATCTCAGGATTGGAGAGGCCGCAGTTGACCTCTCGTTTGAACGTCGTGCGAAGGATGTCGGTATCAACATTCTGCGGCGCGAAGGCCGAGTCGAGGTTGTCGTCAGGAAATAATCGAACGCCGCTCCTTTTTCGTTATGCATGACTGATCTGCCCCCTATAAATCAGACCGGATCTGGAGTTAAGATTTCGACCGGCGAAAGGAGGTCAGGCCAAGGCGTGACCTTCCCGATCACAGATGCACTGAGCCCCTGCAACGCCATGCCTAGAGCGGGTTTCCCCTACCTCAGAGCAATGCGCAGGGGGGCCAAAAATGCCGGTAAAATCCCTCCCCCGCAACCAACCGTTTCAACCACTTCCACCTCATCGTTCTTGCTTTCCTTGCTCTCACAGGCCATTTGGTCCGTGTTCTCGTTCTTGTTTTCCTAGACTACCCAATTTCTGGCTGGGGGCGGCCCCTCTTTATTCCACAGCTCCACGCCGTAGATGCAGCGACATACCGAGAGGCTCAGGAAGTCCCCCGCCTCCCGATCAATACGAGCATGAATACAAGCATTGTTGAGTTCACCAGCCTTGCGGTTTCCTCAGTCCCCTCCTAGAATAGGCCTCCCTGCGAGGCCTCTATGTCCTTCTCGGTTCGTCTCTTCCACCGGTTCCTCGTGCACTGCTCTGTGGCCTACATATCGGGTCTCCGGTTATTGATAACGCTCCTGGTGCTGAGTAGTGGACCAGTGTATGCGGAGTGGGTGTTGGTAAGTGGCGACGACGAAACAGGACTGACTGTGTATGTCGATCCAGACACCATTCACCGCAAGGGGAATCTGGTGAAAATGTTGAGTTTGATAGACTACAAGACGATACAAATTATCGCGGGCGATTCGCTTTTATCCATCCAACGACAAAACGAATACGATTGTGCGGAAGAGCACACACGTATGCTTGCGTTTACGTGGTTCTCGGGCAACATGGGAAGCGGTCAGGTGGTTCATTCCGACTCAGACGAAGACAAGTGGAAACCGGTTGCACCAGACAGTGTTGCTGAAGCTTTGTGGAAAATTGCGTGCGACAAGAAGTGATCCTGCCCGAGGGCACTAACGTCAATCACCCGCTCGTTAAGGACGGCTGCTGCAGAAGAAGATTAATCAGCGAGCCATGTATGATGATATCAAGGGCAAGATTATTGCCAATCAGAAGGAAGGCCAGGTTTCGAAATGAGCGACTAACGCCCTACATGCGACAGCATGTCCCTCGAGGAGGCGACCGTCTCCAACACGTGGGAGATCAGAACAGCATTATGATCGAAGGGGTGCCATACAGCGATCACAAAATTAAAGTCTGTTCCCAAAGCCTTGCGGATACTCAGTGCAGTTGCGCTGGTGGCCCTGATCGCCTCATTACCGGGCAGGTAGCGTTTGCCTCTCTTCAGACCGAAGGCGCCGTTGACTACTTTCCCGGGGGTGGTGGCTCGGCTGGCCTCTGCTTGAAGTTCGTTGGTGGATGGGCTTGAGGACTCTTGTTCTCCTCGTCGGAGATCTGTTACAGCAATTGGAAAGCGGCTGTCGGTATAGGCAGCTGTGCCCAGGTTAAATGCCACAAAGGCGGTGCTGGCGAGTATGGTGAGCTTAGTCTAGGAAATCAATCAGGCTCATATCCAATGTCCGAGATGTGATCCGATACAGCAGGCTAGTCAATTTGTATGACAGCAATTCATTCGCATTGAGACACCGTCCGCCATTTCTTACTGGGGATCACACGGATGTGCCTAACCAGATAGGGAGCTGGATTACCGTCAAGCATGTTATCGAAAAATGTCGCAATGCCGCTCTTGTAGCAATAACCACCAAGCATAACTGCCTCGCCGGACGCAAAGGTCTCATGCGGTCTCGATTCACTATAGGAAGCTTGCGGTGTTCCGAGGATTGCCTGGACCGCCAGTTCTGACATTCCAACGTGTACACCCTCTGCGGTCTTATAAGAATCGTGGTGGACTTCGATTGCCTCCACCTGATCAGCTTTCATGTCGTGGAGAACACTTAACCCACGATTTTCCCATCTAAACCACGTGAAATTGCTACGTGGCTTCGTCGTGTCGGGCTCCCCCATCGCGGCAAACAATGCGGCCGACGGCATGCCGAGATAGAGCTGGCCAACCCGCCACCCCGGCACGATCAGCTTGTCGTCCTGCGGTGGATCGGAGGCTTTCATCTCCTCTAGCGATGCCGTCCAGCCGCACCCGGCTATGGACAGGATCAGCAACCCCCAGAGCAGACGTTTCATCGGAGTCCTCCTTCGTTGTCGAGAGTGCCAGACTGGTCGAATTTTGTCAGCGCTGAAAATGCCTAGATCTCTTGTACTGCACCGTCATGACTGAATAGTGAATAGGAGGCTCACCTCGCTGTGAATGTGTGAATGTTCACGCGAGAAGAGATTTAGAAGGCTCATGATGGATATTCCCTCCGACCATCCAAGTGAGTACCACCATGAGTCGCTCGCGAGGAGCCCGTGAGCGAACAGGCGTGAAGCTATGGCACAAGCTGCTTATAGTACTTCATGGAACGTTTCTCAATAGGGGAATTCCTGGGTTAATAGCGGGCGTACATTCTTGCTCGCCGGGCAAGGCCCATACCGGCAGCCACACAAAAAATGAAACCATTTCCCATCAAGGTGCGAAAACTCCCTTGAATAATTGACGGTCCGAATGAGAACTTTCCGGCAGAATAGCCCCCTTAGGCAGAGGTTCTCATGCGCCTGGTGAGATGGTGCTAGAGGGGTTAGAGCAGGAAGCGCTAGAAGCGAAGAAAGGCTTGTGGGCTGATCCGCAGCCGGTGCCACCGTGGGAATGGCGGAAGGGGAAATAGTGTTAGTAGGCAGACATTATTTTTTTGGCGTTTCCTCACTTCAGCTTGATGCGAATGGGGCGTGTTAAAAACGACCGCAACTGAGCCCCCGCAACCAACCGTTTCTTCCTTACTGATCCATAGTCCGGAAACCTCAACTATCTTCAAGTTCTCGATCGCGTCTTGCTCATGAGACCTTGCCAGAAAATACGGTAAGCGTTTGACGGAAGACCATGCGGTGATATAGTCGGCGAGGAGTCGGCGCAGGGCAAGGAGACGCTATGCACTTTGTTCGTATTGGCAAGAAAACCCTAAACCTCGATAGTGTGAGCTACTGCGAAGCACAGATTTGGCAAGATGATATGTCGCTAAAGGTCTTTTTCGCCGGATCCTCAAACAATACCCCGCTGGTATTCACCGAAGCGGAGGCCAAGGAACTGTGGAAGTACTTGGATTACGTTTCCGAAAAACCCACCTAACACCCCAGTTCCTCAACTCTCTGATTGGACGTTTGGTTTCGCTTCTTGATCCCTACAGAAGCTTGAAACCCCTGACTATTCGAATGGGCCCCTACTCTGAATCAGTACTTCCTCTTGACCACACGAGATCGTGGGCGATCGATTAGTACGGTCGGCCTGTGTGCGTAGCCGGGGTAGTCATCATGACCGGCATGATCCAACCGTCCTTCTTGTAGCTACGATAGTATACGAGCACTTTTTTGACATAATCCTGTGTTTCTTTATAGGGTGGGATCTGACCATATCGATCCACCTTGTGTTCCCCCGCGTTATAGGCAGCCAAGGCTAACCGGATGTTCCAGTGAAATCGATCCAGGAGGTAGCGCAGGTGCTTGGCCCCACCGATGACGTTCTCATTCGTGTCATACAGGTTACGCACGCCATGCCGGATTGCGGTTTCCGGAATCAGCTGCATGAGCCCTACCGCTCCCGCCTTCGAGACCACGGTCGGATTAAAGGAAGACTCGGCCTTCATCACTGCAAGGAGCAAGGCCGGTTGAACGTGGTGCTGCTGAGCCGCACGGCTGACCGCTTGCTCAAGCTCTAGATCCGCCACACCAATATGATACCGGGCCTTGCGGCGAACGACTGCGACGGGTTCATTTATCGGTATATTTGTGAGGCTCATCTGACCCGTGGGGCGGACGTATCCATAGAGCTGTACTTCGGCGAGAACAGCGGACGACGAATTTGCTATCAGTATCACGACTGCGCAGGCAAGAATTCTGGCGGATCCCATAAGGCTGAATGCCCCGTGTCCTGAGTCATTACTATCTGGTTCGTTGTGAAGCTCGACCCTCTTCATCTTTGTTTTCCCCCTCTGCCGAAACCTATGTAACCCTTTGGCACGTCTTCCATGGTGCTTAGGAGTTGACCCTGTTCTGTGACGTTCTAAGCGCAGGTTCTATACCATCTGACAGGAAGGGGGGAATGCTTGGTTATGTAATTATTTCATTGACCTGTGATTACTCATGCCTCCCAACTTTCGTAGGGAGATTGAGGTGGGGGCTTTCCTTTTTTTCGTTCTCCTTGCCACACTTTGCGGGTTGTTGGAGAATGTGGGGCCCTTCAATCTCTCTTGTGCCAGATCCCACGAACGAGGGGCCTCTCGCGTGCTGAAGGAGACTTGTGCTACTCTCTGCTCTCCTAATCGTCTGACCGAGAAGGAGTCGACCGCCATGGCGCAACTTCGGTACTGCGAACGAGTCCACATACACTTCCCCGTTGTGTTTTCTGGTGAGGCCTATGTGGGGGAGGGAACCGTGCTCAACGTGTCTGTCCCTGGCTGCGCCGTCCACAGCCGAAAACGAGTACAGCCCGGCTCCTATCTTGCGATGAGAATGCTCGTCCCTGATACCACGCCTCCGCTCAGAGTCGGATTAGCCAAGGTACGCTGGTGCGAGGGACGACGGTTCGGTGTGGAATTTATCCAAATGCCTGGTGAAGACCAAGTCCGCTTAGGTCGGCTCGTCAAGAATGTGGTCCCTCGCGCACTGCCACCTCGATCGAGCACATGGCAAGCGACGCACTCCTGAAGATAATCACACCTGCTAGCGAGGGTGAAGGCGCATGACGAGAGTTCTTCTGCTCATCATACTATTGCTCCTGACGGGCTGCGCTGAGCCCTATACCGTATTCCATAACCAGACGGGCAACCCGATCATACTGGGTCGCCGCGCATATTCTTACGATGGCTGCCTCTCCACAATGCGCGAGGAGGCGACTCGGCTTGGAGTCTCGCTGAGCACGGTCCAGGTGAGAGGTTCTTGGCAAGGTCGATCCCTCCTCTGGCCCTTCGAACCAGGGTATGCCTGCGAAGGGACAATTGGCCCAAAACGTCTCCCACACGGAATCTATCCAAACGTTCCGCCCCTCCTACCTCAAGGATAGTCATCGCCCACTTCCTGCTCTTTTTAACTTCGTCCACATGCCGAAGAATCCGGTAGAGGCTACTCTTCATCAATCTCCTAAGAGACCTGTTGACAATACCACCGCTGGCGCAGTATTACTCGACCAGTACTACCGGATGTAGCCTATGGGGAAGCCGCTCGTGGACCTGCTCTCCGTTTCTCGCCAAAAGCCATACTAGAAAGGAGGTGGCTCGTTTTGATCTCGCTGCGTTGTTCGCTTTTCAGAGGCCGGTAACAGAAAACTTCAACGGCAATTTGGCAGCAGTATTTCGTTCGTCTGGCAACACTACTCGAATTAATTTGCTTCACAAGGAGTTGTAATGGAAGACCTGGTGATCGAAGAAGAAGGCGCCTCATCCGCACTTAAAATTACGCTTGGTGATTTTCTCGTCTTCATCAATTGGATGAATCAAACGGAAAAATCTCTCGATCGCGCTGAAGCCTTGCCGACCCTCCCTGAGTTGGATTCCGGCAAGGTCAAAGGCTGGATCCAACTCGTACAGCGGCTTGAGGAAGGCTTCCGCCGGAGTGAAGAAAAGAAA
>DASYRC010000002.1:0-46507 GCA_036004925.1 Nitrospiraceae bacterium | reverse complement strand
TGGGATCGCGGCGGAATCTGGTCAAAGGGTTACTTTGTGTCCACGGTGGGTATCACAGAAGAGATCATTCGCCGATATGTAGCCAAGCAGGGTCAGGAAGACGCGGGACAAGCGAAGCTTGAATTCTGAAAGGACCCCGCCAGTCAAGGCGGGGGAATCTATGTGTGACTCACTCTGGCACTGTGGCTGCTCTGTGGGGCTCTGCGCCATTGCCCCTGAAAAAATCTGCATGGTAGGATAGCGCGACACGAAGTTGTGAATGTTGAGTTGTGAATGAACAATGTTGAATATTCAGCCTGGCCGGAAATTCAACATTCAGCACTGAACATTGAGGAGAGGAAGGGCGTCATGAAAAAGCTATGGATTGCACCCTTTGCACTGCTGGCTTTCATTGCTGTGGCCCATCTGGTCCTTGCCGCTGGTTTTTTTAAAGTTGGCGAGAAGGCGCCTTCGTTTGCGTTGACGGCCATCACCGGTGAGTCTGTGGGGTTGGATACTTATAAGGGGAAGGTCGTGGTACTCGGACTGTTTCATATCTGTGACCCCTGTATGATGCAGGGGTCGACGCTCCAAAAAGTTTCTGAGATGACGAAGGGAAAAGACGTGGCTGTGCTCGGCGTCAATTCTTCCGGCAACTCGAAGAAAGAAGTCGGCGAGTTCTTGTCCGCCTTTCCCGTGAAAATCACCTATCCCTATCTGCTCGATCCGAACAAGGTGACGGACAATTTGTACGGCGGAGGAAAGTTTATTCCCAACGTGTATGTGATCGATCAGCAGGGCGTGATCCGGTGGCAGCGTGTCGGCAATATGGACTTGGCGGGTGAAGCCGTGATTGTGGCGGAAGTCGAAAAGCTGTTGGCGACTGGAAGCAGTAAGATGTAAGGCGCGCGGCGGCTGAGAAATCCCGCTGCTTGCGGAATGCGCACGATAAAGCGGTGCTCGTTCGACGCGCGCAGACGAGGACTCCCCAGCCGTAGCGCAGAAGAAATACCGACTTCCGCGAGGGAGAGGAAAGAAGACGATGGATGAAATGGAGGAGGGAAAGCAGAAGTTTTTGGAAGTGGTGAAGGGGACTGATGCCGCTGTGCAAGTCGTGATGCCCGTCACGCCTTCCAATAGTATGTTCCTGATTTCCCTGACAAAGGGGCCCAATCGAAAGTTTATTACGATCTCAGAAGACGACATCATCGATCTGCCCAACGAAGCCGGTATCCTGGCTAAGGTGACGAAAACTGTCAAAGATGCCGTCTCCGCGTTGTGAGACGGCGCGACGAGCGGGACAGGCGCTAAAGGCGGGAAGTGATAAAACAATTAAAGGAGATCTGGCGACCTCGTCTCGCACGTCTCGCTACTTTCGCACGTTGCGCCCTTGTATCATGAAACAAATCCTTCCCGGTATCTGGCATTGGTCCTGGTTCTCTGAGGAGAAGCAGATCGATTTCAACGGGCTTTTCCTGACGGTCGGGGAACACAAGATTGTCATCGATCCTCCGCCGATGACAGGTGAAGCCAGTTCGGTGATCCTCCGTAACGGCCCCGTCGATTACATCATCGTGACGAATCGCGACCATGCCCGCGAAGCGGCGAGGTACCAAGACGAGTTTCGCTGCCAACTGCAAGTACCGGAGGCCGACGCGCGGCAGATGGATCTCAAACCGACCAAAACGTTCAAAGACGGGGAATTGCTCACGGGCGGAATTTGGGTGATCCAGTTGAAAGACCAGAAGTCTCCCGGCGAATCAGCCTTGTTCATTCAACAGGGAAAGGGCGTGCTGATTGTCGGCGATGCGTTGATCGGGAAACCGGCCGGCTCCGTCAGTTTTCTGCCCACAGAAAAATACGCCAATGTGGCGAAGGCCCATGAGGGACTGCGTCGTCTCCTCAAGTATAATTTCGATAGTTTGTTGGTCGGCGACGGTGCCTCGATTCTCACCGGCGCGAAGCAGACGGTCGAACGGTTGCTCCAACCCTCATCATGACGCTACGCAACGGACTTTCCGAAGAACTCAACCGCCAGGGAAACGAGCTTTTTTCGCGCGGGCTCTACACCGATGCTTATGCCTGCTATGCGAAGGCGCTGGAATGCGACCGGCTGACCGGGGATCAACGGACGTTGGCCGCCACGCTGGGAAATCTCGGGAACATTTGTGCGGTCAGTGGGCGTCGGGAATCGGCCCAGACCTACTATCAAGAAGTTTTGGAACTCCAGAAAATTCTTGGAGATGAGAAGGGAATCGGGACGACGTTAGCCAATTTAGGGAATCTCAGAGCCGATGTGGGCGAGTGGGATCGCGCCAAGGCCTACTATCTCGAAGCGCTGGATCTTATGTGCAAGACTCACGATGATGCAGGCAAGGCGGTGCTGTTTTCTGATCTTGGCTTGGTCACACGCGAGACGAAGGCGTACGAGAAGGCGATCGGATACTATGAACAGTCGCTGGTCCTGATGCGGCGGTTGGGAAACGAAGGTGGCGTAGCCGATGCCTGGCGCATGATCGGTCGAACGTTCCTGCTCCAGCAGCGCTATGACGACGCCATCGCCTGTTGCCAAACCAGCCAGTCTATAGCCGAGCGATCGCGCGACGAATTGAGGACAGGCGGCGCTCGTTATGTGCTGGTCCAATGTTATGAAGAAACCGGTAAGCTGTGTGAGGCGGCGGATCTCCTTGAACTGGTGGTGCATATGGATCGCAAATATCAGCTGCCGAAACTTGAAGAGAATACCCAACGTTTGGCGGCTCTGCGTGCGAGACTCCGGGCGCAGGATGAGGCACCGCCTCATCGAAAGACGCACGCATGAGTGACGAAGCCTCGCCGGCGTGGACCTCTCTCAGGGCCTCGCTGGCCCCCACATTCCCCCAACTACTGGAATCGGAAGCCGGCGGTGTGTTGTCGATGGATCTTGGCTCCGATGGGTGGCTGCTGGAACTCACGCCGGACGGGCGGCTGCTCTGCCAGTATGGTGTGGCGATTGACGATGTGATGACCCTTCTGTCCGATGGGACACCGGAAGATCTCGGCACCGACGAGATCGCGAAGCAGGCCAAGTACTTTATCCAACCGGCCGTCTCAAAGTATCGTGCGCTGCTGTTGAAATCCGGATTTTCCGAACAGACCGAGATGAACGATGCGTATGTGGCCATTCGCTTCGAGCGGAGCGTGGATGTGGCAAATCCTATAGCCGTGCAGGACTTGATGCGCTGGTGCGTGCGGACGATCGGCGCGGGCCGGTGAACAGGCGGATCTCCACGTTCGACGACTTTCGCGATGCAATTACGGCATACCGGTTGCCGCGAGTCCTGATCGCCGCCCTTGAGCTGAACCTCTTCACGGCCATCGGGACGGATGCATGGACGATTCCTGATCTGGCTCGTGACGTGAAGGTCAGCGAGCGGGGTCTGGCCATTCTCTGCCGGAATCTCGCGATGGCCGGCTTGCTGAAGAAAAAGGGCGAGACCTATACAAACAGCCGGTTGGGCGCCACGGCGTTGAACTCACACCATCCGGCCTATCGAGGGGACTATCTCCGGCTGATCACGAGCCATTGGGCTGACTGGGGACGCCTGCTGGAATCGGTGAAGAGCGGACTGTCGCTCGATCACGATGAGCCGGATGAGCCGGACTATCGTCGTCGGTTCACGTGGGCGATGCATCATCGGACACTGGAGACGGCTCCGAAGATTGCAGCTCAGATCAATCTGCGTGGCGCACGGACCCTGCTTGATCTTGGCGGCGGTCCCGGCACCTATGCGATGGCCTTCCTCGCAAAAAATCCACGGCTCCGTGCCACAGTGTGCGACCGTCCTGCGGCGCTCGACGTGGCGAAGGAGATTGCGTCGACTCACAAGACTGGTCCGCGGCTTTCCTACCTGCCATTGGATTTGCTGACAGAAGCCATTCCCGGCGCCTACGATGTCATCTGGTATTCGAACGTGCTCCACATCTATTCTCCGCAAGACAACCAGTCGGTGTTTCGGCGTGCGTTGGCTTCATTGAATCCCGGAGGCCGACTGCTGATTCAAGATGCCTTTCTCCACGATCGGGAAGGTCTGTTTCCCGAAGAGGCAAGTCTCTTTGCGGTCTCTATGTTGCTGTTCACCGAGAAGGGCAATACCTATTCGGCAACCGAGACAAGGGCCTGGTTGAAGGATGCTGGATTTGAACGGATCAAGGTCTTGCGGATGAAGAAGGGGACGGAGGACTGGGAGGGCGGGATTCTGGAAGCGCGGCTCCCAGGGACGACTGTAAAAATGCGCGCCCGCCGAACAGGATCAGTAAAAAGTTCACGATCCCGCTCATTGCACTGAAGAGGAACAGGGCGCCAGTCTCGCCCTGTCCGCTCAGGATGCTCGTGACCGTGGCAAGGTCTAATGCCAATCCCACAGTTCCATAGATGACGCAGGCCATGGCGGTCCAGGTCCATCCGATCCATACGAGGCTCGCGAGAGCTAGAGGAAATGCAATCAGATAGACCATCCATCCGAATCGGCCTGCCTCCGTCGCAGGCTGTATGAGCTGAGTGGTTTTGGCTCCGATGAGGCAGAGTCCCGCGAGCAGGCCGACGAATGTCCAGGTGTGTCGCATGGACAGGATGATACTTGCGTCTGCCGTGCACAGCAATAGCAGGATGCTGAAAAAGTCTGCCAGCAGCGTTCTCGGTTCATCGAAATGCTCAACGGGGACCCGGCCGCCTCACCGGCTCGGCGGCGCGCACAGACTTGGTGCTCCTTATTCGTCGCACCGTGCGCCCCAGAGGGTACGCCTCCGGTTTCGACTCGCCTGTGCCTTGCTTGGGATAAGGCGCGTCTCGGCGCGCCAGGGTTGGGCGGGTGAGAAGGACGGCCTTTTTGAGTATCCTTGGACTATTCTGACACCAGCGAGCGACGTAAGATTCCAATGTTACATTGTGGATACACTGAGTTTTCCCGTAGCCTGCTAGGTTGGGTGTTGATGCGGTGAATGGACGATTGGGAGGGGTTACGGCGATGGCAGATCCATCCGACAGGGAGTCTCAAGCCTGCCTTCTGGTCTATGACGGCCAATGCCGCCTCTGTGTCACCGCCAAAAAGGGCCTTGAGAGACTGGAGACTCACGCGGATGCCACCCCGATACGCATGGTTCCATATCAGAGCGAAGAGGCCAAACAGGCCTTGGGGGAGGGCTATAGGCCAGGTCGCCCCAACGTCGCCTTCCTGGTCCGTCCTAACGGAGAGATTGCCCGTGGGCTCGATGCCTTTTTGGCCCTCCTGCCTGGCCTCAAGGGTGGGCGGGTCCTCTCAGTCCTGTTGAGCCTTCCACTAGTTAAGCCCTTCGGCTATGTGCTGTATTGGTTTGTGGCCCGGTACCGGTATTCCATCTTTGGCAAAGTTCCGCTTGCGGGGGCTTCCGAGACTCCCTGTACACCCAATCGAAAAACACCGTCCAAGTAGCCGCGCAACTGGCACGATCCGGAGTTCGAAGTTCTCTGGGATCAAAGCTCCGAAGACCTCCAAATTTGGACCTCGAACCCTCGGTCGGCTTGCCCGTTTCACCTGTCCGCCTGTTTCTCACGGCTATTTCACATCCCCCTCTTTCGATGGGTTTTCTCCCCATAGTGGGGAATATACGCTACGGGGCGTCAATGCGAAACTCCAGCACAAGCGAGGGAGAACCGCGCATAATGATCATCCGGTGGCTGTCTGAGACGATAGGTGAAGAGCGGGAGTGGTTCAGGCCGATCGGGCGTGAGTTTCTGCCGGTGTATGAGGAGCGGCAGATGGATAGGCGAGCGAGGAGGGTTTCCTGCGGCGCGTTGATCGCGTGTGCCATGATCTGCTCCAGCCTTCCATTGACAGCGTGGACCGCAGACCTGTCGTCTCTCGCGCCGGTGAAACCCAGGGCGGTCGTGGCGGCTGGTGTTGGATATGAGAATGCTGAGTCGTCAACGATTACTGTGAAAACTTACGATGCCGAGAACGGCGCGATTCTCTCTGATGAAACGTATGAGTTGAACGTGAGAGAGGACGCAGCGTCTGTGGATAGTCAACCGCGTGAACGGATTTTTGCGGGCGGAGTTGGCCCGGGGGCTGACGGACTTTCAGCGTTCACGCTCCGCGTCTATGACTCGGCCACAGGCCGGTTTCTCTGGGAAGGTCTCCTGAATCTCAGCGGCGGCAATCAAGAATCCGGTTCCACCCACGGAGTCGTGGCCCAGCTTCTTGCGCCACAAGCGACGGTGACACAGGTCCGCAGCCGAGGTGCCACCGATGGGCAACCCCAGTTTTTCCTTCGTGCCGTCGACTCGGTAACCGGACAGCTTGTGTGGACCGATCATTTTTCAGCCGGGGCCGGCAGGGTTGCGCGTGCAGAACGAGTCAGCGGAGCCGTCGTTGGCCAGACAGAGGGGTCGGCGGCCTTATCTCAGCAGATCGAGTTTCGCATCCGAATGATGGATGATAGGGACCGGATGATACTGTGGGAAGACACGATCGAGCCGGCCGTGGAAGATACAGACATGGTAGCCGGCCACGATGAGGCAGCAGAGAACTTGCCGGTTTGGCATGGCGAGGGGCCTGAGGAGATGAAAAGAGAAGCGATCTAACAGGCTGCTCAAAAAGGCCAAATTTTTCACCCGCCCAACCCTGGCGCGTCGAGACGCGCCTTGTCCCATGCAAGGCCGCAGCGAGCGAAGAGACGACGAGGTACATACCGCACTTTGTGTGTGAACCGATCACCCATTGAATTGTTCCTGGCGATCGGAGAAACCCCTTTAGAGATTCTGTTCTCCGAAAGTGTCCTTCCGTACTTGGAGCCCTCTGAGCGACGCGAGAACGCCGCTGGGGGATTTTTCAACAGCCTGTAAATCAGGAGGAAGAGGGTTCGACCGACCGGCGAATGCGGCAAGACCACTGCGAGTTAACTTTTCTTTCCGTGCTCCTGTAACTGATCTACCCACCTGGACTGGAACTGCTCGTATGATAACGAGAGCTGCGATTGCATGGCGGCAGAGAGTGCCTGCCTCGCCTTGAGGTGTGCGAGGAGGTCTTGCACCCGATGCATGCCGAAGCGGTCGATCAGGTAGTGCACGGCCGAGTTTGCCTCCAGATAGGCCACGGTCGCGGCATCACCGGAGAATCCTCCCCACGTTTCCTCTAAGGCAGGCAGTGGGATCAAGCTAAACTCCTGCTTCATGATCTGATCGAGGTCCGACCAGCGATCCCCGGACAATTCCATGGCTAATCCTTCATTGAGCCAGGTCGGGATGGCGCTGCCAGCGGGGCCGAGTTGGTCGTGCAGGAGGGCGTGTACGAACTCATGTCGCAGCACGCGTGTGAGCCAGGCACGGTCTGCCAAGGCGTCCTGCGCAGGAACCTGGATGCGCCCGAGCACGGGATCGAAGAGCCCATCGGCCCACACCGGGCTACCGGTCGCGCTTTGAAACGTGGAGTTGGCGTGAAGGACGACGACAATGGTCTTCGACGGAAAGTGTCCGAATTTTTGGCCGAGTTCTCGATAGGCCTCTTCAAGAATCTCCAACACAGCGGCCCAAGTAGCCTGATCGGCTTCCCCGTCGAATTTCACAGTAAAGTGTGCACTGTCTCGGCTGGCGAGTCGTTCTTCGCTTTTCTCGGTTCCCCGGACTTTGGCCGTGACGGTTCGCAGATAGGATTGGACGGCGGGGTCTTTGCCCGCGCGGGCGGTGGCTTGATCGAGATGGCGAGCCGCTTCGCCGAGTTGATCGCGCTCTTGAAAGAGATTTGCCAGCGCCAGATGGGGGAAGGGCTCGTTCGGAGCCAGGGCGACCAGCTTTTCCAGAAAGTCCTGCGTCATGGCCGGATCGCGCTGTTCCCAGTAGGCATGGGCGAGGTTCAGTTGGACAACGGGATTCTTGGCATCGAGTGACGCGGCTTTTTTGAAGGCTTTGATCGAGACAGCGGTCCCACCATCTTTTTCCTGCTGAATGCCCAGATTGTTCCAGAGGATGGACAGATAGGGGCTCGTGGTTTTGTCGGCTGCAATGGCTGCCGGTAGAGCGGCCAGTTTAGTTTCTGCACTCTTGACGTTTCCTTTTTCGATCTCGTCGCGGATCGCCTCCAATAGTTCGCGGTGCGTCGTTTCCGGGACCACGCTGGGATCGATCAGGCGAGTCTGTTCAGGCTCCAGTTCCGGTGGGCCATCATGATGCGGTTTTAGCGGTGCGTCCTGTGAGTCTTCCACGACGGCACTGGGTTGATCTGGTGGTGGTGTAGGTAGAGAGGTCGGATTGAACCAGGCTTGATAGACGATGAACAATCCGATTAGGCAGGCGATGGGATATAAAATATGAAAAATGTTGCGACGGTACATACGGGCCCTATTCGGATGAACTTCAATGTATCACCCTAGGCAGGCTGAACAAAGGATTGACAGCAAATTGACAGGGCGAGCAGGCCTAGAATAGATATAGGCGCGCGTGACAGGCGAGATAGGCGGGACGGGCGAGAAGAGGTGGAAATCCAATTTGTTCACGTCGCGCCTTTCTCGCCTGTCTCGCACTTCACGTGCCACAGTATGTGGCGCTGTCGTGGTCGTTGAGGAGGGGGAGAGGCTATGATACGATCCGCCACTGTGATACGGCGCTCTTCCGAGCCCAACCCCCCTGAACAGTTTCAGCAATGGCTGGACCGTGTCGCGCGTCCGATCGAATTCGCGACTCGTGATTCGTTCGCACATCTGCCCACCGTAAAGAATCTGAATCGTTTTGTCTCCTCTCAGGTGATGCAGGCCCTGTCCGATCGCGTCTATCCACGGGCGATTGAAGCGGCGTTGCTCCAGCTGCGTGAGTTGTTTCTTGAAGACCAGCAGCGGCTTCCGGCGGAGGACCAGCAGCGTCGGTTGCAGGAAGCCACAGCCATTCTTGGGGTCTTGCGCAAGGCCGTGCGCGATCCGGCCCGGGCGTGGCAGGATCCGGAACCTATCGTGGTGCGCGAGACCGTCATGAATGAAATTCCATCGCGGTCCTGGTGGGAGCAGCCCATCCGTTTTGCGAAGGGAGTCGGCCCGAAGCGCACATCGTTGCTCCAACGGTTCGGGATCGAGACGGTTGAAGATGCCTTATGGACCGTGCCCTGGCGCTATGAGGATCGCTCGGTCATGACCCCGATCGGGCTACTCGTGCCGGGTGTGCAGGCCTCGATCTGCGGCACGATCGTCCGAAGCGAGGCGAAGCGCGCCCGCAGTCGCCGCCTCACCATCCTCGACATTGTGGTGGAGGATTCAACCGGGCGTCTCCAGGCGGTGTTCTTTAATCAGCCGTTTCTCGAACAACTCTTCACCGTCGGGACGAGCGTCATGCTAAGCGGGCGAATGGTGGCCGGTGCGAAGGGATGGGTGGATACGAGGATGGAGGTCGCGCAATACGAGGTCGTGGGCGCAGAAACCGAAGCGCGGCTGCACGTGGGGCGTATCGTTCCTGTCTACCACGAGACCAAGGGATGGACGTCCCGGCAGATGCGTGTGCTCATGAAAAACCTGTTGGATACACATGCCGCCGAGGCGCAGGAGGTGTTGCCGGTTCCGCTTCGTGCCCGCTATCGCTTGCTGCCGATTCAGCAAGCCATTCAGAATGTGCATTTTCCTCAGCCAGGGACGGATGTGGAACAGCTCGATCGAGGCCTCACGCCGGCGCATCGTCGTTTGGCGTTCGAAGAGCTGTTCGTGCTCCAACTCGCATTGGCCTCGCGGCAACGAGTGATGAAGGAAGAGGTCAAGCAGCTGTTGTTCAATTCGAAGACGCCGCTCCTCGGCAAGCTGGATCGGGCGTTGTCCTTTCAGTTGACCGCGGCACAAGAGCGGGTGAGCCGCGAGATCATGTCGGACATGACGTCGCGCAAACCGATGAACCGCCTGGTGCAGGGCGATGTCGGTTCCGGCAAAACCATCGTGGCGGCGCAGGCGATGGTGCTGGCCTGTGGATCGGGCTACCAGGCGGCGCTGATGGCGCCGACGGAAATTCTCGCCGAGCAGCATTATCGGACGATGAAGAGGCTCTTGGAATCGCTCGGGCTGTCCGTAGTGCTTGTGAGCGGCGGTGGACGAGCGGCAGCGCGTAAAGCCGTTCGCGAGCAGGTGTCCTCCGGCACCGCGCAGGTCGTGATCGGGACCCATGCGGTCATTCAACAAGGCGTCACCTTCGCGAAACTTGGACTGGCAGTGGTGGATGAGCAGCATCGATTCGGCGTCCTCCAACGGAAGACGCTCATCGAGAAGGGGTATAAGCCCGATGTGCTGGTGCTGACCGCGACACCGATTCCACGCACGCTGGCCATGACGGTGTATGGAGATCTGGATGTCTCGGTGATCGACCAGATGCCGCCGGGCCGAAAGCCGGTGCGGACGTTTCTTCTCAGCGATGGCCAGCGCGGAAGGGCCTATCAGATTCTGCGCGATGAACTGCGAAGCGGCCGTCAGGCCTATGTGGTCTATCCGCTCGTCGAAGAATCGGAGAAGACCGATCTGCAGGCGGCAATGCAAGGTGCTGAGCAGCTGCAAGCGGACGAGTTGGCCGAGTTTCGCGTCGGGCTTGTGCACGGCCGGATGAAGTCGGAAGAGAAGGAACAGGTCATGGCGGCCTATAAGAAGGGGGTGATCCAGGTCCTGGTCTCGACGACGGTGGTGGAGGTCGGGGTCGATGTGCCCAATGCCACGGTTATGATGATCGAGCATGCCGAGCGGTTCGGGCTGGCACAGTTGCACCAATTGCGCGGGCGTGTTGGTCGAAGCGGACACCAGTCCTATTGTCTGCTGATGGCTTCGGGCGGCGTGCTGTTTCGATCGGCGAAGCCTAAGGCGGCTGGCGAAGAACCGCCATCGGCTGCCCGTGAGCGGCTGGATGCGCTCGTACGATCGACCGACGGGTTTGTGATTGCGGAGGAAGATCTCCGCATTCGCGGGCCCGGCGAGTTTTTTGGGTTCAGGCAGTGGGGCATGCCGGAGTTTCGTGTCGCGAACCTTGTGCGGGATGCCGATATGCTCCAACAGGCGCGGCAGGAGGCTTTTGCACTGGTCAAGCAGGACCCACAGCTGAAGGCGCTGGCGCACCGCGCCTTGCGAGAAGCAATGTTGCACCGGTGGGAAACGAAGTTGGATCTAGGGTCGGTGAGTTAAACGGAAGGCGAGAGGCGCGAGACGAGCGGGAAGGGGTGGGGTGGTGGCGTTCCTCTAGCCCATTGCCAGGGGGTTTTGTGGGACTCTTGCAACGGTTGAAACATGATCTGAAGGCTGGGTTGGCGACGTTGCGCCATGGTACGGCGCAGGCGGCGATCCGTGCGTTGGAAGAAACGGAACTGCTACGGATTCGGCTCGAAATCCGCAAGCTCGACCAGCAATTGGACGAGCTGTATCGAGATGTCGGCGAGCGAGGGGTTAATCTTCGCGAGGGGGGTGAACCGGTTGAGCGGGTCCTATACGACGCTGAAGTCGGTCGACTCGTCAAAGAGATCCTGGAACTCAAGGACGCACGCGAAAAGCTTGAATCGGAGATAACGGAGATTCGGAGCGACATATGAAGGACTCGTCACGCACGATGCGGCTCGCCGGCGTGGATATCGGCATGCTCGCCTGCCGATTGCCGCTCTGCAGACTAAGAGCCTGTCCCACACTGACCGTTCTATCGTGGCGAACGATCCGGGACCAGCTGCGTCGTTCTTGACCCGAAAAAATCCTCACCGTATTCCAGCAAATACGTTTCCGGTTTTTCCGGGCCTGCTGCCTTGCATCTGGCCGCACCTCCTTCGACTCGTCACGAGGGCAATGTCGGACAGGTTCCTAGGGAGATTGCCCCACGTTCCTAGGGAAATGCCTAGTGTGCTTATCGTTCATCTCAGTATATAGATGCCACGCCTGGTAGGGACCTGGTAAGGGTTCAGTCACCGAGACTCTCACCCAACGGCGGTGGATGGATGAAGAAGATACTGATCCATCTCACAGATGACTATCCGCTTGGTACTTCAGTGGCTCGCCTGTCTCTTATCGGACGAACATCAGATCGTGGGACCGGTCGCAGACGGGAGGGCCTCATCACGGTGGATGTGCACTAGAATGTCTACCCGTCTGGAAAAGCCGAGAGGTCTTTTTCTGCCTGCCGCGCAATTTCCGTCTTTGTTTTGGGGCTCAAACATGCTTCCCTCCCTTATGGCTCCGCGCGCCGTTTCCCATGTCGTCTCGGCGGTTTCGTCACGAACCCTCGTGAACAATGCTGGCTAGAGGAATTTACATGTATCTAACGGGCGAACTCCTTCTTTCACGGGGGGACGTATTGGAAAAAAAACGACAAATTTTTGGTCCATGTTCCACGAAAAGTCTTTATTTTCCTTGCTATATGTTGGCGACTTAGGCATATTCCGCACAAAATACGTAGTCTGAGAGGTTCTGGCATCTTGGCATACTGATTATCAACGCAACTTACTATGTAAAAGAAGGGAGGAATTTTAAGTTCGTTGTTCCTATTATTCACTAGGGAGGCTATTACCATGAAGGTAGGTCAAAAACGACGGTGGAAAATGTTTGTGGTTGCTGGGGCCACCATGGCGCTGGTAACTGGGATGGTATCCACGGTCCCCAGTGTATACGCAGGTGGCATGATCAAGGCCGACGATGACAAGTATATTTCCATCGGCATGGGCATACGTCAAAGTTTCAATATGATAGAAGATGCCGCGCCGAACGGTAGCACATACAGCTCGGATTTCTCTATCAACAACGCTCGTATCTATATTAACGGCGGGATTCATAAGTACATCAAGTTCGCGTTCAACACCGAATGCTTTGGATGTGCAGTCGGTCCAAACACAGGTTTTGCATCTAATACCAACATCGGCCTACTGGATGCGATCGGGCAGTTCGAGTTTAATGAGCTGGTGAACTTCTGGGTCGGGCGCACCTTGGTGCCGACAGAGCGCGGCGAACTGAACGGCCCGTTCTACCATGCGGTCTTCGATGGCTTTCGGACGCCGTTCAACCAAGCCGACTTCAGCGGGAACATTGGCGCTGGTGGGGCTGGTCTCTATGGCCGTGACAATGGCGTGGTCTTCTTCGGGAAAGTCCATCCAGGCGGTACCCATCTGCAATACGTTGCGTCGGTATTCCAAGGACTGAGGTCAGGTGGTACATTTTGCAATGTCAGGCCTACCGACCTACTGAACGATCCCACCCTAACGCTCTATAGCGGACCTTGCGGACCAAATCAAAGGAGCCAGGTGAAGTACGCTGGACGTCTTACCTGGAACTTGCTGAACGATGAGTCGAATCCTGGGTACTATACCAGTGGTACCTACTACGGGACAGCCGGTGATATTCTTGCGATTGCGGTAGGGGGGGAGTATCAGAATGCTGGCGCTGGTTCATTTGCAAATCCCAGCCCTTGGCAGCATATTGTCACCGATGTCCTGTTTGAAAAAGTCCTCCCTGGTAACATGGGCGTGTTCACAGCCAACGGTGAGTTCAAACGGATGTGGGGACAGAACCTCGCCGCCTTTAGTGACGGTACAGGCTGCTTCTGCATGTTTACCGGTTCTTCATGGACAATGTACGCCTTGTATCTGTTTCCAAATGAGATCGGGATCGGGAAATTCCAGCCCTATGGAAGATATACCGGTCTTAACAGTCAGTTCAGCGGCGCAAGAGAAGAATATGAACTCGGCATGAACTACGTCATTAGCGGTCACAATGCGCGCTTTTCGGCATTCTGGCGGACTGGCAATAGTCCGGGGCCTTTTTCGCCGAACTGGTCCGCTCTCTCAAGTAAGCACATCGATTCTTTCAATGTGGCCCTACAGTTGCAGTACTAAGAAGGTGGGTTGTAACTAGAACTGTTACCCTTCTGGAAAGGCCGAAACCCGCAGTATGGGTTTCGGCTTTTCTTTGCCCTTCTATACCAGCGTGAAGCGCGAGACGTGCGACACAGGCGCGATGAGGGGGAAAGGCGGGACGGGTGAGAAAGGCGCGACTCGAAGTTCCGAAAACCTCGAACCTTCCCTCGTCTCGCTCCGCTATCCACGTTGCTACAATCTAAGGACTCTTGTACACTTCCTTTGAGACCCATCAGCCCATCAGATAGGTGGAAAACCCATGCAACGGCATCACGATAGCATTGACGACGCGCGCATTGCCGATAATCTTCGCCGCACGATCGAACTGACTGAGCTTGGATTGGCACTTCGCCAATCCGTTCTGCAACAGGGAGACTCAGTTGGCGATGCCATGACACAGGTGATGCGCGAGATCCGACGCGCGAAAGAGCAGGCATGGCAGCGGAATCCTTCCTAGTCCGGGCACTCTCCACCCTTATCGCTGAGTTCAATCGACGTGGCCTCAACTATGCGCTCGCTGGGGGCTGGGCCTACAGTGCGCTCGTCGAACCACGGGCCACGACGGATATCGACCTGCTCATGTTCATCGAGCAGCCCTCCCGTGAAGGCATTCAATCTCTGCTCTCGCCCCAGTTCGACTCGACCCTGTGCTCCTACTTCTGTAAATACCACCGATAGCCTTTGTTCTCCGAGAAGCTGGCTTTCGGGGCCCCGCCTGGTTTTTCGAGTAACAAGACTTTGAAGTCGATGAGGCCGAACCAGGCAGGATCTGCCACGTCGTGATAGTGGTAGCCGTGGAGTTTCGGGAGCATGTCGCCCAGGACCTGTTGCAATTCCTTCTCCGTATAGACTCGCACGATGAACGGCTTGTTCATGGCCTGGCAGAACCGTTGAATGGTATAGGCGGCGCCGGTGCAGAGCACTTTTGTGTCCGGTTTGATGGCGAGGAATTGGGGCAGCGAAAGATAGCGCTCTTGGAAGCCCAGCCAGCGGATAGCTTGACGCAGGTGACTGTACTGGACTTCGTATTCCGTGTGGCCTGGCAGTTTGACCGGTGCCGGCCAGCCTTCCTCGACCCCAAATTCGGTGAGAAACGCTCTGCCGCCTGGCTTTAACACCCGCCACAGTTCTGCCACGAATCGAAAGGGGCCGAGGTTGAAGATCACATCCTCCGGCAGGTCCTTGCCCAACGGCAACCTCACGCGTCTGATCCAATCCAATGCTTCCTGATGCTGTGGCCTGTCGCCTGCTCCATCGAGGAGTTCCTTTTTGGTCAATTTCACCGGCGTCATGTCGGCCATGTTTTCGTTGTCGATGACAAGATCGACGGAGTTGTCTTTGAAGGGCAGCCATTCGCCGTTGGCGCGAGTGCCGATGCCGCTCCAGCCTCCGGCCCTGGCACGGGCGACTTGCAGCGTGAGGAAAGGCTGTGTGATGTCGAGGGAAATGTACCGGATGGTCTGTTTTTCAAACGGCAAGAGTTCCTTGCCCATCTCACGGGCGAGGTATCCGAGTCCGCCGCCCACTTCCACGATGATGCGGGGTTTGGGTGTGAACCAGCCCAGCTTCTGCAATTGCCGCATGAGCAGCCGGCCATAGGTCAAGCCGTTGATCGTGTCATTCGGCTCCCGGAAGAGATGCGAGACGGTGGTCTCGATCATGTCGAAGTGGCCGTCGTCTTCGCCGCTATCGGTCAGTCCGTGGTGATGAAAGTCCTCAAGGTGCTCTTCTCCCTCGAACCCTTCCTGTCCTGACCAGCCTTTCCGAACTTGTTGGAGGAGCAGATCCCACTTTGCCTTGTGACGGTGGCCTCCCGGGGGCTCTGTGCCGTAATAACAAAGCGAATAGGTGGGCAGGGCCCACTGTTCCAAGTGCCACTGTCCCGGCTGTCCGTCCGGTCCGCAGACCTGCGCTCCGTATTTTTGCACCAGCGCACCCACGGCAGTGTGGCCGTTCATCGCCTGTAATAGCTCCAGGCCGGTACGATTCAGGCGCACGATCGGTAAGTTGTCATCGAGGGGAGCAAACCACCATTCGTCTTCGTTGTGCTGATAGGCGACGAGATCGGGAATGTGCCAGGCCAGGAGACTAAGCGTCTCTCCGGTGAGGTTGAGCGGTTGGTGAGCGGCGACAGCTGGCTTCATGATCGGCGTAACCTGTTAATCCGGTTTATTCTTTTTAGCCGAACACCCCGTAGCTTGCTGCGAGGGGCTTCATACATCGTCACTCTACCATTTCAGTGTCAACCTGGTAAGATTCCTGGCTTCTGCCCCTTGACGTTGTGGCCTGTTTGTAGGATTCTCCCATCCATTGAAGCATCAAGCACTATTAGTATCGTGCCGAGTTGTGCTCGAAGGCCTTCGGAGCAGTGACCCGGATGACGATTCCTAGTTATGGAGGCAGATTCACGGCCATCGGGTGACCCTGAGCAACGTCACGTTTGTCGTTCTGCCGATGTCTGAGCCGAAATCGTTCCGATTTGTCCCACGGCGATGGAGATGGCATAGCTGGGTAGGTTAGAAAACCGACTTTTTCGCCATCCTGTGAGAGGTTGTAGAGGTGTGAGTTGCAAGATCGTATAGGTTATGCTAGATGGAGACCGCGTCAGACATCCAACGGATGAGAGAGGAGAAAATCGATGGCGAAAAACAAGAGGCGGCCAGCGAAGAAGAAAGCTGCGAAGGCTAAAAAAGCCAAAGCAAAGCCCGCAGTGAAGAAGGCAGCCAAGAAACCGGCAACAAGGAAAGCTGCCAAGAAAACTGCCAGGAAGGTAGGCAAGAAACCAGCTACAAAGAAGGCTGCTAAGAAGACGGCTGAAAAGACCGCCAAGAAGCGCGCTGTTGCGGCACCCAAGGCGGTTCAGAAGAAACCGGCGGCAATGACTGCTCCAGCCGTTTCGTCCAAACCAACGGCCCCGGCCCCCGACAAGAAATCGGTGAAGCCCTTAGTGGATGAGGAGTCTCAGCAGTCCTTGTTATCACCGCCGATGGGGTCGCCGATGCTGAAAGATTCGGAACTTGACGAAGAGCTGGGCGAGGATGATGTGGATATCGCTGTTGAGGCTGATGAAGATGTGGAAGAAGAGCTCACTCTGGATGGGGAGGATGAGGACGCCGACTTTCCTGAAAAACGAGAAGGCCTGTTAGACGACGCAGACGATTACCACACGCCCTGACATTCGCATGGGATACCAAATCTGGACGACTCGGTCGAGTCGTCCGGCTGGATGACGCTGTGAGTCTGCCCAGTATCATGGCGTCCGTTCCCCATGTGTATCATCCTCCCGCTGAATACTCGGCGCTCAATTTCCAATGAGTCATTTTTTGTTCGTGGCCGGGGCCTTGCGAGAACGCACCTCGGAAGAAAGTGCCGAGCTGCAACTCGGACACGGCCTCTGGGGACTCTGCACTGGTTTGATCAGGGCGAATCTGCAAACCTATCTCGATGCGGAGTCCTGTGGGCTTGTATATGTGCTGAAAGTCGGGCTCTATACCCAGTTTCAAATAGTGTCGCCGGTGTTGGACTTCTCCGCATTGGATGCGTTCCTGAGTGACGATCTGAGAACCGAGGCCAGATTTGGCTTTGTGCGAATCAGCAGGGTACGCCGGTTGACCTGTTCCTCCGCTGCGAGTCAGGCGTTGTTGCTCAGCGTGTTGCAGATTGCCGATCAGGCCGAGCTTACTCGACGATTGAGATTGGGCATGCATCGGTTAACGCACGCGGAGTATGCCGCGATTATCCGGGGACTCACGGCTTAGCAGGATGCTCAAAAAGGCGGTTCAGCGAGGCCGCAGGCGAGTCGAAACCGGAGGCGTACCCTCTTGGGGTATGTTGAGGATTTCGATAAGCCGAGAACGAAGCTGGCGGACTTTTTCAGCATCCTGCCCTAGATTCGTTGACCTGTCATAAGCTGATAGGCCTCATCGATTGTATCGACTTCCTTCACTGACACATTGAGTTGAAAGGCCAATTCGTTCAGATTCCACCGAGCGTCATGAATCTGCCCGCGTGGAACCAACACGGTGCGATAGCCTTCTCGCGCAGCGGCACGAATCTTATCCGGGATGCTGCCTACCGGGCCGATCTGTCCGTCCGGTTCAATAGTTCCGGTCAGGGCAACACCTCGTTGAATATGCTCCCCCTTGAACATGGCGATGAATCCCACGGCCATAGCCGCACCGGCGCTTGGTCCGTCGCTGCCTGTGGGTTGATAGGCCACCCCTCGCACTGAGACGGTCCCGCTATGCTGGACCGAAGGCGTGCGTTCGACAGCATAGGCAAAGGCCTGAGCCATGGCGCCTAGATGATCATTTCCCAACCGCACGCCGGCGAGGAGCCATTGTAGTTGAACGGGGTTCGGTTCCGGTTTCCTGTCCCACCACATCATCAGGATTTCAAACACGCCCAGATTGTTTTGGCGAATGGCTGCCAGGACTGGAAGTTCGATAACACTGTCGGCTGAGACTGAGACCGGGACTCCACAAAGGAGGCTGACCATCAATGTGCAGGTGACGGCAAGGTGGCGTGGCATCATGAGGCTCCCAATCAGGCTGTTAACAAGGCGCTGGTTTCTCTCATTTATTTGGTGTGTCGCGTTTGTTTGGTTGAGCCAACTAAACCGGATAGACCAGCTGAACCAGACAAACCACAAATGAAGGGGGGCCATCTTTTTGAGCATCCTAATGAGTATGGTGTGGGTCGGTGATACGTTCGATTGCGAAAGTGTAACAAATCCAGGTGGGTAGTACAGCGAATTGGCGGTCCTTGCCTTGCGTTGGGCCATGGCATTCCGTATAAGGGCGGGCATGATGAATCGGATGTGTGTAGGGATCATGGTGGGAGGGATGGCTATTCTCTGGCTGTCGCTCGATGCCGCTGCCTCGAACTGTCTGGTTGAGACGTCTACTTCAGGGCCGGGAGTGGCGTTGATGCGTCATCTGGGGGCCAATTGCACGGAGCAAGAGCGCGAGGCGCGAGCGGTGGATGCGGCGCAGTTGCTGCAGGCGTTCAAGGAAGGGAAAGGGATCGATCTCTCAGGGGTGGTCGTTCAAGGCGATTTGTCACTGGATACGTTGCCCGTGGGTTCGCTGCCACCCGAGCTGGAGGGGACGAAGGAGCTGCAGGGACGCGAGGTACGCGTGATTCCCGGCTCCATGATGATCGTCAATTCGGTGCTGCGCGGAGCGATCAGGCACGGATCGACCCAAGGGCTGCTGGTGGTGAAGGGGCCTGTGACGTTCAGCGGGACCAAGTTTGAGCAGGTGGTGGATCTCTCACGAACTGTGTTCATTCAGCCGGTGACGTTGTCAGGCGCGCGGTTCTTGCGAGAGAGCTATTTTGTGCAGGGCCGGTTTCTGCGCGACGTGTTTGCTGAAAAAACGGGGTTTGGCCCGCATACGAGATTTCACCGATCTGTCTTCCAGGGGTTGGTCACATTCCAGCAGTCGCGGTTCAACGGGCTGGCGGAGTTTTTGGAGGTGGTATTCGAGAAGGATGTCAATCTGTCGCGCACCTTTTTCAAATTGGGCACCGGGTTTTCCGGGGGCCGTTTTCAGGGTCTGGCGGATTTCTCTGAAGCATCGTTCGACCGTGAGGCGTTTTTTACCTTTACCCAGTTCGAGGGGGACGCGAACTTTCACCGGGCCACGTTTCGCTCGACAGCGGATTTTTCCGATGCATCGTTCAAGGGGCGAGACGACTTTTCCAAAACCTTTTTCGAGAAGGGCCCGCAGTTTACCAGAGCAGCCAGATCGGCGCCCGTACAGGCATCCCTGGGGCTCGAGAAACAAACAATACAGTATGCGATCATCCTCCCCATTCTGGTGCTCGGCGCTCTGCTGATCGCCTATCTGATTCGATTGCGATGACGGGGAAGCTTCCATCCCTCTTACCACTACTAATAGATGGAGACTTGCTCCGCCACCCCCAAGTCTGGTATAAGTCCACTTGTGGATAACCACTTCGACGCCACTGAACAAACCGAATTGCCCTATCAGGTTCGCATCGAGAACTTTGAAGGGCCCCTCGATCTCTTGCTCCATCTCATTAAGAAGAGCGAGATCAACATCTACGACATTCCCATCCATCTGATAGCCCAGCAATATCTCACCTATATTGAGGCGATGGAAGACTTGAATCTGACTGTCGCGGGGGAATTTCTCGTGATGGCGGCGACCTTGCTCCAGATCAAATCCAAGATGCTGCTTCCCGCCGATGAGACGGCCGCCGATGAGGAAGACGGGCCCGATCCCCGCGAGGAATTGGTGCGGCGGCTGCTCGAGTACAAGCAGTTCAAAGACGCTGCCCGTCAGTTGGACGAACACGAGCGGTTGTGGCGGGAGATTTACAGTCGTGAACAGAGCCCGGCGGCCGATTCGGAATCGGATGAGACGCTGCTGGACAATGTCAGCCTATTCGACTTGGTGGATGTGTTGCAGGGAATCCTCGATCGCAATCCCGGCAAGGCACTCATGGAGATTTTGCCAGACAACTTGACGGTTCGGGAGCGGATGAACGCGATTTTAGAAATGTTGGAGGGGCAGGAGTCGGTGAATTTTGTCGAACTCTTCGAGCCGGCCTGCCATCGTCTTATCGTCATTGTCACATTTTTGGCGTTGCTGGAACTTATGCGGCTTCGAACGGTTCGGGTATTCCAGACAGAACATTTTGGGCCGATTCTCGTGTCGCGCGGCTTCACACTCGTACCAGACCCGGCAGAATTGGATGATGCTGAATGGAGGGGAGCATGAGCTTAACTATAGAACAAGAAACAGACGACATCGCTCTGACAGAGACGGCGTCGGATATTGAGGGCAGCGGGGTGCCAGAAGCTGCGGCGAAGGAAGCTGCCGTTAAGGCGGTGAACAGTCAGACTGAAGCCATCGACGCGCGGGAACTCAAAGCCATTCTGGAAGCTGTCTTGTTCGTATCGCCCGAACCGGTGCCGATCGCTCGACTGATGTCCATCTTGGGGACGGTCTCAAAAGCCGAAGTGGTTCAGGCATTGGGGGTTCTCACGCACGATTTAGATAAGGAGGGGCGAGGCATTCAGCTTGTGCAGGTCGCAGGCGGGTATCGGCTTGTGACGAAGCAGGAGTATGGGCCCTGGCTGAAACGGATGGATAAAGCCAAGACAGCGCAAAAACTCTCTCGCTCTGCGCTCGAATCCCTTGCGATTATTGCCTACAAACAGCCACTCGTGCGGTCTGAGATCGAAGAGATTCGTGGCGTCGAAACGTCCGGCGTCCTGCGCACGTTGTGTGAGCGTAAGTTGGTGCGGATCGTTGGGCGAAAAGATGTGCCAGGTCGGCCGATCATGTATGGAACGACCAAGTTCTTCCTCGAGCATTTCGGGTTACGAGACTTGAGCCAGCTTCCTCCGTTGCGTGAATTCAAAGAACTCGGCGACTCCGAGCAGGCCCTCCTGCCGATCGAAGAATTCCCCGTTACGAGTGAACTCGCGGTTGATGAGGCCGAGGTGGCATTCGAACCAGAGACCAACAGGGCGCTGCTTGAAGAACCAGTCGAACAGGCCTGAATTTCAATAGATCTGCCGCTCCCTAGGCGGGTAATATTCTGAATTCTAGACAGCGATTAAAGGATTAGCGATGAAGATTGTCTGTTCGTGGTGCCGACAAGAAGGAAAAACCAAATTGTTGGGCGAGAAGGCGCCTTTTGACGATACTCGGGAAACGCATGGGATTTGTGGCATTCATCGCCACGATGTCGAAGCTCGCTGGCAGGTATCGATTCACACAGCCTCAGACTCTGGAGTCGCGACCGGATTGTCTTCCGCTCTCTTCCGCTTGACAAGCTTGCTGAACGTGACCGAGGCAAGGAAACGGGGTCAGTGCTCGACCTTGCAACTGGACAGGAACAATCTTCCGTGATCGGTCAAATCAACAAGGTACCGCTGGTGTCGGCACGTGCGTGGTGACGAAGTTTGCAGGAAGAGAGCAGCTTCGTAGGCATTTTGGGATATCGATCGGCTGAAGTATGTCCGCACCACGCCATTCTGTTTCTTGACTCTCTTTCCGCCGCTTTGCTAGACTTCTCAATCCAATTCTAAGGCATTAAAAGACCCATTGTTCCTTCAAACTGGGCGGCTTTAACAACAGGATGCACCACCATATGAAGATTAAAACCTGGTTACTCGACGAGATGTTTCGGTGTGATCGAACGCATCTGACCATCGAAGGAACCCAGGGAGAGTGGGGGGCCGGTGATTCAATTGCCGCTGAAGAAGAACTTCCACCGCCACCGGCAAACGTGGTTGCGAAATCGGGGAATGGACGGGTCACCATTACCTGGGATCCCGTTCCCGATGCCATGTACTACAATCTCTATTTCCAAACCACCAAGGGCGTGATGATCAAGTTCTCCGATCTCACGCGTCCCATTGCCTCCGCCGACGATTTTAAAGCCGTCATTGGGGTGAAAAAAGATAAGGGCACCTGTTTGGAAGGCGCCCAGAGTCCGTTCGTCCATGACGACCTGGCCAACGGGACTTGCTACCACTATGTCGTCACTGTAGTGACGCAGAAGGGGGAGAGTCTCGAGTCTCAAGAGGTCATGGGGATGCCCTCGCCCTATCTGTTGGCCATGAGCATAGGCCGGGAAGGTGTGGACGACGGGGAGTTCAGCTCGCCCACGGGGATCACGCTCGACAAGGATGGCAATATCTACGTCGCCGACACAGATAACCATTCGATTCAGAAGCTCGACAAGTCCGGGAAGTTTCTCGCACGATGGGGCGGCGATCCGTCTTCGCAGGAAGGGAGTTTCTACTATCCGCGTGGATTGGCAGTCGGGCCGAATGACGTGCTCTATATCGCAGACAGCGGCAATAACCGCATTCAGAAATTCGATCTCGACGGCAATGTGATGCAGGCCTGGGGTAAGTTCGGGTTTGCATGGCGCGGGGCCGATCTGGGCCGGTTCGATGTACCCTGGGGGCTCGCGACGGACGCAGAAGGGAATCTCTACGTTTCCGACACGAGCAATGCTCGCATTCAGAAGTTCACCTCGGACGGGACGGCGTTACTCAAGTGGGGCCGTGACGGGAGCTTCGACGGCGCCTTCTTCTTCCCTCGCGGCGTGGCCGTCGATTTTGTCGGCAATATCTTCATAGCCGATGAAAGCAATAATCGCATTCAGAAGTTCGATGCCCGTGGGAGCTTCCTTGTCAAGTGGGGTCGAGAGGGGGCTGGTCCTGGGCAATTCAAGTCCCCTTGGGGGATTGCCTGTGATGCGCTCGGCAACGTCTATGTCGTCGATACCGGAAACCATCGTATCCAAAAGTTCGACGGCAACGGGACCTTCCTCTGTGCCTGGGGGAACCGCGGACGAGCAGAAGGACAGCTGAATTTCCCTTATGGGATTGCGGTCGACAAAGAAGGCGCGGTGTTTGTGGTCGACAGCGGCAATGGCCGCATTCTTAAGTATGTGCCGACGGACGAAGAGCTCAATCGCGGGAAGGAGGAGGCTTCAACCCGTCAGGTGCCGAGTGAGACTCCGCCGCCCCGCAGCGTGGCGGTCAAAGCCGGGGATACGGAAGCTTTCCTGAGTTGGATGGAGGTTCCTGGCGCCCAGTCCTATAACCTGTATTTTAATACCGTTCCGAAGCTCACGACTCAGACGGCGACGAAAATTGAAGGCGTGACGAATCCCTATACGCACACCGGGCTCTCGAACGATACCCCGTATCACTATGCCGTGACTGCGGTGTTCGAGACCGGCGCCGAAAGTGAATTGTCGAGTGAAGTGACAGCCACGCCGGTGCTCATCGATATCACGGCGCCGCAAAATCCTTATGCCGTAATCAATCATGGCGCGTTCATGACGAATACGCCGGAGGTTATTGTCACGATTTCAGCGAACGATGTCGATACCGGAGTGGCGGCCTATTTTATCTCGGAGGCGCCGATGACTCCCATGCCGGGGACGCCGGGATGGGTTGATGTGACGCCGGCCACCAAGTTCGGTGCGACGATTCCGTTTATTTTGTCGCCGGGAGACGGGCAGAAGTCGATTTACGTTTGGTTTAAAGATGTGGGAGGGAACGTCTCCGTCCCTGCGAGCACCACGATTTTGGTCAATACGTCGGGGTATCTGTGCGTGTCCCAATGGGGTCGTACAGGCCGCGGCGCATCATTGCTGCATGGCGGCGAGTTTATGGCTCCGGTGTACGGTCTTTGCGTCGATCAGCAAGGATCGCTCTTCGCGGTCGATAACGGCAACAACCGGATTCAGAAATTCGACAATGCCGGAAACTTTATCATTCTCTGGGGGAACTTTGGGTCAGCCAATTCGAACTTCCATAACCCAACCGGCATTGCGTGCGACGGGAAGGGCGACGTCTGGGTGGTCGATACGAACAATCACCGCGTCCAGAAATTCGACGGGAAGCTCGGCGGCTATCTCATGAAATTCGGGTCGCGTGGAAACGGCGAAGGGCAGTTCAACTCACCCTGGGGCATTGCGGTCGATCGCGTGCGTGGGTATGTCTATGTGGTCGACAGTGCCAACTTCCGTGTGCAGAAGTTCGATATGAACGGGGAGTTCATCATGTCCTGGGGAAGTTTCGGGAACGGAGACGGCCAGTTCTATTTCCCGCGCGGCGTGGCCGTGGACCAGGCTGATGGGTTTGTGTACGTCGTCGACATGGGTAATCACCGGATTCAGAAGTTCGACACCAGCACCAACGTGCTCCCACAGTTGCTGACCAAATGGGGCGGCAGTGCCGAGGCAGGTCACGCAAGCAGCCCGCTCGCACAGGAGGCGGGTCAGTTGCGATCTCCCTGGGGCATTGCGGTCGATGGAGCCGGCGATGTCTACGTCACAGACACCGGCAATCACCGCATCGAGAAGTTCGACAGAGAAGGCAATTTCATCACCCAGTGGGGTGGATTTGGGAACGGCAAAGGGCAGTTCAACTTCCCCTACGGTATTGCGGTCGATGTCAGAGGAAGCGTGTTTGTCGTCGATAGTGGGAACACCAGGGTCGAACAGTTCATGCCGGCTGACGAGGGGAGCGAACGGCTCCAGGAAGACGCTGAGACCGTGGCAGAGATCGAGAACGCGCGAGGCACGTCACAGGGATAAGCGGCCGCGGACCGTGGCGCGTGAAGGGCGAGACGTGGACAGATTGGGTTCCCACCTCGTTTGGCCCGTCTCGGCTGTGCCGCCTGTCTTGCGCGCAAGACAGTTTTTCAGCATCCTGCTAGTGAAGGGAAGACATGCTCGATAAGGAACCACGCCTAGGACTGACCTACGACGACGTCGTGTTGGTTCCGGCCAAGTCTCAGATCTTGCCGAGTGAAGTCGACATGCGGACGAGGCTTACTCGCCACATCAAGATCAACATTCCCATTATCAGTTCGGCCATGGATACCGTCACCGAATCCCGTTTGGCCGTCGCCATAGCCCGCGAGGGCGGCCTCGGGATTATACATCGAGTGTTGTCGCCGGTGGATCAAGCGACCGAAGTAGACCGGGTAAAGAAATCCGAGAGCGGAATGATTCTCGACCCGATTACGATCTCGCCCGATCAAACGATTCGAGATGCCCATGCGTTAATGACGAAATACCGGATTTCGGGGATTCCCGTCACGAAAGACAAGGTATTGGTCGGTATTCTCACGAATCGCGATCTGCGGTTCGAAACCAGGATGGATTTGAAGGTCTCGCAAATCATGAAGCGAGATAAGCTGATCACGGCGCCTGAAGGGACGAGCTTGGAAAAGGCTCGCGAGGTATTGCACGAGCATCGGATCGAAAAACTTCCGGTCGTCAACAAGCATTTCGAGCTTAAAGGGCTTATTACCATCAAAGATATCGAAAAACGTATCATGTATCCCAACGCATGCAAGGATGGACATGGCCGACTTTGCGTGGGTGCGGCTGTTGGTGTGGGGCCGGAGACGGAAGAACGTGTGGAGCGGCTCAAAAAGGTCGGGGTAGACGTGATCGTGGTCGATACCGCCCACGGGCATTCGCAAGCGGTGCTGGATACGGTCAAGATGATCAAGAAACGTCATCCGGACCTTGAACTGATAGCAGGGAATATTGCCACCGCCGAGGCGGCGAAGGAACTCCTTCGGGCAGGCGCCGATGCCTTGAAGGTGGGTGTGGGGCCTGGCTCAATTTGTACGACCCGTATCGTGTCCGGAGCCGGGATGCCGCAGCTGACGGCGATTGCCGATTGCGCAAAAGTCCTCGCGGGCAACGGGGTCCCGATCATTGCAGACGGCGGAATCAAACATTCAGGCGATATCACCAAGGCCTTGGCAGCGGGCGCCTCCTCGGTCATGCTCGGCGGGCTCTTGGCCGGCACGGAAGAATCGCCGGGAGAAACTGAACTGTACCAAGCCAGAACGTATAAGGTGTACCGCGGCATGGGCTCGATCGGTGCGATGGAGCGCGGGGGCGGAGATCGGTACGGGCAAGGGGGGCGTCCGGTGCAGAAGCTGGTTCCGGAGGGCATCGAAGGGCGCGTGCCCTATAAAGGGAAACTCTCGTCCGTTATCTACCAATTGATCGGGGGAGTGAAGTCCGGCATGGGCTATTGCGGGTGCAAGACGATCTCGGAGTTACAGCAGAAGGCCACGTTTATCCGGCAGACGGTCGCCGGTCTCCGCGAAAGTCACGTGCACGATGTGATTATCACGAAGGAATCACCGAATTATCGGATGGATTGGGAGTAGGCGCCGTGAGGCGTCAGGCGATTAGCTACGTAATCTGATCGGATTCGTGATCCACACTCCTTACCCCTCACCCCTTACGCCTAACGAATTCTGATGGAGTTCTGGCACAATAGAATCCTGGTCCTCGACTTCGGGTCGCAATACACCCAACTGATTGCACGCCGCATTCGAGAAGCCCAAGTCTACTCACAAATTCTGCCCTGCACCGTTCCCTTGGCGACCATTCTCGCCTATCGTCCGCAAGGCATCGTGCTGTCGGGTGGCCCTGCAAGCGTGTATGAGAAGAAGGCGCCGAGCGTTCCCAAGGAACTCTTCGACCAAGGGATCCCCATTCTCGGTATTTGTTACGGGATGCAGCTCGTGACGCATCTCTCGGGCGGGGAGGTAGCAAAGTCCAAGCACCGGGAGTACGGCCGGGTCGATCTCACGATCGACGACCACAGCAATCTCTTCAAGGGCATCGGCGAACGCGGATCGACGGTCGTTTGGATGTCGCACGGAGACCGTATCGAGCGGATGCCGCCGGGCTTCCGTTCTATCGCGCATACGGCCAATTCGCCGGTCGCAGCCATGAAGCGCGACGATCACAAGCGCCGGATCTATTGCCTCCAGTTTCATCCGGAAGTAGTTCATACCCCGGAAGGGACGACGCTCCTCCGTAATTTCGTCTACGACATCTGCGGGTGCAAACCCACTTGGACTATGCAGTCGTATGTGGATATGGCAGTGCATCAGATTCGCGAGCAAGTCGGCAAGGAGCGAGTAATATGCGCCTTAAGTGGCGGAGTAGACTCGTCGGTGGCTGCCGCGTTGACTCATAGGGCCATCGGCGATCAACTGACCTGTATCTTCGTCGACAACGGGTTGCTTCGGAATGGAGAGCAAGAACAAGTTAAACGGACGTTTGCTCACCAGCTTCATCTGAACGTGCGGCTCCTTGATGCATCCGATTTGTTCCTTGCCAAGCTCAAAGGGGTGATTGATCCGGAGCGTAAACGAAAAATTATCGGGAAGCAGTTCATCGAACAATTCGAGGCCGAGGCCAAAAAGAAGTCGGGGGGCGCAAAATTTCTGGTCCAGGGCACGCTCTATCCTGATGTGATTGAGAGTGTGAGCTTCCAGGGCCCGTCAGCCACGATCAAGACGCATCACAATGTGGGTGGTCTGCCGGCTCGCATGAAGCTCAAATTGATTGAGCCCTTGCGGGAGTTGTTCAAAGATGAAGTGCGGGTGCTGGGACAGGAATTAGGTTTGCCGGATGAGATTGTTTGGCGACAGCCGTTTCCAGGTCCTGGACTGGCGATCCGCGTGTTGGGGGCGGTGACGAAAGAGCGACTGGCCATCCTGCGAGGGGCCGAGTCCATTCTCGATCAGGAGATTCGCGCCGCAGGGTTGTATCGAGAAGTTTGGCAATCGCTTGCTGTGCTGTTGCCGATCAGAACTGTGGGTGTCATGGGCGATCAACGGACCTATGAACATGTCGTTGCGCTTCGTGCCGTCACGAGCTTGGATGGCATGACGGCCGATTGGGCTAAGATTCCGAATGACGTGCTGGGCAAGATGTCGAACCGGATCATCAATGAAGTGAAGGGCGTGAACCGGGTGGTCTACGACATCAGCTCGAAGCCGCCGGCCACTATAGAATGGGAATAAGGGACGTAAGGGGTGAGGGGTTAGACGTGAATCGAGAGGGAAATGTGGAATTTCCGGTTGCGTCACACCTAACGAGTTATGGAAGTTAGATTGCAAAAGGTCATTGCCGGAACAGGATTGGCTTCGCGGCGAAAAGCCGAGGAGTGGATTGCTTCAGGGCGTGTGACGGTGAATGGCAAAGTTGTGACGGAACTCGGTACCAAGGTCGATCCGGATCGTGTCCACATCAAGGTGGACGGCAAGCACCTGAGTTCCACCCAGCCGTACGTCTATCTGCTGCTGAACAAGCCGAAGCACGTGATGTCGACGTTGGAGGATCCGGGAGGCAGGCCGACGGTGAAGGACTACCTGCGCGGGATATCGGTGCGGGTGTTTCCGGTCGGTCGATTAGACTTCGACAGCGAAGGCTTGATGCTCCTGACCAATCACGGCGACTTGGCCCAGACGCTGCTCCATCCCCGCTACCATGTCCCGAAGACCTATCTCATCAAGGTCAAGCAGGTGGTGACGGATGAACATATCCGGCAGTTAGAACAAGGTGTGCAGCTGGAAGACGGCATGACCAGTCCGGCTATCGTCAAGAAGGTCAAAAAGGCCAGGCAGAACTCCTGGCTGGAGATTACGATCCGCGAAGGGCGTCAGCACCAAGTAAAGCGTATGTTGGAGGCGGTTGGCCATCCGGTCTTGAAGTTGACGCGGATCAAGATGGGTCCGCTGTTGTTGGGAGATCTGGCATCCGGGGAGTTCAGGTACCTGACCGACCGTGAAGCGAATGCGTTGCGCGAGCTTGCGGAACAGAAGCTGGCCTCAGCGGAGGCCACAGAGCAGCAGGCTCCACGGCCAAAGAAGCCGGTCAGTCGGGCCGGATGGGCCCGTTCCAAGAAAGTGAAGGTGGCATGAAGGTCAGGACTCATCGGTGCGGGGAGCTCACGAAAGCCGCTGTTGGGCAGACCGTCGTCTTGAACGGCTGGGTTCAGGGGCGGCGAGACCATGGCCTGGTGATGTTCATCGATCTACGAGATCGAACGGGGATCACGCAGGTGGTGTGTAACGCCGAGCGTAATGCAGCGGTGCATCAAGCCTCCCACGCCTTGCGGAGCGAGTGTGTCGTGTCGGTGACGGGCCAAGTGATGGCCCGTCCTGAAGAGTCCAAGAATCCCAATCTGCCCACGGGCGAGATCGAAGTGTTCGTGGATGCCGTTGAGATTCTGAACGAGTCGAAGACGCCACCCTTCGTGATCGAGGACGATGCCGAAGTGACGGAGTCGCTCCGACTGAAGTACCGCTACCTGGATCTTCGGCGTCCAAAGATGCAGCGGCTCTTGAGCCTCCGGCATAACATTATGCAGGCCGTCCGTGGATTCCTGAATGCGGAACGCTTCCTTGAAGTGGAAACGCCAATTTTGACCAAGAGTACGCCGGAAGGGGCGCGAGACTATTTGGTGCCTAGCCGAGTGAACCCCGGTCAATTCTACGCGCTTCCCCAGTCGCCGCAGCTCTTCAAGCAGGTGCTTATGGTGAGTGGCGTCGATCGTTATTATCAAATCGCTCGCTGCTTCCGCGATGAGGATCTGCGCAACGACCGGCAGCCTGAATTTACGCAGATCGATGCAGAACTGTCGTTTGCCGATCGCGAACAGGTCATGAGCTTGATGGAGCAGATGATCGTCACGGTGTTTCGCGACGCGGGCGGCGTCCAGCTGCCGACTCCATTTCCGCGCATGACCTATGCCGAGGCGGTGGGCCGCTATGGGTCGGATAAGCCGGATCTGCGCTTCGACATGCCGCTGCATGATGTCACCGCCTTTGCGGCGGCCAGCGAGTTCAAGGTATTCAAGGAGGCGGCGACCAAAGGCGGGATCGTGAAGGCGTTGATCGTGAAGGGTGGAGCGGCCACGCCGCGAAGCCGGATTGACGCGCTTGGTGAGATGGCCAAGAATTTTGGCGCGAAGGGGCTCGCCTGGCTCAAGATTACAGCGGAGGGGCAGCTCGAGTCTGTGATCGCCAAGTTTCTGGATGCCAAGGCCTTCGCGGCGGCACTTCCCGACGCTAAGCCGGGGGATTTAGTCCTCTTCGGTGCCGACAAGGCCGCAGTTGTCCATGACGTGCTGGGCCGTATCAGGCTGTTGCTGGGTGAAGAGTTGAAGCTGATTGATGCAGCTTCCTGGAGGCCGCTGTGGGTCGTTGAGTTTCCCTTGCTGGACTATTCACCGGAAGAGAAGCGGTACATCTTCATGCACAATCCTTTTGCCGCGCCGATGGACGAGGATGTGGCGTTCCTGGATTCGGAGCCGCTCAAAGTACGGGCGAAGGCCTATGATATGGTGTTGAACGGAAGTGAAATCGGAGGTGGGAGTATCCGGAACCATCGGAGCGATATCCAGCTGCGTATTCTCGACTTGCTCGGCATCAACAAGGATCAAGCCCAGGCGAAGTTCGGTTTCTTGCTCGATGCGCTCGACTATGGAGCGCCTCCGCACGGTGGGATTGCGTTCGGTCTCGATCGGCTCATCATGTTATTGGGGGAGGCTGGCTCGATTCGCGACGTGATCGCGTTCCCCAAAACGCAACGGGCACAATGTCCGCTGACCGACGCGCCGTCTGCCGTCAGTGCCGATCAGTTAAAGGAATTGCGCATCAAGCTCGATCTCGTCGAGTAGGGAGGAGTCATCCGCCCCATGGCAGGCAATTCGTTTGGCCGCATATTCACCGTAACGTCATTCGGCGAGAGCCACGGGCCTGCTATCGGCTGTGTCGTGGATGGCTGTCCGCCCGGTCTGGCCCTCTCTGTCTATGACATCCAGCACGACCTCGATCGTCGCAAACCAGGCACGTCGCGTCACGTCACGCAACGGCAGGAATCCGATACCGTCGAAATCCTCTCCGGTGTGTTTGAAGGCAGGACCACCGGCACGCCCATCGGGTTGCTCATTCGAAATGAAGATGCCCGCAGCAGGGATTACGGTAATTTGATCGATACCTTCCGACCCGGTCACGCGGACTATACCTATTGGCAGAAGTACGGGATTCGCGATCATCGCGGTGGCGGGCGCGCGTCTGCGCGTGAAACAGCCGTCCGAGTGGCGGCTGCGGCGATCGCCAAGAAGTGGCTCAGGGAGAAGTACGGCGTCGTCATTCGTGGCTACCTGAGTCAGCTTGGCCCGCTTGAAGCGCCGTTTAAGAGTTGGGGTGAGGTCAGCAAGAATCCATTCTTCTGCGCAAATTCCGAGGTTGTGCCGAAGCTTGAATCGTTCATGGATGAGCTGCGCAAAGCAGGTGATTCGGTCGGTGCGAAGATTACCACGGTGGCTGAGTCTGTGCCGGTAGGGTGGGGCGGGCCTGTTTATGCGAAGCTCGATGCCGATTTGGCCGGCGCCATGATGAGCATCAATGCAGTGAAGGCCGTCGAGGTTGGATCGGGTTTCGGTTCTGTGACGCAGCGTGGGTCAGAGCATGGGGACGAACTGACACCAGATGGTTTTGTGACCAATCATGCAGGCGGAATTCTTGGCGGCATTTCAACCGGGCAGGATATCGTCGTCACGATTGGGATAAAGCCGACTTCGAGTATCCGTATGGCCCGCCGGTCCATCGATAAGCAGGGCAAGCCAGTGACCGTCGAAACGAACGGACGACACGATCCCTGCGTAGGGATCAGAGCAACGCCGATTGCTGAGGCCATGATGGCGCTGGTGCTCATGGACCATGCCTTGCTCCACCGCGCACAGAACGCTGATGTTACGACAAAGACTCCGAAGATTTCAGGCTCGCTGAAAAAACGGACGGCCTCAGGGACGCAGAAACCCACCGCGAAGATCAATCCTGACCCAGACGAAGCATAGTCCCCCTCGTTGCGGTATGACCTCATCCTCCCTCAAGGCAGGTCCCATCCTCGAAATCGAAAAGGCCACAGTCTATCGGGGCGACACCTGCGTGTTAGAAGACTTTTCCTTCTCGCTTGAAGAAGGGGTGCATACTGCCATTCTTGGCCCGAACGGGTCAGGAAAATCGACCCTGTTGAAGTTGCTGGCGGGCGAAGTCCATCCGGTCCCGAATGATGCGACGCGCATCCGGTTGTTCGGCGAAGTGCAGTGGAATGTGTGGGACGTCCGCAAGCATTTAGGGATGGTGTCTCATGATCTTCAGCATCAGTATATGGACCAAGTAACCGGGCTGAAAGTGATTCTGTCTGGTTTCTATGCCAGCATCGGGATCTATGGCCATCAAGATTTTAGTTATGCGCAGCTCGCCCGGGCTGACATCATGCTGGAGGAGATGGGCGCGGGCGCGTTGAAGGATCGACGGTTTGGGGAGATGTCGACGGGAGAGCAGCGGCGATGCCTCCTCGGCCGCGCGTTAGTGCATGAGCCGGCGGCGCTCGTGCTCGACGAACCGACGAGCGGACTCGATCTGACGGCGACGTTTCACTATCTGGATCTCGTTCGCGCCTATATACAGAATGGGAAAACGCTATTGCTCGTGACGCACCACATTAACGAGATCCCTCCGGACGTGAAGCGTGTCGTGCTTTTGAAGCAAGGAAAGATTCTTCAGGATGGGGAGAAACGTTCTGTCCTCACAGAAGCCATCCTGAGTCGGTTGTTCGACTGTCCTGTGGCATTGGCTCAAGCAAATGGGTGGTATCAAGCCCTTCCTGGACACAGCCCACCGCACTGACCTTGTTCATCCTCCGCCCAACACAACATGAAACGTCAGATCTGCGTCGACTCGCCGAACTTTGATTGAAACTCGTTGGCCTGGTGTCGTCCGCTCGATCAAGTAATTCTTTAACTGGGCCGCATCGAGAATTTCCGTGTCCTCGATCACCAGCAAGATGTCGTGCTTTTGAATGCCGGCTTCCTTCGCCGGGTCGGCCACATCTTTCACGGCCATGCGCCACTTGGTCCCGTCCTTCACCGAGGTCATGTGAATCCCCAGCTTGGAGAACGTAAGCGGCTTGCCTGCGAGGGCCGCGTTTACAATTCGTTCGGCGAGAATACCAGGAATGGCGAAGGTCATCCGGCTGCAATGGTCCTGCGTCTCCTCTTTTTCTGTTTGAATAATGGCGTGCATGATCCCGACGATTTCCCCTTGGGTATTGAATAATCCGCCTCCTGAGTTGCCGTTGCAGGCTGAGAGGTCGGCCTGGATGAGGCGCGTTTCGACGGTTTGGAGGAAGGTGTTCGTATTTCCGAGGCGGCCGAAGGCCATGGTGGGGCCCCAACCGAGCGGATAGCCAACGGTGAAGACCTCCATCCCCGGGGCGGCATCTCCAGTGGCGAACACCGTCCCTGTCTGCAGTTTGGTTCGATGCTGTTCGGCGACACGGTAGATCACAACATCCATAAACGCACTGTCACCGACGAGGTCAGCAGGAAGCTCATTGAGATCCGAAGTGAGAATGCGAACGTGCTTCTGGATAATGGCGCCAGTCGAGGGGTCGTGTTTCTCCGCGGCGTGTCTTGCGGTAATGACGTAGCCATCTCGCAGGTGAAACCCGGTTCCTCTGACGACGATTTTCCCTGGTTTCTCCGGCGTACGCTGATCTTGGGTGTCCTCCAGGATGCCGACTGTGACTTGCTTAGCACGCAGAAACGTGTCCTGGCTGAGTGGCGTTGATTCTGCGCTGAGTGGAGCAGCGAGTATCGTCATGCCGGCCCATACCGTCAATGCCAATAGGCGTGAGAGATGTAAAGAGTAAAGGCGACGGATATGCATGGATGATCCTTTCGAGAGAAACCCAAGTGTCAGCATAGTATAATCAGACGAAGTTGTTTCCGAAAGGGTAGCGGATAAGACATTAGCTTCTAGCAGGCTTCAGACAACTATGTTGGCACGTGAGAGCTTCGAATGTCCGCACCTGTGGCATAACAGGAGAACACTCCCGCAGGATGCTCAAAAAGGACAGTCTTCTCAACCCGCCCAACCCTCGCACGCCGAGACGCGCCTTGTCCCAAGCAAGGCCGCAGCGAGTGAAGGGCCGAAGGCGTACCCTCTGGGGTATGTTGAGGGTCTGAACGATGCGAGAACGCTGCTGGCGGACTTTTTCAGCATCCTGCTAGAGGATGGTATGCTGATCAAACAGGAGAGAGAGGATCGAAGGGTTTCTTCGTGGAGGAATGGCCAGATGTGTATCGCAGGAATCCTATTTGTTATTGTATGCACCCTGGGAATGGCAGACCTCGTCCTGGCCGGGGATAACAAGACTAAGGAGACGGCAGGGGTTGTCGATCAAGTCGGCTCAGCGTTGAAAAATACGGCGACGAAAATTGAGCAAGAAGTGTCCGGAGTGGTGAAGAAGCTCGAAGAGAGCGAGACACCTAAGAAGGTCGGCAATGAATTGAAACGATCGGCCGAATCGTTAGGCCAAAAAGTCGAAGAGGCGGGGAAAAAACTGAAAGACTCCTTCAAGTCTGAAAAATGATACTTGTGAATTTCCCGGTTTCATTACGCCGTCCATACTCGGGCGGCCGTATCGTTACCGCTTCCGAAATCCGAAAAACATTCCGACCGCTCCTGCCCCCGTTGACGGGAGATAGCCAGAGAGGATGTGTTTGAATCCTTCGGCACCCTGGTGTGCCGCCGCGATGGCGTGGCTGATCTGCGTTTCCACCGCGGTCCAATCTAGATCGATCCAGCCGGTATCTTCCAATACGGCGATGCAGGTGAGCAACACGCCGATGATCAGCGCGGCCATTTTCAGAAACCGCCGGAACGCCCAGCCAAAGAAGAATCCGCCCAGATAGCTGCCACCGATACCTAACACGGCAGGCGATGAGAGATCAGCAACCCATGAGGCGAGGCCTCCGACAGTCGCAACCGCAGCAGCGATGACGGACTTTGCATTCCAGGGCGCATCGGCCAGTAAGGTTGCGCAGATGCCCTGTGCTGAGGAGGATTCCGGCTGGTCCAGTTCTTGATCCATGGACTGCTACAGCCGGCTGCTCGCGAAGGTATCACAGGCGTCGGGGTCTCCCGTCTCCAATCCTTTGCGGAGCCAGGTCATCCGCTGGTCAGAGGAGCCATGCGTCCAGCTTTCCGGCTGGACATAGCCTTGTCCCATCTTTTGGAGCCGGTCATCTCCGATGGCGGCAGCGGCCTTCAAGCCCTCTTCGAAATCGCCCGGTTCGATCAGGTTCCGCTCACGCTTGGTGTGGTGGCCCCAGACGCCGGCGAAACAATCGGCCTGCAGTTCCATTCGCACTGACAAGGCATTCCCTTCCCGTTCAGAGGCCTGGTGCTGGAGGCGCGTCACCTTCTCTGCAATGCCCATCAGGTTTTGCACGTGATGGCCCACCTCATGGGCGATCACATAGGCCTGGGCGAAGTCGCCGGGAGCACCCAGGCGGTGCGACATCTCGTTGAAGAAGGAGAGGTCGAGATACAATTTGTGATCCCTGGGGCAGTAGAAAGGACCGACTGCGGACGACGTGGTCCCGCATGCAGACTGGACTGCGCCTGTGAAGAGTACGAGTCGAGGATCTTCATACCGCGGCCCCAAAAGTTGCCTCCAGGTAGTTTCTGTATCGGCGAGGACGACTGAGGCAAACTTACCCAGTCGGTCATTGGGCGATCCGATCGGTGCCGGTTCGGAGGGTGTCGATGATTCCGTCATGACCTGCACGTCGCTGAGCATGTCGATGAGGGTCAAGGGATTGATGCCGGTGAAATAGCTGACGGCCAACACCAGCACGATGCCGCCTAGTCCCAGCCCCCCCACGCCTCCGACCCTGGCCGGTCCCATACCTCGACGATCTTCGACATTGTCGCTTTCCCGTTGCCCTTCCAAGCGCATACCCTCACCCTTGCCTCCGGTAAAGAAACTGAACTGATGGAACCACATCCTTCGGTGCAGTGCAAGTCGTTAGCCCGCATTATTCATGACGGTTCGTCGCGAAATCGCGCAGTCGCCAAACGAGACAGGCGCGCGGAGCCGCGAGGGAGAGAGGCATACTTGAAACGGTATGTTGACCGACTGAGCGGCGAACCCGCCTGCCTGGATGCCGATTCGACCGCGTCCAGGCTTCTCGCAGAGGCGAATCCGCGATTGCAGCAGAAGCGCTCATAAATAATGCGGGTTAGGGTGTTGTTTCTTGGTGGGCGTTTTTCTGGATGTAGCGATGTAGCAGAGAGGAGGCGTGGCCTGTTGGTACGCGCCTCCTCTTGGTCTGTGCCGCTATTTCGATGCGGCCGTACTGGTTTCGACTTGGCCGGCAATTTCTTTGAGGTCCTTCGGGTACAGCACGATTTCAATTCGACGGTTGGATGATCGCCCCTCTTCTGAGTCGTTCGAGGCGAGGGGATGAGTGTCCGCGTAGCCGACTGCGGAAAGGTATTGCCGGTCCACACCGCCCTGATCGATCAGGTAGCGCACTACGGTTGTGGCTCGTGCCGTTGAGAGTTCCCAATTTGTTTTGAAGCGATCTTGTAACTTCGAACTGATGGGAACATTGTCGGTGTGCCCTTCGATCCGAATTTGTTTGTCTGTGATCTTGTTGAGCACGTCACCGACCTGTTTCAGCACTTTGACGCCGGCCGGTTTCACTTGGGCCTGGCCGGAGTCAAACAGGACGCGATCCACCATGTTGATCGTCAGGCGGTCGCGCACCTGTTGAATGGTGATATTACCCTTGGAAATTTCGTCTTGCAGCGATTTGGATAGTTCTTCCTGTGTTCGCGTCAGCCGTTTGATTTCTTCTTCTTTCGCCAGCCGTTCTTGTTCTAATGTCGCTGCAAGTTGTGATTGTTCTTGCCGAAGTTGCTCACGTTCCTTTGCGATGCGAGCGGCGTTGGCTTCAAGCTCAGACGCCTGTTTCTGTAGCTTGGCGATTTCTTCCCGCGCCGAGGCACTTCCGCTCGCGAGCTTCTGTTCGAGATCGGTGATTTGACCGCGTACATTGCCGAGTTCACTGTTCAGTTGCCCCTTCTCGTTCTCCAAGCTGTCCAAGCGGGACTGCAACTCGTTTGAGCGCGCTGCGAGCGCTTCACGTTCTTTGGCCAACTCGGCAGCCTGCTGTTCGGCGGCTTTTCGCTGAGCGGCTTCCTGGTCCAGATTTTCCTGGAGCCCCGCCAATTGCTGTTGCAGCTTGGCGGATGTTTTCTTTGCGGCCTCAAGTTCGGTGAGCGCTTTTGTGTGGGTTTCCGTGCTCACGCATCCCCCGACGGCCATCGCACACAGCATGGCCAATGCGGGGGTTCGGAGTAGCATGGTGCGATCAATCGAAATTCGTCGCATAGTCTCCTCCTTTCATTGATGGCGAACAGAGTATAGCGAAAGGGAGCAAGCTCAATGCCCAATGACTCGGACAGACGCATGAAGAGAACAGCTCATTTCTCATGGAGTTGGGGGAGCAATTGTCGCCTGGTGTGTGAGGTAAAGCAAGGGGACTGGAGCATGGTACCACAATCACTGTAGGGTCTACCCTACAGACGCTGAGTGCTGTTGTTGAGATTTGCTGTAAAGTCAGCCAGCTTGTTCATGGGGAAGGGGAGACTGGTTCCCTGACGAAGGTATTGCAATGGAGCAGGCGGAGCGCAGCAGCGGCTGCGCTCCGGAGCGGAGGCTTACTTTCCACCCATGTCCTTCTTCTCGTCCTTCTTTTTCTCATCGTCGGCCTTGGAGCCGCTCATGTCCTTCTTATCCTTCTGTTCTTTCTGTTCGGCTGGGACTGGTTCGGCGGCGAAGGACATTGCCGTACCGAGGCCAAATGTGAGGAACGCTGCGAGTGCGATGAAGCTTGCGTAGCGGGTCATGGGAACCTCCTTACGATTAGTGAGTTGATGAAACGGAGCCACTGCGACATGTGATGCTATGGCTCCATAAAACAGTCGGTGCTACTGGTGAGAGTGACGAGGCTCTCTGGTCGTGGAGTAGAGCAAGGTAGATGCCTCATTTCTTGATTGGAGGAAATTCGCCAAGACTAAAGTCAAGAAGGCGCGAAGACGCTAGATTCTCAACAGCTTAAGGAGAGCCTTCTTTCAAAGACGAAGAATAGAATTACGGGAAGGGCAGTGAAATTCTGTAGGCGAGAGCCTGCAGACTAACCCGGACTATTCATGAAAACCTGCTAAGTCGTCCGATCCTCTCGCCAGGCGGGGTTTTTCTCGTTCGGACTCCTCGACGAACTGAGCGTTTGCCTATGTCGGCCTCACTTGCGAGAAGCCCAGGCGAGCTTCGGTCTCGAACGTCTCCAACGGCATTCATGAATAATCCGGGCTAGAGCGGAGCGATCTCTACTATCACTATCGTCGTGGAGTTGTTGAATGAGGTATAGTGTCCCCATGCGCGGACGATATCTTTTCTCTGGCTGGCTAATCGCAACTATCCTGCTCTCAGCCTGCTCTTCTCAACGAATTGTTCCCGAGTCGATGGAACCACTCGTTGATAGAACGGTCTCCTTTCAAGACGTGCTGGCCTCACCGGAGTCCTACAAGGGGCGTATGCTTGTGCTTGGCGGGGAGGTACTGAAAGCGAAACGACTTCAAGACAGCACGCAGATCGAACTCTTGCAACTTCCGCTTGGAGACGGAGAGGAGCCGAGCCTCGATCGCCAACAATCACAGGGACGGTTCCTTGCGTTGCAGCAGAAGTTTCTTGATCCGGCCACGGTGGTTGAAGGAACGCGGGTGACAATTGTCGGAGAAGTCTCTGGTGCGAAGACCGATCGCCTCGACGATGTGGAGTATCGATATCCCACGCTGATTCTGAAACATCTGCATGTCTGGCCGGTTCAATCCTATGGTCAACGGCAACCGGGATTCTCTATCGGGGTCTTCGGCGGTATGGGAGTCGGCGGTGGATCTCGTCGTGGTGGCGGATTGGGACTCGGGTTCTAATCGGTTACGTGGTGGGGCCTGATGCCTCGACCCGCATTGTTCATGACGGTTCGTCGCGAAATCGCGCAGTCGCGTTGCGAGACGGGCATGCGGAGTCGCGAGGCCTCGAGGTGTACTTGAACAGTACGTCGGGGGAACTAGCGGCGAGCCTGCCCGCCGAAGACTCGTCGCAGTAGCGAATCCGCGATTACAGCAGAAGCGCTCATGAATAATCCGGGTTAAACAGGTGTTATGAGTGAGTCCATCATAGCTGATCGTGAAAATACCCCTCGCACGATTGCGTTCAATAAGCCCTACGGCGTGTTGCCGTGTTTTACCGACTCGGACGGGCGGCAGACCATGGCGGACTATATTGATCTGCCCGGCGTCTATGCAGCTGGCCGTCTCGATTTGGATAGCGAAGGGCTCCTGCTCCTGACATCGGACGGTAGGTTGGCACACTACATTACGGATCCGCTGCATAAGCTGCCGAAAGTGTATCTCGCTCAGGTCGAACGTATCCCGAACGAGAAGGCCTTGGAGCAGTTGCGAAAGGGAGTGGTACTGGGCGTCAAGAAGACCAGACCTGCTGAAGTACGTCTGCTGCCGGACGATCCGCAATTGCCTGAGCGCCCCGTCCCCATCCGCTCCCGCAAAAACGTGCCGATTGCCTGGTTGGAGATCATGCTTCGCGAGGGACTGAACCGAGAGGTTCGGCGCATGACCGCCGCAGTGGGGCACCCGACGTTGCGACTTGTGAGGGTGGCGATCGGGCCGATTGTGCTTGGAGACCTCCAGTCCGGTCACTGGCGGGAACTAACGAGTCGTGAGATTGCGCAGATTAATTCTGCTGCTCGTCGATAGATCCTGAGGCATCTACGAGGCTTGTTCCGGACTATGCTGTGCGAGGTGACCCGACTGATGCACCGATAGGTATCGAGGGACGCCGCCAGGATATTAGTGCGATGACTGCCGATTGACCTTCGATGCGAGCGGCGTGCTTTCGCGATCGATCTATCAATCATTTTCCCCCGGTGGAAAGCTACGGCCAGAACCTTACCATGCCGGGTATGGGCAAATCGCACTCAGACCGGTCTTACGAGATCAAGAGTTAACGGTTCTTGATGATCTGGCCGACAATGCCGATGCCGATGCCGAAGAAGAGATAGCCGGCGATCACGTTCAACATGACGATGGCTTGGGCGATTGGATGTGTCGGCTGGTATTCGACCAACGCGAGCGAGGACGTGACATTGATTGCGTAATAGAGGCCGGACCAGAGGGGAATCCAGGCAGACGGCTTGGTATTGCTCATCGGCTGCAGCCACTGCACGCGGAAAAAGACTTCGTAGAGCAGGCTGAATAGCATGATCGTCCCCAGTATCCAGGCGGTCCACCGAGGAATACTGGTGCCGTAGTTACTTGTCGTTTTCCAGGCCAAGAGGGCCAAGGGATGCTTCCCCTGCATCTTGGCCCAAGCGACCCTCGCATCGCGTTCTTTGAGATAGGCGGATTCAGACTCGTCCAGTTCGCCCGCCTCTGCGAAACAATGGTTCGCTCTCGAGTAGGAACGGACGGCGCCATGCTGAAGGTGCTGTTGCGTTGAGGCGGCGGCTCCATTGCTGGCGGCCTGTTCAGCCCACTCGCCCGCTTGTGAGAAGGCGCGCGCAGCATGAATGAATTGGTCCAATTGCTGCAGTTGGTGGCCGGCTTGATGGTACGCGTGGGCGGACTTTGCCGGGTCGTGGGTTTCCAGAAAATGCGCGGCGGCCAAGTAATAGCAGGCGGCGTGCATCAGGTTCGCGTGCGAGTCCTGTCGTGCAAGCGCGTCGGCTTTTTGCAGGATTTCATCGGCGGACTGTGTCGTGGAAATCTCGCTCTCACCCTGCAAGTAGTAGTCGTGAGCAATCGGATCTGAAAAAGTCTGCTCGGTCATTCCACGCCTCCGGGCGTGGCCATATTACCCTAACGTTAGGTCAGCAAGAAAGTGCCCTTGCCCCGTGCGAACCGCCAGCGCGCGCTTCGGAAGGTTTTCTCGACTTCTCCAAGCGGTATGGCGGCCCAACCCGCAGTGGCATGAAACGAAGCAAGTGGTAGAGGAAGATCCCTTCTCGCAGGTATGTCAGGGGAAGATTCCATTCTTTGCGCGGCTCGCTCATCTTCGCAGGCGACGACGGGGTCCTTGGGACTGATCGAGTGCTTGGCCCCAGTGGAACAGAAATTTGGTGATGAAAGCATGCTCCTGATCCGGCTCCACAGCCAAGGGGGCTAGTGCAAGAGCAACGGCGAGCGAAATGTGATAGCCCACGGACCGTGATGCCAGCGCACGCCGATAGGCGGGATGGGCCTGATTGATCCAGACGGTTGATTCCACGAGCCGGCCCAGTTCCGAGTTATCGGGACGGTCCTCAAACTGAACCCCAAGCCCGTACCGCATTGGAGCACGGGAACGTCCATGACCCGGAAACATGGCAGATGGTGAAGCAGGGATCGTGGACGTTACAGGCTCGGTCACTGCTGTGTCCTGGTCGGTAGGGGGCGGGGGTGTTTGTGGCTGAGCTGGTTCGGTCTCATTCGGCCCCGGTTCGGCCGTCGATGGGGCGGCCAGAACTGCAATGGCTTCATTTCCCGCTGCGGGGTCGGTTGTCTTGCCATCGATCGGCAATCGCTTTTGGCCGCCGGCCCGGCGTTCGACGAGTGAGCCGAGTAGGGGAAAATCGTCGGACAATTCTTCCAGCACTCGATCCAGGTCCCGCTCCAATGGGCGCATTATGCGTGCGGAGGCGTCCGGGGTTCCCGCACGCGTATCGCCCCAGGTTTCCAATTGCCGAGAGACGGCCTCCTGGATCGCTTTCCGATAGGCGAGATAGGCGGCCCCTCGGGCTCCCGTGCGAATGAAGTCGCCCTTGTTGAGAGTGAGCGAGGCGGCCAGGTCGGGGACTTCGATTAATCCACCGATCGGCTCTGGCAGGGCCGGTGTCACGCCCAACCAGTCCCACCCGCGTTTGATGACCTTGCCTAACGTGCTGATCGCGACGCCACGTTGCTCCTCTGGTAATGGCGCGGTATGGCGGGACAGATACCCTAACGCCGAGGGCTTACGCCGGCGAGCCAGTCGAATTGCCAACGGTGCCTGATCCGGTGCCGACAGAGGATGCCGGTCCAATGCTCGCCCATTGACTTCGAGTGCTATGCCGGTTGAATAGTGTGAAGCCAGAAAGGAGTCGAAGAGCGGTTCCAGTAACGGCTGAAAGTGCCGGCGTAGTGCTCCCTCGACGAACCCCGGATCTAAGAGCGGGGAAAGCGGAGTCTGGAGCTTAAGCCGCACGGCGGTGCCCCGCTCGCCGATCAGTCCCGGCGGGGTTACCCATTGCCACGGCGCGCGATGGCGCGAGGCCAAATGCCACCGCGTGGCCACGTGTGTTCTGCCACGCCTGGTTTCCGTGAGCACTTCTTCGCACACCAGGAGTCCGAGCTTGATGCCCACCCCGGCAAACCCGATGCCTTGGCCGCGCACCTTCGTGCTGGAGGCGATGTCGTGATACTGCCGCATCGCCTTCCGCTGCATGCCGGACCCGTTGTCCACGACAGTCAGCGTGGACTGCGAGGGGTCAGCCGTCATCGCGATCCGGCTGGCCCTTGAGTCCAGAGAGTTGGCAATGATCTCGGTGAGGATGGTTTCCTCGATACTGGAGGGATATGCATCCCGTAAGTCTTCCAACAGATGCTCGAGATCGACGCGGGTCTCGCCCATGTTCTACTCTATGAATCTGCGCTGTGGAGAGGAAGGGACTGTAGACGGAGGCCCAGGCGAAATCAAGACGAGAGTGGTGAAATTCGGTAGCATGAAGAGTTCTGAGGCCTCTGACTTGCGCTCGCGGGAGATTTGTAATACATTGTGTGACATGAGAAACGCGGTCACGATACGACTTGACCAAGACCTTGATCGGATGCTCGACGAGTTTTGCCGTCGCTCCAAACGAAAGCGAAGCGAGGTCGTGCGAGATGCACTGCGACGGCAGCTCTCGTTGATGACGTTTGAGCAGCTTCGCCATAAGGCCATGCCCTTTGCGGAAGCACGCGGCTTCCTCACGGATGAGGACGTCTTCAAAGCCGTGTCGTGAAGGTCTTTCTCGATACCAATGTTCTCGTCAGCGGGTTTGCGACGCGCGGGCTCTGTGCCGATGTCATTCGACTCGTCCTCGCAGAGCACGAGTTCATCACAGCAGACGTTGTCCTGAACGAACTCAAACGAGTTCTCAAGCATAAGATCCAACTTCCGGGCGAACAGATTCAGGAGATCCTAACCTTCCTCGAAAGCCAGACTGTTCAGCCCAAGCCAAAATCTCTCTCTTCAATTCTAGTTCGCGATGAAGACGATCTATGGGTTCTCGCTTCCGCATTAGCTGCCAAGGCCGATGTGTTCGTCACGGGCGACAAAGACTTGCTGGATGTGGCAAATGAAGTCAGTGGTTTGACGATTACCGATCCGCGCGTCTTCTGGAGTCTTGTCAAGAAACGGCCAAGAAAGTAAGTGTTCTTGGTCGGTGAGGCGGATCAAAGGAAAAGATTCCCGACACCGTTTCTTCTTGTAGTTGACATCGGGAACGCTTCCTGACATCTTTCCCGCCTACAATCATGCCGTCCACATCGACTGAGCTTAACGGGTATGAGTCGATCGCGCGCTGTAAAATTTGCGCGAGTGATCGGTTGACTCCGCTCACACAAGCGCCCTCGGTAAACTTCTATCAATGCGGACAATGCTCCGTGATCTTTCTGAATCCCCAACCGACAGTGGAGACCTTGAAGCGGCGGTACAATGCTCCGGGGCTGCTCACCACGGGGCCAGTGAGCGCGTGGTTTACTCACGCGAGCTTCCATAAGAAAGAGATCTATCGCACGAGGCTTCGAGATGTGCTTCGGTACAAAACGCAGGGGGACTTGTTGGATGTGGGCTGTGGGATGGGAGACTTCTGCGAGCTGGCCAGGGAAGCAGGGTTCCGAGTGTTCGGGACGGAGTTTTCCGATCAGTATGCCGAGGTGGCCAAGCGTATGGCTGGCGCAGAGCAGATGTATGTCGGCAGGCTGCAAGAAATCGATTTTGGAGGCCGGCTGTTTGACGTGATCAGCCTATGGCATGTCCTTGAGCATCTGCCGGATCCGCTTCCCACACTTCTAAGACTAAAAGGGTTGCTGAAACCGGGAGGACTCATCTCCATTGAAGTGCCGAACGTTGAGCAGAACAGAAAGCGGCCCATGTACCGGGTGGACATAGAAGACTACCCGATCAATCGGCTCGAGCACCTGTTCTACTACTCAGGTCGCGCCTTGCAGAATGTTTGTGACCGCGCCAGCCTGAAGGTGCTCGCCGTCAAGTTCGTAGATGCGCATCAGCTGGCCAAACACATGCTCAAGCACGTCATGCGCAAGATCAAACGTCCAAGTAAGCAGCTCATTTATATAGGGAGACAGCAGAAGGGATTCAGTGCAGTAAGAATCTTTGCGACGGTGTGGTGACGCTCCGCGGTATTAATAACCAGCGTATGTTTCAGGCTGGAGGTCTTTTTCAGCCGAGTGATTCCACATCCGCAATAATGGTGTGCAACCCGCTCGCCCCCGCTGGTTGCGGACGGACAATCTCCGCAATCTGCAGCTGGCCCTTCGTGTCCGTCGCACGCACGACGGTTTGGAACTTGCCGCGTTGAGGAGGTTTCCAGGTGTAGTTCCAGATGACCCACGAGTAGGGCGACATGGGCGTTTCGATTTCGCACTCGTTCCATGTCCGGCCGGCGTCGAAGCTTAACTCAACCTTGCTGATGCTGTTTGGCCCGCCGAAGGCGATTCCCCTGAATTTCTGCTCGACTCCGCGAAGCGTCTGATAATGTCCCGGGGAATCGATGCGTGAAAAAATCTTGATCGTGCCGTCGTCGGTCCAGCCTTTGCGTTGCCAGTAGCCTTGATAGTCTCCGGGATAGACTTCGATCTCGACGATCCACTTCACGTTCTTAATTCCGTAGAGTCCCGGCACGAGGAGTCTGATCGGGAAACCATGTTCCTTCGGCAACTTCTCGCCGTTCATCAGGAAGGCGAGCATCACGTCGTCTTGCATGGCCCGCTTGAACGGAATGCTGTCGTCGTACCCATCGATGCCGCGGAACACAACATCGCGAGCGGTTTCTTCATCGGCGCCGCTTTCGTGAAGAAGTTTCTTAAGGGAGATGCCGCGCCAGGTGGCGTTACCCATGCTGTCTCCACCAGGGAGCGTATCGATGCACATGAGTGTCGAGACTTGATCGTAGGAATCGCGATTCAGAATATCGCGCCAGCCGAGTGACATCGGAGTATTCACAGCGCCTTTGATGTGCAGTTTCCATTGTTCGATGTTCACGTCACGCGACATCGAGACGGCACTGTCGGCGTAATTCACCACATAGAATTTTGCGTTCGGAGTGAAGTAGGTTGTGTCGCGTGCAGGAATAGCAAACATGCGCCCGAACACCGACCCCACCGCGTCGCAGCCACCGATTGTTCCGGCGAGGGTGCCGAGGCCGAGGGCCTTCAGAATGGTTCGTCGCCGTATCGACAGGGATGATTCGTACTGTGACATAGTGTTGTTATTATACACTTATACAAGCGAATGATAGTTGACTCTCATCTGAAGCTTTGTTATCGTTCTGCTTGTTCGATGGTGCTTGTGCTTCCTGCCTGTTGACCGCGTGCGAGAGTGCGGTGAGGGCATGCGGTTTTAGGGAATACCCGGCCAAAGGAATGGTAAAAGGGTCCCTTGACACGCTTCTGTGCACAGAGTAAAGTGCACGGCTCGCGTGATGAGCGCGTCTGTTCTTTGACAACTGAATAGAGAATGTTGAGCAATGGTGTAAGTGTATTGAAGTGGTGGCCCTTGGTCCAAATTCTAAGAACACCTTTATGAGAGTTTGATCCTGGCTCAGAACGAACGCTGGCGGCGCGCCTAATACATGCAAGTCGAGCGAGAAGACGTAGCAATACGTTTGTAAAGCGGCGAACGGGTGAGGAATACATGGGTAACCTACCTTCGAGTGGGGAATAACTAGCCGAAAGGTTAGCTAATACCGCGTACGCTCCTTGGACTTCGGTTCAGGGAGGAAAGCGATACCGTGGGTATCGCGCTCTTGGATGGGCTCATGTCCTATCAGCTTGTTGGTGAGGTAACGGCTCACCAAGGCTTCGACGGGTAGCTGGTCTGAGAGGACGATCAGCCACACTGGCACTGCGACACGGGCCAGACTCCTACGGGAGGCAGCAGTAAGGAATATTGCGCAATGGGCGAAAGCCTGACGCAGCGACGCCGCGTGGGGGATGAAGGTCTTCGGATTGTAAACCCCTTTCGGGAGGAAAGATGGTCGTATACAACTACGACGGACGGTACCTCCAGAAGCAGCCACGGCTAACTTCGTGCCAGCAGCCGCGGTAATACGAAGGTGGCAAGCGTTGTTCGGATTTACTGGGCGTACAGGGAGCGTAGGCGGT
>DASYRC010000001.1:0-60618 GCA_036004925.1 Nitrospiraceae bacterium | reverse complement strand
ATTCTCAGTTCCGTAGCGCTTGGGATCTGGGCTTGGGTACTCATAACCTTTCTTTCAGGTGAACACATTGATTGTTAGCTGCCCATCCCTGGTTTACGAGTAAATACCTCGGATGGAAAACGGCCATTCCATTGGCCTTCAGTTGACTACACTACTCACCGGAAGAAAGGACCTCTTGTTCGAGCGAGCTAGCCTCATTGCCCTCGCGTTATTTCTCAGTTGGTTTTCCATCGCTCAGGCTGCCGACTTCATTGGCCAAGTCGTCCGCGTCCTCGACGGCGACACCATCGAAGTCCTACACAACCGACACCCTGAACGTATTCGTCCGAGCGGCATCGACTGCCCTGAGACGGAGTGAGCTCTCCAAACTGTGAAAGATTCAAATGAGAACGTTTCTGGCACAACAGTTGCTCTATAAATAATTCGGCAAAAGATTGGCGTTCGGTCAACTCGGCAGAGATTTTACTTGTGATGGAATGTGAGTCAGGTCGCCAGGGAATTGAACATCATCCAACCCATCCTGGGTGTATACATTGCATTGTTTCGATGGTGCTCTTTTTAAGCAGCGTAGTTAGTGTCGCGTCTCCACGTCTTACCTGGGCGGCAGTCTACGAATGTTTAGATGCAGCGGGGAAACCCATGCTCACTAATAGACCAGCAGAACTCCATAATTGCCATATGCTCAGTGACAAACCTGCTCCCGATGTGACGCCCCCGGATGTTAGGACGCCAACACAGGTGTCACCCCCACCTTCTCCACCTTCGTATGTTCCGAATGATCCACCTATGCCAGGGAACCTGCCAACTGATCATGGGGCCTCACCTGGTTTGCTCCCCGTGCCAAATTCGGGAGCGCAGTCATCACCGTCCATGCCCCCACCCTGTGCTCGTGGATTAAATCCCTTGAACCCGCTAAACACACCCCCTTGTGTTCAGTCAGATCAATCTGGAACGCAGCCACCTGAGGCAGCCCCTGCACCGTCTCCATAAAAGCCTATTATCTCCACTTAAGATTGGACAGGGCTCACCCTTAGCTGGGCCGTATCCCGTGCCGCCGTGGGAGTTGCGACGGTCACGAGTTCACTCCCGTCGATGAAATACGTCCATTTTCTCCGCGCATCTCCCTAGCTCGCTTCAAGGTCACCGTTTCCCTTACGCCCCTCCAACGAGGAGATTGCTCGACTGTGTGTTGAGGCACAATATCGCCCCTCGCATCGCTGTGACATCTCAGGTTCCCTCACCAAACACAGGAGAACATCATGAGACACGCATGGGGTCAGCAGAGTCGGCATAGTCATGCTGGTCGGAGGATTGTGCCTAGCACATTCTGGCTTGGGGGTCACATCCGCCGCCGCCGCTCCACCTGGCAAGGGTTCAACCACTGATCTCAGTGGGGTCATTCAGAACTGGGATAAGGTCCTGCCCGCCGACCAGCGGTTCACTTTGTTAGCGGCCTTCAACAACGAGGCCGTGCGGGACAATGAGACCGGCCTGGTGTTGGAGAAGTCCCCGGCCACGACCACGCACATATGGGGTAACGCACGAGGCGAGTGCACGGCCGTACGACGGGCGGGGAAAAGCCTGGCGGCTACCGTCGGTGGTCGAGTTGTCGAGTCTAATTGACCCGTCGCTGCCAGCGCCGTTTGTCCCGGCGGCCGTCTTTACCGGCGTTCAGTCGGCCCTCTATTGGTCGGCAACGACGTGAACCGTTAATCCAACCGGCGCGTGGATCGTGGACTTCAGTGGTGGTCCCTCACCCTTCGAGGATAAGGGCGTTACCCACCTCGCCTGGTGTGTGCGCGGGCCGATGAATGCGGACACGCATTGAGGCTTGCGTGACGTGAGCAATTTGGTGCCGTCGTGGGAGTGGCGGAAACTTGGTCGAGCGTGACGGTAGACGATTAGGGTTTCCGTCCCACCCTAGAAACTTATAACCGGGATGTGAATGTGCCTCCTCCACTGCTTAAACCTTCACACCTTCCTCGTGGAGGGCCTAGCCTGGCTTGCACCAGCCGCCGAGTGGTGAAGATCTCAGTCTTACAAAAAAAGGACACATCCCATGTCCAACTCAAATAGGTTTTTGATGGGCAGGATGGCTCTCGTGATCTGGGTGAGTGGGTGTATCCTGGTGCTGGGGGTTGTGCGCCGAGGCCCTGGCCGGATACGAGTGAGAGCTGGCGTATGGTGTCCAATAACCATTTAGCCTGTATGGAACGCGCGAATAGAGACCAAGGAGAGTTTGAGAAGTTTGTATGGGCTCTTACGGGGAAAGAGATGACGCCCAAGGAAGAGTTTACCCTGTCGATACTGAAGGATAGGGCACAAAATGGTGTTGAGCGGTGTGAGGCAAATATGCGGTCAGACACCCAGATGTTACGGGAGATGGACAGGGAGATCGATAGCCTGCGGCCTCGGACGTTGTACGTGGTGCCGTAGTTTTAAGGAGAAGAAATGCTGAATCTCAATGCTCAACAATGGGTAGATACCTTACGGAGCGTGAAAATGGACAAAGGTTCGGGGTTTTACACAGCGGCGATAAGTTTTGCCGACGGCAGCACAAAAACTTTCCATTTTGTCCAGAAATTTGTGCGCCGTCCGCATGTCCAGACGAGGCTGGACCGAGTCGAGTTTTTTGGGGTGGGGGGTGCCTAGTGTTAATTGGGTGTTAGCGATAGGGAGAAATTGCGAGGTATCGAGAGAAGTAGAGAGGTAGGGAAAGAAAGCGTAACGTGTGAGAATCCCCGCATGAAGAGAGGGGATTGCCCAATCATCAACGACTTGAGCAACCCCCCTCTGATACAATCCCGCCTTCGGTACCAGAAAAACGCTAACGCAGTCACTAGAGCAGCGATTTAGCGTTAAGCCCTCCAAGAGTGTAGCAAGGTTTCATCGGGCTACACCATTTTGGAGGCGTTATGGCTACGCTGTTCTTCCCTCGCAAGCGTCAATCCATCTATTATCGCTCCATCATTCCTCGTCGCCTTCGTCCCTACTTCAAGGGCGTGTCCCGCTTTGGCGAAGTCTCAAGACAAATGACTGTGACGAGGCTACACTAAAGTCATGAGCATGGGTTGCTCGCGTGAAGCGAGTCTTTGTCACTCTTTATTTTGAAGTGCTGCGGTTCTTTGTGTTGAACGCCGGGAGCGAAAGCATCCCCTTGCCTGAGAGGAGAGGCGTCACATGGATACACAATTCAACGGTCTTCTGCAAAGAAGCTCGACTATGAACACATGTTGGTTGCTGCAAGCATGTATCGTATTGGCAGTGGGAATGGGGCTCGTGTCGTGCAAGAAAGTGCAGAAAGATCAGGTTATGACCCAGTCAGCGCCGTTCAGTCAGTCATTGAGCCCCTGCCAGCCAACTGGATTGTCCTCCACCGCAACGCCGGAGTTTTGTGTGAATGTGACGGAAATACAGCTGTTCAGCCATGACACAAAAGCTGATTTCGGTCTGTCGCTCGTGAACCGAACTGGGCAGAGGCTCTTCATCACATTGATCGGGTTCACTTCTCTGACAGACAGCAGCGGAAGAAAGTGGAATACGGGAGATAGCAAAGGTCTCGGCAGCCCCAATAATCCAGTGCCGTTAGAGCCAGACGGAGAAACGCAGGGAATAGTCTCGTTTTACCAAAATGGACAGGCCCCTGCAGACCTGATCTTCTCGCTGCGTGGAGAAATTGGGATTATGAAGATGGACTCTCGCGGTCAAGCGGTCCTAGATCAGATTGCACTAAAACGCCGGATCAACCTCTCGGGAATTCGTTTCCAGCAACAGCCAGCTCAGTCTACTGGCGCTACGGAACAGAACAAGGACACCAAGCTCGCCCAATTGTCTCCTCGGCGCACTAATCCTACGACGCCCAAGTCATCCGCTTCGTCGAAGTCGTCCGTACCTGGCACAGTCGTGGCGGCCTCAGGCAGTGGAAAACCGAATAGCCAGAAGCCAGCATCGGCCAAAGCAAGTCGTTCACCCGATCGAAGGTCGAATACAATCGATTCTCCGGCGGGCGATGCCGCGACAAGCAAAAGCGGATCGAAATCCGTCGGGAGCGGCGGGTCGGGCCCGGACGTGATCGGTTTGCGCATCGGCATGGCACCTGATCAGGCCCGCGAGCTGTTCAAGTCGCATGGGTTCGGATCATCGACCAAATCCCCGAATAGACCCTTTGACAGTTATGCTGAGAGCTCGAACACACTGGCATTTAGTCTTCCCGGACAGGCTCCGCAGCCTGTGCCAAACACGAAGTATGTAGCCCGGATATCCGGTGTTATTAATGACGCAAAATATCCTGCAACTGAGAGTCCTGGTGGTTTACTTACCGTATTCTTTGGACCTGTTCCTGGACAGGAGGGAATCGTGTTGCTCAATCGGACCGAGTATATTGCGGCCAGTAAGAAGCCGACTTTTGACGCCTCCGCGAAGGCACTAGTGGAGAAATACGGGACTCCCACGGAGTTGCTACCGGATTCCCCCGGTATATATCGATGGCGCTACGACAGTAATGGAACACTGCGTAAACCCACCCCCGCAACTAGTTTCGTCGGCTGCCCCAGAATGAGACCGGGCGTCGTCGAATTCCAGCCCCTAGAGTCCCCCCTGATGATTCAGGAGTATAAACAGTCGGCGCCCAGATGTGGTGCCATCTTCCTTGAGGTTGTCTTGGGGTTCGAGGGTTTTAACTATGCTGGGCCTGGGACGCTGATCAAAGACTATACCACTCACATGACGGGACTTGATGCGACCATACGTGCGTTGGACGCTGCTAAGGGGATCGTCGATAAGGCTCAAGCAGAGGCAAGCGGGGCTGCGATCAAGAAAGGACAGCAGCAAAAGATGGGTCTTTAGTCGTTAGCTCTGTACGGAGAATAAGGGCGGCTCAAACAGTGATCGGCCCCCCCGTGGGTGTACCACTTCGAACGTCACTCACGCACTACGCGCCTCGTGATGGGCTGCGCAAGCGATGTCGGAGCTGGTCTTCGTGAAGGAAGTCACCGTCCAGACCTATGGTCACGACAAGTACAAGTGCACTCTTGCCAATGTGCTCCTGCCCGATGGCACCAACGTCAACCACGAGTTAGCCAAAAACTGGTGGTGGTATCGGAAGTATGCGCCGGGGCATTCGGTGCTGGAAGGGCTAGAAACTGAAGTACGAGAGGTCAAGAAATGCTTATGGGCCGATCCGCATCCAATGCCGCCGTGGGAGTGGCGGAAAAGAAAGTAAAGAGATTGGTGGCAGAACTGCCGGAGGAATCCTCTGCGCCTTGACAGTCTGAGGGGTCCACACCATGCAGATCCTCCATGCGTACCCTTTCCGTCATAACTCTCCTGGCCAAACTCATCCTGCCGACAGGTGCCTTGGCTGAAGTCCAAACGATCACCCCCAGGCACACGTACATTCTAGGTGATAACGACAACCACAATGATGCCCGTCAACTCTGTTTTCTCCAAGCTAAGCGAGAGGTCCTGAAGCAGGCGGGAAGCTTCACCCAATCACAGTCGGTCGTAAACAACGTAGAATTAACCAAGGATCAGATTACATCCAATTCAGCAGCAGTCCTCAGTGTCGAAACCGTCAAGGAGGACGTTGGCTTGAGTAATGGCCAAGACATGCTGACGCTAACCGTGAAGGCGGATGTCGATATGGACCAGGTGAATAGCCCCTCTTTGCGACAGTGGCCCAGCAACAGCGACAGATTCGCGAACTTGAGGAACAGGTCCAGACGCTGAACTCCCGCCTGAGTGTTGCCACTCCTGGTGCAGCGCGTGAACTACACAAAGAACGCAAGGTGGTGTTTGAAGCCCTAGCGGGGTTAGACCGGACGCAGCTGGTGGCCACTCAGAGGATCGTTCGTGAAAAGGAGACGCTTCAACAGAAAACGGAGATGATTCTAAAGTACGTCCTCCGTGATATGACGCCACAGGAAGTGTTGAGTCTTGTGGGAGAGCCAGTTTAAAAAGGGTTATTCAGCAGTAACGGGTTCGGGCTGAATTGGTACTACGGCGAACTCTGGATTTGTTTTGACAACCCATTGGGCCTGGAGGATTGGCGAGTCGAGGGCATAGGACGGGCCGGTCCCTTACCAAACCCAATACGTTTATGTTCGAATAACCTTCTTTCTCAATAGCCTTCCAATCGGGCTTCCATTTTTGTTCCACTCGCCAATTGCGCGTGAACACCAAAGCAAAGCCTTCGTCCAGAAAACCTGTAAGAATTCCGTCCCTCGAATCTACGAAGTTCCGGCCTGCCCAAACTAGCCGGCCTGTGTCCCTGAATCAGATAATTTTCTGACACGAAGCTTGTGAAACTCGCGTCAACAGTAAAGCCACTGGATTAGCCCCAAATCAAATCCCGGCTCCGGCACTATTCCTTCCTCCCCCTTTTTCTCCTTAGCCCGCATTATTCATGAACGCTTCTGCTGTGATCCCTGATCCGTTGTTGCGACTAGCCTTCGACCAGCGGGCTCACGACGCGGATCAGCGATTTTGCGACGTACGTCATGAGTAGTGCGGGTGGAACTCTGCAAGAGTAGAATTCGTACATTGCGAAGGCATGGGAAAGAGAATTGGTCCGTTCGGCTCCACAGGAGAGGGGAAATTAAATGAAAGTCGTGGTCAGCGGAGGAACGGGGTTTATCGGTCGGCCCTTATGTGCCTCGCTCTGTCAGGAGGGGCATCAGGTTACCCTCCTCACGAGAAGGAAGGAAGAGACACAACGATCGTATGGCACAACCGTTAGGATCGTCGAGTGGAATGGCCGGGAGACGGGAGCCTGGGAGCACTGTATCGATGGTGCCGATGCTGTCATCAATCTCGTCGGTGCGCCGATTGCCGATGGGCGCTGGACTGATGCCCGCAAGCGACTCCTGACTGAAAGCCGGGTTCTCTCCACTCGTCTGCTAGTCGAAGCCATGTCCCGCCGATCCTTCAAACCGCGAGCGCTCACTAGCGCCTCCGGTATCGGCTACTACGGGGCCAGTGACGATCGTGTGCTGGATGAGGGGGCCGCACACGGCCAAGGCTTTCTGGCCGATCTCTGTCTTGCGTGGGAAGCGGAGGCGCTTCGGGCAGCGGAGTTTGGTGTGCGAGTCGTCATGTTGCGGACCGGAATGGTGCTTGAACAAGACGGCGGTGCCTTGCCGAAGATGCTGTTGCCATTCCGGCTCTTCGCGGGCGGCCCGATCATGCCGGGAACTCAGTGGGTATCGTGGATCCACCGGCGTGATCACATCGGATTGATCCAGTGGATGCTCGCGACGCCGAGCGTCTCTGGCCCTGTCAATGTTGTGGCTCCCGAGGCTGTGACGATGAACCGGTTCTGCGAGGTGCTCGGACGAGTACTCCACCGGCCGTCCTGGCTTCCCGTACCAGCCTTCGTGTTACGCGTGGCACTGGGTGAACTGGGGACGCTTATGACCACGGGCCAACGGGTCAATCCGGCTAAGGCGCTCTCGGGGGGATACGTCTTTCATTACCCGACGCTGGAGCCGGCCTTGCGTGCGATCGTGGCGAAGGGATAAAAGAGAGGGTGCCATGGCCCCTGCGATCAAATATCGGCATGCGTCCGTCAGCGCCAACCTGGTTGGGAAGGTTCTCCGTTTGACTATGGCCTGCGCAAAGACTCTAATTCACAAGGAGGGAGTCGAATGAACACGAACAAGAACAACATGGTGGCGTTTATTCTTCTTAGCGTTATGTGTGCTCTGTCAGGCGGCACGAATCAGGTGCTGGCTGCCGAGGGGCAGGACAAGTCAGAGAGTCAGACCCAGCGACCGCACGGGGATGATGCCAATCTACCGAATGGTGTGATAGGCGTATCGCTGCGTTTCGGTGCGGAACGTATCGGCGATCCGGCTTCGTTGTACGTGGCCCATGTGCATCCGGATGGTCCCGCGCAGCAAGGAGGCATCAAGCATGGAGAGGAAGTGGTCACCGTGAACGGTACGGCACTCACCGGTAAGACCTATGAGCAGGTAATGAAGATGGTACGCGGGGAAGCGGGCACAGCGGTGAAACTGGGCGTGAAGGGAGGAGATGGGGTGGTGCGCGAGATAACGATCACCCGTATTGCCAGCGAAAAACTCTTCAAGGGCGAGATGGGATCACATGGGATGCCGGCGCGATAGTCACCCGTCTTCAGGATGTTAAAAAGGTCTGCCAGCGGCGTTCTCGCTTCGCTCAGAAGCTCAACGTACCGGAGCGTACGGCTTCGCCTCTTCGTTCGCTGCGGCCGTGCCGGACGGCCTTTTTGAGTATCCTGCGCGTGGTTCTCCTGTTGTCCTAAATGTGCCGACCATTGAATTTCCACCGTGCCACGATAGTTTTTCAGCGGCCTGCTAAACAAGAGTGAGATCGATCGGTTGTCGCAGCAACAGGCTCACTGGCATACGACGAACCCACACAGGTGGTGGACTGGTATCCCAGAACATGGGGTTGACGCGAATGCGAGGTTGAACGTTGAGCTTCCGCCCATCGGGGATTATCGACCAGCCCGCGAGGAATATTTAGCCCTCGCCACACAACAGGGAACGAGATGACGACCTCGCCGCTCCGTCTTGGCATCAGCCGTTGTCTCCTCGGCGAAGAAGTCCGCTTCGACGGGGGACATAAACGAGACACTTTTCTGACGGAGGTGTTGGGCCGCTATGTGGAGTGGGTCCCAGTCTGTCCCGAGGTTGAGGCAGGACTGGGCACTCCTCGCGAGGCGATGCGGCTGGTCGGCGATCCTCAGGATCCCAGACTCGTGACGATCAAGAGTGGAACAGATCACACGGGCGCACTGGAGATGATAACCACGAATCGTATCGAGGAACTCAAGGAGCTGGATTTATCCGGGTACGTCTTTAAGAAGGGTTCACCGAGCTGCGGTATCGAGCGAGTTAGTATTTACAATGAGCATGGGAAGGCCAGCCGGAACGGAGTCGGACTGTTTTCGCGGGCCTTTACCGAGCAGTTCCCGCTGATTCCGGTCGAGGAAGAGGGGCGGCTCTGTAATCCTACGCTCAGGGAGAATTTTATCGAGCGGGTCTTCTGTTATCGCCGCTGGCAGGATCTCGTTCAGAGCGGAGTCACGAGGCAGCCCCTGGTGCAGTTCCACAGGATTCACAAATATTTGCTGTTGGCTCATAGCCCACAGCAATGCGAGGTGCTCGGGCGGCTGATCGGTCGGGCTCCTCGGCACCGTCCCAAGGAACTCGCCCACCGGTATGGGGAACTGTTCATGAAAGCGTTGAGCGTGAAGGCAACGGTGCGCAAGCACGTGCACGTGCTCCAGCACATCCTGGGGTATTTCAAGGAGCGGCTCGGCGCCCACGAGAAAGCAGAGATGTTGGGCGTGATCGACAATTATCATCACGGGCTTACGCCCTTGATTGCCCCTCTGACACTGATCAAGCACTACGTCCAGATCTTTGACATGGGCTATCTTCTGGATCAAGTCTATCTCAATCCCCATCCGAAGGAACTCATGTTGCGCAATCACGTATAGCAGGCTGTTCAAAAACCTCCCTTGACCACCTGCATCCTATGTTTCTCCGAGTCCCTGAATTGTTTTTCAGTACCCTGGTAGTGCCTATGTAAAGAAAGGAGTCAAGGTAATGGCGACTGTTGTACGGGGAGTGATTCTTGTGGGACACGGGGGCATTCCCAAAGGTTGCCCGCAGGAATTAGTCACGAAACTGAAGCGGTTAGAGGCTCAGCGGCGTGCCGCTAAGATGCCTCCCTCGCCGGAAGAAATCGAGCTGGATGGCAAGATCCGCCAGTGGCGGAGGACGCCGGAGACGGATCCCTATCAATCAGGACTTGAGGCGGTGGCTGCTCAGTTGCGAGCCAAGCTGGGGGAGGTGCTCTTTGCCGTGGCCTACAACGAGTTTTGCGCGCCGACCTTGGAGGATTCGGTGAAAGAGCTGATCAAGAAGGGCGCGACCCACATTACCGTCACCACGACGATGTTCACGCCTGGTGGTTCCCACTCGGAGGTTGAGATCCCCGAGATCCTTGAACAGCTCCGGAAACAATACCCGGATATTGTGCTCCGCTATGCCTGGCCTTTCGATCTTCAGCAGGTTGCTAAGACCCTCGAAGACCAAGTGCGACGGTTCAGCTGACGTTAGGTTCTCGCCCGTGGTAAGGTGTTATCGCGAACAAAGTAAGAAACTAACTCGAATGCTCATAAGGGTTAAAAAATTATTGATTATTAGATAGAGCTGGTGCTATAAGGATCAACCCAAATTGAACACCATCCAGTAGGGCTATAACGGCTGTTAAACCACAATATATGGTGTTGACTATGCCAGATATAAAAGCTGAACTCATCGAGTACTTCAAAAAGACGAACTCCTTTAAGCATGATCCGACAAACAAGTTTCGACTTTCATCTGGAGTGCAAAGCGAGTTTTATGTGGATTGCAAGACGGTGGTGGCAGATCCAATAGAATTAGCCAAAATAGGCGAGTACTCATTTGAAAAAGTAAAGAATCTTAAGTTTGATAGTATTGGTGGATTAGAGATTGGCGCAATTGCCATAGCAGCAATCATTTCGCATTATGGTCTGCAGCACGCGCAGAGGTGGCCCAATTTCGTTGTTAGAAAACAAGTTAAGGGACATGGGCTTGGAAAGAAGATTGAGGGAATCGTAATGCCAGAGAGTAGGGCGTTAATTGTTGACGATGTTCTTACGAGTGGTGGGTCAATCCTTCAGGCAGTAGAAGCAGCACGACAAGCTGGATTAGTAGTTGATCACGCTTTGGTAATAGTTGATCGACAAGAGCGAAACGGCGAAAGGAATTTAGAAAAAGAGGGCGTCAAGCTAATTAGCTTACTCACGATTAAAGATTTCCAGTCTATCGAAAGACTTGCCCCAGCTCTCAAATAGTTCCTACACTTCTACTTACAGCGAAACTCGATCCCCCACCGGCGCTCCTGCACGATTTCCTGCGCGCCTTCTACCGGGCTGGCCATGCGGGTTCGGCCTTTGGTTTCCCCTTCCCGCACGATGGTATAGGGTCCGCCGCATTTCTCCTTCATGAGGGCGAGGGCGTCTTGCCGAAACGATGACAGCATCGATCCCTGCTCCCCCTTAAAGGGATAGGCGACAACCCCTCCGTCTTCCCTTTCCTGAAGCAGTTTTGCCCCCTCGGCACAGCCGGCCAAGGCGATGACGAAGAGGACAGCGATCCTTGACCAGAACTTCATGCGGTCCCTATCAGCTTATGAGAGTGATCACGGTCGGACGATTCACCGCCCTGTTCGTTGAATGCAGGCCAACTATGACCTTGCGCATTGTCATCACCATTGTCGGTCTGTTTTTGCTGTCTGCGATCTCGATTAGTGGCGTGTCAGCCCATCATTCCTACTTGCTCACAGTCCAGCAACTGCGTGCCGGGTTGACTAAGGCGCCCTCGATGCCACAAAAGGGGTTCATATTGATCGATGTCAGATCAGCGGAAGAACATGCGACAGGATTCATTCCCGGAACCGATCTGAACATCGACTTCAGGGAGATTCAGGCTCGGCATCGGGACATCGGAGCCCAGCTGGAGGACCATGTGGTTGTCTATTGCCAGTCCGGCCATCGCAGCAACATTGCGGCAGAAACGCTGGCTGATTTGGGTTACCGTAATGTCTATACCGTCACCGGCAGCAGGAAGAATGCCTGGCTTGCAGCCGGCTTTCCGGTTGAATCAGGGCCTCGTTAGTTCGACGCACATCTCGACGAGCTCATTTGTCTACGGTCTTGCCACCGGCTTGTTTTCGGCGCGGACTGATCCCGATCACGGCTGGAAGTCCGACGTGAGTTGTGGTGCTGCCTTCTAACAGGGATAACCAGGTGTGTAAACCGGCCATCTCAGACGAGGCTTGTCGGAGCGAGGGGCTGACGGCGACGTCGGAAGAGGATCCTCCATCCATGGCCATGACTTGGCGTAGGGAAGGAAAGGCGTCCCGCAGACACTCCCCAAGAGTGTAGAGTGACACCACTTCCGTGGTCTTAAGGACGAGAAGATGCCCATCGCTCTGTTCTGCAACAAGGGTCTGATGTGCGCGTTTTCCGGTTTGTCGGACACGGATTTTTCCGGTCCGGTCGAGGAGCATGAGTGATTGCGCTACTTCTCGATAGGGAACGTGCTGTTCGTCAAATGTGTCAAAGGTCAGGTCCAAAACCCGCGCGCGTCGTGAACGATCCTCCGCCGGTTCTGCCACAAACAATCCCAGCCAGGTGGTGTGCCGCTTGCTCCCCAGCGGGCGGCCGTTTCCATAGAGTAGTCCGAGGTACGAATAGTTCTCACGGAAGAGCCCGGCATTGAATACCAGATCGTGGCCGGTTTGTTCTTGCCATTGTCGAATATCGAGCGGGTCTGAGAAACCGTCCTGCTGGTAGTAGTGCACGGCAAAGCGATAGCGATTGGGATCGATCTCGACGGCGATCAGCGGTGCAACGTCTGGGCATTGTGTGTGAGGATTCCAGACAGAAATGGATAAACCGTCTCCGAGTTGATCCCCCGTGAGGGTCTGAGCCGTCGTCGTTGAGGGTCCGCTGAATATGACGAAGATACCCAGGAGAAAACGGGCAACAGTGGTGAAAGGGAGAGACCGGTGGAAGCTGTTATACCGTACCATAGTGTCTCAGGATCAAGTATAGAGAGAGCCGATGCGGAGCGTCAAATCATTCGAGGAAGAAGGGCAACGGGTGCGATGCGAACCACGCATGGTCAGCGCGGAGTTGGCTGGGGTGTCGATGGGGAAGTGCCGCTCTTGTCTGGTGGCGTGCTGGCATCGAGCAGACTCCGGACTGCGCGGGCGAGCACCTCAGGAGTGAAGGGCTTTTGCAAGAAACTGCTCGTGCCCTCTTCTTGTCCGGCCATGATGCCGACGTCATCCATATACCCCGAAATGAACAGGGTTCGTAAATCCGGCTTGATGACAGAGAGATGCTGTGCCAGTTCCCGTCCACCCATGCCGGGCATGACGACGTCGGTCAGGAGAAGCTGTAATGATCCTGCTTGTTGCGTCGCCAGCAAGCAGGCTTCGACGCCGTTCTTGGCTTCTACGACCCGGTAACCCAGCTTCCGCAACTCGTCTCGCACGAGCACACGTACGCTTGGTTCATCTTCTACTAGGAGAATCGTTTCCGTGCCTCTCTGAGGCTGTCCCAAGGGCTGGGTTGGCACGGTGGTGAGGATGTCGGACTCCACACTCGGGAAATACAGGTCGAAGCGCGTGCCGTGGCCCACTCGGCTGGTGACGTCGATGGCACCGCCGCACTGGGTGACAATCCCAAACACCGTGGAGAGGCCTAGACCGCTGCCCTTACCTTCCCCTTTCGTGGTGAAGAATGGTTCAAAGATATGGGATTGTGTCTTGCGGTCCATGCCACAGCCGGTATCGCTGACGGCCAAGCGGACATAGGGGCCAGGCGGCAAAGGGGTGAGGTGATAGACAGGACTGCGGGTCAGTTCGACCTGGGCAGTTTCGATCGTGAGCGTTCCGCCCTTCGGCATGGCATCCCGCGCGTTGACGATGAGATTGACCAGAACCTGTTCAAGCTGGGCTTGATCGGCGCACAGCCGTCCGTTCGTCGGATCGAGTTTACTGACGAGCTGGATGCCCTCGCCGATGAGACGGCGCAGCAGACTCTCCAGACTAGTGACAGCGGTATTGAGCGACAGAATTTTGGGGTCCAGCGATTGTTTGCTGCTGAACGTGAGCAGTTGCCGAATCAGCGTCGCGGCCCGTTCGCCGGCCTTCAGTGTCTCTTCGATCTTTCCGCGAAGGGGGTGTTGAGGGCCGAGTTCCGTCAAGAGAACTTGACTGTAGCCCATGATGACAGTCAGGAGATTATTGAAGTCATGCGCGATCCCTCCGGCCAACCGGCCAACCGCTTCCATCTTCTGGGACTGCCGAAACTGTTTCTCGCTCTGCCGAAGGGCCTCTTCTGCCCGATTCCGTTCGGCGCGATCATCCAACTCACGTAATGCGCGCTGGACCGAGGGCACCAGCCGTCCGAGCCCTTGTTTGAGCACATAGTCCGTCGCGCCTTGATGCATGGCGTCGATGGCCAGTTCCTCTCCGATGGTGGCCGAGACGAAGAGAAAGGGCACGTCAGGACAGTGCTGACGTGCCAAAATAAGCGCCGTCATGCCGTCGAAGCCCGGGATCGAATAGTCCGCCAGGATGAGGTCTATCCGGCCTTCCTTGAGGGCCGCCACAAAGGCCTGACGTGTGTCGACGATTTGCGACTGGCAGGGGATTCCGCCCTCGATCAAGGTGGCAGTGATCAGTTCGGCGTCAACCGTATTGTCCTCAAGCTGGAGTAGGCGGAGCGGGGTTTTCACAGGTCCTTTGTGAGGAGGCTACTGGATTGGGTCAGAGCCTTCAGGTGGCGGTTCGTTGATTACACCCCAAAAAATACCGAGTTCTTTTACGGCCGTGATGAACTGGTGGAACTCAACTGGCTTCACCACATAGGCGTTGGCGCCCAACGCATAGCTTTGGGCCAAATCTCGCTCCTCGCGCGAGGACGTGAGCATGACGACGGGAATCGGCTTTAAGTTCACGTCATTCTTAATCGTTCTCAAGACCTCGAGCCCGTCGACTTTGGGCATCTTGAGATCCAGGAACACGACCACGGGATTGCCCTGCTGTCTAGCGGCAAAGTTTCCGCGACAATAGAGATAGTCGAGGACTTCGGCTCCGTCGTGGCAGACCACCACTTTGTCAGCGATGTGATGTTCTTCCATGGCGGCCAGCGCAAGCTCGGCGTCACGCGGATTATCTTCAGCGAGCAGGATAGGCTTGACCGTGGTCATCTGAGAGACCTCGCGAGCGGGAGCGAAAAGTAGAAGGTAGCCCCTTGGTTCGGTACCCCTTCGGCCCAGGTCCGTCCACCATGCCGATGAATGATTCGGCGTACATTGGCGAGACCAATGCCGGTGCCTTCAAACTCGTCGTTCCGATGGAGGCGTTGAAAGACGCCGAATAACTTGTTTACATACTGCATGTCGAATCCTACCCCATTGTCACGCACAAACACCTCGGCTTCACCGGAGCTCCGACTAACGGCGCCGATCTCGATTTTCGTCTCCGCCTTCGTGGCTGTGAATTTCAGCGCATTGGAAATCAGATTTACGAAGACTTGGCGTAACATCGCCGGATCTCCTGAAACGTTAGGTAGTGGGTGCATTGTCCAGGAGATTGTCCGCCCTTGCAAGTCAAGACGTAAATCATGAAGGACGGTCTTGACGAGTTGATCCAAGTTGATCGTTGTGCGGAGCATGTCCTGGCGACCCATGCGGGAAAAGACGAGCAGGTCGTCTATCAGTTGTCCCATCTGCTTCGCGGAGTCTGAAATCGTCTGCAGATAGCGGCGCGCTTTGTCGTTGAGCGCCTCACCAGCCGCTTTGGACAACAGGGCCGCATACCCGTCGATATGACGGAGCGGTGCGCGCAGGTCATGTGACACGGAATAGCTGAACGCTTCTAATTCTTTATTGGCGGCCTGGAGCAGCTCGCCCCGGCTCTGCAACTCCGTGGCCACGCGGCGTCGCTCGGTGACGTCGTGATGGATCAGAAAGTATACGGAGGCCAAGAGGATCAATTGCAGGAGTGCACCGAGTCCGAGCAAGGCGATCGTGCTTTTCGTGCTGCCAGCGGATTGCGCCACGCGGGCATGAAGTACTCGTTGTTCGGCCGACTCGAACTCCGTCATCAGGCGATGGATTCCCTCGAGCTCGTTCTTTGCTGCTCCGGAAAGTGCGAGATGGCGCACAGCCTCATAGCCATGCTCCTTACGTTGGGCGATGGCTTCCGCCTCTGCTCCCAATTGCCTGGCAATGAGCTGTTCGAGTGTCGGCACGCGGGCCTGTTGTTCAGGTCCTTCGTTCGTCAGGCCTCTGAGGTACCGAAGGTATTCGGGCATTTGTTCGACAACGGTCCGGTAGGATTTGAGGTACGACTCGTCGCCGGTGACGAGATAGCGCCGATGGCCACTTTCTGCGGCATCGAGGGCTTCTCCGACTGAGCCGAGCAGCTGTACCAATTCGTGGCTCTTGGTATCGAGTCGGCTGTTCTCGATCAAGACGGCGGTGTTTCGGTAGGAGACGGCACTGATGACCACAATGCCGGCAAAGACGAGCCCAAACCCCACAAGGACGCGTCGCTCGATCGACCAATGGGTGAACCATGCCATGGGACCGCCGGCCTTGGGAGTCGGTGCCGGATTGCTGTCAGGAACTGTTTCCGATCGAATGGGTGCGGCCGTGGATGGACGTTCCTGCGTGACGGATTCCATGGTTCAAGCGGGCGCGGGCGTGGGGATGTGAGCCAATCTCGTGGAAACTGTACCCTCCTCCGGAAGACCCTGCAAGAAATATTTTAGAAGAATGCTTGTTTGACGCTGGGAAACCATCCCCGTGGCCTTAGCCGCCGAAGGGGATGACGGCAGGGGGAACCGGAAGTGATGCGGTTGGATCAGCTACGTTTGAAAATGTCAGGATGGCCGAGACAACCCAATCGGTGAATGGTTGCGGATAGATGCCGATCACGAGGGTGCCGGCGAGACAGACATAGACCACCACTGTGATCGGGCCAGAAACCTTGAGGGGTGACGAGTCATGGGGTTCGCTGATATACATCTTCTTCACGACGATGAGGTAGTAGTACAGGGAAATGATGATGTTGATGAGCCCCACGGTGATGAGCGCGTAGAGCCCTTCCTTCATGGCCGCGACAAAGATGTACAGTTTTCCGATGAAGCCTGCCAGCGGGGGCACCCCGGCCAGCGACAAGAGGAAAATGAGCATCGAAAATGCAAGAAAGGGCGACCGGCGGCCCAGGCCGCTGTAGTCGTCGATTTCCTCACTGCCGATGGCTTCGCTCACGGCGATGATAATGGCGAAGGCGCCGAGATTGGCGAAAAGATAGGTCAGGAGGTAGAACAGCATCGCGTCGCTGCCCATCTTCGTACCGGTCGCGAGACCGATCAGCACGTTGCCGATCTGGGCGATACCGGAGTAGGCCAAGAGCCGTTTCATGTTCTTTTGGGCGATGGCCACGATGTTGCCGTAGGTCATGGACAAGATGGACGTAGCGACAAGCAGCAGAGCCCAGATTGGCTTAAAAGTCGCCAGGGCGACGAGGAACATTCTCAGGAGGATGGCAAAGGCCGCTCCCTTGGGTGCGATCGAGAGGAACGCCGTCACTGGTGTCGGAGACCCATGATAGGTGTCTGGAATCCACGAGTGGAAGGGAACGACGCCGATTTTGAATCCTAATGCGCCAAAAATCAGCAGGAAGCCAATGGCCAATCCTGGTGTGGCCTGTGCCGCCTTCATATCGGAAAACACCAGTTTGCCTGTTTCTCCGTAGACCAAACTGATGCCATAGGCGAGGAGGCCTGCGGCGAAGATGCCCAGGATAAAAAACTTGATGCCCGCTTCGTTCGAAGCCATGTCCTCGCGAAGATACGTAACGAGGACATAGAAGCCGATGGTGGAAAATTCCAGGGCGATGAAGACCGACAGCAGGTCGTTCGCGGAAGCCATAAACATCATCCCGAGGGCCGACATCATGATCAGAAAATAATACTCTCCGCGGAAGAACTTGAATCGATGGATGTAATCGATGGAAGCCAGAATGACAAGGATCGTCGATCCGACGATGAACATTTTGAAGAACAGGGCCATCCGGTCGAGGGCGAACATGTTCGCGAAGAGGTTTCCGGTGATGCCGGTAATATCGAACCAGGCAAGGCAGCCTAGGGTGGCGACGAGCCCGGCGATGCTGAAATAGGCTAATTGTTCGTTGGGCAGCCGAGGGAACGAGAAATCTATGATCAGGATGAGACATAACCAGGACGTGAGCAGGATCTCCGGTAACAGCAACAGGAGATCGGAAGGAGACATCGTGAACGCGAAGGTCATTGATCGCTCCGTGAGGCGTAAGGCGTGAGGGGTGAAACGTCACCAGGGAGCGCTGCCAAGTTCTGCGGAGAAGAATCAGCCCTCGCTTCACGTTTCACGTGTAACGAGTCACGATCGAGCGCCGCCACCGGCACGACGCGGATGATCTTCGCAATCAAGGGATCGACGCCCGACCGCACCACATGATAGAGGTGCATGGGGAAGAAAAAGAACCCGATGCTGACGGTGATCATAATCAAAAGCGGAAGACGATCAGCCACGGCGACTGCGTCGTGCGCGTGGCTGTACTTCTGATCCATGGGTCCGTAGAAGAGCCCGCGCATCATCTTGAACAAGTAGGCCAAGGTCAAGACGATGCCGACCACGGCCACGATGACTTGGAACGGATACTTGTTCCAACTGCCGACGATGATCATGACTTCGGCGATGAAGTTCACGGTGCCGGGCACGCCGATCGAGGCCATGCAAGCAACCACGAAACAGCCGGTGATAAACGGCATGCGATTCGAGAGCCCGCCGAGCGAGGGAATGTCGCGACTGTGCGTCTGATCGTACACCCACCCGGCCATGGCGAAGAGCATGCCCGTGGCCATGGCGTGGGCGAACATATACATCACCGCGCCGGTCAAGCTGATGTAGTCCAAGGAGGCCATGCCTAGGAAGACATAGCCCATGTGACTTGAACTGGAATACCCGATAACGTACTTTGTATCTTTGGCGTAGAACGCCACAAACCCGCCATACACGATACTGAACATGCAGAGCACGGCCGCGATGGGCATGAGTTCTCTGGTGGTCTCAGGCAGAATCTCAAAGGCCACCCGGATGATGGAAAAATGGCCGAGCTTCATCAGCACACCCGCGTGCAACATACTCGTAGCGGCCGGGGCGGCTGCGTGGCCCACAGGAGACCAGGAGTGCAGCGGCCACAGCGGCGCGATTGAGGCAAAGCCGAAGAAGATCAGTAACCAAATGATCTTGTCCAGCGTCGTGCCCAAGACCGGGATGTTCATCAACTTGGCCTGTTCACGCAGGACCAGAATGTCGAAGGTATTGAGCCCCGAGTACTTGTAGATCAGCAAGATACCCATCAGCGCCGCGATGGCAAAGGCCGAGAGGAAGAGCACCAGTTTCATCGCGGCGTATTCTTTACTGTTGGATCCAAAGTTGAAGATGAACCCGACCGAATCCCGCTGTTTGAGGCCTTCCGGATCCGTCATCTCGTTGTACTTTTTCGTGTGGCTTCCCCACATGCCCAACAGGAGATACATGGGGATCACGGACATTTCGTAGAAGAAGAAGAGAAAGAACAGATCCAACGACATGAAGACGCCGATCGTGGCGGCGGCGAGGATGAGCAGCCAGATATAGAATTCTTTCGTCCGATCCTTGATATGCCAGGACACGAAAATTCCTGCGAACAACAAGATGCTCGAAGCCAACACCAGCGGGGTCCCGATCCCATCCACCCCGAGGTGGAGCGAAATACCCAGCTGGCGAGACCATTCGAATCGCTGGACGAATTGGAATCCTCCCTTCACGTGATCGTAGGCGAAGAACAGGTAGAGTGAGGCGAGCAGGGAGACAAGGGCTGCTCCCGCCGCTATGCCCCGCACGAGCATCGTTTGCCGGTTGGAGACAAAGATCAATGCGATGGCTCCCACGAAGGGGGTAAACAGGATATAGAGCAGTGCGTAGTCACCCATACGAATTAATCCACCCTTACCGGCTGCTTGGACTCGATCGACGCCACGGTCCCCCGTTCCAGTCGATCGACCAACGCCTGCACCGATCCGTTCATCATTTTCAAGAAGGGAGCGGGATAGAGGCCAATCCAGAGGATCATCACCGCCAAGGCCACCACGATGAGCACTTCGCGGGGATGCAGGTCACGGATGGAGTCCTTGACTGCCTTGCCGAGCGGTCCCAGCATCGACCGCTCGTAGTACCAGAGAAAATATGCCGCGCCGAAGATGACGCCGGTGACCGCGAATCCACCATACAGCCAATCGGCCTTGAAGGTTCCCAAGAGGATGAGGAATTCACCGACGAAGCCATTGGTGCCCGGCAAGCCGATCGACGCCAGCCCAATGAACAAGAAAAAGCTTGCGAGCAAGGGGGTCTGTTTGGCCATGCCGCCGAATGAGCCCAGTTGGGTGTTCTGCTGCCGTGAGTAGAGAAAGCCCGCGATAAAGAACAAACCCGCCGTACTGAACCCCAAGTTGATCATGGTAAGCAGGCTGCCTTGGAGCCCTTGATAGTTCAAGGCGAACAGGCCAATCACCACGAACCCGAGGTGGCTGATGCTGCTGAACGCGAGGAGACGGCGAAAATCTTGCTGGATCAGCGCCATGAAGGCCCCATAGAGAATCGCCGCCAACCCCAGCGTCATGATGACCGTGACGACGGTCTGACTTTTCGATGCATCCGGGAGCAACGGAATGCTAAACCGGAGGAAGCCGAATGTCCCGAGCTTGAGCCCAGCCAGCACCACCGCCATGCCAATCGGGCCTTCGAGGAGGGCATCTGGGAGCCAGGTGTGGAAGGGGAACACCGGGGCCTTGAACGCGAAGCCGAGGAACAACAGCCAGAAAATGAGGATTTGTTGGCTAAGCGGGATCGGGACAGAGAGCAGTTCCAGTAAGTCAAACGAGTAGGTCGGCTCGATATGGCGCAGAGTCGCCCACTGGTGATAATTGATGTCCAAGAGGGCGATGCCCACCAACATAAAGACGCTGCCAAGCAAGGTATAGAGCACGAATTTCAGTGCTGCGTAGTGCCGCTCCGCTCCTCCACCCCAGAGCTTGATCAGAAAATAACTGGGGATGAGCATGAGTTCCCAAAAGACGAAGAAGAGGATCAAGTCGATGGAGAGGAAGACCCCCATCGTGGTCGTTTCGAGGGCGAGGAGCGCCATCATGTAGAGCTTCACTTGATGGCGGACGGCGTCCCAGCTATAGATGACGATCAGGACCGTGAGGAATGCCGTGAGCCCAACGAAGAGGACACTGATTCCGTCAACCGCGAGATGGTAGCTGACCCCGAGGGCGGGAATCCACGGCACGTGTTCGGAAAACTGCATGGCGGCCGATTCAGGAATGAATCGTAAGAGTACGAATACGGAGAGGGCCAACTCCAAGAGCGCAATCGTCAAAGCGGAGGTCCTGACCATGTCCTCGTCGTCGAACAGCCACAGGACGGCGGCCCCGATGACGGGGAGAAAAAGAATACAGGTGAGAATCGGAAAAGTTGACGCCAGTTCTTCTAACATCACAGTGCTTTATAGTTGCATGATGAGCTGAATGATGGCCGCCAGCAGGAAGAGCCCTGCCACAATGATGGCGGCATAATGATGCACCATCCCGCTCTGCAGTTGCCGCCACTGGCGGGCGGCAAGATGGTTGCCGTATCCGACCACGTTGATGCCGCCGTAGATCACGTGTTTCTCCGTCCAAGTCGAACCGGCCGCGACCAATTCAGCCAGGTGTGCGACGGCGCGCACAAGGCCATCGATCACGGTGCGGTCGAACCAATCAAACAGACGTCCTAACCACTTGGTCGGCTCCACGAATAACAGGTCGTAGAGCTCATCGACGTAGTACTTGTTGAGCAAGATCCTGTAGGCCGCCTGAAACATTGCGGCCAAGCGATCCGGCGCCGAGAGATTCACGCTATAAAAATAGTGCGCGAGGCCCCAGCCCAGCAACGCAATTCCTGTGGCAATCATCATGAGCATGAGCACGAGTCCGGTGCTCACGTCTTGTTCCCCTCCCGTGCCCGCGACCGGTGCAAGGAATTGATGGATCCAGCCATGTTCAGGGGGAAACCCCAGGAACCCACCGAGAATGGACAGAACACCTAACGCCATTAACGGAACGACCATCACCATCGGCGACTCATGTACATGTTCCTCGGTATGATGGTCCATGCGAGAGGTGCCATAAAAGGTCAGATAGATCAGGCGGAACATGTAGAAGGAGGTCAATAGCGCTCCGACGGCAGCCATGGCGTAAAGCAGATAGTGGTGATGCGTAAAAGCATGGGCCAGGATTTCATCTTTGCTCCAGAACCCTGCCAACGGCGGAATGCCCGCAATGGCGACCGTGCCAATGAGAAACAGTCGATAGGTCCATGGGATTTTCGAGCTGAGGCCGCCCATCTTTCGAATGTCTTGCTCACCTGAGAGCGCGTGGATGACCGATCCGGCCGTGAGGAACAAGAGGGCCTTGAAGAAGGCATGGGTCATGAGGTGGAAAATGGCAGCCGTATAGGCCCCGATCCCGCACCCGAGAAACATATAACCGAGCTGGCTTACCGTCGAGTAGGCCAAGACGCGCTTGATGTCCGTTTGCACGAGGCCGATGGTGGCGGCAAACAAGGCTGTGAGTCCGCCGATGACGCCGACGATCGTCATGGCTGTCGGCGATAAATCGAAAATGGCATGGTTCCGCACGATCATGTAGACCCCGGCTGTGACCATCGTTGCCGCGTGGATGAGCGCGCTGACGGGTGTCGGACCTTCCATCGCATCCGGGAGCCAGGTGTAGAGAGGAAGTTGGGCTGATTTGCCGACTGCTCCGACGAGCAGGCAGAGCGCAATTGCTGTGGCCATTTCCGGCGAGAGCTGGCTGACCTGGGCAAAGACCTTCGTATAGTCGAGGGTCTTGAAATTAATGAAGATGAGGAAGATGGCCAGAAGGAAGCCTGCGTCGCCGATGCGGTTCACCACAAAGGCCTTCGAGGCGGCCTTCGCGGCGGAGACCTTGTCATAGTAATAGCCGATCAACAGATAAGAACAGAGTCCCACCCCCTCCCAGCCAATGAAAAGCACCACATAGTTGTTCCCCATGACGAGGAGCAACATGGAGACCATGAAGAGGTTCATGTAGGTGAAGAATCGCGTGAACCCGCCCTCCCCATGCATGTAGCCCACGGAGTAGACGTGGATCAGGAATCCGACTCCCGTGACAACGAGCAGCATGATGCAGGTGAGAGGATCGACGAGATAGGCTAGATTGATGGTGAGATCGCCTCCGAAGATCCATTGATAGGCGATGACTTCACGGGGTGTGCCGGTGCGCAGAATGTCGGTAAACACGCCGATCGTGCAGAGAAATGACAACCCCACCGACCCCCAGGCAAGCCGGTGCGCAACATCGTGGGAATATCGCCTGCCCACGAGCCCATTCAGGATCACGGCCAGCAAAGGAAACAGCGGAATGAGCTTGATCAGCAGATCGGTCACGTTACCACTTTAAGAGGTTCATCTCGTCCACGTTCGTGGAGATCTTTCCACGGAACACGACGATGATGATGGCCAGTCCGATCGCTGCTTCGCCGGCAGCAATGGCGATGATGAAAAGGGCCACCAGTTGGCCCGCCATGGATTCCAGGTAATGGGAAAATGCAACGAGGTTAATGTTCGCCGCGTTCAACATGATCTCGACAGACATCAGCACGATGATGAAGTTCCGCCTGATCAATACGCCGAGCAGGCCGGTGATAAAAAGTACAGCGCTGACGGCGACATATGCGCTTAGAGGAACCATAAATCCCAATGATCAATGTTGAATGTTCAATGTTAAATTACGGCGCATGAGTGGGTGGTTCAAGTTCGCAATTCAACATTCATCATTCAGCACTCAACATTTATCCCCTATGTTCTCGGTTGACCGGTTTCGGTGTTTTTGCCAGCACGATCGCTCCGATGACGGCGCCCAACAGGAACACCCCGACGATTTCGAACTGCAACAGATAATCACTGAACATTTTGATCCCGACCGCGTAGGTATCGCCGTCCTGAAGTACCGCCACGGTGTTCGCATCGCCCTTTACGCCTCCGAAGGGAGAACGGACCAGAAGGGTCAATACGTACAATGATCCGATGATTGCGGGGGCCAGAAAGTACAGGTATGAGAAGTGGAGATACCGGTCGTCGGTCTTCAAGTTCAGGAGCATCAGTACGAAGAGGTACAAGACGAGGATCGCACCGGCGTAGACGATGACCTGCACGGCCCAGAGGAACTCGGCGTTAAGGAGGATGAAGAGTCCGGAAACATGGACCAACAGGGCCAGGAGCGCCAAGCCGCAATGCACCGGGTGCTTTAGCGAGACAGTCAAGACACCCGCAGCAATACTGGCTAGTGCGAAATAGGCAAAAAAGACCAAAACCATCGATCGCCTTAGCCCAGATGCTTGGGTGGTGGTTGGGTCGGCTTCAGTACCGATTGCGGGAAGTAATACCGATATTCCCGGCTATCCTCAACGTTCTTTTCCTGATTATGTGCGTACAAGTATTTTTTGGCATCGTCAAGATGGCGCTCGCCGATTTCGTACAGCCGCTTCTTGTCGAACAGCAAGGTGCGCTTATCATGGGTCGAGAACTCATACATCTTCGTCATAGCCAGTGCATTTACGGGACAAGCCTCGACACAGTAGCCGCAAAAGACGCATTTCGTAATGTCGATGTAAAACTCGCTGGCGAATCGCTGCAGCGGACGCTCCGCATCTTCCGAGCTGATGACCTTGATGCAGCGGGATGGGCAGGCGGCTTCGCAGAGGTCACAGCCGACACAACGTTCCTGGTGATCGTCATAGCGTAAGAGCGCGAGTGCCCCCCGGTGGGTGTCGGGAAGGGTTCGCTGTTCCCGTGGATACTGGAGAGTGATGGGCTTGTGGAACATGTGCTTGAACGTCACCTTCATCGCATCCCAGATCTCATAGAACAATGCGGCCTGGAGGACTTGCTTTATCAGTGCGGTCACACGCATGTGCGATTCCTGTTCCCTCTTACGCCTTTTCGATCGTCACACGGGTCTGCTTGAACGAGGGAACTCCCGTCATTGGATCAACCTGGACCGACATCAAGTCTTTCACTGGCGGCTCATTGAAATGCTCCGGAAAGAAACATGTCTGCGGGGCAATGGATTGATCGGGCTGCACCGCCAACTGCATCGAACCGCGGTCCGATGTGAGGCGCACTGTCGTCCCCTCACCCACTGCGAGCCGTTCCATATCTTGGGGATTCATCCGAAGCCGCCCGGTATTGGGGGCAATCGTGATGAGCCCGGGGGCTTTGGTGGACAGCTTACCGGAATGATACAGGACCTGTCCCATCAGCAACGCGAAAGGTCGCTGGTTCTTGGGGTCTGATGGAGCGGAGGCTCGATAGCGTGCCGCCACATCAGTGGTGTAGCCGTTTGAGAGATAGCGGTCCATCGTTGGCACAACCTTGCGTGGTTGTCCGAGGTTGTAGTACCCGGGCAGCAACTTCATGATCTCGGCTTGAATATCGTTCGAGGATTCGTACTCCCATTGACAGCCTAACGCGTTAGCCAGGGCCGTCATGATGTGCCAATCCGGCAAGCTTTCCCCTATTGGATCGATGGCCTCGCGGACGCGCAGAACTCGGCCTTCCAGATTGGTGAAGGTGCCGTCTTTTTCCGCAGAGGTACAAGCCGGCAACACCGCATGCGCCATGCGCGCAGTGTCGGTCAGGAACGGATCCTGGACGACGAGCAACTCCAGTCGATCCAACGCGGCGCGGACTTCCATCGATGCGGGTAACGTGGCGAGCGGGTTTTCCCCAATGACATAGAGGCCGCGTATTTCGCCGCTCCTGCAGCGCTTGAGAATTTCGACGAGATTCGCGCCGGAGCCAGCCGCTGGGAGCGTGACGTCCCAGGCCTTGGCAAAACGGTCGCGAGCAGTCTGATCGTTGAACGAGGCTTGACCAGGGAGGAATTCCGGTGCGGCACCCATGTCCACGGCGCCCTGCTCGTTCGGCTCTTCTGTCACCGTATTCACCCCACAGCCTGGCAGGCCCAGCTTGCCTGTGACCCAGGCGAGGTCAATCAGTTTCATGACGTTCTGATACCCATTGGGTTGGCGAACGATGCCTTCAGCGCAGAGGATGATGGATCGGGAAGCTTCGGCGAAGATCGTCGCGGTTTCTTTCAACGCCTCGATCGACATGCCGGTGTGCGCAGCCACCTGCTCCAACGATACGTGGGCCACGGCGGCCTTCAAGGCCTTGAAGGCTTGCGGGTGCTTCTTGGTGCCATCTTCGTCGATCAAGTCCAGCTCCAGGGCAGCCTTCACGATTCCGTCGATCACAAGTCCCTCCGTTCCCGGCTTGATCAGGACTGGATGGGATGCAAGCTTGGCCATGTTCGTGACGGTGGAATCGATGACCACCACTTGCGCTTTATAGACACGAATCGCTTCTTTAATGCGCACCGCCGTAAGCGGGTTTGTTTCTGTGATGTTGGAGCCGATGAGTATCACGGCTTTGGCTTTCGTCAGGTCTTCCCAGTCGTTCGGGCTCCGCCCGATTCCCAAGGCGTGCTGGGAGGCATGCACGAAGTTGAGGTGGCCGTAGCGCGCGCTGCTGTCGAGATGGTTGGTCCGGAACCCGGCGCGCATGAGTTTTTGAAAGAGATACAGTTCTTCATTGGTGCAGCGGGCGGTGATAAGACCGGCAATCGCGTCGGGTCCGTGCTTGCGTTGGATTTCGGAGAACCGATCAACCACCTGGTGCATGGTTTCGAGCCAGGGGGTTTCGACGAGTTGATTACCCTTGCGAAGGAGCGGTTGCTTCAGACGTGCGGCGCTATCGATGTACTCGAACCCAAAACGCCCTCGCACACAGAGCCCGCCGTGCCCCTTGGCCGTTTCGGCTCGGTCGCCCCATTTGTTCTTCCAAGACAGAGGTGAGGTCACGCGGACGACTTCAGCGTCCTTGGTCTCAAGATACATCTGGCAGCCGTCCCCGCAGTAGTTACACGTCGTTGTAGTTTTCTTCATCTGCCACGGCTTATACAAATATTTAGAGAACTTGTTCGTGATGGCGCCGACCGGGCAGACGGCGAGACAGTCTCCGCAGAACTCGCAGGACAGTGCGAGATCTCCCTTCGGCACAACTTGATTGAAGCCGCCCTTCTTCATGAACTGGAGTGCGTCGATCATTAACACGTCTTTACACACATTGATGCATTCCGCGCAGGCAATACAGCGGTTCATATTAAAGTCGAGCACCGGGCTGCGCGTATCTTCCGGAATAAACTTCTGTTTCGCGTTGGCCAGATTCGTGACCCCGTGCCGAAATGCAGTGTCTTGCAGTTCGCAATGGCCGTCGGCGTCGCAGACCGGACAGTCGAGCGGATGGACCGAGAGATGTTTTTCCACTGCTTTCTTTCGGGCTTGGAAGAGATCGTCCCCCTCGGTTCTGATGATCATGCCGGCCGTCGCTTTGGCGGTGCAGGAGCGGACGGGCGCCTTCTTGCCTTCCTGCACAACCAAACACATGCCGCAGGAGCCGAAGGGATCGAAGGTATAGTGGTAGCACATGGCCGGGATGATCTTGCCCGTGCTCGAAATCACGTCGTAGAGCGAAACCCCACCCTTTGCTGTCACGGATTTCCCATCGATCGACAGTTCAATCGCTACTGCTTCCACGTCAGGATTCGTTGCTGGCTTCAGTCCCATATTGCCTCAATGTTGAATGATGAATTGTGAATGTTGAATTGAAGAGCCGTCTCTCCATTCATCATTGAACATTCAGCATTCACAATTCCCTTCTCATCGGTCGCACTCCCCCATCACAATGTCGTAGGTCCCGAAAATCGTGACCGCATCGGAGATCATGTAGCCTCTGGACATATGGTCAAATGCGCCCATGTGAACAAACGAGGGAGCGCGAATTTTCAACCGGTAGGGTTTCCCGCCGCCCGTGCTGACGATGTAGAATCCCAACTCCCCCTTGTGCGCTTCGGTCCCGCAGTAGATCTCTCCCGGCGGAGCGTCGAAGCCCTGCGAGAAGAGCTTGAATTGCTGGATCATGGATTCGAGATTCGTAAAGACTCGTTGTTTGGGCGGCAACGTGACGCTAGGTACATCGGCCATAATGGGGCCATCCTGCATCTGCTCCAGGCATTGCCGGATGATTTTCACGCTCTCATAGAATTCCTGGACGCGGATCCAGTACCGATCGTAGGTGTCGCCGTTCTTGCCGAGCGGCACACTGAATTCGCATTTCGAATAGGCCGAATAGGGCTGGGCCTTACGGAGGTCGTAGTCGACACCCGAGCCCCGGAGCGGCGGCCCACTAAGGCCGAAACTCACAGCGTCTTCCGCCGAGATGATGGCCACTCCCTTCGTCCGTCCGACCCAAATCCGGTTCGTCTCCAGGAAAACCTTGTACTCGTCGATTTTTGGCGGAAAGTAGTCCAAGAATTGTTTCAGCTTCTCGATCAGCGAGGGCGTGAAGTCCCGCTCGACGCCGCCGATGCGATACCAACTGGTGGTGAGGCGTGCACCGCAGAGTTCATCGAACCAATCCATCAGAATTTCCCGATCCCGGAAACAATAGAAAAAGACGCCCATGGCTCCGATGTCGAGAGCCTGGGTGCCGATCCAAAACTGATGGCCGATGATCCGTTGGACCTCCGCCACGATCGTGCGCAGATATTCTGCCCGGTCCGGCACGGTGATATTCATGAGTTTTTCGACCGCGCGGCAGTACGCAAAATTGTTATACATCGCGCAGACATAGTCGAGCCGGTCGGTATGGGGAATAAATTGGTGATAGGTGCCGTCTTCCGCGAGCTTCTCCACACCGCGGTGCAGATATCCCAACACGGGGGTAGCCTTGACGAGGCGTTCTCCTTCCAATTCGAGGATCACTTTCAGCACCCCATGGGTGGCGGGGTGCTGAGGACCCATGTTAAGCAGGAGTTCCTCCGTGCGCAGCGTCGGGAGGGTCTCGCTTTCTGGATGAGCCGGATCGACCTTGTAGACGGTTGTTCGTTGATCTTCAAGAGCCATCGTCTGTCCTACCGAGCAGTTTCATCCAGGAACTCGAACGTGTCGCGCCAGCCTTTGCCACGGAGCGGAAAATCTTTTCGCAACGGATAGCCTTCGGTGTAATCGTCCGGCAGGAGGATCCTGCGGAGATCAGGATGGTGCCGGAAGCGGATTCCCATCATGTCGTAGACTTCGCGTTCCATGAAGTCCGCGCCTTTCCAGAGATCCGTCAGGGAATCCACGATGCAATTCGACTCCGGCACCCTGGTCTTGAGCCGGATGCGTTGCCGTTTCTTGATCGAGTAGAACTCGTACACGACTTCAAACCGTTCTTCGTCATCGGGCCAGTCGACCGAACTCACATGCACGATGTAGTCGAAGTCCATGGCCGGGTCGTCGTGAAGGAATTGTGCGACCTCATGGAGTCGGTCCCGCGTCACAGTTACCGCAAGATCGCCACGCCATTCCACGGCTTTTACGAAGCCTGTGGCAAAGTTTTCTTGGATTCGGCTGGCCAGTTGCTGCAATAACATCGATCGAGACCTATACTTTAAGGCTGGGCTTGACCTGATCCGGTTGTTTCAGGAATACGGGTTTCAGCATGATTCGTTCTTGTAATTTGAGGATGCCGTCAAAGAGGGCCTCCGGAGTTGGAGGGCAACCCGGTACATAGATATCGACCGGCACAAAGCGATCAACACCTTGGACAACGCTATAACTGTCGTAGATATTTCCCGACGTGGCGCACGATCCCATTGCAATGACATATTTCGGCTCAGGCATCTGATCGTAAAGTTTTCGAATGACAGGGGCCATCCGCCGGCAGACGGTACCGGCCACGATCATCAGATCGGACTGGCGTGGTGTGGCCCGGAAGACACCGGCGCCGTAGCGGTCCATATCGTATCGTGACGAGACTGCGGCGATCATTTCGATCGCGCAACAGGCCAGGCCAAACGTCATGGGCCACAGTGAGCCCTTGCGAGCCCAGTTGACGGCTTTTTCCACCGTCGTGGTTACGACGTCAGACGTGCCGTCCTTTTCATGACGACCGATTTGGATCAGTCCCATTCCAAGGCTCCCTTCCGCCAGGCATAGACATAGGCCACCAAAAACAAACCGATGAAGACCAGCATTTCAATCAATCCGATCAACTCGATCTTGGTAAAGACCACCGCCCAGGGGTACAGAAAAATGACCTCAATATCGAAAATAACGAAGAGCATCGCGAAGATGTAATACCGAACCGGAAAGGGCATCCGAGCATCCGAGAACGGTTCGGATCCGCACTCATAGGTAGTGAGCTTCTCCGATTCTGGATATTTCGGCTGGACCAGATAGCTGAGGAGTAGCGTCGCCACGCCGAACACCAGCGCCACAAAAATAAACAACAGAATCGGAAAGTACCTTGTCAGATACTCAAGGAGTAACTCAAAACCGCTCATGGGGCTGACCTTTCAACACCTTGAGATGCAAGGAGGGTTGGATTTTAGACCCTGGATTACGGGGATAGCAAGCGTTCAAAAGACCTGTGGGATCGACCCGAAAGTCCTAGGCTCTAATGCGTTGAGAGGCGTCGCCTGGGCGACTAAAAAGCAAGGATTTTTAGGCGTTTGTGCGGCCGGCGGCAGGGCGAAGCTCCACCCCAAAAACCCGGTTCTACTCATGTACTTCTATTGTCCGACTGGACTCGCTCGTTTATGGAGGGGTCCTCGCTTTGTTGGGTGGGGTGGGTGCCATTCGACCTGGTGGCATGCGCAGGTGGGAAGGCTTTACCTTGTCATTTTGATCCCATTCAGGCTCCAAGGCAGAGAAGGCTTTGGCTTTCTTGCGTCGGTGAATCTGGGTCTCGATGCGAGGACGATCCTGGCGTTGAGCACCGTGGGTTGGAGGCTGGTCAGGTACCATGATGTTCCCCAAGTGTGATAAATCAATCTCCGGATCACCATAGCATCGAGTGAATTGGCGGGTCAATGAGGACAAGGCCTCAATATTCTTGACAATGCAGGACTATTTGCTATGGTTCTGACAGGAATACTTGCCTTATATGAAGGACAACCACCATGGCTAACTATTCATTGAAATATGTCGTCTCTCTCATGGTCTGGACCTTGGCCACGCCGCTTCTTCCTCTGGCCTGGGCAGCAGATGACCTCAGTTCGATCCGATTCGGAGAACCGGCCTTGGCCTATTCGTCCGGCTCCATCCAGCAAGCGACTCCACAAGATGGGTTCGTGAATGTGATTACCGGAGACAATCAGACTACAGGAAATCACATGATATTGGGAAACCGGGATGTCCTGTATCTCCGACTGAAGAACCCAGGCGATGTCGCGACCGGTGATCTTTTCACGATCTACAAACGAGTGTACAAAGTATTCCATCCCACCACTGGTCAATACCTGGGGCATTTGGTTAATCGGCTCGCTGTGGTTCAGGTGAGCCAAATTGACAAGGACCTGACCACTGTTCAGATCATGCGGGCCTACGCAGCTGTATCGCCGGGTGATCCGGTAATGAAGTTCGTGCCTCCGACTGACGAGGGAGCAGCGGTTGACCAGCTTTCCCTCGGCGATGTGGAGGGACGGGTTGTGGAGCTCCAGTCCAACATGGGAAGAATGAACCTTGTGGCGCAAAGGAATATCGTTTATCTGGATCGGGGACGAGAAGACGGGATCAGGCCTGGGGATCGAATGGATGTGGTTCGGTCCGGAGGGGGCCTTCCTCAACGAGTTGTAGGCGAATTGAAAATCCTGTCCATAGAAGATCGAACAGCCACGGCGTTGATCACAAAATCCATCTCCCGTGTTCTCAAGGGCGATCGTTTCAGGGTGAAGGGTCATGCTACTGCTCCTGACGCCATGCCGATTTCTCAATCATCCCAGCAGTCTCTGGATGTCTCCCCTGCTGTGGCTTCTCCTCCAAGCAAGTTCCAGGTCCAGAATCTCGCCGGCGAAACCCGAATCAGCCTCGGTGATTTGATGAAGCAGCTCAGGTTTGAATCGGGCGAAGCCACGATCAAGCCCGAGGGCTATCAGGTGCTCGATGAACTGATTGCGTATCTCAAGACCGATGCCGGCGATCGGTTGATTCGAGTCGAAGGCCATGCGGATAACATGGAAATCGGTCCTTCCCTTAAGTCGCTCTACCAGACGAACTGGGACTTGTCGAAAGCTCGGGCTGGGGGCGTCCTCCGCTACTTGCTTGAGAAGGGCGGGATCGATTCGGCGAAGCTTTCGTCGGTCGGCTATGGCGATACGAAGCCGGTAGCCGGCAATGAGACTGAAGTGGGTCGACAGAAGAACCGCCGTGTGGACATCGTGCTTTTTTCGGCCGAATCAGCCGGGGAAAAATCTGAACCGGCGGCGAAGCCAAATGAGACCGGCGATAACGGATACAGCATGTCCCGTCTCAGTTCAGCGGAAAGCGGAGACCCAATCCCCACAGTGGCCACGACGACGATTCCAGCTGCTCCAGCTGGCTCGTCCAAGGTGGAGCCCTCATCTCTCCCTGCGAATCCTGCTTCGGCGACGACTCCGGCATCAGTGGGGCAGGGCAATTCAGATGAGAAACCCGCTGCTCCTGTCGCCCCTCCACAGTAAATTCATCGAGTATCGTGCGGAGGGTTGACGTTTCAACGTCAACCCTCTCCGATTCCCCTTCAGAACTTTTCCGTTCTTTCCCTCTCGTTGTTCCCCCTTTTCCTCTGCTGCTACAATGCCGCATGATTTCGACGCGGGCAACCCCTCCTCCACGCACAGAGCCAGAGGCCCTATTCGCAGATGTCATTGTCCCACGACATCTGGCAGGCCCGTTCACCTACAACGTGCCATTGTCGCTCCGATCCACGTTGCGTATTGGACATCGAGTGCTTGTGCCTTTTGGACGGTCAATCCTCCAAGGAGCCGTGATCGCTCTCTCCCATGTCCTTCCTCAGGGTCTTGATCGAGCACGCCTCAAGGAGATTCGCTCGTTGCTCCCGGAGGAAGCCGCAACAGATGTGGCCTCAAACCTGTTCCAGCTCTCACGGCAGGTGGCCGAACAGTATGTCGCGCCATGGGGACAATGTCTCAGGCTGGTGCTGCCTCCGGCACTCAAACCACGAGTGCAGGTCAGCCGCTACGAACTGACGGAGCAAGGGCGGGCCGCACTTGCGGCTCGGGAACCCTGCTCGGGGAAGGCGCGGGCACTTCTAGCACGTCTCGGGAAAAAACCTTCAGGACTTCGCCGGTCGTCTCGCAGTCCTGGTCGGGGCGACTTATTGTACGATCTCAAGGCTCGAGGATGGGTGGTGGAGGTCCAGGCCCTTCCATCTGCCTCCACGGCGCCTCTCGTCCGACCAATCAGGCAGGCGAGCCAGGACAAATCCAGCATTACCGCATCGCTCATTCCTGACACTGCAATGTCTTGGGCGGAGCCACTGTTCGAGGCGCTGAGAGGCCAAGGACCGTCTCGGGTTCTGGTGCAGGCTTCCAGGACCGATCGATTGAGGCTGTTGCAGCAGGCCGTTCGTCTGGTACTCGACCGTGGACAGACGGTCCTCATCATCGTAGGCGAAGCAGAACGGGCCCAATGGGTTACGGGCTTGATCCGTGATGACGAGACGGGCATCTCTCCGGTCTGTTTCCATAGCGGTCTTTCAGGCCAGGAGAAGTCCGAAATATGGGATCGGATCAATCGGCAGGTCATTCGCGTGGTCGTGGGGACCCGGTCGGCCATCTTTCTCCCATTGAGTGTAATCGGGGCGATTTGGATCGAGGGAGAAGAAGATGCAGCGCTCAAAGAACCACAAGAACCACGCTACCATGCACGGGAAGTGGCCTGGCTGAGGGCGCAGGATGAACAGACGGTACTGGTCCTGAGTTCGTCTCATCCTTCCCTTGAGACCAGAGCGGCGGTGGAACAACGCGGGGTCGTTGCACGTAAGCTCATGCCGTCTGATGCACAACCGAACGTACAGGTCGTTGAATTACGCGATTATGGTCGCGGCACGGTGCTGAGCCAGCCGCTCGTTCTGGCTATCGAGCAGGCGATCGACCGCCGAGCCGGCGTCCTGTTGTTTCTCAACCGGAAGGGTTATGCAGGCGCCCTCGTCTGTCGTGACTGCGGCCAAGTTCCCCGCTGTCCTACCTGTCGCGTCGCACTGATGTACTCTCGGCAGGCGGGTCGTCTGCTCTGTTCCTACTGTGGGAACGTTACACCCATTCACGAGACCTGCGTCTCCTGTTCCGGCATTCGCATGCAGATGATTGGGGAAGGCACAGAGCGGGTGGAGGAGGAGGCGAAGCGATTGTTCCCTCACGCGGCAGTGATTCGGCTCGACGGAGATACCATGCGTCTGGCAGTGCAGGCCGAATCCCTCTGGCGGAGGGTCGAGCAAGGGGAGTGGGATATCATCGTCGGGACACAACTGCTGCTGCGGCGGAGGCCTCTCCCGACAATGGGCCTAGTTGGGATTGTCCAGGCGGACGCAGGACTCAGCGTGCCGGATTTCCGATCCGCCGAACGTACCTATCACAGCCTCCTCGATGCGATCAGTCTCGCCGGTTCGGCAGAGACTGGCGGTCAGGTTATCCTGCAGACCTATCTGTCATCTCATCATGCAATTCAGGCTGTGGCTCAGAACGACGAATCTGTCTTCTTAGCGGAAGAGCTGTCCCATCGGACTGCACTGAGGTATCCGCCCGCGGTTTATCTGATTGCCCTCCTTGTATCGGGGGCGAATGAAAAAATGGTTCGCGACGCTGCCACAGCCTTGGTTGCACGACTCACCGCCCGCTCTTCACAGTCCGTGACTGGAGAGACGGTCGCGGCAAGAACCCTTTCGACGGCTCAATCGATTGGTCGTCAGGCCGACTGTCTCACTGTTCTCGGGCCAGTCCCTGCTCAAGTGCCGAAACTCCGGGGACGATATCGGTGGCAAGTTCTCATGAAATCATCCGAACGGGAAACGGGGCTTGAAGCGGTACGGACCACGGTCAAGGACATGGAACGAACGTATCAGCACCGAGCCATTAAGTTCGATGTCGACGTTAATCCGATCGAGATGTGGTAGGGCTTACCGGTGTCTACGGAGGCGTCTTGATTGCGGCGGAGGTTGATGGCTGTTGGTTGCATCAGTTGATGTGGCTGCAATGGGCTCGTGCGCGCGCTTGAAGAGCCCATAGGAGATCGTTACCCAAAAGACCGCCGAGATGATTCCGGTCAGAACGGCTGAGAGAATTGTCTCCATCTGTTCGTCGGTCGGCTCCGTCGTGATCGAGCGAACCTGAACCATCGTGACGATAGGCCACGCAAGACTCTCCAGGCCAAGCAAGAGGGTGGCCCAGGCCCAGACCAGTCCAATCGTGCGCCCCTGCCAGATCAGAAACCCGGCGATGCTTCCTGCGACGAGAAAAACTCCCCAGGGTGAGAACGAGTCCCACGCCAACCAGGCACCCGCCGCCACAACGAGGCTGCCAAGCAAGGCATTGAGCTGGGGGCTCCACCACGTGGTGACCATACTGGGTGTGTTCTCCGTAAACGATGCGCCGGGTAGTGTGAGTTCCGACGGCGTGGTTGTCAATGGAGGTGTCCGTCGACGAGACGGGGACGAAACGAGGCTGGGCCTTCAGGCAATCAATCGTTGCCGAGAGCTCAGAATCGACTCCAAGCCCACACTCTTTGAGGGCACGATCGAGGATAATATCGTCTTGGGACACTCCTATACTTCTTACAGCTTACAGCGACGTCCAGTGGACCTTGCGCTTCACCGAACTCGAAGAAGACGCCAACGCGTTTCCGCAGGGACTAAGTCCACATTCGAGCCCCCGAAAAAATTCTTGCCCCGAAGCAGATCATGGGATCTTGCTCACACGAGCTATCCTCGCCCATGCTGCAAATTCTGATCTTCGGCGGCATCATCCACTACATGCAACCGACCATGCGTGAAACCGTCTTCATGCCCTAGGCTGTTATGCGGCCGCAGGGCTCCGGTCTCACGGAGCAGCCGCTGTGAGTTGGAAGATCTCGAGGTGGTCCGGCGCAGTCCCGACCAGTACTTTTCTATGGCAAGCACGACCGTGCAACTCTTGACGCAGGAATGGATGGACGTCTCACCGACAGAACGGGAAACTATTAAATGGAAATGGAAGAGCGCACCGCCGACAAGCCAGACCCGAAAATGATTCAGGTCAGTCTGGCTCTGACGACTACTAGAGACCTTGGCGAACGTGGCGAAAGATATGTGTGATGAAGGCACAACGGCGATCCAATGTACGAGCTTGCTGCTTGTCGGTGAAAGTTTTTTCATGGCCTTCTTGAATCTCTTTCTCACCAGGCAGCGCGAAGGAACCTCCCGTCAGACTAACGGCGCGGACGAGCCTGGAATCAACTCCTGCGATAACCCAATCCCGCGTCCACTCGCCGATGACACCCCAAAGTCGGCACCGCGTCCGGAATAGTTCATTGCCAGGTTACCCTATCTGCGTATCACCCTGACTAATTCCTCGTCTGACAGCCTGAAAAAGCTGCGCGCGTTCCTCTTCCGTGAGCGGTTTCCACGCTCCTGGTACCAATCCGTCAAGCGTCACATGCATGATCCGAACACGACGCAGCGTGAGTACCCGATATCCCAAGACTTGGCACATACGCCGAATCTGTCGATTGCGTCCTTCGGTGAGGATAATGCGGAACTGTGTGGAACCGAGTCGTTCAATCCGGCAGGGTTTGGTCGGGCGCTCGAGAATGACGACCCCTTGAGCCATGCGGTCGATGAACGTCTGATCGAATGGATGATCCACTGACACCTCGTATTCCCGTTCATGCCCATGCTCAGTTCTTAGAATCTCGTTCACGATGTCCCCGTCGTTCGTGAGAAGGATGAGACCGGAAGAGTCCTTGTCGAGTCGGCCGATCGGAAAGATCCGCTCCGGATGGCCGATCTCCGCAATGATGTTACGAGGCACATGCGACTCACTGGTCGTCGTCACACCCACCGGCTTGTAATACTTGATATAGAGCGAGGCCGTCCCCCAGGGAATCACCTGTCCATCTCGCGCGATGACGTCGTCGGGACCAACCTGATCCCCCAAGCGAGCCACCCGCTGATTGATGGTCACGCGACCGGATTCGATCAGGCGATCAGCCTCTCGTCGAGAACACATGCCGTGGTGTGTAAAAAACTTATTGATGCGAAGCTTATCGGTCACAGCGTGGGTATGCCGTTTTAGTGGACGCGACGGCCTGCTTTAATCCGTCCCAACATGCGGTAGATCAGTCGGGCGATACAAAACTGGGGAGCGACAAACCCTTCGATCGGGGCCAACTCGCTGATATCCATGCCAAGGATACCCGGTCCATTGGCTAAGGCCGTCACAAGGTTCACCATCTCGTACCACCCCAACCCACCAGGCTCGGGAGTGCCGAGCGCTGGGACCAGCGAGGCGTCAAGCCCGTCACAATCGAAAGTCAAGTATACCGGCCCACGACAGGCCTTCACGACATCGGGAGCCCAGCGGGCCGCCTTGCCTTCGTAGGGGCCGGACGGGTCAAGAATCTCGGCGGCAAAGAACGTGGCAATTTGATCGGTGCTCTTAATGCGATCGATTTCTTCGGGGGAAATGGAACGAATGCCGACTTGGACCAACGGCAACCCGTCGTCAACCACGCGGGCCATCACGCTGGCGTGGCTATACGGGTTCCCTTGATAGGCCTGCCGCAAGTCGCCATGCGCATCGATTTGTACCACGCAAAGGTTAGGATAGCGTCGGGCATGGGCTCGGATGGCCCCAAGCGCGCCGGTATGTTCCCCGGTCAAGGTGATAACAAACCGCCCGATACCCACATAGGGAGTGACAAACGCCTCAATTGTATCCACTGCCTGCTGATCGACTTTGCCGGCAAGATCAAGCGAGCGAATGGTAGCAACCCCCCCCCACTCTCTATAGGGCTCACACCGGAGTGTTTCGTCGTATAACTCGACTTGTTGAGACGCCTGGATAATGGCTGAAGGACCTCGATCGGAGCCCGGCACATAGCTAGAGGTATGTTCGTAAGGCGCAGGCAGGACGTAGACACCCGCCTGATCAGGATGGCACCAGGGCTCCTCGAGCCCGAGGAAGTTCTGGTCAATACCTTCCCATCCGGCGGGAAGTGTCATGGGCGTATGCTCACGCGGCAGGGCTAACGACGCCGCTTCGGTATATTTTCTTCTGGGATGAACACGGCCAATGCGATCACCGTCGTCCAGCGATTGGGTTTTCCGATAGCGGACTGGGTGATGTTGAGGGTCCGAACGATCTTGCCGGCCATTTTGAAGACTTGTTCCCGTTCTTTCCACGCGATGTTCGGATCGAACTCGACACCGAGCGTCGTGGCCAACATCTGCGCCGCCAAGTCTTCCGTATACTCACCCGTCTCTTCATCGGTTTCGCCATGCGCATGGTGTTCGGACAGATACCCGTAGGTTCGACGATCAGTCGGGATCGCCAACCCAATCGACGCGGAGGCCAGGCGATTCCTTTCATTCGTTTCCGACCGCGCCATAACACAAAACGTGATTTCACCGGGGTTCAATAACTTCTCGCCGCGCGCACGCGGGATAATTTTGCAATTCGGCGGATAAATCGACGACACCGTGACAAGGTTACAATAGGCGACGCCGGCGCTACGCAAGGCTTGCTCGAAGGAGGCCAGCTTTTCTTTGTGGACTCCGACGCCTCGCGTCAGGAACATCTGCGTAGGTACCATCGTCTCTTCTCCTTACTTCGTCCGACCAACCGGGTGACGGACGCCTCGTTAGCTGAAATGCACGCCCACGGTAAACCTCATATAGGCACAGGGTCGCTGTTGTACCAAGATTGGCGCAGCTTCGCAATAACCTGCGACGTTTTTTCTCCAGCAGGTTGCGAAAAAACCATTTCAGCACAGTAGACTTCGATGGCCTGCAGGTCTTTGACAACAGGAAAACGTCCCAGCAGGATAGCAGCGCGAGACAGGCGGGACTGGCGGGAAAGGCGAGACACTCGGAATCGGGGCTTGCGGGTCGCGCCTATCTCGCACTTCTCGCGCTTCAGGCGCCACGATTTGTGGCGCTGGCGGATTTTTTCAGCATCCTGCTAGGTCCCAGCAGGTAGTTTCAGGTTCAACACCAGCATGCGGGGCTCGGTCATATCCTCGATCGCGGCCTGAACCCCTTCACGCCCGAGCCCGGAGTCCTTCACGCCACCATACGGCATGTGGTCGGCGCGAAACGTCGGAATCTCGTTTGCCAACACAGCCCCAACTTCAAGGTGCCGAAAGGCATGAAAAATTTTGTTCACATCCTGGGTGAACACCCCAGCTTGGAGCCCATAGTCAGACTGGTTGAGCGCCATGATCGCTTCGCCAAAGTACCGGTAGGGGGTTACGGTTACCACCGGCCCAAACAGCTCCTGACAAGAGACTTTCATCGTTGGCGTGACATGCGAGAGCACAGTCGCCTCCATCACCGAGCCCATGCGTTTGCCCCCCAGAAGTACCCGCGCCCCTTGCGACACGGCTTCCTCTACCCACGCCTCCACGCGATGGGTCGCGGCCGGATCGATTAGTGGTCCAACCACCGTCGAATCGTCGCTCGGGTCGCCGGCTTTCAGACGCGCAACTTGTAACAGGAGCTTCGTGGTGAAAAGGTCCGCGATGGAATGATGGACAAAGATTCGCTGAACGGAGATACAGGATTGACCGGCATACCCGAACCCGCCGACTGCGCAACGCTGTGCGGCCAACTCGAGATCGGCATCGGACTCCACGATCACGCCCGCGTTCCCGCCAAGTTCCAACACCACCTTCTTCTTCCCGCACTTGGCCTTCAGCATCCATCCCACGGCGGCGCTGCCGGTAAAGCTCAGAAGTTTGAAACGAGGATCGACGACAAGTTGTTCTGCCATCTTGTTGTCGCAAGGCAGGATGTTGAGTGCGCCAGGAGGAAGTCCTGCTTCCAGAGCCACTTCGCCCAAGAGCAACGCGGTCAGGGGTGTCTGTGGCGCCGGCTTGATAAGAATGGAATTGCCGGCGGCCAGAGCCGGAGCGACCTTGTGGGCCACAAGATTTAGAGGGAAATTGAAGGGAGTGATCCCGAGCACCGGACCGATCGGAACCCGACGGAGAATGCCGAGATGGGAATCCGTCCCAGGCGTCCAGTCGAGAGGGATCACCTCGCCAGGAATTCGCTTGGCTTCTTCAGCCGCAATGGTAAATGTCTGGACAGCCCGATTCACCTCACGCTTCGCGTCGGCAATCGGTTTGCCGGCTTCAGCCGTCATCAGTCTGGCAAATTCCTCTCGTCGGTCATAGAGCCCGCCCGCGATCTTTTGCAACATATGATAGCGGGCGTGGGATGGCAAAGCCCCCATCACGACAGCAGCATCGACCGTCGATTGAATCGCAGCCTCGGCGTCGGCGGAACTCGCGTTCGACACCTCGGCGAGTAGCTGACCCGTAAACGGATTGTTCACGGGGACAACGGTCTCCCCGTGCCGCCACATACCTCCAATCAAGAATGGACGTGGTTCCTGCACGAGAGACGCCCCGCGGGTGGTTAATACTCAGTCGGCGAACTTAACCGATGCCGCAGGAGCTGGCTCAAGATTTGCCGTCTGTTGGGCGATATCGGCTTTGGCAACCAAATCCTCTGTGCCCCAATCACGAATCGCCTCAAGCGTGAAGGCTTCATATGTCGAGACGCCGTGGCACGTCGGGCAATCCGGCATCGGCACCTTGCAATAGAAGACTTCTGACAAGCACGACATGCACATCCAATAGGGTGGTTCCCCGTCGCGTTGCGGAACTGACCAAAACGATTGTGTTGCAGACATAGGTAATCCTTAGTGAATGATGAATTGACTGCTCTCTGCCACCGCCGGCGACCCGTGAGGCTCGGTGGGTCCTCCCTGGGAGCGTGGGGTAGTGGCCAACATGCGATCAATCTCCTCGGCAAACTCGCTGAACGGGACTGCGCCGGGAATCGCGATCGCCGGCTCTTTCTCAGTGGGCCCACCAGCCGTTCGCATCAGAATAAAACCGGGTGTGCCATGAAATCCCCACCCGTTCGCCTCCTGGCGATCCTTGAAAATGGATTCGAGATGTTGCCGCTCGTCGAAACACTTGGCAAACGCCGTCTGGTCCAAGCCAATCACCTTCGCGTAACCTTTGAACGATCCCGGGTCTAAGCGGCCTCGTTCGCTGAAGAGCCGATCGTGCATCGGCCAATATCGACCCTGGGCCCCGGCGCAGCGTGCCGCCACCGCAGCCTCAACACCGATCCCCTGGTCCGCTCGAGGATAGTCGCGATAGACAAACCGCATTTTGCCCGTATTGATATATTTGTCCTGCAAGCGAGGCCAGGTCTCCTGAAAGAACTTCGCACAGTACCCACACGTGAAGTCAGAATACTCGATCAAGGTGATCGGTGCGTCAGTGCTCCCTCTGATTCGTCCGTCGTCCGTGACCGGCCCAGCACCAGTCTGAGTCAGCTGCACAAGCAACAGCAGCAACACCGAAGCAATTGTGCGAAAGAGGTGCGCGCCCATCATGTGTGGGGAATGAGCTTTTGTTTCATTCGCTCCAGCAACCCGACCATGAGGAGAGGCCAGACAACCGTGGCATCGCTCAACACTTCAGCAAAGCGCCCGCCTTCTTCCGGCGGGACAAACTTTCCCCACGAAATGCCTTCTTGATAGGTACAGCCGCTCAACCCGCCCCAATAATCCGGTTCCGGACAGATGCGCACACCGTACTGGAATCGAGGTGGCTGTACATTGAGGCCGAGCCGCGTATTGCTGATCTCAATGTAGGGGCCGACCTGTTGCGCCCAATTGCGAGGCACTCCCCCGCCAATCGTAAAGATCCCACGCCGCTTGGCCGAGATGACATGGCTCGCATAACTATTGAGATCGAGGTAGGGATTGAACGAAGGACAGGAGCGATGAATCGCTCTCAGCACATCAAGATCACTGTCCCCTTTTACCTGTTCACGAACCCGATCAAGTTCTCGACTCATGGCCCAAGTTCCAAGATCCAGCCCCATCTCTGAATCGGTAAACGCAGGGATGAAGACCGGGACTTTTTTCACATAGGCACTTTTGAGAATACCCGCTCCGTCATATTCTTCCGCGAGCGTCTTCCCAAGTTCACGGGTGAGGATTTCGGAGGAAAAAGGCTGGTCCTGATCCATTCGCTTCATCGTTCGGGCGACGACATGCTCAACATAGTTGAGGTTGGACTCCATCTCCAGCGTATCGTAGACCCGATTGTAGCCCTTCTTGAACAACTCTTCATCGGACATGGACGAATGGTGCCGATAGTGTGTTTTCCCAACCGACTCAGTCAGCCCATGGGCAATCAATGCACCAGTCGAGACGACACATTGCACCATCCCATGATCGATCATCGAACTGATGATCTTGCCCATCTTGGCAATGGTCATCGCCCCTGACAGCGTCAACACGACGAAGCAATCGGGGTCTTCGATCATCGCCCAAAGCACTTCGTAGGCTTCGCCCAAGCTGCGGCCCCCAAAGGCTGTCTTTCGCATAGCGGTCAGCAGGCTATCGAAGGACCCGATCTGTTCCGGGTCGAGAGGCTCGAGGGCTTCGAGTCCATCTTGCGCCCCATCGTGGAATTCACGAGCACCCATAGAGAGTCTACCTACCATAGAAGTAAATGGAGAAATGGCGCATTCTTTATACACAACCGACGATAGGGGCGTCAACGAAGTTGCACCCAGAGAAATCCCTCGCCGCATCCTGGTTCGTGAGGGCGTATGACCAGTTCATCAAATCACCACAATTGACGAGAAGAGGATGGCGGAGCGCGATCAACCGGATCCTCAACGATCGAGACGTGGATTCAACGACTTCCATGACGTATGCACTCAGATGCACGGCCCGCCTCACTGGAGATGGCCGTAAGAATATATACCGAGATGGGCTATCCCTGTTCCATGCTCCATTCAATGGAGCTGGGCCGCGCAGGGGGATTAGGGAGGAAGCCCCTCTTGAAGGGTTTTACTCGCGCGCAATCATGGTCGGGGCACGCAAGGCACGAGTGAGCTTGGTCTGGTGGTCCCAACGGGATTTGAACCCGTGTTTAAGCCTTGAGAGGACCGACGAAACTGAAGAAAAACAATCGGATGATGATTCGGAGTCGTCCGATGAGTGACAAGGATTTACAACGGGTTACAAAATGCGTGTCCGATATAGGACAAGCCGCTTCTCGTCGCTCTCTTTCTCCTCGTCGTAACCACATCACCCAGAAAGTCAAAGTCTCCGGTCAACGCACCCTCTATCTCAGCGTCCATGACGATGCACAACCCGCCGAAGTGTTTCTTCGCCTCAAAGGAGCGGACTGTTCCTCAGAACTGATCGGTTTGTACGACGTGATTGCCCGCCTGATGAGTCTTGCCCTGCAGTACGGTGCGCCGCTTGAGAAGGTCGGGGATCTCCTCGCCGGCGCCAAGTTTGCCCCATGTGGCCCCGTCGTCGGGCATGATCACATCAAGTCCTGCACGAGTCTGCCGGATCTGATTGGTCGGCATCTGTTGGTGGAGTACTGCGGCCGTCACGAGTTGGGGCATGTCCCGGTCGCTGCGCAGGCGGACGGCTCACCATGATTTCGAGAGCGCGAGCTAGACAACTACTAGGCATTTACTACAGAGGATGAGGTCCTGGCCCGAAGTTGAATCGCAAGAAAGGTGCACGATGACTGGGAAATTGAGGGAACGAGTGCTGACTCAGCGCTGGGTCCTGCGTCGGTGGCTTGCATGATGATTTCGGGTTCTCCGAGCTAAGAAAAGCTAAGACACGAGTTATGAAAAGTTATGCTCGTGGCGAACGTCGAGCTTCAACATTATGGCTGATTGCGTGGAAATTGAGAGAACGCGGGACGACCCTGACGGACAGCCGGTCAAGGCGCCTCGTGTGATGATTTCGAACTCGACAGCTAGGGAAAACTAGAGAACAGCTAGAGAAAACTAGACACAAAGGGACACGTGAAACGACTGGTCACCCAATACCATGCCCTCGACATCAAGGATCTGGCCCGGCGCTCGCTGTATCCGTTCTCCAGATATGACTGGGTCTGGCGCACGCACAAGGGAACCCAGGAGACGAGCGTCACCATCACGGTGCTCAAGGATGCGCTTCAACTGGTCTTTTCGATGGGCATTCATCAACGCGTCCGGCAGGACGTGCGGCTGACGTACTCGATCGGACCTCGAGGTGGGACACGCCCCTGGTTTGTCTGTCCCACCTGTCCGCGACGAGTGGGCGTGCTGTATCACGCGGATGGGCTCCCCTTTCGCTGTCGGACCTGCTATGGCTTGGCCTATCCCTCCCAGTATCGATCACGGGATCAGAGCTACGGTCGTCAGCCTCGGATGGTGAGTCATCGAGAACAGGACCGACTCAGCGCGCAGTGTGGAGTGGGGTCATGATGATTTCGAACAAGAGTACCCTACGATTACCCTGGCCATTTCCCTGGCCATCACGGAGCTTCACGCTCCTGGTGTACACGAGGCTCACGCGATGAATCGAGCGGAGGAGAGCGGAGATCATGATGCGTATCACCATGACGATTGAGAAGATGTGGGCGAACAGGTGACAGGGAGCGGCGTCTCATGATTTCGAGCGATCAGACGGCAAGGTTTGGATAAGGGTGCTTAAGGATCACCTGAGGATCGAAGAGCTTCAAGCTCCTATTGGGCGCGATGCTCACGCGGCGATTCGGGCGGGGTTCTCACGCCACGGGGCTCAGCAATATGCCAGTAAATTGTATGTGAAATTACGTGGTCACTTTGAAACGAGGCTCGCGGCTCAACAGAGGAACACCGCTGTGCAACTACTATGCAGAACGAGGGAGATCCTTGAGGAGCGCAAGGCCAAGCTGCTCGCTTGCTGAGACCCCTACGGTAGCCCTACGAATCGCTGACTGACGGGTGCTCGTCGTGCAAGAAGCCCGGGCAGCGATGCTGACTGGATACAAGACCAAGAACCCGAATGATTTAGGCTCTCAACTACTTCGTAGGACTTCGTATGCCACTTCGCAAATACTAGACAAAACTAGACAGGTCACTAGCCAACTGATCGAGCGACGGAAGGCCAAAATCATGGCGATGGGGGAGGTTTAGGGTAGGATTGCCGAATTGCAGGCTCCCGTGGTGCAAGCGATCAGACTGAAGATGGCGTGGAGACTCATGATTTCGAGCGTCACTGGTAAACAAACTATTGGTACAAACTTGGTTTCTCCATCATGAAGCCACAGCCCAAAAATCCTTCCGTGCCTAGCCATCCGCCTAGCCATCAGTGAGACACCAGTCAGCTAGAGCGGTGTGACGGTGGTGCCTGCTAGGAAGGCTGTTACCCACGGTGATAACTCTTCCCATTGCTCCGGCCACCCCAAGCAAAGCGACAATTCCCACTCCACACAGGTGACACACTGGCGCGTGCCGAGAAAGGTGAAGGGTCCCGCCCAGCCCAGGAGCTTCCAGGACGGCGGGCTCTCATCAACGAGCGTTGGTCCTGCCGCTCCAGGCTCCACAAGGAAATGCCGCGTGAAGGCTCGCTGATCGAAGTTCGCCGCTGTGCAATCCGAGCGATGGTCGGCCTGACCATGGAGCACCAAGCGCTCTCTACTCCTCACCCACTGACCCGCGGCCATGGTCTGCTCATAGCCCTATCGATACGCAAAAAAGGCAAAGTGTTCATCCGGGAGCAGATACAGGACCGTGACGCGATTATCGAATGTGTCGGGCAACTTTGGGACTCCCGACGCCAATCCGCGTGCCTTGACGTAGGTTCCCGGAACCAGAATGGGCGAAATAACCGCAGACACAGCTCGAACCTCAATCCATTAGTAAACGTGCCGCAGCAGAGGTTGAATCACATCCGCTTGAGATGAGTTCCATAGGGAGCTGGATCTGGCCCACATACAAGTCAGATTCGTCTTCACCCTGTTAGCGGTCTTGCTCCATCTGGGCCGCCATCGTCTCAAGCTCAGGGAACAGAGGGCGGCGAGTGTGCCACTGTTCATAGATCGACGTGTAGACCTTCCGCCAGTCTACCCCATCAGTGGCAGCCGCTTTTAGCTCCGATCTCAAGACACCAACCTGGGACTCTGGATATCCGTTCACGATGTCCGAGGCACTTCCCGCGATCACATCACAATTGATCAGCCACTTCATGAGCTTCTGTTGCTCTTCAGATGCTCTCTCGTGCGCCATCGTCATCTTCCCGGCAGCAGCCGAACTTATCGCCCTTCAATCCGCCAGCCTGAGCCATACGGATTGGTAGGGCTGTCGGAGCGATACGGATTCCCCGCGCCATACGGATTGTTGAGCGAGTCGGGTGAATAGGGATTGCCATAGCGGCCGTAGGGATTGCTCACTGAATCGGGATCGTAGGGGTTCGTGCTCAGCCTGCCCCGATAGGTCCCCTGCTGATCATAGAGTCGCGGGGCGTCTGTCGCATAGGGGTTGGTGGCTGAGTGATTGCTGTACGGACTGCCATAGACGCCGAACTCATTCGTGACGCTGTTCGACGAGTACGGGCTGCCGGCGCCGAACGGATTGGCGATCGAGTTCGGATCGAATTCGTTGGCGGAGAGGTTGCCGAGATCTTCAGCGTGGACCGTGAGAGGAATGAGAACGAGGAGACTGGCGAGTAGGAGTCTCATGCGCACCTCCTGGTGGGCCTTCAGCCTAGTCTTCCTTTACGCAGAGCGTCAAGGGTCGATCCAGACGTCCCGTGCGTCCACTAGTGCCCGGTCACATCAAGCGTGGTGTAGCGAAGGGCGAGGGCGCGGAGCTGTTTGATCGAGCCCGTGGGCATCGCAATGAATCCGGCGTACGACGTGCCCACCAGCCCGCCGGTGCTGGCCTCGTTGCCTGTCGTCAATTCCATCACCGCATCAGCGTTCAGCTGCTCCGCTTGCTTCATAAGCGCCTGGCGCAACTCTTCCCAGGTCGCATAGCCAGGTCCTGTCTCCTTGGCTTCTACCATGGCGAGTTTGATAAAGGGACGCGTGGGCGCAGCGTCAAGCACCTGGACAGGGGCGTGGGGGGTGATCCGAGCGGGGGGCGAGGGCGTAAGAAGCAGGTGATCCGTGTCGACACATCCACTCAGGAACAAAATGGCCAGAACGAGCGCGAGTCGCATGGTGTGCCTCCGTGATGTCGAAGGAGAGCGTCGTCCTCGATTGAAGGGTGTACCGTGTGCTGTTGAATACTATAGTCTGTAGATCAATAGGCTTCAAGGCGTCAGCATCGCGGGGATGGGAACCCGTGGATCGAAGACCTCGTCTCAAGCCTTGTTGGGCAAAGAGATTGCTCGCCTCAGAAAGCGAATTGGCTTATCGCAGGAAGAGTTAGGGTTTCGGGCTGAGGTCCACCGGACCTATGTTAGCCAGCTAGAGCGGGGGCTGAAGTCACCAACGCTGAGTATGCTTCTCAAGCTTTCTCGTGCGTTGAAGGCTTCGGCGAGCAAGCTGGTGGCAACCGTAGAGAGGCAACTGTAGCGGTCGCATGATCGACAATTCCTCTCCCGTCGATACCCCGTTGCTTCCGCCTACTTCTTCCGCCACGCCCACGGCGTCCTAACGGCTGGGGGCAGATCACCAAGATCAATCAGCGAAATCGATGGAGAGCGCTAAGGCAGTCGTTCCGACACCCAAAGAGATCAGGCTCGCGGCCCAAATGCCGCCTTCACGCCCCCAAAACCTCTGCAAAGGCTGCTCCGCCATGAGTCCTCCATGAGCATCTTGACAGGGGTCGGGGAAAGGACTAAAGAGCTAAGGAAAGGCCCTCGGAGGGGCTTCCTTAGCGTGCTGGTGTCAACCACCCCAAAAGCAAAGTCTTAATCACCCAATCGAACCGTGCGAACAACCAAAGAACACGTAGTGGATTTATAACCTACACAATAGCTTACGGCGGCAACGACGGCTAGGAGTCGGGATCAGGCTAATCGTGAAGACGGCGAGACAATAGCGGCGTGTTTAACAGCTAAACGAGGAGAAGGCCCATGAGCGGACTTGGCGGTTTGAACAAATCCCCGCGTGGTGTCGTGCTTGGTGTGGTCCAGCTCCAGCTGCCCGTCGTAAAGACCACCCAGGATCTTGCTACGCAAACACAAAAGATCTGCGACATGGTCGCCAAGGCGCGGCTCAACTTGGGGTCGATGGATCTCGTGGTGTTCCCGGAATATTCCCTGCATGGACTATCCATGGACACCAATCCCGAGATCATGTGCCGTCTGGACGGGCCCGAAGTAGCGGCCTTCAAGCGCGCCTGCGCGAAAAACGAGATCTGGGGCTGCTTCTCGATCATGGAGTTCAACCCGGTTGGCAATCCGTATAACAGCGGGATCATCGTCGACGACAAAGGTGCGCTGAAGCTCTACTACCGCAAGCTCCATCCGTGGGTCCCGGTGGAGCCTTGGGAGCCTGGCAACCTCGGTATTCCCGTTTGCGACGGACCTAATGGGTCCAAGATCGCACTCATCATCTGCCACGACGGGATGTTTCCGGAGATGGCGCGCGAAGCAGCCTACAGAGGGGCGGAAATCATGATCCGCACCGCGGGATACACCGCTCCCATGCGCCATTCCTGGAGGGTGACCAATCAAGCGAACGCCTTTTGCAACCTCATGTGCACCGCGAGCGTTTGCATGTGCGGATCGGACGGCATCTTCGATTCCATGGGCGAGGGGATGTTCTGCAATTTCGATGGCACTCCGCTGGTCGAGGGCAGTCATCGCCCCGATGAGATCATCACCTGCGAGCTGCGCCCGGATCTCGTACGCGAGGCGCGTGCCGAATGGGGAGTGGAGAACAATATCTATCAATTCGGCCACCGCGGGTATGTTGCCGTTAAAGGCGGGGCGCAGGATTGCCCATATACCTATATGCACGACATGCTTGCTGGGAAGTATCGCTTGCCTTGGGAGGCAGCCGTAAAGATCACGGACGGTACTTCGTGCGGCTTCGCGGCACCTGAGCGCACTTACGACGGGTCGCTCGAACCGAGGCGTAAATCCGCGTAGTGAGCACAAGGGGCTGCTGACAGGGGACAAGTTGCCGGGAAAGACTACTTGCTCCTCTTCCGCCACTCCCACGGCGGCACTGGATGGGGATCAGCCCACAAGCCTTTCCGCGCCTCTCGTTCTTCGGCTTCTATCCCTTCGAGCACGACGGGGATAAAAGCGGGAGTCATTTCAGTCACGCCGCAGATGGCGAATGTCCATGAGCATGCTGGACGCCAGCCTTGTCACAGCTATAAGTCCGCGATTGCAGTAGAAACGCCCCTGATGAATCGGCGCTGGCTTGCCTAGGGAGATTGCCTCGCGTTCCTAGGGAGATCCCTATTGCGTGTATCGTTTCTCTCAGAGTATAGATTCCGCGTCTCGATCTGAGAGGTGAATGGACGGCGAGGGGCTGGAGGGTGTGCACAATGGCGTGCGTAGCGACGACGTGGTCGAGGTGAGAGTGCCGAAGGCCAGTGAGCAACGAAATCACCAACAGGGCATGGGAGGCTGTTACGTATGAAGGTAGATCAACAATCACGCTAGGTAATGGCACGGCACATCCTTTTGGAGTGGATCTAGTGACACAACCGCAGGTGGTCACTCAGTGCTCTGGGCTACCAAAGTCCGGTCCAATACCATGTCCACCTCAAGGGAAAACCACATTCATGCCTCGCATATATGTCCTAGATGTCTAGAGCCATAAATGGCAGGCTGTTACAACGAAATAGGTAATGAACTATAACCTCCAGCGGACTAGTACAACACAGATCCGACATGAGGTTCTTCTACCCCGCAGGAGGTGTGAGATGGCTTCTACTAGGAGGGTTTTCGTATCATCCGTTGGGATGATAGCTGTACTGTTCTTCGCAGGAATCTCATCCGAGGCAATGGCGGCGCAACTCCAGAACGTTACAATTTGTCACATTCCTACTGATGGCCAGGGAAATTCAAAGACCTTTACACTACCCGCACATGTCGCACAGGGTCACCTGGACTCCCATCCACTCGATTTTACCGGGGAGTGTGACCAAGGCGACTTTGTCATAGTGGCTGTCAGTGGCACCTTGGAAGAAGGATTTCCGCTACGAACAAACCTCGACTTTATTACACCGACTGAACGAGTCAATGCCATCTTTTTGGGCCATGCGTTGGTTCGTGGTTTGAGAGCGTTCTTGGACATTAAGGATCCGAACAGTCGTGAATTTAGGGAACCGCCCGCGCTTAATCCGGTCAATCCCGCGCTGTTGCCCTCTGGCAATAACAATGATGCGAACATTTCGTCGATCTATCTTGTTGACAGGCGTCAAGCGGTCAGAGCTCTGCTGAATGAACCCCGTTATCTCAGTATGGTGCCTGATCTCGCTAAGGTGGATATTCATGCAGCGGAAACGTCTCCAGCCGTTCGAGCGTTGATCATCCAAGCCATTCTGGAGACTCCCCTTCTCGAACCGAAGAATGTTACCCAGGCGACCTTCCTGCAGGTGATCTCGACCTGGAAATCTTGTCATTTTGTGCCAAGTCCAGTCCTGTATACAAAGGGCGACGGCACAAGGGTAACGGATTTCCCCAATAGTCTCGCCGCATATGCAGGGGTGAGCGATCAATTAAGAATCGATGATCCAGCTGCCTATAATGCGGCGGTTGAAACAGCCATCCGAGCCGCCGTTGCGGCGACGTGCAACTGCGTTGAACCTCCTGCACCCTTTCCTGTTCCATCCCCAGCTGAATTAGCTAGCTATGGAGTGGACAAGAGAACCAAACGGATGAATGATACGTACCGACCTTGCGCATTTGAGGAATTTGCGGCACGCGCCGGTTTGAACATTCAAGTTGCGCAATGTCCCAACTGAACTGACTTTCCCGCGGCAAGACGCGGCATGAGCAGATCGGGCGAATTGATCTGTTCATGCCCACCCGCCGGGAGTAGGCTCCGGTCCTTAACCTGCGCGCTAGAGTTCAGAACTGAAGGGATTGCACTAACGGCGGTCTGACCGCCGATACCCCGCCGCTTCCGCCTGGTCCCATTCCCTCTTGAGTTTGAAATCTAGAAGATGTACTCCTGCCTATGCTCTTTTCCTCCCCACTTCACAGTCTTGAGTTTCCACACATAGAAGCCTTTTGTCGCACCTGGCCAGAGGGCGTCCGGGTCGAATACAAGCGAGAACTTGTCGCCAGGCACATCCCCAAGCTTGTGTCGTCGTTTGCTAACACAGTGGGTGGCGTCTGGATTATTGGCATTACGACAGGTGTGGATAACCTCCCGGTGTTTCCGATCCGTGGGTTCCCTCGCGAACCCGGCATCGAGGAACGAATCACACAGGCGTGCTACCAGAACCTCTATCCTCCCTTGCTCCCTGAAATCAAAATCATCGATGTTCCTGGAAACCCACGGAACGTGGTCGCGGTCGTCCAGACTACAGAAAGCGTTGAGGCTCCCCACGCGGTTGAGAACACCACGAAGATCTATATCCGCACGAATAGCACCACCGAGATCATCCAGTTGGCTGAGATTGATCGGGTCGAGTACCTGTTAAAGCGGCGGCAGCAGCCTGAGCAAAAGCGAGAAGAACTAATCGAAGATATGCGGGGTAGATCTTGTATTGGCCCTCCAGCTATTAGAATCGTCGTAAGTCCTCGCTATCCGTGGCGGCCGATTCTCGGCGAAGACGTTCTCCTAGCTCGACTAAATGAATTGTCGCAGCCTGGCACCTACGTCAACTTGCGGCACTTCATTCGGCTTGTTCGGGGAGGCTTCATGTCAGAGGAGGTTCACCCCTTGGTCGATCAGGCTGCATATCATTTTGAGGTGAACTTGCACGGTATCATGTCCTGCTATGTTACGTTGGGTATGGATGGGCCTAGGCTATTCCTTGACCAAATAGTAAGCGAAATAGGGAGGGCACTGAATCTAGCGAGATACCTCCTCAAAGGCACCCAAGCGAATATCTTAGTGCGCGTGCAGCTCCATGGCGTTAAGGGTTCGCTGATTATGGCATCTGGCTGGCAGGGCAATCTTCGTTCAGTTGAGGAAGTGGTCCAGGCAGAGGATAATTTTATATTGGAGAGTTTAGATGATGCGCTGTTGTTTCCTGACCATATTGCAGAACTAGTCCGTCAATTGATGTGGTCATTTAACGTGTCGAATCGCGAGGTGATCACCCAAGCGACAAGGGCAATTCTTACAAGATCCAGGCTTCCATGATTGCGGTATTGGTAACTCCCGTGAGCCCTTCATTTTCACGGACAGTTTCACGCCCTCTGACTCCTCGTTGCATCCACTCCCTTGGCAGGCTCAACGAATTCTCTTTCTCCACTGCCACGGCGGGATATGCGTCGGACCCATCCACAAGCCTTGCTTCGTCTCTCGTGCATGCTGCTCGAGCCTCGCTAATTCGGTATTCCTTGGCGCATATTTCCGATACCACCAGCACCAGCCGTCTTTGACGAGCGTGTGATTGACGTTCGTTCTATCTGGTAGCAGCGCAAATCTTGATCAGACGGGAGGTGCTTCTCGGTCAGGCACTCATCCTTCAGATGCCCTTTAGCCTACGCCATAAGGCAAGACCACCTAACCCTGAGACCAAGAGCAGGAGAGAACTCGGCTCCGGCACCGCGACAGTACCCGGAGCTATAGGGTCTGCCGCTGCGATTATTAGGCTGAGGGTTTTAGGCCCAGGCTCCGGGACAATTCTCAGGGTTTGAATGCCATGGTGAAATTGAAATTTGGCAGTCTCACCAGCGCCGAGGCCGCTGAAGAGAAAGCTGAGGCTGTCCCAGCCGGAGATGGTTTTTGCATAGAAGAAATCCCAGGAGTTACCCACCCTGGGGGTGAAGTTCAGGAAATCAATGCTGAGCGTGCCGCCGGTGAAGGCCGCGTTGCCGTTGATCCTCAGCACGTCGAATTGCCCGGCGCTCCGCCCGCCGATCTCGAACAGCGCGTTCCCGCTGCTGGCAAAGGCGCCGTTGATGGTGAGCGTACCAAAAGGGTTGCCCGGAGATACAGTCGCCCCGCTCCCGATGGTCACATTGGCGGTGATCGTGCCGGTGCCGCTGAGGGTCCCACCATTAATGAGGACCGAAGTTTGCGTCAAACTCCCGTTGTTAATGGTTTGACCGGCTGTCTGTAGGTATGTGCCGGTGCCGTTGATCGTGCCAGTGTTGGTCAGCGTGCCGGTGTTGGTCAGCAGGACGACACCGTCGATCGTGCCGGCGTTGGTCAACGTGCCGCTGTTGGCCAGCAGTCCGCCGCCGATCTGATCGCAACAGGAATTCAGCGTGCCGGTGTTGGTGAGGGTGCCGCCATTGAATAAAACCAAGTTGTTCAGAATGCCGGAATTGTTAAGGATGCCGGAGTTGTTTAGAACATCGCCCGACAGGGTGCCGGTGTTGATTACCGTGCCACCCGCGAAATTGGACATCCCGAGGCTGAACGTCAGGTCACCGCTGTTGATCACCGTACCGGTGTTGATCGTTTGTTCCCTAATAGACATCGAGCCGGTGTTATCCACCGACCCGGCATTGATCAGCCCCCCTGATTGGCCGGTCGTGAACAGCGTCCCGGTGTTGGTTAGGGTGCCGCCCACGGCGTTGATCAGTGCGCCGTTGCTGGACAGCGAGCCGGCGTTGGTGAGCGTGCCGACGTTGGTGAGCCCCCCCACGTTTCTACTACCGAAACCGATCAGCACGCTACCGGTGTTGGTCAGGGTACCGGTGTTGGTCAGCAGTCCGCTGCCGACTGGTGCGCTGCTGCCGACCGGTACGCTGAAGGTGGTATTCAGCGTGCCGGCGTTGGTCAACGTGCCGTTGTTGGCCAGCAAGCCGGCGTTGGTCAGGGTGCTGGCTGAATCAATGTTAATTGTGCCGAAATTAGTATACGGATTGTCATTATTGACGGCGAAGGGATCATTGATGATGTCGAGCGTCGAACCGTCTGGGTTCGGATTCGGTGTGATCTGATCCGCCTGCACCAGAAGGGGAGTACTGGCGAACGCGACGGCTGCCAACACAATGAACACGGTCGTTATTCTCTTCATCGGAATGAAGCCCATGGTGGTGACTCCTGCGTCAGGCGTGCATAGATGCGCCTATGCCACGTACATAGCTATCCCCTCAGATGAGGGGGGGGCGAGCAGAGCTGCTTATTTAGGTGGCGAACAGGTTATGCGCTTGGGCAATCGTGACGGAGGCCAGCGGCAGATTGAAAAGTCGTCCCGCGTTGTAGGTGACGGTGCAGTGCACGCGATCCAACCGTCGTTGGTTCCTCTCCTCCGCTTTGAAATTCAAGGAGTTGCTCTGGTAGCTTAGAAATCTGACCTGCGGTTTACAAAAATGCTTCGGGCCAATCTGACACGACCCACGACGAGCTAACCCAAGGAAGAACTGACGAATCAGAAGAACCATCCTCTTGATGGATCGGGATGGCTTGGCACGTTCCGATAGCAGAGTGGTAGCAGATTAGTGAGCCTATTTCACGGGAACCAAAACAAATCTATTATACGAATGGTCGTATTGCCACGCTTCATTAAAATCAACCGGCTTACCACTCTCGGGAAGATAGTAGATAGAAATAGCCACCATGAGAGTAGCTTTGCCAGCCAAAACTTCAGAAATGGGAAGGGGCTCACTTTCTACAAATACACTATGTGATTCACCAGGACCCAGGGTCACTGATCCCTGGGACCTTGAGTGCTCGGATCCATTGACGAATTGACGTATTAAAATCTGAGCGATAGTCTCATCCTGTCCAGAATTTTTGAAGACGATCTGTGGGCTTCGATCAGAATTTATAGAAACATTTTCCACACCGACATATGGCCTAGTTGGCGACGAATCCACGTTAATAACACATGTCGGGTTCTGTTTAATCGCCGGAACTACCTCGTCATGCAAATATGTTTCCATCATCGCCCGGTCCTCTGGTTTCACATTTATGCCTCTGGCTTGTGCAGTACGAACGGCTGCATCTGTTCCTAAACTTGTGAGCTCAGCAGTGGAGGCACTCCCTAGCTTGGTAACCTGTCCTGTGATGACATCCATCGCAGCCTGAATGGCCTCACTCCCAAATAGGAGTGAGAGAGCGACAGTGGACTTAGGCTGAACGGTCGCGTTTAAGGTGGCGCATGGTGAGTTAATCACCTGCTGGGGTTGACTACAGGCTTGTATGAAGGCCAGAAAGAACAAGGAGGAGACGACACATAAGCATCGTCCTGGCTTCATTTGCTGGGTCTCCTTTCAGTACTGAGGAAGTTTGATGACAGTAGTCAATGCAGTTTGGAAGGTCAACTCTGGGGAAAGCACCAGACAAAAGCCGAGCAGCAGCAGCGACCTGGGGTTTGTTAGTTTGCTGCCTTTTAGGATTGCCTGAAAAGGCAAAAGCACACGAGTCACTGCTACCAGGTAGTTACCGCCAGGACCACGCCAGCGGCGAAGACCCTGCCAAGATGTCTAAGTAGAGAGATCGGCCGTAAGAGCCTGGCGCTCAGGGTGGCGGCCTCACCGGGTCCGCTTTCTCCACTGCCACGGCGGGATATGCGTCGGACCCATCCACAAGCCTTGCTTTGTCTCTCGTGCATGCTGCTCGAGCCTCGCTAATTCGGTATTCCTGGGAGCGTATTTCCTGTACCACCAGCACCAGCCGTTTTTGACTAGCGTGTGATTGACATGGGTCCCATCGGGCAGCAGCACATCGGCCAGGGTACGTCCAGCCTTGTCGTGGCCGTGCGTCTGGAGGATGACTTCTTTCCCAAACACCATCGCGGAGGTCGCCTGCTTGGCTTGATGGCCGTAGGCTTGGCCCTTCTCCGGGCAGTCGATGCCGCTCAAGCGGATGCGTTCAGGGTGTCGGTTGTGGAGGACTTCGAGGGTATCGCCGTCAAGGACCCGGACGACGAGGCCATGATACTCAGAGACCGCGGCGGCTGGAGCGGGTGTCAGGAACGCGAGGAGCACCACGAGGGGCCAGAGTCGCGTCATCAGTCGCACCCGCACGAGGGGCTCAATCGTCCATCGCAACAGAGGGCCCGTCCCTTGTCGCACCCGCACACCCCGCCATGATGGGAGCAACACCCGCGCCGTTCAACGGAGAGCAAGCTGTGTTCGCCTGACATCCCAACAGGGCAATCAGTAAAGGCGCTCCCGCCAAGGAGCATCAGTCCAAGGATTCCAACACAATGGAGCTTCATCGGCCCTCCTTGGAGACAAGGCTACTTCTTCTTCGCCACAATCTTGTATTTGATCTGTTCATACGTGGCTCGTGGAAGAATCTTCTTCTGGACCAGTTCATCCTTCCGCATGTACGGACGCCCCTTGATGATCTTCTCTGTGTAGGCCTCGCCAATCCCAGGGAGCGCCTTGAGTTGGTCGGCGGTCGCCGTGTTGATGTCGAGAAGATCGGCTTTCATAGCCGCAGCGAGGACAGGGCCAGGACCGAGCGGGACGAAAGCCACGGCTCCGATGATGGCAAGCAGCACGCAGGCGCTGACGAACACACGCAGAGGGGTCATGATGATGCCTCCTTGTTTTTGTCTGGAACGCGGTGCAGCCGGGTCAGGCCAGCGGCGGTCAGATCCTTGTTCGCCGCCACCACCGTACTTACTTGTCGAACGTGGGCCTCGATCTTTCTGGTGAGAACCAGCCCCCGCCGACTGAGCGACAAACACACGGCACGGGGATCCATGACCGAACGACGCTTGGTGACCCACCGCTTCCGCACCAGGCCGTTCACCACCTCACTCAATGTCGGCTGTCTCACGCGGAGCGCAGCTGCGGCGTCCATCAGCTTGGCATCCCGATGCCGATGCAAATAGAGGAGTACGCCTGCTTGGAGCGGTGTCACGCGGATCGGCTCCAGACTTCTTCTGAACTCGCCGTGCAACTGCAACACCAGTTCCAGGAGTGTCAGCTCCTCATCGCCGTTGTGCTCGATACCGTGCATGGTCAGTGCGTCGTCCCCTTCGCCACCCGCTGCCCCATCTCAATAATCCGCCCCAACCGTTCGAGCAGGTTTTGGGACTGATGCGAGGTCAGCCCGTGCTTGTTCAGTAGCTCCAGAATGTCGTCGATGATCTTGTTCTCGGTTTCGGTGAGGAGGTACGGCTCAGGGAAGGCGGTTTCAGGAATGCTGGCACGCGGATTCTTGCGGCGAAACTCTGCGATGATGTCGTAGAGTTCTTGCTTCGTGCACAGGCCCTTCCGTTCGAGCACTTCCACAATCGCGGCGATCTCCCACATATTGGAGATCGTGGCTTCTTCGATGGACATGGTCTCGCGTTTAGGGCAGTCGTTGCTCATGCCCACTCCTAATTAGCTGGACGCCAAGTGCGCTATACGCTTGCTTTGAAGGTTCGTCGTCATTTCGTTCTCTTGGAACCTGGATGTACCTCCTTCGTCAATACTGAGGACCACGGGCACCAGAAATTCTCAGGGAGAATTTCCTCGACCGCTTCTGACAGACGGCCTTCAACATCCTTAATGGTGGCGTCACATGCCTCCGATGTAACTTCAAAAAAGGAGACGGTTTCAGGTTTCAGGTGATAGTGCCACGGTGTGTTGTAAGACACAGGGGATTTCTCAATGGTCCCCATGACGTGTACCTTCAACTTCTTTGTCAGGATTTCCCTCGCCTCCTTGATTGTATATGTATCAACCAGCTTGACGACGAAGGTGTTTGAATCGAGATCTTTGAATTGGAAATAAGCCTCCGTGGAGGAGGCTCTATTGGTGAGAGCTAGAGTACTCAACATGCCCACTGCAAAGCAGAGCATCCGAGTCGCAACCGGTCTGTTTGCTGTCACGGTTGTTCCCTCCAAAGCGCCTTGCAGGGAGGCGTATTGTAGGAGGGCTATGAAGGAAGGCACAAGGGTCTAGGCGCGGCTGCCCTTCAGAAATCTCTGTCCACTTCTTGATTGCGCGGTCGAGCCGTTCGCTGTTCATGGATCGCAATCCACTTGTCCTCTACCCGCTGGCAGATGTACTGTTCCATGTCCTCCCGTGACTCCTCGTCCATCACGAGCGTTTCGACCCCATACTCCTCGCCTCTCACCCATCGGACAATCCCTGCGGCCACGTAGAGACGCGGGTGACTCGACAGGTTCACCGTGAGTGAACACACTTCCCCGATCCGTAACGGCAGATTGCCAGAGAAGCGCCAGCCCGTTAGGGAGAGATTCCACACGGTGCCGTGGCCCTCAAAGAGACCGCAGTGATAGGTAATGGGACAACACACTGGAAAGCGACGGGATGGGCGAATCGAGAAGGGCATAGAGGCCTCGCTGGGAGGCGTATTGTAAGGGGGAAAACAAACTAAGGCGCAAGAGTCTGTAACTCACCTGTTACAGCCTGAAGGATCTCAAAGGCCGTGATGTTAACATCGGTAGATTTCTTCTTTTTTCTCCATGCGTCCATCATCCTGCTGCGATGGGCTCAATGAGTTTGGACATCAGATCCAAGACAAAGGCCCGGGTCCTTTCGGAACCGGGCCTTCCACTTCAAATCGCGAGTAGGAGGCTATCACCATTCGCGGTTTCTGAAGTAGCTTCATTCTACTGCACCCCCAGAACTGTACTTACTAGGAAAAGACCTAGTATGTTTCAGAGCGGAACCCTGGTTGTTGCCCAAAGATACGCACCCACGATTCATCAAATTGAATGGTACTTTTGCCTGGCGCATGGGAGCATCAACCACTACCGCTTGATTTTCCGCCACTCCCACGGCGGCACCGGCTGGTGCATTCCATTGAAGACGCGGTGATTGGTGGATAGGGACTTCTACTGTATGCCTGTATGGGGAGCATCCTGATGTAAACGTCCCTCTGTCAGGCCGCGACCTTCTACTGCTGGGGTGAGTCGTCGTGCGGTTCCTCTCTGTCACAGTGTTCCGGCGAGGCGCTTCCATGTTGGTAGTCGCGGGTGTGATGGTCGTCACCAAAGCCGGCGTGAGCCATCACCCAGGTGAAGACGACCAGTCCAGCAACCAATGCCCACAAAAAGATTTCCTGTGTCATAGGAGCGTCTCCGTTCATCGATAGAAGGGGTGACCTACAACCGGAACAGTAGATCCCGCACCACTTGAGATATGAGTTCGTTCCTCACCTTCTTTGTGGCCCAGCGTTTGGGTCACACATCAGGCCACCATCACAAAACCACCCTGCTAATCCTTATCTTTCCAGTGTCCTTTCCCATGGCCATGGCCCTTCGAACGACCGTGCCCCTTATACTTGACCTTGTGTTGATCGTAGTACAGGTAAGGTTTATCGGTCTCCAGCTCAAGGCTCACGTAGTTGCTCGTATCGAGCCTCACGGTGGAGGGGAGCGTCATGGCGACTTGCCAGGTGCCTCCAGACAAGTAGAAGTAGCCGCCTGTGTTGACGTTCATGTACACGCCGCTTGCCGGATAGTAATAATAGCGATACTGAGCTTCCTTCGCTCGTCGCCCATGAGCTGGAGCCCAAGGCGGCGGGCCGCCTCGCGGAGCCTCTGCGATGACCGGTGGCGGCGCACCGCCTCCAACCGATACCCCGACACCGACATTGGGACTGCGCCCGTCTGTTGCGCATCCCGCAAGCATCAGGGCCCCGAGTCCAGTCAACAGTAGCTTTTTCATCATAAGACTCTCTGACTCATGTGATTTGGTGAGTGGCAGTCTCCCAGAACCCTGGCGGCGTCTCTCCATGGAAGGCACCGGCCAGAACACCATCGGATCAGCAGAGCAAGCCCAATGCCTATTCCTCCAGCCAGGAACTGCGGAAATGACTGAGGGAATCTACCTGCGTAATGTGCTGATAATTCAGCCTGTTCCCTGTCTGAATCTGGGCCGCCTCCTGCCAGGCGATCCTGCCCAGGTCCTCGTGCTGGCTCTGCCCTAAACAATTTCTTGTCTTCCTCAGACAACTCTGGACACGGAGCCGAAGCGGTCAGACAGGGAAGCATCCAGGCGTCTCGTCGAAAACCTTGTCGCCAGGGTGTGGTGTGTGGTGCGGACACCCTGGTCCTGATCTCCATCCCATCTCCGAGGGCTTTCAAGCCCGGTCGGCGGTGCTTAAACCTGGCTATTCCGCCAGTAGTCGCCCTTTCCCCGTTCAGCTACAAGAGCACAGAATGCGAGTGGTGTAGTTTGCGCGAGACCGAGGAAGGGGGGCGAAGACCGATGGCGACTATCTTGCTCATTGATGACGAAGAATTAGTGCGGATGGTCTTCCAGGCCGCGCTCGCACAGGCGGGGCACCGTGTCCTGACCGCCGAGCATGGAAAACAGGGCTTGCGTCTCTTGGAGCATCAGGAGGTGGATCTGATTCTCGTGGATATCTTCATGCCAGAGATGGATGGCTTGGAACTGATCCCACTGCTTCGCAAGACGCGACCTGCGAGCAAGATTATTGCGATCTCTGGAGGATCAGGTCAGAGGAACCATCTCGACACCGCGAAGTACTTGGGAGCCCACGCCACACTGAAGAAGCCGCTCGATCTCCAAGAGTTACTGCATGCGGTTGCATCTCAACTGGCATGAGCATACCCGCTCTCGCTTGCCCAGCCCAACATACATCCTAACGAAATCGAGTAACGCAAGACTTGCGGCCATCGTGCAAAGAGGGCGTCTATCTTGTCGAATACGTTATCAAGGAGAGGAGTCCCATGGAGAAACGAAAATGCCCGCGGTTTCCCGTCATGTTGCCCACCGTGTTCTTCGGCGAACGGGGGGGAGGTGGATTGGTGGTTGATGTGTCTTTGGAAGGATGCCGCATCCGGAGCGCGGTGACACTGCACAAAGGAGACTATGTACGGATCCGTATCGATCTCATCGGAGACACCCTGACCGGGGACCTGGCCGTCGTCCGTTGGTCGAGGAAGGAAGAATTCGGTGTGGAATTGATTCGA